>JAXMDH010000019.1:0-209942 GCA_046348915.1 Amaricoccus sp.
AGCCTGGTCCCCGACAGGTCGAGGGCGACGTGCGCCGACGGGTTGGTGACGAGGTCGACGCCAGAGAAGCCGCCGCCGCTGATCTCCTCGATCGAGGAGATGCCGTTGACCCGGATGTCGGAGCCGTCCGCCGACAGGATCCGGTCGCTGCCGCCGTCGCCGTTGAAGACGTCGTACCCGTTCGCCGGCGTCGAGGCCGCGACGAAGAAGCTGTCGTCGCCGTCGCCGCCGTTCAGGTTGTCGTTGCCGCCGCCGCCGTCGATGAAGTCGGCCTTGTTGCCGCCGATGATCTTGTCGTCGCCGCCGAGCCCGAAGATCGCCCAGGACTCGTTCACCTTGGCCGCCGGCACGCTCAGGACCGGCGCGTAGGGCGGGCCCGAGTCGTGGTTCGCCGTGCCGAACAGGATGTTGAGCGGCTGGAAGCTGCCGTCGATGTCGACCGCGACCCCGAAGCTTTCCCAGCCCTGCGCGGTCAGGTCGACGCCGCCGGCGTTCAGCGACCCGTTGACTCCCGACCCCGGCGTCAGCGCGGCGATCTGCGCCATCAGCGTGGCGTTGCCCGCCTGCGCCTCGGTGAGCGAGATGATCAGCTTGTCGCTGGTAAAGGCGCCGCCGTCGTAGAGGACGTGGGCGTTCGACTCGAGCGCCGTCTGCACGGTGTCGTTGCCACCGCCGGTGGAGACGGTGCCGATGTTCTTGAGCACGGTCCGCGACAGATCCCACACGTCGTGCGAGCCGGAGGAGCCGACGATCGAGGCGTTCGCCTTGCCGGTCGCGTCGATCAGGTCGACGCTGTTGCCGCCGCCGTAGTTGGTGCTGATCCCGACTTGGGTGCCCGCATCGTCGACGATGATTCGGTGGTTGGCATCGGCGGTGTTGCCGGAGAAGCTGTCGAAACCGCCGTTGTCGGCCGAGGAGACGAAGAGCCGGGCATCCTGCGTCCCGAAGGCGAAGCTGTCGTTGCCGGCGCCGCCGCGATAGGCCTGCCCGTCCGGAGCGACGTCGGACGTGCGGATCTGGTCGTTGCCGCCCGCGGTCGCGACCTCGGCGATGCCGATGAGCTGGGTGTTCGAAAGATCCCAGACGTCGTGCGAGCCGGAGGAGCCGTTCACGGTCACGTTCGCCTTGCCATTGCCGTCGATGATGTCGACGCCGTTGGCGAAGTTGGTGCTGATGCCGATCTGGATGCCGGCGGTCTCCGCCAGGATCCGATGGGTGGCGCCGGCGGTATTGCCGCTGTAGGTGTCGAAGCCGCCGTTGTCGGCCGAGGACACCCGCAGGACGGTATCGGCGCTGCCGAGGCTGAAGGTGTCGTTGCCGGCGCCGCCGCGATAGGTCTGGGCGGTCAGGTTGGAGGTCGCGATCACGTCGTTGCCCCCGAGGGCATCGACGAGGCCGATACCGCTGAAGGCGGTGTTGGAGAAGTCGAGCGTCTGGTGGTTGGCCGTGCCCAACACGTTGACGTTGCCGTAGCCGCCCGAGGTGATCAACTCGATGCCCGAGAGCGCCGCGATCGCGACGTTGACGTTGGCGGCCGTCGCGGTGATGCGGTCCCCGCCCGAGCTTCCGCTGTCGAGGAAGCCGTCCTCGCCGTGACCAGCGCCGACGAGGTAGGTGTCGTCGGCCTCGCCGCCGTTCATGGTGTCGTTGCCGGCGCCCCCGCGGATCTGGTTGACGTCGGCGGTGCCGGTGATCGTGTCGTTGCCGCCCATGCCATCGATGACGAAATACTTCACCGACATGCCAGAGAAATCGAGGATGTCGTGGTCGGCGGTGGCGACGATGGTGTTGTAGCCGAACTGGGTGTCGCCGCCGTCGATTGCCTCGATGCCGACGAGGTTGGTCAGGCCGTTCTTGACGTTGAGCGTGTCGTAGGACCAGCCGCCGACGATCCTGTCGGTGCCGGTGCCGCCGTCGTACTGGTCGGTGCCATTGGTGTTGCCGCCGGTGAGGAGGTAGAAGGTGTCGTTGCCGGCGCCGCCGTTCAGCGTGTCGTTGCCCTCGCCGCCGCGGATGTGGTCGTCGCCCGACGTGCCGGTGATGGTGTCGTTGCCCTTGCCGCCGTCGATGGTGAACGACTTGATCAGGTAGCTCGAGAAGTCGAGCGTGTCGTTCCCGTCGGTAGCAAGGATGGTGTTGTAGCCGGGCTGCCCGTCGCCGCCGTCGATCTCCTGGATATCGTGCAGGTTCGAGAGATTGTTGAGCACCCGCAGCACGTCGTAGGACCAGCCGCCGAGAATGCGGTTATAGCCGCCGCCCCCGTAGTATTGGTCGAGTCCGTTGTTGTCGCCCGTGCCCCCGGTCTGCAGCACGAAGGTGTCATTGGTGTTCGGACCGTCCGTGTCGCCGTTCAGGGTCTCGTTGGCGCTCGTGCCGCTGATGTTCGCCATTGTTCAATTCTCCCGCAGATCTTTGCCAAAATACAACTGCACGTCAAGGACGTCCCGAACGCGTGCGGCAAGGCTTGTCATGTAATCGTGAATGAACCAGCTCAAACCGGCATGCCTTTCGAGCACGGAACATCTACGGATAGGCCGAAATTAACCTTGTCATATTTGCGATTGGGCAGAATCCTCTCCCCCTCGAATCAACCATTACTCCCCTCGCGATCGATCCACAAGTGCCTATACTTTAGGCGGTTGCGTTTGCGCCGCGAGCGGGGCGCCGCCGCGGCGCCCCGGCGGGAGCCAGGATCAGGCCGTGAGGTCGAACACCTGCGAGGCCGTCCCGAGCTGCACGTGAACGGTGCCGGTATAGTCGGCGAGCGTGGCGACCAGCTGCCAGTCGCTGCCCGTGCCGTCGGCGCTTACCTCGAGGGTGGTGTCGGTCCCGTCGGTCGCGAGCCGCGCATAGTCGCCGGGGACGCCGCCCGAGGTCGGGAAGTCGACCAGCGCGCTCACGACGACCCGGTCGCTCAGGCTGTAGTCGGCGACCGTGTCGGCGTTGGCGACCCCGGCACTGGTGAAGACGAAGAAGTCGTTGCCCGGCCCGCCGGTCAGCGTGTCTTTCCCGAGCCCGCCGTTCAGCGTGTCGTTGCCGCCGAGGCCGAGGATCGCGTCGTCTCCGGCCGAGCCGGTGATGGTGTCGTTGGCCGTGTTGTCGCCGCCGCTGATCGAGGCGATGTCGATCAGCGTGGTGCCCGAGAAGTCCCAGGAGTTGTGCACCGCGTTGCTGCCGACGATGGTGACGTTGGCTTTGCCGTTGCCGTCGATGACGTCGACGCTGCTGGTGCCGCCGTAGCTGCCGGCGATGCCGATGATCGTGCCGGCGTCCTCGGCGATGACCCGGTGCGTCGCCGCGCCGTTGCCGCTGAACGCATCGAACCCGCCGTTGTCGGCCGACGCGTAGAAGAGGCGGGTGTCCTGCGTCCCGAAGAAGAAGCTGTCGTTGCCGGTGCCGCCGCGATAGGCCTGCCCGCCGGCGGCGTCGCTGTCGTTGGAGGTGTGGACCTGGTCGTTGCCGCCCGCGGTGGCGACCTCCGCGATGCCGATGAGCTTGGTGCCCGATAGATCCCAGATGTCGTGCGACGCCGAGGAGCCGTTGACCGTCACGTTCGCCTTGCCGTTGCCGTCGATGATGTCGACGTCGTTCGTGTAGTTGGCGCTGATGCCGATGTGGGTGCCGGCGTCCTCGGCGACGATCCGGTGCGTGGCGCCCGCCGTGTTGCCGCCGTAGGTGTCGAACCATCCGTTGTCGGCCGCGGACACCCTGAGGACCGTGTCGGTGTTGCCGAGGATGAAGGTATCGTTGCCGGCGCCGCCGCGGTAGGCCTGTCCATTGGTCAGGTTGGATGTCGTGACAACGTCGTTGCCGCCGAGGGCGTCGACGAGGCCGATGCCGCTGAAGGTGACGCCGGAGAAGTCGAGCGTCTGGTGGTCGGGGGTGCCGACCACGTTGACGTTGCCGAACCCGCCCGAGGTGATCTGCTCGATGCCCGAGAGGGCCGCGATGGCGATGCTGACGCTGGCCGCGGTCGCGGTGATCCGGTCGGTGCCCGAGCCCCCGCTGTCGAGGAAGCGGTCGGCGCCATCCCCCGCGCCCACGAGGTAGGTGTCGCTGCCGCCGGCGCCGTCCATCGTGTCGTTGCCGCCGCTGCCGCGGATCTGGTTGTCGTCTGCGGTGCCGGTAATGGTGTCGTTGCCGCCTTGGCCGTCGATGACGAAGAACTTCACCGACATGCCCGAGAAGTCGAGGGTGTCGTGGTCGGCGGTGGCGAGTATGGTGTTGTAGCCGAACTGGCCGTCGCTGTCGGAGATCTCCTCGATCCCGACGAGGTTGGTCAGGCCGTTCTTGACGTTGAGGGTGTCGTAGGACCAGCCGCCGACGATCCTGTCGGTGCCGCCGCCGCCGTCGTACTGGTCGACGCCGTTGGTGTTGCCGCCGGTGACGAGGTAGAAGGTGTCGTTGCCGGCGCCGCCGTTCAGCGTGTCGTTGCCCTCGCCGCCGCGGATGTGGTCGTCGCCCGACGTGCCGGTGATGGTGTCGTTGCCCTTGCCGCCGTCGATGGTGAAGGCCTTGACCACGTAGCTCGAGAAGTTCAGCACGTCGTCGCCGTCGGTGGCGAGGATTGTGTTGTAGCTGGGCTGTCCGTCGCCCCCGTCGAGCTTCTCGATCCCGACGAGATTGCTGAGCCCGTTGGTGACGTGGAGCGTGTCGTAGGACCAGCCGCCGACGATAGCGTCCTTGCCCGAGCCGCCGTTGTACTGGTCGGTGCCATTGGTGTCGCCGCCGGTGAGCAGGTAGAAGGTGTCGTTGCCGACCCCGCCGTTCAGCGTGTCGTTGCCCTCACCGCCGCGGATGTGGTCGTGGCCCTTGGTGCCGGTGATGGTGTCGTCGCCCTTGCCGCCGTCGATGGTGAAGGCCTTGATCACGTATTTGGTGAAGTTGAGCGTGTCGTTCCCGTCGGTGGCGAGGATGGTGTTGTAGCCGGGCTGGCCGTCGCCCCCGTCGAGCTTCTGGATCCGGACGAGGTTCGACAGGTTGTCGAGGACCCGCAGCACGTCGTAGGAGGCGCCGCCCAGGATACGGTTGTGGCCGCCCTTGCCGTCGTACTGGTCCGTTCCGTTGTTGTCTCCGGTGCCGCCGGTCTGCAGCAGGAAGGTATCGTCCTTGCGCGTTCCGACCAGGTTCTCGTTGGCTGGGGTGCCGGTTATGGTGGCCATTTGGGTATAACTCCCTGGTGATTAGACTTGGACGCGGCGAAGGCGCGCAAATTCTTGGACGCGAAATCCAGCGTCGCCACTCCGCTCTATCAATGATTACGGCTCGTCACGCACGGCAACAAAACCCGCCGGCGCTGCGACCCCTGTATTCGCTTACCTGCGGCGCGTGTTGCAATGCCGCAAGCATAGTGTAGTGCGTCTTTGACTCCCCTCCCGTTTCCAATCGATAACGCGCTCGCGGAAGCTGTGCAAGCACCGTAATACTCGACCTAGTCGGTAGCGAGTATTGTATATCCTTTTGGTTGCATCCCCCTCCTGGATCGGCGACGACGGGCGAGCCGGCGGACCGGCGGCGGGTAGTGTCTCAGTTTGAAATTGGGCGAGGTTGACGAACCTGTCGCGCGCCGACCAGCGCTCCTATATGCTTAGCGGGAAGCATACGGGAGATCGCATTGGAAGGCATCGCTCAGGAGATCGCCGAGATCGAGGCCGCGATCGACCGGCTGAACGTGACCGACGTGAACGATGCGGCGTTCGGCAAGGCATGGGCGTTGCAGATGGAGATCGACCGCCTGGCGAGTTTTGGCCGGCTACGCGAGCCGGCAATTGACTATGACTGCCGGATCGCCGGTTGCGGCGGATACGGTCAGTCGATCATCTGAGGAGACGACATGCCTAAGGGCCCCAAAGGCGAGAAGCGCCCCGCCGACGCGGTCGGCCTGGCCGTGATGGTCGGCAGGATCGCGACGGGCGAGATCGAGGACACGCCCGAGGACGAGGGGAAGGACGCTTCCGCCAAGGCGCTGGGCGCGAGGGGCGGGAAGGCCCGCGCCGAGGGGATGACGGCGGAGCGGCGTGCGGAGATAGCTAAGACTGCTGCTCGCCATCGGTGGAAGAGAAAGTAGGCAAGTTCTTTCTAAACATCTCTCGAATCATGGCCTCTTGATCCTCAGGTACCTCCAGATTTACTCCCGCTCGCTCTTGATAATACGCGATCGCCTCATCCGCAACTATACGAAGTAATTGAAGATTTCTATAAGAAATTATTACTCCCGCCTGTTCAAGGAAGTCTTGGGGTGCCTCTTCAATGGTAAAAAGTAGCCTGCACGCATCGTCGGACACGCCAAAGCTTATATTTGTGCATGAGTAATATCTAAAGTCGTTAGCTCTCCTAGTTGGCATAGAAGGCTTGCTCCCCGGCTCTTTGTTCGAGAATAAGCGTTTTTGATGCGGGAACAGGCCCCTTGTAAACGGCTGTCCGCACGGTGGTTTCCGATCCTATACTTTCATGAATGGTCTCAGGTTGAAGCTCAGACTCAGACATTCTAGACGCCCACTCGAGGAACGTTGGATATGAGACGAACCTGACAATTAGAGCCACGTCTAGTGACGTAGCTACGTCGAGTAAGGATTGAATAGAGACAGTACCATACTCCGTATTTTCAAGGCGGGAAACGACGCTTTGAGGTTTGCCAATTTTCTTACCAAATTGCTCCTGCGACAAGCCGACCGATTTCCTAAGCGCTCGCATTTGATACGCAATGCTTCCGCGCACGCTGGACCGCAGGTACTCATCACGGTACGATTTTCGGCCAAATCTCTTAAGTCTTTCCAGGACGCTCACATTTCACCGCCAGTTCTTTTCCAGACTTTATATCGGCCATCCTCTTTCGGGCGAGATTAATACCGCCAGCCAAGTCGCCCTTTCGCCCTACATGACGATCAATGTTGCAAACTATGAACGTCTTAGGGCCTCCTCCGAAGAAACCAAATATGCGCCACGCAACCGATGAGTTAATGCGTACTTCACTTATGCCCTTTCCGACAGGTTTTACGTATGGCAGCGTCCACTGCTCTTGCTGCTCGATGGTATCGAAAACCTCGTCATGCTTCGCATGCATCGCGCTGTTTTCGTCATACCACCGTCTCCAAAAATTTGGCTGGCGCGCGTCAACGTAGCATCGGTACGACCATTTGCCCATAGCGTTTTTGCGATAAATGCCCTAAGGAGCCGTAAAACACCCAATTGGAGCACGAAAACGATGCGCTAGCTACCCGGTCTCTCTTGGTGAAAAGAATGCTTGACGCTAAGCAAAAAAGTTCATATAACGGCAGCATGAACAAGCTGCCCCTCACCACCCGCGTCCAAATCCTCTCCATGCTGGTTGAGGGATCGTCCATGCGGTCGATCAGCCGCATCACGGGCGTCTCCATCAACACGGTAACGAAGCTGCTTGAGGATGCCGGCGAGGCGTGCGCCGCCTATCACGACGAGACGGTCCGCAATGTGAAGGCGCGGCTTGTTCAGTGCGACGAGATTTGGAGCTTCTGCTACGCGAAAGAGAAGAACGTCGCGGCGGCCAAGGCCGCTCCCGGCGGCGCTGGTGACGTGTGGACCTGGACGGCGATCGACAGCGAAAGCAAGCTGATCCTGTCCTATGAGGTCGGCGACCGCTCCGGCGCGACCGCCTTCGAGTTCATGGACGATCTCAGCCGCCGCCTCGCGAACCGCGTCCAGCTCACTACGGATGGGCACAAGGCTTACCTTGAAGCGGTCGAGGGCGTGTTCGGCGCCGATATCGACTACGCGATGCTCGTAAAGCTCTACGGCGAGCCGGCCGGCCCGAAGACCGCCGAGCGGCGCTACTCGCCCGCGGTCTGCACCGGCGCCCGGAAGGAATGGATCAGCGGCGAGCCCGACAAGGCGCTTGTCTCAACCTCGCACGTCGAGCGGCAGAACCTCACCATGCGGATGGGCATGCGGCGGTTTACCCGGCTCACGAACGGCTTCTCGAAGAAGCTGGCGAACCACCTGCATATGCTCTCGCTCTACTTCGTGCACTACAATTTCTGCCGGCTGCACAAGAGCCTGCGCATGTCGCCGGCGATGGCGGCTGGCGTGTCGGACACGCTGCGGGACGTAGAATGGATCGTCAATTTGATTGATGCGCGGGCGCCTAAGCCGGGCCCGCGCGGGCCTTACCGAAAGCGCGCCGACTAGGCGGGCTCCTTCTCCCTCACCGGGACGGCCTCGCAGAGTTTCTTGGCGGCAGCCCTGAGCTGCTCAGGGTCGAAGGAACGCTGCTTAAAATTCTTCTCAAGACTGCTGCGGATAAAGTCCTCAGCCTTCTTCAAGTTCTGCTCGGTTTTTGGCATTCGTCCTGCTCCTATTCGATTTGCCCCCAGGTACGATCGACAAGTAAGTCGGCGAAGTACCTAATCCAGTATTTTGGCCGAAGTTTCTTTTCGCTGCGGAAGTCCTTGAATCCTTCATGGACCTCCAGAGGGCCGACCAACCCATTCGCTACGTCATCGGGACGTATCCGCGCCCCATCAGGGTATTGGGCCGTGAGAAACACCTTCGTGTCCCGCACCATGTCCAGCCACGCGGCCGAGTCTTCCTCGTAAAACTCGACCAAACCAACATCGTCCAAACGCTGCTCGACGGCAAGGGTCAGCGCCATCATTTGATCTCCCGAATGCCCTGGACGGTGGCGAGGACCGCCCACCCAAATCCGAAAAACAATACCCACACTGCCACGTTGGCCACGCACACGCTCCCAATCCACTTACCCAAAATTGCCAGGGCAGAGGCGCCTAGCGCAAAAACGAAGCCGACGAACGCAAGCCAAGCGCGCGCTTGGAACCTGGCCCGGACGCTCTTCTGTTCCGTTGCGGCATAGCCGCCGAACGACGTAACCAGGCTGCCGATGTATATGAGGATCAGGCCCGCGAGCGCGGTCCCGGCGGTCACCACTTCCCCCGCGACGGCGATCCCGCCCATTCTTATTATCCCCTTCGGGCTAACCGAAGGTTAGCACGGCTGGGGGCGGAGGCGGCACATCAAATTTCAAACTGAGACACTACCCGGCGGCGCCGATTGTTGCTTTGCCGTGGGGCGTCATGTACGCTCGGGTCAAGTCTGCGGTCTTCGCCGCAGAATCCGAAACTGGTTCAACATGGCGCATGACTTCAACGGGTCTGCGCAGGATGGTGTCGCATTGGCGTCGTCGCGGCGCGGTCAGGGGGCCGCGTCGCCGGAGCCCGATCTCTATGCGGCCCTCGACCTGGGCACGAACAGCTGCCGGATGCTGATCGCGGCGCCCGACAGCGGGCGGCTGCGCGTCGTCGACGCCTTTGCGAAGTCGGTTCGGCTGGGGTCGGGGCTGGAGCGCACCGGGCACCTGTCGCGGGGCGCGATCGGGCGGACGCTCGCCGCGCTCGAGGTCTGCGCCGAGAAGCTCGCGCGCTACAAGGTGCGCAACGTCCGCCTGGTGGCAACCGAGGCCTGCCGCCGCGCGCGGAACGGCAACCACTTCCTGGCGCTGGCGGCCAAGGAGACCGGGCTGCGCCTCGAGGTGATCCGGCCCGACGAGGAGGCGCGGCTCGCGGTGATCTCCTGCGCGCCCCTGGTGTCGCCCGAGGCGGAGCAGGTTCTGGTCTTCGACATCGGCGGCGGCTCGACCGAGCTCGTCTGGCTCGACCTCAGCGCGATCGAGCCCGGCAAGCGGGTCGAGGCGATCGTCGGGCTCAAGATGTCCGGCGGCGGCCCCGGGGCGGCGCGGATCGTCGACTTCATTTCGGTGCCGCTCGGGGTCGCGACGCTGCACGAGCGCTATGCCGACGTTGCCGACGACGGCGCGCGCTTCGCGCTGATGTCCTGGTACTTCGAGGAGAGTATCGCGGGCTTCAAGCCCTATGCCGAGGGGATGGCGCCGGAGGCGCCGGGGGCGTTTCAGATGATCGGGACGTCGGGGACCGTCACCACGGTCGGGGCGGCGCATCTGGGGCTCAAGCGCTACGACCGGCGCAAGGTCGACGGGATGCGGCTGTCGGCGCGCGCGATCGACTCGGTGATCGCGCGCTTCCTCCGGCTCGGGCCGGAGGGGCGCCGCTTCGACATCGGGCTCGGGCGCGACCGCTCGGAACTGATCATGTCGGGTGCGGCGATCCTGCAGACGCTCCTGCGGATCTGGCCGACCGACTCGATGCGGGTCGCCGACCGCGGGCTGCGCGAGGGGATATTGTTCGCGATGATGTCGGCGCACGGCGCCTTCGCCGAGGGGGTCCGGCTCGAGTGACGGGATCGGGATCGGGCCGCGGCCGGCGGGACCTGCGGGTGCGGGTGAAGACCGCCAAGGGGCGCAAGCTTTCGTCGACGCGCTGGCTGGAGCGGCAGCTCAACGACCCCTACGTGGCGCGGGCGCGGGCCGAGGGATACCGCAGCCGGGCCGCCTTCAAGCTGATCGAGATCGACGACCGCTTCGCGCTCCTGAAGCCGGGGGGGCGGGTCGTCGACCTCGGCGCGGCGCCGGGCGGCTGGACGCAGGTGGCGGTGACGCGGACGAACGCGCTCGGGGCAGCCAAGGGCCGGGCGATCGGGCGGGTGCTCGCGCTCGACCTGCAGCCGGTCGACGCCATCCCCGGCGCGGAGCTCAGGCTGCTCGACTTCCTCGCCGATGGCGCGGACGCCGAGGTGCAGGCCTGGCTCGGCGGGCCTGCGGACGTGGTGCTGTCGGACATGGCCCCGGCGGCCTCGGGGCATCCCGGGACCGATCACCTCAGGATCGTGGCGCTGGTCGAGGCCGCGGCCGCCTTCGCGGTCGAGGTGCTCGAGCCCGGCGGCAGCTTCGTCGCCAAGGTGCTTGCCGGCGGCGCCGAGGCGTCGCTGGTGGCCACGCTCAACCGGGCCTTCGCCAGGGTCGCGCACATGAAGCCGCCGGCCAGCCGAAAGGAATCGGCAGAGATGTACCTGGTCGCGACCGGGTTCCGCGGACCCCCCGGCTGAGCCTTGCCGGGGGTCGCTCCGGAGCCGGCCGCCGTTTGGCCCGTGCGAGCCCTCGCAGCCGCTGCCGCTGCCGCTGCCGCTGAAAACACCCGGCGGTCCCGCCGACCAGGTCGAGGCGCCCGGCCGCCGGCCTTTTTCCTCACTTTCTCTGGACTTATCGGGCAGTGCCGGGGGGTCGAGGGGGCGGCGAGCGCCCCCTCGGCCGCCCCGGGCGCCCTCGGGATTGAAGAGCAAGGAAGATCTCCGCGGGCCTGAAGGCCGAGCCGCGAATGCGGCGAACGGCGCCAAAGCGCCGACTCGACCTCGCCGCCCGGCGCCCTCCTGCCCGAAGCTCGCTGGCCAGCGGCAACCCCGAGGCACCCGGGCAGGACCCGCGCGCCTGGGAAGGCTCGTCGCTCCTCGCCGAGCGTCTTCGCCGCACCCCCCCGACGCGCCGCAGCGAGCGGCAGCTCCTGCCCCGTTTACCCTGCCCGCGGGCGCCGCTTCGCACCGCGGGGCGCCCGCGATACCCTCATGATCGGGGGGTGCAGCCGCGTTAACCATGCCGACGTGCGGCGGCGCCGGCCTGCCTCGAGGATCGACGTCAGGGGTCCGCCCGGCGTCCGGTGCTAATCCGCCCCGATGAAGCGCACCTTGCCGATGTGCGGCAGGTTGCGATTGCGCTGCGCATAGTCGATCCCGTAGCCGACGACGAACTCGTCGGGGATCTCGAAGCCGACCCACTTCGCCCTGACGTCGACCTCCCGCCGCGACGGCTTGTCGAGCAGCGCGCAGACCTCGAGGCGCCCGGGCCGGCGGGTCTTCAGGATCGCCAGCACATGCTTCAGCGTGCGGCCGGTATCGATGATGTCCTCGACGACGAGCACGTCGCGACCGGCGATTTCGCCGCCGCTGAGGTCCTTCAGGATGCGCACCTCGCGGCTCGATTCCATCGCGTTGCCGTAGGAGGAGGCCTCGAGGAAGTCGACCTCCACCGGCAGGTCGAGCTCGCGGACGAGGTCGGCGATGAAGACGAACGAGCCGCGCAGGAGCCCGATCACGACGAGCTTGTCGGTGCCCGCGTAGAACTCGGAGATCTCCTTGGCCAGCGCCTCGACGCGCGCGGCGATCGCCTTCGCCGAGATCATCTCGTCGATCACGTAGTCCCGTGTCGCCATGCCTCTGGAGTAGCCCCCCGCTCGGCCGTTCGGCCTTGTGTCCCCGCCCATCCTATTGGCAATCTCCTCCCCCTACAATCCGCCGGGAGCGTCATGCCCACCCACGCCGAGAAGCGCGTCGTGCCCTACAGCGCCGACGAGATGTACGCGCTGATCGCCGACGTGGCCCGCTATCCCGAGTTCCTCCCCTGGTGCGCCGCCGCCCGCATCCGCGACACGCGCCCCGGCCCCGACGGCACGATGGTGGTGGACGCCGACCTCGTGATCTCGTTCAAGGTCTATCGCGAGCGGTTCGGCAGCCGCGTAAGGCTCGATCCCGGTGCCAGGACGATCGACGTCGAATACCTCGACGGACCCTTCCGCTACCTGCGCAACCGCTGGCGGTTCGTCCCGCAGGGCGGGGCCTGCGAGATCGACTTCTTCGTCGACTTCGAGTTCCGCTCGGCGATCCTCGCCAAGCTGATCGGCCTCTTCTTCCACGAGGCGATGCAGCGCGTCGTCCGCGCCTTCGAGCGCCGCGCGGCCGAGCTCTACGGTCCTCGCGACAGGACGGCCTGAAGCGCGAGTTCGAGCGCCGCCTCGACGCTCCGCTGCCGCACCCGCGCCCGCCCGAGCGCCCCGAATTCCCGCCGCTCGGCGCGCAGCCGCCCTGCGGTGGCGGTGGCGAGGAACACCAGCCCCTCGGGCTTCGCCTCGGACGCCCCCGGCCCCGCGACGCCGGTGACCGCGACCGCGACGTCGGCGTCGGAGGCGGAGAGCGCGCCCTCGGCCATCGCCAGCGCCACCGCCTCGGACACCGCGCCGTGCGCCGCGAGCAGCGCCTGCGGCACGCCGAGCAGCGCGACCTTGGCCGGGTAGGAGTAGGTGACGAAGCCGCG
The DNA here is from genome assembly GCA_046348915.1 of Amaricoccus sp. Classification (GTDB taxonomy): domain Bacteria; phylum Pseudomonadota; class Alphaproteobacteria; order Rhodobacterales; family Rhodobacteraceae; genus Amaricoccus. Next base: position 12,986 of record JAXMDH010000019.1, read on the forward strand.
GTCGAAGACGTCGGAGGAGCCGGCGATGTCGGTGATGGCGGCGCTCACCAGCCCGCCGGTGCAGCTCTCGGCCGTCGCGATCTTCCAGCCGCGCGCGCGCGCGGCCTCGATCAGCGCGCGTGCCGCCGCCTCGGCGATCACCGGAGCCACCCGTGCGCGACCGCCGCCATCAGCGTGACCACGGCAGCGGCCATCAGCCCGGCGATGACGTCGTCGAGCATCACCCCGGTCGGTCCCTTGCGCCGGTCGGCCCAGGCCACCGGCCCCGGCTTCCAGATGTCGAAGAGGCGGAAGAAGGCGAAGGCGCCGACCCAGCCCGGCCAGGGGAAGAGGGCCGGGGGAGCGCCCGCCAGCCAGAGGCCGAGCGACAGCGGCATCAGCGCGATCCACTGGCCGACGACCTCGTCGATGACGATGTGCGAGGGGTCGAGGTCGTGCTGCTCGAAGGTCTCGACGCCAGTCGCCCACGAGCCGAGGACATAGGCCGCGAGGGTGGCGACGAGGAGCAGGGGAAAGCCGCCCAGCCGGTGTATGAGGTAGCCAGCCGCGAGGGCCGCGAGCGAGCCCCAGGTGCCGGCCGCGAACGGGATCAGCCCGACGAAGCCGAAGGTCGCGATCAGCCGGGTCACGCCCGCACCAGCGTGGCGGTCGCGATGGCGGCGATTCCCTCGCCGCGCCCGGTGAAGCCGAGCCGCTCGGAGGTCGTCGCCTTGACGCTGACCCGGTCGACCTCGATGCCCGCGATGCGGGCCACTTCGGCGCGCATGGCCGGGACGTGCGGCGCGATCTTCGGCTTCTCGCAGACGATGGTGCAGTCGAGGTGGCTGACGGCGAACCCGCGCGCGGCGGAGCGCTCGACCGCCTTGAGGAGGAAGACCGCGGAATCCGCTCCCTTCCACTGCGGATCCGAGGGCGGGAACCAGTGGCCGATGTCGCCCTCGGCCAGCGCCCCGAAGATGGCGTCGACCAGCGCATGCGTCGCGACGTCGGCGTCGGAGTGGCCCGAGAGTCCGCGGTCGAACGGGATCGCCACCCCGCACAGGGTGACGGCGGTCCCCGGCCCGAAGCCGTGCACGTCGAAGCCTATTCCGGTGCGGACGTCCATGCCACCCTCCCAGTACCGGCTTATAGGGTGGCAGGCGCGGCAACGACAATGCCGTGCATTCCCGGGCGCTTGTCACCTCGATTGCGCTGCGGTAAAGAAGGGCGTGGGTGCCTATGGTTTGAGCGTCGGTATGCAGGTTCGGAGGGCATTTTGCCAGGTTCGCCGGTTTTTGCGGCACGATCGGGCCGGTCCCCGGTGACCGTTCGGGACATCGCCCGCCCGGCGCCCTCCGACGGTCCCCGGGACGGGACCTAGCATGGAGGTCCCGGTCAACGGCTTCGAGCTGTTCTGGAGCGCCATTCCCTACCCGGGACTGGTCGTGGACGCGGGCGACCTGATCGTGACCGCCAATCCGGCCACCGAGAGCTTCGGGTCGACCTCGCTCCGGCAGATGCTCGGCCGCCCGCTCGGTCGCTTCGTCGGGGCCGACAGCGCGGTCCTCGACGTGATCGGCCAGGCGCGGCGGAACGGCGTCTCGGTCGCCCAGTACAACGTCATGGTCGGCTGGAACGACCAGCGGCCCGAGCTGCAGAACGTGCACGCCTCGCCGCTGTCGGAAAGCACCGGGGACGTGCTGGTCCTGATGCATCCGCAGGGCATGGCCGAGAAGATGGACCGGAGCCTCGGCCACCGCTCGGCGGCCCGGTCGGTGACCGGGATGGCGGCGATGCTGGCGCACGAGATCCGCAACCCGCTGGCGGGGATCTCCGGGGCGGCGCAGCTGCTGGAAATGGGCCTCGGCGACAGCGACCGGGAGCTGACCGGGCTGATCCAGGCCGAGGCGGCGCGGATCGGCAAGCTCGTCGACCGCGTCGAGCAGTTCGGCGACCTCCGGCCGGCGCAGCGCCGCGCCCTCAACATCCACGACGTCCTCGACCGGGCGCGGCGCTCGGCGCAGGCGGGCTTCGCGGCGCACGCGCGCTTCCTCGAGGAGTTCGACCCCTCGCTGCCGCCGACGGCGGGCGATCCCGACCAGCTCTTGCAGGTGTTCCAGAACCTGCTGAAGAACGCCGCCGAGGCGGTGCCGCGGGTCGGCGGCTCGATCGCGATCGCGACGGCCTACAGCCCGGGGGTGAAGATGGCGCGGCCCGGCCAGAAGAGCGAGAGCCTGCCGCTCGTCGTGACGATCGCCGACAACGGGCCGGGGATCCCGGAAAACCTGATCCGCGACGTCTTCGATCCCTTCGTGAGCTCGAAGGTGAACGGGACGGGCCTGGGCCTGTCGCTGGTCTCGAAGTTCGTCGCCGACCACGGCGGGGTGGTCGAGTGCGACAGCCGCCCCGGCCGCACGCGCTTCCGCGTCCGGCTCCCGGTCTGGCGCGGCGAGCTCGATCCCGAGCAGGAGGCTTAGCGATGGAGGGCACGATCCTCGTCGCGGACGACGACCGCACCATCCGGACCGTTCTCGCCCAGGCGCTGACCCGCGCCGGATGCCGCGTGCGGGCGACGGGGACGGCGACGACCCTCTGGCGCTGGATCGAGGAGGGCGAGGGCGACGTCGTCGTCACCGACGTGATGATGCCCGACGGCGACGCGCTCGACCTCCTGCCGGCGATCAAGAAGCGCCGGCCGGACCTTCCGGTCATCGTGATGAGCGCGCAGAACACGGTGATGACCGCGATCCGCGCGGCCGAGGTCGGGGCCTACGAGTATCTGCCCAAGCCCTTCGACCTCAAGGAGGTGCTCGGCCAGGTCGCGAAGGCCCTGAACCACCGCACGCGGCGGACGCCGGCGCCCGACGAGGAGCCCGCACGCGAGGACAACCTGCCGCTGATCGGCCGCTCGCCGGCGATGCAGGAGGTCTACCGCATCCTCGCGCGGCTGATGAACACCGACCTCGGGGTGATGATCACCGGCGAGAGCGGCACCGGCAAGGAGCTCGTCGCGCGGGCGCTGCACAATTACGGGCTCCGGAAAGCCGGGCCCTTCGTCGCGATCAACATGGCGGCGATTCCGCGGGATCTGATCGAGAGCGAGCTCTTCGGGCACGAGAAGGGGGCCTTCACCGGTGCGGACCGGGCGATGCCCGGCAAGTTCGAGCAGGCGAGGGGCGGTACGCTCGTGCTCGACGAGGTGGGCGACATGCCGCTCGACGCGCAGACCCGGCTCCTCCGGGTGCTGCAGGAGGGCGAGTTCACCCGCGTCGGCGGCCGCGAGGTGCAGACGGCGGACGTGCGGATCATCGCCGCGACGCACCAGGACCTGCGGTCGCTGATCAACGAGGGGCGCTTCCGCGAGGATCTCTTCTACCGGCTGAACGTGGTGCCGATCCGGCTGCCGCCGCTGCGCGAGCGGCTGGAGGACGTGCCCGATCTCGCCCGGGCGTTCCTGCGCAAGGCCGAGACCGAGGGACTGCCGCACAAGACGATCGCCAGGGAGGCGCTCGAGATCCTGAAAAAGCAGGAGTGGTCGGGCAACGTCCGCGAGCTCGAGAACCTGATGCGGCGGCTCTGCGTGCTCTGCCCCGACGACGTGATCTCTGGCGCGGTCGTCACCCAGGAGATCTCGGCGCGCCCGTCGTCGGCGGCGAGCCCGCAGGCGTCGCAGCCGCAGCGGCTGGCGCACGCGATCGAGGCCCACCTCCGGCGCTACTTCGACCTGCACGGCGACAGCCTGCCGCCCGACGGGCTCTATGACCGGATTCTCAAGGAGATGGAGCTGCCGCTGATCGCGCTCTCGCTGTCGGCGACCCGCGGCAACCAGGTACGCACGGCGGAGCTGCTCGGGATCAACCGCAACACGCTCCGGAAGAAGATCAAGGACCTCGACATCCGGGTGACCCGCGGCAAGCGGATGATGTAAACCCGGCCGGCACCATCGCCCCCGGCCGACCGGGGAACCTGGAAGACCTGGCCCTATGAACCGACCATTCATCACTTCACCGCTCGACCGGACCGGCCGGCTCTGCCGGCAGCCGGTCGTGATCCGGTCGCGGGCGGCCACGCTACGGTGACGACGACGCTCGCCGACTGGCAGCCGTTCTTCGCGGCGCTGCTCGGGGCCGGCGCGACGCTGCTCGGGCTCCTGTTCGTCGGGCTGTCGCTGAACCTCGCGCGCATCGTCGCGACGACCGCGCTGCCGCGGCGCGCCGAAATCGCGCTGATGGTGATCGTGCTGCAGATCGTGGTCGCCGCCTTCGGGCTCGTGCCCGCGCAGCCGAACGGGGCGTTCGCTGCCGAGACCTTGCTCGCGGCCGGGGCCATCTGGGCCGCGACGACCTCGATGAACCTCGGGCTGATCCGGACCGCCGAGACGGAGCAGCGGCGGACCGCGCGGCAGAACTTCGCCCTGCTTCAGCTGGCCGTTCTGCCCTACCTCGCCGGCGGTCTCCTGATGCTGGCCGGCCGCACGCCGGCGCTCTACCTGATCGCCGCCGGCATGGTCGCCTGCATCCTCAAGGCGACGCTCGACGCCTGGGTGCTGCTCGTCGAGATCAACCGCTGACCTTTGACCGGGGCGGGCCGAAGGAGTAGTCGGAATGATCCCGATGCGGAGGCTCCGATGACGGAAACCGACACCCGGCGGCTCGCGGTGCTGCAGTCGCTCTGGGCGATGGAGCGGCGGCATACCGACGGGTTCGAGCGCTCGCTCGAGGAGAACGTCGCGATGATCGCGGATGCCGGCTTCGACGGCGTCAGCACGCACTGGACCGACCGCGCCACGGTGGCGCGGCTTGCGGGCCTGCTCGGGCCGGCCGGCATGGTCGGCGAGGGCCAGTGCTTCCCGAAGACCGTCGACGACCTGAAGCCCGTCCTCGAGGTCGCGGCCGAGTTCCCGCCGCTGCACCTCGACATCCAGCCCGATGTGCGGCCACGGCGTCTCGAGGAATGCCTTCCGCTGCTCGAGGGCTGGATGCGGCTGGCCGAGGAGGTCGATTTCCCGGTGTTGGTCGAGACCCACCGCGACCGGATGACGACCGACCTCTACTTCGTGCTCGACCTCCTCGACGCGATGCCCGAGCTGCCGCTCCTGGCCGACCTCTCGCACTTCCTCGTCGGCCGCGAGTTCGCCTGGCCGGTCGACGACGAGAACCACGCGATGATCGAGCGCATCCTCGACAGTTCGCACGCGCTGCACGGGCGGGTGGCGTCGCGCGAGCAGGTGCAGGTCGAGATCTCCTTCCCGGCGCACCGGATGTGGGTCGAGCTATTCGAGCGCTGGTGGGGCTACGGGATGGCGAGCTGGCGCCGGCGCAGCGCCGCGGACGCGACGCTGGCCTTCACCTGCGAGCTCGGACCCAAGCCCTACGCGATCATCGGCCGGGACGGCAACGACACGACCGACCGCTGGGCCGAGTCGCTGCAGATGGCCGAGATCGCCCGCCGGCTCTGGGCCGCATCGGCCTGACCGCCGCTCGGCGGGCCGGCCTCCGCCGCGCGACCGCGGGTAGTCGGGACCGCTCGGCGGCGCCGGGGCCGCCACATTGCAGGGCGTCCGGCTAGTTGCCGGCAGCCGCCGGTTCGATCGTCGCTTCGAGGGTCGGGTCGGTGGCGCAGGGGCCTTCCGCGCCGCATTCGAGCGGCTGGCGCAGCGCGGCGACATCGGGGCCGAGGGCATGGCCGCCCCGGGCAGGACCGGCGGTCGCCAGCGGTACCGAGAGGGCAGCGAGATCGGGTCCCAAGGCGTGGCCGCGGGATGCGGGGCCGTCGGCGAAGGCGATGCCGGCGCTCAGCGCCAGGAGGATGGGCGCGGGCGGACAGGCGTGCAGGAAGCGCATTTCGGTCTCCAAAGCCGTTCATGAAAGGACTTGGGGCATTCGCAATAGGCGCGTACCGGCAAGACGGGTCGGGTGCGCGCCGCCCGACTATAGCACGATCCCGTCAAATCGTCTCGTTCCTTGCGCGCCTCGACGTTGCCATTCCGGCCTGCGTCTGGCTGAAAGGGAAGCGGCACCGGGCCCCGCGGTGACCGGTCACGGAGGACGCGATGCACGAATGGAACCTGCCCTGGGAGGGCGGATGCCGCTGCGGCAAGGTGCGCATCCGGGTGACGGCGGCCCCCCTCGTCACCATGGCCTGTCACTGCAAGGGCTGCCAGCGGATGAGCGCCAGCGCCTTTTCGCTCAGCGCCGCCATCCCGAGCGAGGGCTTCGAGGTGACCCGGGGCGAGCCGGTGATCGGCGGCATGCACGGCGAGATGCAGCACTTCTTCTGCGGCTGGTGCATGAGCTGGATGTTCACCCGCTTCCCCGGCATCGACTGGTTCGTGAACCTGCGGGCGACGATGCTCGACGACACCCGCTGGTACGCGCCCTTCATCGAGACCGCAACCGACGAGAAGCTGGCCTGGGCGGTCACAGGGGCGCGGCACGGATACCCGGGATTCCCGCCGCCCGAGGCCTTCGAGGAGCTGATCGCCGAGTACGGCCGGCTGGGGCCGGCGCCGCACTGATCGCGACGCGCGGCAACGGCCCCGATCGTCCGGAGCGGCGGTGTCAGTTGCCGGCGGACATCTCCGGCGCGGCGGTGCAGGCCGCCCTTGTGTCGCCGATCGCGCAGCCGCTGCGGGCGTGCCGAGCGGGCGCCACGGTCGCCTCGGTCGCGCCGTTCACGCTCGGGGCAGCGCCCGAGCGATGCAGCGCGGGACCGGACGCGACCCCCGATGCCGGCGAGGGATACGGACCCTGGGCGAAGGCGCCGGCAGGGGGCAGCGACGGCGCAAGGGCGAGGATCAGGACGGCGCGGCGCATTCTTTCCTCCGGTGAAGAGCGTTCCTGACGCTCTGCTGGGCTGAGAGGGGTGGGCGAGGAAGCGCAGGCACGGCGAAACGGGCAGTCGGCCAGACGAGTCGATTGCATGCAATGTTGCATACATGTTCGCGGCGCTCAGCGCATCCCGTGTCCGTGCCGGGCCGCGTGTTTTTCCCGGCAGATCGCGGCCATCCGCGTTGCGTCCACCGTCGGCGGCACGCCGTCTTGGGCGGCCCCGCTGGCCTTTGTCGCCGGTCGATCGGGTCACGCGTTCGTGCTATCGTGTCGCGTGCAACCTCGGGGAACAGTTCGATGCGGAAGCTTTCGGCCGACTGCCTCGCCGCCCTCGCCACCGCCTTCCTCGCCGCGCCGGCGGTGGCAGTGCCCATCACCTACAACATCCAGGGCAATTGCCTGGGCACCTGCGGCAACGCCGGCCTGTCCAACGGCTCGCTGGCGCTCGGCCGGATCACCATCAACCGCAGCCAGATCGTGATCGGCGGCACCTTCGACGAGACCGATCTGGGCGCCTACAGCCTGACCTTCGGTTCCAACACCATCTCCAACACCAACGCGGTCGGCGCCTCACTGACCGGGGTCTGGGGCAACGACCTCGACACGATCGCGGCGCTCGACCTCAGGACCTCGACCGCGGTCGCGCCCGGGACCGGGCTGGGGCTGCAGCTAATGCTCGGGGGCTCGATCATCTCGACCAACGCGAACTGCCCGACGGCCGCCTGCGACACGCTCTCCTTCGGCAGCCTCGCGACGCTCACCGGAGTAACGCTGCGGGTGGTGCCGGGGCCGATCGAGCCGTCGCCGGTGCCGCTGCCGCCGGCGCTGGGCCTGGCGCTGGCTGGCTGGGGCTCGCTCGCGCTCCTGCGCCGGCGACGCTCCCGCGGCTGAGACCGCGCCCTTATCACTTCGGTTGATGGCGGGCCGCAGGGCCCGCCAGTCGCCTTGCAACCGATGCGGGCCGCGCGCAAGGTGGTGTCGACTTGAAACGTCTTGGCCGTAGCGCCATCTCATCCGGCGAGGGAGTGCCCGAGGTCGCCGGTTGCGGGACGGGGCGCTCTGCCAGCAAAGGACAAACACATGTCAGACTTGAGCAGTCCGTCCTATCCTGTCCTGCCTCTCCGCGACATCGTGGTGTTCCCGCACTTCGTCGCGCCGCTCTTCGTCGGCCGCGAGAAGTCGGTGCGCGCGCTCGAGGCGGTGATGAAGGACGACAAGCAGATTCTCCTGGCCAGCCAGAAGGACGCCTCCGAGGACGAGCCGACGGCCGACGGCATCTACCGCACCGGCGTGCTCGCCAACGTCCTGCAGCTCCTGAAGCTGCCCGACGGCACCGTCAAGGTGCTGGTCGAGGGCAAGGCGCGGGTGCTGATCACCAAGTTCCTGGCCAACGACGCCTACTTCGAGGCGAGCGCCGAACGGATCGCGGAAACCGAGAACGATGCCGACGCGATCAAGGCGCTGTCGCGGGCCGTGGCCGAGGACTTCGAGCGTTACGCCAAGCTCAACCGGAACATCCCGGAGGAGGCGGTCTCGGCCATTTCCGATTCGATGCCGGCCGGCAAGCTCGCCGACACCATCGCCGGGCACCTCACCTCGAAGCTCGAGGAGAAGCAGAAGCTGCTCGAGGAAGCCGATGTCGGCGAGCGGCTGGAGCAGATCTACGGCCTGATGCAGGGCGAGATGTCCGTGCTCAAGGTCGAGAAGAAGATCAAGTCGCGCGTGAAGACGCAGATGGAGCGGACCCAGCGCGAGTACTACCTCAACGAGCAGATGAAGGCGATCCAGCGCGAGCTGGGCGGCGAGGGCGAGGGCCAGGACGACGCCTCCGAGTTCGAGGAGCGCATCGCCAAGACCAAGCTGTCGAAGGAGGCCCGCGACAAGGCGATCGGCGAGCTGAAGAAGCTGCGCTCGATGAGCCCGATGTCGGCCGAGGCCACCGTGGTCCGCAACTACCTCGAGTGGATGCTGTCGATCCCCTGGGGCAAGAAGTCGAAGATCAAGAAGGATCTCGGCCTCGCCCAGAAGGTGCTCGACGACGACCACTACGGGCTGGAGAAGGTCAAGGACCGTATCGTCGAGTTCCTCGCGGTGCAGTCCCGCTCCGACAAGCTGAAGGGGCCGATCCTCTGCCTCGTCGGGCCTCCGGGCGTCGGCAAGACCTCGCTCGGCAAGTCGGTCGCCAAGGCCACCGGCCGCGAGTTCATCCGCATCTCGCTCGGCGGCGTCCGGGACGAGGCGGAGATCCGCGGGCACCGGCGGACCTACATCGGCTCGATGCCCGGCAAGATCATCCAGTCGATGAAGAAGGCCAAGACCACGAACCCGCTGATCCTGCTCGACGAGATCGACAAGATGGGCCAGGACTTCCGCGGCGATCCCGCCAGCGCGATGCTGGAGGTGCTCGATCCGGAGCAGAACGCGAGCTTCTCGGACCACTATCTCGAGGTGGAGTACGACCTTTCCCAGGTGATGTTCATCACCACGTCGAACTCGTACAACATGCCGCGCCCGCTCCTGGACCGGATGGAGATCATCTCGATCCCCGGCTACACCGAGGACGAGAAGGTCGAGATCGCCAAGGGCCATCTGGTCGCGAAGCAGGAAAAGGGCCACGGCCTGAAGCCGGCCGAGTTCGAGCTGACCGACGCGGGCCTCCGCGACATCGTGCGCTACTACACGCGCGAGGCGGGCGTCCGTAACCTCGAGCGCGAGATCGCCAAGCTCTGCCGCAAGGCGGTGACCGAGATCGTCAAGGGCAAGACCGACAAGGTCGTCGTCACGCCCGAGAACCTCGAGGAGTTCCTCGGGGTGCAGCGGTTCAAGTTCGGCCTTGCCGAGACCGAGGACCAGGTGGGTGTCGTCACGGGGCTCGCCTGGACCGAGGTGGGGGGCGACCTCCTCTCGATCGAGGCGCTGAAGCTGCCCGGCAAGGGGCGGATGAAGACGACCGGCAAGCTTGGCGACGTGATGAAGGAGTCGATCGACGCGGCCTCCTCGTGGGTGCGGTCGAAGGCGCCGGAGCTCGGGCTGAAGCCGACGCTGTTCGAGAGCGTCGACATCCACGTGCACGTGCCGGAGGGGGCGACCCCGAAGGACGGGCCCTCGGCGGGCATCGCGATGGTCACCTCGATCGTGTCGGTCCTGACCGGCATCCCGGTCCGCCGGGACGTGGCGATGACCGGCGAGGTCACCCTGCGCGGCAACGTCCTGCCGATCGGGGGCTTGAAGGAGAAGCTGCTCGCGGCGCTTCGGGGCGGCATCACCACGGTGATGATCCCGATCGACAACGTCAAGGATCTCAGGGAGATCCCGGACAACGTGAAGAACGGGCTGGCGCTGATACCGGTGGCCAACGTCACGGACGTGCTCAGGAACGCCCTCGTGCGCACGCCCGAGGCGATCGAGTGGGACGAGGCGGCGGAAGCCGCCGCGGCCGCCGCCGCCCGGGCCGCCGGCCAGGGCGAGGGCCCCAGCGCCGCGGCGCACTGACGGCCGCGATCCGAGACCCGGGCCGGGCGCAGCTTGCGCCCGGCCCTTTTCGTCGGGAGGGGCCGGTGGGCGTCGAGTTCGGCTGGAAGTCCTGGGCCTTCCTCTCGGCGGTCTTCGCGGCCCTGACCGCGATCTTCGCCAAGGTCGGCGTTCGCGAGATCGACCCCGATCTCGCGACGCTGATCCGCACTCTGGTGATCCTCGCGCTCGTGGCCGGCATCGTCGCCTTCACCGGAGCCTGGCATCCAGGGGCGGTGCCGGGGCGCACCTGGGCCTTCCTGGTGCTGTCGGGGCTCGCGACCGGCGCCTCCTGGGTCTGCTACTTCCGGGCGCTCCGCCTCGGCGAGGCCGCCAAGGTCGCGCCGATCGACAAGCTGAGCGTCGTGCTCGTCGCCGTCTTCGCCGCCGCCTTCCTCGGCGAGCGCCCGTCGCCGCCGGTCTGGCTCGGCATCGCGATGATCGCCGGCGGCGCCGCTCTCATCGCCTGGCGCGGGTGAGCGAAGCCCGCAAGGGGCTTGCGGCGCCCGGGCGCAGCGGGTATCCCGCGCCGATCGGGCGATTAGCTCAGCGGTAGAGCGCTTCGTTCACATCGAAGATGTCGCAGGTTCGATTCCTGCATCGCCCACCAATCCTGCCCGAAGTGATCGAGCCCGCCACGAACGGCAGCCGTCAGGCAGCAGGAGCGTACGGCGCGACGAGCGCGTCGGCCGGCAAGCCCCACTCTCCCAAGCTGGGACAGAGCTTGCCAGCAGCCCGACGCCGGTCCTAACCTGCGCGAAAAGGGGAGGGCGTCCATGCTGATCGGCAAGGCCGGCAGCGCGTCGACGGCGATCAGTACCGCCGACGCCTCAAGCGTCACCGTGCGGGGGCGCGACCTCTGCGGCGACCTGATGGGGCGGGTCAGCTTCACCGACTATTTCCACCTTCTCGTCACCGGGCGGGAGCCGACGGCGACGCAGCGCTTCTTCCTCGACCTGCTGCTCGTCGCCATTGCCGAGCACGGCCTCGTTCCGACTAATCAGGCGGCGCGGATGACCTATGCCGCCGATCCCGGGGTGCTGCAGGCCGCGGTGGCGGCCGGGATCCTCGGGTGCGGGTCGGTGGTGCTCGGCACCGCCGAGGCCTGCGGGCGGTTCCTGGCAGATGCCCGCAGCAGGGAGATGCGGGCGCACGTCGCGGCGATCCGGGCAGGCGGCGGCAAGGTGCCGGGCTTCGGGCATCCGCTGCACAAGCCGCTCGATCCGCGGGCGCAGCGCATCATGGCGCTCGCCGAGGAGCGGGGGGCGGCGGGCGAATACTGCGGGCTGGCCCGCGAGGCGGAGCGCGTGGTGCCCGAAGTCTGGGGCAAGCTGCTGCCGATGAACGTGTCGATGCCGATTGCCGCGGTGCTACTCGACCTCGACTTCCCGCCGGCGATCCTGAAGGGCGTCCCGATCCTGGCGCGGACCGCGTCGCTGCTCGCGCACCTGGCCGAGGAGAGCGCGAACCCGATCGGCTTCCTCATGGCCGCGCGGGCCGAGGAGGCCATCACCTACCGGCCGGACGACGCCTGATGCGCGATCCCACCGCCGAGACGCTGCCCTGGGAGGCGCAGGCCGCCGCCGATGACGCACCTTACCGGGTGCAGGTCGGCTACCTTTTCGAGCGGTCGGACTTCTACCGCCACAAGCTCGCCGCCGCGGGGTTCCGCGACGCCGCGAGCGTCGGCGGGCTTGCCGCCATCGCCGCGCTGCCGCTGACCGAGAAGGACGAGCTGCGCGCCAGCCGCACCGAACTGCACCCGATCGGCGCGCACCTGGCGGCACCGATGGCCGAGGTCGTGCGCATCTACTCGACGAGCGGAACCACCGGCACGCCGAGCTACGTGCCGCTGACCGCGGCCGACCTCGCGCAGTGGGTCGAGATCTCCGCCCGGTCCTACGCCGCGTCCGGCATCGCGGGGGGCGACCGGCTGGTCTCGACCTACGGCGCCGGTCCCTTCGTCGCCGGCGCCGCCCTCGACGCCTTCGGCGCGCTCGGGCTCTGCCATATCCCGGTCGGCCCCGGCAACAGCGACCGGCTGCTCGCGTCGATCGACGCGCTGGCACCCGCCGCCATCGCCCTGACGCCCTCCTACGCGCTGCACCTCGCCGAGACCGCCGCGGCGCGCGGCATCGACCTGCCGGCGTCGAGCGTCGCGCGGCTGCTGGTCGCCGGCGAGCCGGGCGGCGGCGAGCCCGATCTGCGGGCGCGGCTGCAGGCGGCCTGGGGCGCGACGGTCACCGAGGCGATGGGGATCGGCGACATCGCCGTCTCGCTCTGGGGCGAATGCGAGGCGCAGGACGGGATGCACTTCTCCGGCCGCGGCTTCGTGCATGTCGAGCTGATCGACCCCGACACCGGTGCCGCCCGCCCGCTCGAGGACGGGGCCGAGGGCGAGCTCGTCTATACCCATCTCGCGCGCCGTGCGGCGCCGCTCTTGCGCTTCCGCAGCCGCGACCACGTGCGCGTCCACGCCGGCCGCTGCGCCTGCGGCCGCACCGCGCCGCGGGTCCGCTGCATCGGGCGCACCGACGACATGCTGATCGTCCGCGGCGTGAACCTCTTCCCGACCGCCGTTCGCGAGGTCGTGGCCGAGTTCGCGCCGGCGGTCAGCGGGGTCGTCGCCGTCCGCCCCCGTCGCCGCGGGGTCAAGCAGGAGCCGCCGCTGCCGGTGACGGTCGAGCTGGCGCAGGGGCAGGAGCCGACGGCGGCGCTGGCCGCCGAGATCGCGCGGCGGCTGCGCGAGCGGCTGGTCGTCGCGGCCGAGGTCGAGCTCGTGCCCTGGGCGAGCCTGCCGCGCACCGACTACAAGTCGAAGCTGGTCGACTGGACCCGTGCGGAGGGGTGAAGGACATGCGCAAGCTGCAGACCCAGGGCGTACATCATATCACGCTGGTCGGGTCCGACCGGCAGACCTCGATCGACTTCTGGGAGGGCGTCCTCGGCATGCCCTTCGTCTTCGAGCAGCCGAACCTCGACCGAGCCTCCGAGAGCCACCTCTACTTCGACCCCGGCGACGGGCGGCTGATCACCGTCTTCACCGACGAGGGCCGCAAGCCCGACCCGCGGCGCACTCCGACCGAGCCCGGCTGCGTGCACCACCTGGCGTTCGCGGTGTCGGCGGCGACCTTCCGGCAGGCGGTCGAGCGGCTCGACGAGCGCGGCATCGAGCATTCGGGGGTCAAGGACCGCGGCTTCATGGACTCGATCTACTTCAAGGACCCGATGGGACTGCTGATCGAGCTCGCTGCCTACCGCTTCGAGCCGCCCTGGGGCTGGACCCACGGGCAGGTGCTGATGGAGGCGCACCGGATCCGGGTCGAGCGCGGCGACTACGCCATCGCCGAGATCCACCTGGCCGACGCGATCGAGCAGCTGACGGCGAAGAACCGCGACAGCCTGTCGGGCGACCGGGAGCCGAAGGATCCGTACGGAAAGAAATACGCCATAACAGAAGCCTGGGAGGAATGCTTGAAGCTTTACATGCACCCCGCCTCGATCACCAGCCGCATCGTGCGGCTCTACATCGCCGAGAAGGGGCTTAAGGTCGAAGAGGAGGTCGTCGACCTCTTCACCGGCCAGCACCACCAGCCGCCCTTCACCGGCGTCAACCCGAACCGCCTCGTGCCCGTGCTCGAGGACGGCGACTTCCGCCTGACCGAGAGCGCCGCGATCCTGATCTACCTCGCCGAGAAGAACGGCTTCCCCGAGATGCCCGCCGACGTCGAGGCCCGCGCCCGGGTCAACGAGGTGATGTTCTGGGCGAGCTTCAACTTCTACCGCGAGTGGGGCTACAACCTCGGCTACCCGCAGCTCTTCCCGCACCACAGGCGCCCCACCGACGAGGCGCACAAGGTCGTGGTCGAATGGGGCCGCGACAAGGCGGCCTTCTGGCTGCAGGTGCTGAACGACCATTGGCTCGGCGACGGCCGCACCTGGCTGACCGGCGAGGCGATCACGCTCGCCGATTACTACGTCGGCGGCCTCGTCGCGCTCGGTGACATGATCCGCTGGGACTTCTCCCGAACCCCGAACGTCGCCGCCTGGCTCGGCCGCATCAAGGCGCTGCCGCACTGGGGCGAGGTCAGCGAAGCCCTCGACGGCTTCGCCGCCTCGCTGAAGGAGAAGGAGTTCGTCAACGGCTGAGCCGCAAGGAGCGGCTTCGTCCTTTTGCATTCGGCCGGCGGGCGCGCTATCAGGCGCGGCATGATCCTCTACCCCGCGATCGACCTCAAGGACGGCCAGTGCGTGCGGCTCCTGCGCGGCGCGATGGACGCCGCCACCGTGTTTGGCGACGACCCCGCGGCGCAGGCGCGCGCCTTCGCCGCCGCCGGCTGCCGCTGGCTGCATCTCGTCGACCTCAACGGCGCCTTTGCCGGCCGCCCGGTGAACGAGGCCGCGGTCGAGGCGATCCTCGCCGCGGTCGACGTGCCGGTGCAACTCGGCGGCGGCATCCGCAACCGGGCGACGATCGAGGCCTGGCTGGAGAAGGGAGTCGCCCGCGTCATCCTCGGCACCGCCGCGCTGCGCGACCCCGCGCTCGTCCGCGCGGCCGCCGCCGCCCACCCGGGCCGGGTCGCCGTCGGCATCGACGCCCGCGACGGCAAGGTCGCCGTCGAGGGATGGGCGGAGACCAGCGACGTCACGGCCACCGACCTCGCCCGCCGCTTCCAGGACGCGGGCGTCGCCGCCCTCGTTTACACCGACATCGAGCGCGACGGCGCCCTCGAGGGCCCCAACGTCGCCGCCACCGCCGCCCTCGCGCACGCCGTCGCGATCCCGGTGATCGCGTCGGGCGGCATCGCCTCGCTCGACGACCTTCGCGCCTTGAAGGCGAGCGGCGCGCCGCTTGACGGGGCGATCTCCGGCCGGGCTCTCTACGAGGGCCGCATCGACCTCGGCGAGGCCGTCCGGCTTCTCGCCGCCTGAGGGAGCACCCGCATGAGCTTCGAGACCTGGCTCGCCTTCGTCGCCGCCTCCGCCGTACTCCTCGTGATCCCGGGGCCGACGATCCTCCTCGTCGTCTCCTACGCTCTCGGGCGCGGCTGGAAGGTGGCCTCCCCGGTCGCGACCGGCGTCGCCCTCGGCGACCTGACCGCGATGACCCTCTCCATGCTCGGCGTCGGCGCGCTCCTCGCCGCCTCCGCCGGCCTCTTCACCGCGCTGAAGTGGATCGGCGCCGCCTACCTCGTCTACCTCGGGGTCAAGCTCTGGCGCGCTGGCGGCGCCCTCGACGCCACCGCCCGCACCGAGCCGGTCGCGCCCCTCCGGATGCTCGCGCACGCCTGGATCGTCACCACGCTCAACCCGAAGTCGATCGTCTTCTTCGTCGCCTTCCTGCCGCAGTTCCTCGACGCGGGTCGCCCGTTCTGGCCGCAGATGGCGATCTTCGAGGCGACCTTCGTCACCCTCGCCTTCGCCAACGCCTTCGGCTACGCGATCCTTGCCGCGCGCGCCCGGCGGCTCGCGACGAGCCCGCGCGCACTGCGCACCGTCAACCGGGTCGGCGGTACCGCGCTGATCGCCGCCGGCGCCGCCGCCGTCACCCTCAGGGCGGCCTGATGCTCAAGGTCCGCGTCATTCCCTGCCTCGACGTGAAGGAGGGGCGCGTGGTCAAGGGCGTGAACTTCGTCGACCTCGTCGATGCCGGTGACCCGGTCGAGGCCGCCCGCGCCTACGACGCCGCCGGTGCCGACGAGCTCTGCTTCCTCGACATCGCCGCCTCCCAGGAAAACCGCGGGACGCTGCTCGATCTCGCGAGCCGCACCGCCGAGCAGTGCTTCATGCCGCTGACGATCGGCGGCGGCGTGCGGACGGTCGAGGACGTGCGCGCGCTCCTCCTCGCCGGTGCCGACAAGGTCAGCTTCAACACCGCCGCCGTCGCGAACCCCGCGGTGATCGGGGAGGCTTCGGAGAAGTTCGGCGCGCAGTGCATCACGGTCGCAATCGACGCCAGGACCGTGGCACCGGGACAGTGGGAGATCTTCACCCACGGCGGCACGCGGGCGACCGGGATCGACGCCGTCGCCTTCGCTCGTGAGATGGAGCGGCGCGGGGCGGGGGAGATCCTGCTGACCTCGATGGACCGGGACGGGACCCGGGCCGGCTACAACCTGCCGCTCACGCGGGCGGTGGCGGACGCGGTCGGGATCCCGGTGATCGCATCGGGCGGCGTCGGGACGCTGGAGCATCTGGTCGAGGGGGTGAGCGAAGGGCATGCCTCGGCGGTGCTTGCGGCGTCGATCTTCCATTTCGGCCAGCATTCGATCGCCGAGGCCAAAGCGGCGATGGCGGCGGCCGGCATTCCGGTGAGGGCCGCATGAACGACACGCTCGGAAAGCTGTTCGAGACGATCGAGGCCCGCGCCGGCGCCGATCCCGCGGCCTCGCACACGGCGGCGCTGCTCGCCAGGGGACCGCGCAAGTGCGCCGAGAAGTTCGGCGAGGAGGCCGTCGAGGCGGTCGCCGCGGCCGCCGCCGGCGACCGCCCGGGGCTGGTGCACGAGGCGGCGGACGTCCTCTACCATCTGCAGGTCACGCTGAGGGCCAGCGGGATCGCATGGGACGAGGTCCTCGCCGAGCTCCGGTCGCGCACGACGCGCTCGGGGATCGCCGAGAAGGCCAGCCGGAATCCCTAGCCGCGCCGGATCGCGTCGATCACTCCGACGGCGAGGCCGAGGAGAAAGCCGAGGGGGCCGGTGATGAAGATGCCGAGCATCGGCCCCTGGTTGGCGCCGGGCGCAAGGATCATCGGCCCGAGGAAACCGGCGGCAAAGCCGATCCCGCCGAGGATCGCCGCCCAGCGGAGCATCCGTGCGAGGACTCCTAGGAGCCAGGCGAGCGGTGCGGCCATGCCGGTGATCTTGGGCTGGCATTCGTTGACGAAATGTTAATCCCGCGACGGAAACTGCTTGCTGATCAACGACTTGACTTTGCCCCGAGGCGTTGTTGCGTGGAAGCGGTTGGAATGAGGGGATTCCCCTTTTGCGGGGAAAGTGATTCACGCTTGGGATGGCCCCGTGCGTCCGCGAGCTCCCCGCCCCGAAGCCGAAGGCCCGCTACCGGGTCACGAACTGGCGCGAGTACAACCGCGCGCTGGTTGCGCGAGGATCGATCACGCTCTGGATCGACGAGGCGGTGGTCGCCGGCTGGGGTGCATCCGGCGGCAAGGGTTGGCGCTGCAGCGACACGGCGATCCTCTGCGGTCTTGGCCTGCGGGCGGTGTTCGGTCTGACGCTGCGTCAGACCCAGGGCCTGCTGCACGACCTGACGCGGCTGCTCGGGCTCGAGATCGCAGTGCCGCACTATTCCACCTTCTCGCGTCGCGCGTCCGCGCTCACCGTGCCGGCGCTGTGCCTCCGATCCGACGGCCGATCCGACGGCCGATCCGATGGCGGCGCGCCCCTGCACCTCGCCGTCGACGCCACCGGGCTCAGGGTCCACGGCGAGGGCGAGTGGAAGGTCCGCGTGCACGGCAAGGACAAGCGCCGGGTCTGGCGCAAGCTGCACCTGGCGGTCGACACCGGGACCGGCCTGCTCGTCGCCCATGCCCTGACCGCGAGCGAGGTCCATGACGGCGCCCTGCTCGAGCCCCTGCTCGCCGCCGTCGCTGCGCCGATTGCCACGGTCTGCGCCGACAAGGCCTACGACAGCTTCGACTGCCATGCCGCCATCCTGGCCAAGGAGGCGCGGCCGGTGATCCCGCCGCGCAAGGGCGCCGCGATCCGTCCGCCGGCGAACCGCAAGGACTTCCCCCCGACCCGCGGCGCGGCGGTGGCCCGCATCGCCGAGGTCGGGCGCGACGCCTGGAAGGCGGAGACCGGCTACCACCGCCGCTCCCTCGCCGAGACCGCGATGCTGCGCTACAAGACGCTGATCGGCCCGAGCCTCCGCTCGCGCACCTTCGACCGCCAGATGGCCGAAGCTGCCGTCGCCGTGCGATGCATCAACCGCTTCACCGCCCTCGGCATGCCCAGAAGCATCCGCATCGGGTGAGAGGGAGGGGAAAGGGCACGGTCCGGCCGCGATGCATTCCATGCAACAACGCCTTGCCCCGATACCCCGTCCCGAGGGGCTTCAGGGCTTCCAGGCCAGGAAGTTGGCGATCAGGCGCAGCCCGGTCGCCTGGCTCTTTTCGGGGTGGAACTGGGTGCCGAAGAGGTTGTCGCGGCCGATCGCGGCGGTGACGCGGCCGCCATGATCGGCCAGCGCAACCCGGTGCGAGGGCTCGGTCGGGACCAGGTGGTACGAGTGGACGAAGTAGGCATGGGCGCCGTCGGCAATGCCGGCGAGGAGCGGGTGCGGGGACAGGATCTCGAGCGCGTTCCAACCCATGTGCGGGATCTTGAGCGCGGGGTCCGCGGGGGCGAGCCGGACAACCTCGCCGGGGATCCAGCCGAACCCCGGCGTCTCGCCGTGCTCGCGGCCGACGGACGCGAGCATCTGCTGGCCGACGCAGATGCCGAGGAACGGCGCGCCGTCGCGGATCGCGCGCTCCTCGATCGCCTCGAACAGGCCGGGAATGGCGAGGAGGCCGGCGCGGCAGTCGGCGAAGGCGCCGACGCCGGGCAGCACGATGCGCTCGGCGCGGCGGATGGCTTCCGGGTCGGCGGAGACGGTCACCGGGCCGCCGCGGCCGGTCTCGGCGGCCATGCGCTGGAACGACTTCAGGGCCGAGTGCAGGTTGCCGCTCGCGTAGTCGACGATGACGGTGCTCATCCCGACAGCGTGCCCTTGGTCGAAGGCACGGCGCCCGCGGCGCGCGGGTCGGGCTCCACCGCCTCGCGCAGCGCCCGGGCGACGGCCTTGAACGCGGCCTCGGCGATATGGTGGCTGTTGATGCCGTCGAGCTTCGCCACGTTGAGGGTGACCCCGCCGTTCATCGCGACGGCGTTGAAGAACTCGCGCACGAGCTCGGTGTCGAAGCTGCCGATCTTTGCGCTCGGGAAGTCGACGTGCCACACGAGGTGCGGCCGGCCGGACAGGTCGAGCGCGGCCCGGACCAGCGCATCGTCCATGGCGAGGTGGCACGCCCCGTAGCGGCGGATGCCGCGCTTGTCGCCGAGTGCCTGCGCGAGCCCGCGGCCGAGCGCGATGCCGACGTCCTCGACCGTATGGTGGTCGTCGACGTGCAGGTCGCCCTTGGCGCGGACCTCGAGGTCTAGCATCGCGTGCCGCGCCAGCTGGTCGAGCATGTGGTCGAAGAAGCCGACCCCGGTGCGGCAGTCGTGTCGGCCGCTGCCGTCGAGGTCGAGCTTGACCGAGAGCTCCGTCTCGGCGGTGGTGCGGCTGATCTCGGCCTGGCGCATCGGCTCCTCCCGCTGTCGCGGGCGCTTATAGCGGCTCCGCGTCGGGGCTCCAAGGCTCGCGGCCCGCTTGCTTTTCGCCCGGACTGGCCGTCTGCTGCGGCTGGTGGCCGCCGGGGGACAGCGATGGCGACAGCGCTCGCAGACGACGATCGCGCGGGGCTCGCGTGAGCCCGGTCGGCGCGGCGTCGCCGGGCCTCGAAGCCACGGGCGGCCTCGACGCGCTGGCGGCCGCGCCGGGGCCGCTGCACGAGGAGCTGGCGTGGCTGGTGCACGGGCTCGAATGGGCGAGCCTCGCCGTCGACCTGATGGCGATCCTGATCGCGCTGATCGGCGTGCTGCGCTTCGCGCTCGCCTTCCTGTCGGCCGAGACCGAGCGCGAGTCGGCGACAAGAATCCGGGTCATCGAGCGCCAGCGGATGGAGCTCGGCCGCTACATCCTCGCCTCGCTCGAGGTGCTGATCGTCTCGGACATCATCCACACCGCGCTGACCTTCAGCCTCGGCGACCTGATGTTTCTCGGGCTCCTCGTGCTGATCCGCTCGCTGATCAGCTTCTTCCTCGACCGCGAGCTCAAGGAGATCCGCGAGGAACTGCGCTCCGGCGATCCCTGAGCCGCGCTCAGGCGCCCGTCCGGGCCGCCGCGATCGTCGCGCGCACCGCCGCCTCGTCGGTCACCTGGTTCGCGTATTCGCGCTCCAGCGCCGTGCCGCCCATCCCGACGCCGGGATTGCGCCAGCGCATGCCGCTCGGCTCGGTCCTGAGCGCCGCGAAATGCAGCTCCGGCGCGCCGGTCGCGTCCCGGACCCGCGCGATGTTGCCGGCGTCGAGCCCGCCGCATGCCATGACGCCGAGCCGCCCGGCCGCGGCGCGCACCGTCGCCGCGATCGTCGCGAGCCCGTCGAGCGCGGTGTCGCGCTGCCCGCTGGTCAGCACCCGGTCGACGCCCGTGCGCACCAGCGCCTCGACCGCCGCCCCGGCGTCGGCCGCCATGTCGAACGCCCGGTGGCAGGTGACGGACATCGGCCGCGCCGCCTCGACCAGCGCCCGCATCCGCCCCTCGTCGATCGCGCCGTCCGGCGTCAGGCAGCCGACGACCACCCCGTCGACGCCGAGCCGCCGCAGCGCCTCGACGTCGGCCAGCATCGCGGCGAACTCGATCTCGCTGTAGAGGAAGTCGCCGCCGCGGGGCCTGACGATGACATGGAACGGGATCGTCGCCCGCCGCCGCGCCTGCTCGACCATGCCGAAGCTCGGCGTCAGCCCGCCCTCGAGCAGCGACGCGCAGAGCTCCACCCGGTCCGCCCCCGCCCGCTGCGCGGCGACCAGCCCGTCAGTATTCTCGACGCAGACCTCGATATGGACCAACCGCTCCCCCACTGGACCGCCGCAAAGCCCGGGATCGTCGCGGAGGCGAGCCGGATCCACAAGCTCCGAGTATCGAGCCCGTCACGGCATCGCTTCCCTAGCAGAGCACCTCAGGCACTTGTCGGGTGCCTGGGACGCCGCTCGCGACGCAGCGCCGCGCGCTCGGTCAGCAGCGCGTCCAGCTCCCGCTTGAAGTGGGGCAGGGCCTCGACCGGGAAGGTCGTGGCATAGACGTGCTCGCTGTAGTCGCCCCTTTCCCAGCGCAGGTTGATCGCCTCGTAGGCGTGGATGTGCGCGAGCAGCTCGATCGCGACCGGCGGGATCTCGTTGCCGCGGAACAGGTCGATGTTCGCGACGATGGTCTTCTTCACCTCCTTGTGGATCGGCAGGAACACCGCCTGGATCCAGACCCGCCACAGCTCCTCGTCCTTCGCGTCCTGGTTGCCGTCGAAGTAGGTCTTCCGGTCTGGCCAGTACTTGCGGTGAAACGCCTCCCAGACCGCCGCGCCCGACATCAGGCTCGCATAGACAGGACCATAGAGATGCTTGATCTGCGCATCGAGGTGCGCGAGCTTCGCGTCGTACAGCTTCGAGCTGTAGGAGTGGAAATAGGTCACCAGCCACGAGCCGATCGCCAAGACGACGGTGATCAGGAGCCCGAGGTAGTCCGTCATCGGTCCCGGGCCTCTACCGCATCCGCCGCTGGCTCTTGCCCTTGTAGGCGCGCGTCCCGCCCCGGCCCCCCTTCGAGCGCGGTGTCACCGCCGCTTCGACCTCGGCGTCGACCGCCGACTGCCTTGCGAGGGGATCGTCGGCGACGGCCAGTTCCACTGCCTCCAGCCGCTTGATCTCGTCGCGCAGCCGCGCCGCCTCCTCGAACTCGAGGTTCTCCGCCGCTTTCAGCATCGCCTTCCTGAGCGCGTCCAGATGCGCCGCGAGGTTGGCGCCGACCATCGGCTTCGCGACGCTCGCGGTGATTCGCGCCTGGTCGGTGTCGCCGGCCCAGAGCCCCTCGAGCACATCCCTCACGTTCTTGCGCACGGTCTCCGGCGTGATCCCGTGAGCTGCGTTGTAGGCGAGCTGCTTCTCCCGCCGGCGGTTGGTTTCGGCGATCGCCCGCTCCATCGAGCCGGTGACCCCGTCGGCGTACATGATGACCCGCCCGTCGGCATTGCGCGCCGCCCGCCCGATCGTCTGGACGAGGGAGGTCTCCGAGCGCAGGAAGCCCTCCTTGTCGGCGTCGAGGATTGCGACGAGCGCGCACTCGGGGATGTCGAGCCCCTCGCGCAGGAGGTTGATCCCGACCAGCACGTCGAACGCCCCGAGCCGGAGGTCGCGCAGGATCTCGATCCGCTCCAGCGTCTCGATGTCCGAATGCATGTAGCGCACGCGGATCCCCTGCTCGTGCAGGTACTCGGTCAGGTCCTCGGCCATCCGCTTGGTCAGCACGGTGACGAGCACCCGGTTCCCGGCGCCCGCCACCTTGCGGATCTCGTCGAGGAGGTCGTCGACCTGCATCGAGACCGGGCGGATCTCGACCGGCGGGTCGATGAGCCCGGTCGGCCGGATCACCTGCTCGGTGAAGACGCCGCCCGCCTGCTCGATCTCCCAGGCCGCGGGCGTCGCCGAGACGAAGACCGACTGCGGCCGCATCGCGTCCCACTCCTCGAACTTCAAGGGGCGATTGTCCATGCACGACGGCAGCCGGAATCCGTGCTCGGCGAGGGTGAACTTGCGCCGGTAGTCGCCCTTGTACATGCCGCCGATCTGCGGAACCGAGACGTGGCTTTCGTCGGCGAATACGATGGCATTGTCCGGGATGTATTCGAAGAGGGTAGGGGGTGGCTCGCCGGCCTTTCGCCCGGTCAGGTACCGCGAATAATTCTCGATCCCGGCGCACGACCCGGTCGCTTCCATCATCTCGAGGTCGAAGGTCGTCCGCTGTTCCAGCCGCTGCGCCTCGAGCAGCTTGCCCTCCGCCACGAACTGGTCCAGCCGCTGCCGGAGCTCGCTCCGGATCGCCTTCGTCGCCTGCTGCAGCGTCGGCCGCGGCGTCACATAGTGCGAGTTCGCATAGATCCGGATCTGCTTCAGCTCGTCGGTCCTCGCTCCGGTGAGCGGGTCGAACTCCTGGATCGCCTCGACATCGTCGCCGAAGAACGACACCCGCCACGCGCGGTCGTCCAGATGCGCCGGCCAGATCTCGAGCGAATCGCCCCGAACCCGGAAACTGCCGCGCTGGAAGGCGCTGTCGTTGCGCCGGTATTGCTGCGTCACGAGGTCGGCGATCACCTGCCGCTGCGGATAGCTTCGCCCGGTGACCAGATCCTGGGTCATCGCGCCGTAGGTCTCGGCCGAGCCGATGCCGTAGATGCAAGAGACCGAGGCGACGATGATCACGTCGTCGCGCTCGAGCAGCGCCCGTGTCGCCGAATGCCGCATCCGGTCGATCTGGTCGTTGATCTGCGATTCCTTCTCGATATAGGTGTCGGTCCGCGCGACGTACGCCTCCGGCTGGTAGTAGTCGTAGTACGACACGAAATACTCGACGGCATTCTCGGGGAAGAAGCCGCTAAATTCGCCGTAGAGCTGGGCGGCGAGGGTCTTGTTCGGCGCCAGGATGATCGCCGGGCGCTGCGTCGCCTCGATGATCTTCGCGGCGGTGAAGGTCTTGCCGGTGCCGGTCGCGCCTAGCAGCACCTGGTTCCGCTCGCCCGCGAGCACCCCCTCGACCAGCTCGGCGATCGCCGTCGGCTGGTCGCCCGCGGGCTGGAACTCGGACACGAGCCGGAACGGCTTGCCACCCTCGAGCTTGGCCCGGCGCGGTTCCTGCGGCGTGATGGTCAGGGCATCGAAGAGGGGCATCGGCGGCTCGTGTCGAGGAGCGACTCAGATGGGCGATGTTGCCGTCGCCGGCAAGCCCGAGTCGAGGCCGTTTACCTTGTGCGCCACCACGTTTAAGGCGACTGAGAAATTGCCTAACTAAACCCTTGCGTGTGCCGACGCCTCGCGCTAAACCGATTCTGCAAGCAGCAAAGTGGTCGTCGTCCGGGTGCGTACACCCACCCCACCCCTCGCTCCCTCGCATCCCGACGACGACCCGCTGCTTGACACCCTACCCGCTCGCACCAGCCGCCCGCTTGATCCCGCGGGCGCGATTGGCCATAACCGTCCGAGGATTTCGAGCCGGAGCGAGGCGCGCATGCTAGCCAAGATCTACCAGCCTGCCCGCAGCGCCATGCAGTCGGGCCAGGCCAAGACCCGGGACTGGGTCCTCGAGTTCGTCCCGGCCGACGCGCGCTGGATCGACCCGCTGATGGGGTGGACCGGCTCCGACGACATGAACAGCCAGGTGCAGCTCCGCTTCCCGACCCGCGACGAGGCGATTGCCTATGCCGAGAAGGCCGGGCTCGCCTTCCAGATATTCGAGCCGAAGCGCCGCGGCCATATCCTGCGGACCAACGGCTACGGCGACAACTTCGCCTCTTCGCGCCGCATCGCCTGGACCCACTGACCGCGCGCGAAGCCGCGGCCCCGTAGCTCAACGGATAGAGCACCGACCTTCTAAGTCGATGGCTGCAGGTTCGAGCCCTGCCGGGGTCGCCATTCTCCCAACCTGAACGACAGGGAGCTTGGACTCGGGGCACTAGCTCTTCACCGACCCCGAGGTCATGCCGGCGAGAAAGTAGCGCTGGGCGATCAGGTAGAGGGCGAGCAGGGGCAGCGCTCCGAGCACGCTCATCGCCATCATCTCGTTCCACTCGAAGGCATGCTGCCCCATCAGCAGCGAGATGCCGATCGGCACCGTGCGCATGTCCATCGACTTGGTCAGCGTCAGCGCGAACAGGAACTCGTTCCACGACAAGAGGAAGGTGTAGACCGCCGTCGCGACGATCCCCGGCACCGACAAGGGCACGACCACCCGCCAGAGCGCCGTCCAGCTCGACCCGCCATCGACCAGCACCGCCTCGTCGAGCTCCTTCGGCAGCGTGTTGAGGAACCCGGTCATCAGCAGGATCGCGTACGGGAGCGTGAAGACCAGGTAGGTCAGCACCAGCGCCGCGTAGGTGTCGAAGATGCGCAGCGCCACCACCATGCCGAAATAGGGGATGAGCAGCGTGATCGGCGGCACCGTCTGCGTCGAGATGATGAAGACGTTGAGCGGGTTCTTCCCCCGGAAGCGGTAGCGGCTGAAGGCATAGGCCGTCACCGTCGCGATCGCCACCGTCAGGCAGGTGACGATCCCCGCCACCAGGTAGCTGTTGAGGAAGAAGCGCACCTTGGTCGGGTCGGAAAAGATCGTCCGGTAGGCCTCGAGCGTGAACACCTTCGGCAGCAGCCGTGGCGGCAGCGCGAATATCTCCGTGTTCGACTTCAGCGAGCTGAAGAACATCCAGAGCACGGGAAAGGCCGCGAATACCAGCCCCGCCAGCAGCCCGAGATGCACGAGGATCGTCGGCATCCGGGACTTGCTGAAGGACCGCCGCCGCTTTGCCATCGCTAGCGCGCCTTCTGATGCTTGATGTAGAAGTAGGTCATCGTCATCGACAGGAGCAGGATGAGGATCGCGCTCGCCGACGCGCGCGAGAAGTCGTACTCGCGGAACGCCAGCTTGTAGGTGTAGGTGCTGAGCATCTCGGTCGCATGGATCGGCCCGCCGCCCGTCGTCATCCAGACCAGCGGAAAGACCTGCATCGTCCAGATGAAGTCGAGGAGTGCGATCGAGATCATGATCGGCTTCAGCTGCGGGATGGTGATGTAGCGGAACTTCTCCCACTCGTTGGCGCCGTCGATCCCCGCCGCCTCGTAGAGGTCCCTGGGGATACCCTGCAGCCCGGCGAGGAGGCTCACCATGTAGAGCGGGTAGCCGGCCCAGATGTTGACGAAGGTCACGGCGTGCAGCGCGGTCGCCGGCGAGGAGAACCACTCGACCTTGAAGCCGACGATGTGCAGCGTCATCAGGATGCTGTTGATGACGCCGTTCGGGTCGAGCAGCAGCCGCCAGAGGATCGCGATGATCACGGCGGTGAAGAGCCAGGGCAGGATGAACAGCACCCGCAGGACGCTGCGGAGCACCG
This sequence comes from Amaricoccus sp., assembly GCA_046348915.1. GTDB lineage: Bacteria > Pseudomonadota > Alphaproteobacteria > Rhodobacterales > Rhodobacteraceae > Amaricoccus. The sequence goes on from JAXMDH010000019.1 coordinate 39,058, forward strand.
GGTTGACCCGGTCCGAGTTCAGCAGCAGCGCGAAGGCGAGCCCGACCAGCAGGTGAAAGATCACGCTCATGACGGTGAAGTAGAGCGTGTTCGCGATCGACTCCCAGAACACCGGGTCGGCGAAGACGGCGGCGTAGTTCTTGAAGCCGGCGAAGGCCGCGTTCTTCTTGGTGATCGCGCCGTCCATCAGCGAGTAGCGGATGACGGTGACCATCGGGTAGAGCATCAGCAGGCAGAAGAGCGCCGTCGCCGGGGCGACGTAGAGCAGCGGCACGAGGCGCTGTCCGGTCCGATAGCTGACGAGCCCCCGCCGGCGACGCCGGATGCGCGCCCCGCTCGCCGGATGGACGGCATCCGCCATGCGTCATCCCCTCTCGTCAGGAAACGACGGCGCGACCTCCGGGGCCGCGCCGCCCGACGGTCGTCCGACTACTTGGCGAACTCGGCGTCCCACTGCTTCTGGGTCGCGGCGGCCGCCTGCTGGGCGGTCTCCTGGCCCTCGAACATCTTCTGCACCTCGACGTCCATCTGCCGCATCAGTTCCTCGGCGACCGGCAGGCCGACGAACTCGTTGGCGAGCTTGCTCTGCTGGTAGATCTGGAAGGCGTCGGTGAACAGCGGGTCGGACTTCGAGAGGTCGGGCTTGGCGTTGACGTTGCCCGGGAAGGCGTTGGCGATCGTGACGAGCTTGGAGTTGACCTCCGGGCTCATCAGGTACTCGACGAGCTTCCAGGCCTCCTCCTTGTGCTCGCTGCCCTCGCTGATCCCGATGCCCCAGGACGCATAGGGCAGGCCGCGCTTGCCGTCGTAGCCGTCGGCCGCCGGCACCCCCATGATGCCGAAGTTGAGGTTCGGGTTCCGCTCGCGGATCAGGTTGATGTGGGCGAGCGAGTCGACCATCATCCCGACCCTGCCGTTGACGAACTCCTCGACCTTGTCCTGCTCCTTCTTGGCGAAGATGCCCGGCGAGATCACGCCCGCGTCGTTGAGCGACTTCACGTACTCGAGGGTGCCCACGACGGCGTCGCTCTCGAGGTCCGGCTTGCCGTCCTTCAGCATCGACCCGCCCGAGGCCCAGAGCCAGGACATCACGTCGTTCTGGATGCCGTTCGGGGTGTCGAGCGAGAGCGGCAGCACCCAGCCGTACTCGTTCTTGTCGGCGTTGGTCATCTTTTTCGCCGCCTCGAGGAACTCGGTGCGGTTCGACGGCATCTTGTCGACGCCGGCCGCCTTGGCGAGGTCGAGGTTTACGAACACCGGGTAGACGAAGGAGGCGAGCGGGAACATCACGCTCTGCCCGTCGACCTTGACGATGTCGGCGATCTGGCTGCGGTCGTACTTCGCAGCGTCCATCAGCGGGTCCATCGAGGCGATGGCACCCTGCTTGGAGAGCCCGTTCACCCAGGCGCCGTCGAGGCCGACGACGTCGCTGAGGGTGCCCGAGGCCGCGCCGACGACGATCTGGTCGTGCGTCGCCGAGTAGGGGCCGCTGACCAGCGTCACCTTGATGTCCGGGTTCGCCTTCTCGAAGTCGTCCATGATGCCGCGCAGGGCACCCGCCGGCATTTCCGGCTCCCACCACTGGATGAACTCGATGTTGGTCTGCGCCAGCGCGCCGGCCGCGCAAAGGGTCCAGACCGCAGCGGCCGACATCAGCGTTCCGCGTACTCTCTCGATGCGCATACTTCCCTCCCGTGGTTGTTGCATCGACCCCTCCGGATCGTGCCGCCGAGTAGGGTCTGAATGCGTCCCCCTGTCAACGCGCGTCGCCGAAGCGCGCAAGGCGCCCGCGAGCCGCAGGCACCTTGCTCCAGCGTCACTTCGCCGCAGTGCCGACGGTCTCGGCCGCCGCCTCGATCAGCTCCGCGACCGCCCCGGGCTTCGAGACGTAGACCGCGTGGCTGCCCGGCACCTCGACCACGGTCGAGCCCGCCCGCTTCGACATCCCGCGCTGGGCGTCGGGCGGGATGATCTGGTCCTCGGTCGCGACCAGGTACCAGCTCGGCTTGCTCTTCCAGGCCGGCTCGCCGACCTCGCCGCCCACCGCCTCGAGCCCCCAGGGGGTCTGCGAGTCGGCCATGAAGGCCGCCTTGACCGGATCGACGTCGGCCGCGAAGGCGGCCGCGAACTTCGCCTTGTCGAGCAGCAGGTGTCCGGCGACCGGCGGCAGGATCGGCGGCACCGGCGCCCCGGCCGGCGGGTTGGCGATCAGCTTGCCGACCGACTCCCCGGCGTCCGGCGCGAAGGCCGCGACATAGACGAGCCCGGCGACGTTGGGGTGGTTGCCGGCCTCGGTGATGACGACGCCGCCGTAGGAGTGGCCGACCAGGATGACCGGCTTCGTCTGCGCGTCGAGGACGGCCCGGGTCGCCGCGACGTCGCCCGCAAGCGAGTCGGTCGGGTTCTGCACCACCGTCACGTCGTAGCCGTCCTTCTTGAGGATCTGGTACACTCCCTCCCAGCCGGAGCCGTCCACGAAGGCGCCGTGCACCAGCACGACCGACTTGTCCGTGCCGCCGGCCGCCAAGGCCGGGGCGGCGATGAGGCTCGCTACCGAAAGGGCCAGCACTGAAGAGAGCGAGATCATTTTGCGTTTCCCTCTGATGGAGCGACGGGACCCCGTGTCCGGCCGCGCAGCGTTTCGTCGTGGAGGCAAGATGACGGTTCGCGGCCGCCGGGTATCGAAGCCGCCCCGAATGTTTTCCGAATAGGGTCCGAAGCCGCATGCCGGGACAGCGCCTCGCCTTCGGGCCCTTCGAGCTGAACCTCGACAACGGCACCCTGCTGCGCGGAGGCGAGCGCGTTCCGGTCGGGCGCCGCGGCATCCTCCTGCTCGAGGCGCTGCTCCGCCGGCAGGGCGAGATCCTGACCAAGGGCGAGCTGATGGACGCGGCCTGGCTCGGCGCCGCCGTCGAGGAGAGCAACCTCTCGGTCCAGGTCGCGCTCTTGCGCAAGGCGCTCGGCGAGCGCGGGGACGGCAGCGAGTGGATCGGCACCGTCCCCCGTATCGGCTACTGCCTCGCGCCCGACGCGGCGGGTGCCGCACTGCCGGCCGCGCCGGCGCTGCGGCCGTCGCTCGCGGTGCTGCCGTTCGCGAACCTGAGCAGCGATCCCGAGCAGGAGTTCTTCGCCGAGGGCCTCGCCGACGAGATCGCCGCCACGCTCGCGAAGCTTCCGGGCCTGCGGCTAGTCGCCCGCAGCTCGAGCTTCGCCTTCAAGGGCCGGCGCGCCGACGTTCGCCAGATCGCCCGCGAGCTCGACGCCCGCTACGTCGCCGAGGGCAGCGTGCAGCGGAGCGGCGGCCGGGTCCGCATCGTCGCCCAGCTCGGCGACGGGGCGACCGGCGGCCAGCTCTGGGCCGACCGCTACGACCGCGACCTCGAGGACGTCTTCGCGATCCAGGGCGAGGTCGCCGGCAAGATCGGCGCCGCGATCAGCGCCGCCGTGCGGCCGGTCGAGCCCGAGCAGTGGCCCCGCATCGCCGCCGGGGGGACGTCGAGCGCGCCGGCCTTCGACTGCTTCCTGCGCGGCCGCTCGATGCAGCGCGGCGCCACCCAGAACGCCGGGATCTTCCGGCGCACGGTCGCGCTCTTCCACGAGGCGATCGCGCACGACCCCGGCTATGCCGCCCCCTACGCGGCGCTCGCCATGGCGCACGCGCACAACCACTTCAACCGCTGGGACGGCGACCCCGCCGCCTCGCTCGCCGCGGCCGAGGGTTTCGCACGCGAGGCGACCTCGCGCGATCCGGCGGATCCTTTCGGGCGTGCGGTGGCGGGGCTCGTCAGCCTCTACCAGCGCGACCTCGACGGCTGCGCGGCGAGGGTAGGAGAGGCGCTCGCCCTCGACCCGAACTTCGCGCCGGCGCTGGCGATCCGCGCCGGCGTCAGCCTCTACTCGGGGGATCCGCGCGCGGCGATCCAGGATCTCGAGCGCGCCATCCGGTTCGACCCCTATTTCAGCCACAACTACCTGCACCACCTCGGCGTCGCCCACATCGTCGCCGGCGACAGCCAGACCGCCGCCACGATCTTCCGCGAGCGCATCCTGCTCGCGCCCGAGGCCGACATGAGCCGCGCTCTCCTCGCCGCGGCACTCGGCAACCTCGGCGACCTCGACGAGGCGCACGCGGTCTGGCAGGAGCTCCTGGCGATCCTCCCGACTACTCGGTGACCGACCGCATCGCCGCCTTGCCCTTCCGCAACCCGGCCGACCTCGCGCGGATTCTGAGGGGCCTCGAACGCGCGGGCCTCTCCGCGGATCCGACCGGCGCAAGCTCCCACCGGGCGGGTCCCTCTACCCCAGGATGGGGTGACGCTTCCGCCTGTTGACCGAGGCGGCTGCGGATGCGCTCCCGGCATAGGCCAGCGATCTCATATCACTTCACCTCGGAAGCTCGAAGTCGCCAGGTTTTCCAGCTGCCGTCGAAGGCGGGCGGCCCCGGGGCCATTAAATCCGGTTGTAAGCAAACCAGCCGCGGCCGGGCTCCGTCTTGACACAGCGGTCCCCGGCTCGCTCCGGCGCCTCTGAGCCCGAAAATGAGCTCGTCGGAGCAGACACAGGGGTGCGCTAGCTATCGAGATCCCGGAAAAATCTTAAGCCAGCAGCGGCGATTTCAACCGCTTGACCCTCCGCGCGCGTGCGCGCGGACGTTTCCGCTCGCGCGCCCTCAGCGGATCGCGAGGAGGGTTGCCGGATCGAAGAAGTGCAGCTTCGCGACGTCGATTCCGAGCGCGATCGCCTCGCCCTCGCGCACCCCGCTCGACGCCTCGAACTTCGCCACCGCGTTCGCCGCCGAGCCGAGATCCTCGACCGCGTCCGGGTCGCCCGAGTCGATCCGCACTGCGTCAAGGTTGACGTGGACGATCAGCTCCGACCCGAGTTCCTCGATCGTGCGCACCTCCGCCGGCACCGTCGGAAAGCGCGCCCCCGACTCGAGCCGGCTGTCGTAGAGGTCCTCCGGCCGGATCCCGAAGATCAGCGTCTCTCCCGCATGCGCCGGCAGCCCCGGCCAGCGCGCGCCCGCATCCTCCGGCAGCGGGACCGCCGCCCCCGGCAGCACGATCCGCCCGTCCTCGAGGCGCCCCTCGAACAGGTTCATCGCCGGCGACCCGATGAAGCCCGCGACGAAGACGTTGACCGGCCGGTGGTAAAGCGCCTTGGGCGTGTCGACCTGCTGCAGCACCCCGGCCTTCAGCACCGCCACCCGGTCGCCCATCGTCAGCGCCTCGGTCTGGTCGTGCGTCACGTAGATCGTCGTCACCCCGAGCTGCCGCTGCAGGCTCGCGATCTCCGCCCGCATCTGCACCCGCAGCTTGGCGTCGAGGTTCGACAGCGGTTCGTCCATCAGGAAGGCCGCGGGCTCGCGCACCATCGCCCGCCCCATCGCCACCCGCTGCCGCTGCCCGCCCGACAGGGCCGCGGGCTTGTTGTCGAGCACCGCCTCGAGCTGCAGGATCCTGGCGATCTCGCCGACCCGCTTCTCCCGCTCCGCACGGCCCTTGCCGGCGAGCTTCATCGAGAAGGCGATGTTCTCCCGCACCGTCATGTGCGGGTAGAGCGCATAGCTCTGGAACACCATCGCGATATCGCGGTCGCGCGGCGCCAGATCCTGCACGTCCTCGCCGCCGATGCTGAGCGTGCCGCTCGAGATCTCCTCGAGCCCGGCGATCATCCTGAGCGCCGTCGACTTTCCGCAGCCGGACGGCCCGACGAGGATCAGGAACTCGCCGTCCTTCACCGTCAGGCTCAGCTCCTTGATCGCCTGGTAGCTGTTCCCGTAGGTCTTGCTGATCCGATCGAGCACCACCTCGGCCACTGTCGTCCCTCCGCCGTCTAGACCCGCGCCACCGGCACCGGTGCCCCCGCTTCCGCCACCTTGGCGAGGCACGCCGCATGCCCCGGCAGCGCCTGCCGGCCGCCGCGCCCCGTCACCGAGATTGCCGCCGCCGCGGTAGCATAGCGCACCGCGTCGAGCGGCGTCTTGCCTTCCGCCAGCGCGAAGGCATAGGCGCCATGGAAGCAGTCGCCCGCCCCAGTGGTGTCGACCGCCTGCACCGGGTGCGCCGGGACGTGCCACAGCACCCCGTCGCCCCGCTGGCGGACGTAGCTTCCCCGCTCGCCGTCGGTGACCACCGCCGCCGCGCGGTCCTCCGACCAGAGGCGCTCCAGGACGGCCGTCGGGCTCGATTCACCGGTCCAGCTCCGCCCGAACGCGATCGGCAGCACCAGGTGGTCGGCGATCGCCATCAGCCGGTCGGTCGGCGGCCCTGCCGCCCATTCGACATCGGCCACCACGGCGAGGCCCAGTGCCCGGGCGCGCGCGACGACGCCGAGCGAGGCCGTCGCGTAACCGTCGACGAGCAGCACCCGCCCGCCGGCGAGCGTCGCGTCGGGCAGCGCCGGGTCGGTGCCGTGCGGCACCTCGTCATCGTAGGCGATGAACCGGTCGCCGTCCGGCGCGACCGTGATCACCGACCGGATCGATCGCGCGTCCGGCCGCCGGGGCGCGAGCGCCACGTCGACGCCCTCCCGCTCCAGCTCCCCGGCTCCCGGGTCGTCGAGCGAGCCGTCGCCGAGCCAGCCGATGAACCCGGCACGCCCGCCGAGCCGCGCCACCGCGACGAGCGCTGTCGCCACGTTGCCGCCGTGGGCGCCGATCCGGCTCGTCACCTTGCCCTTGCCGGCGCAAAGCGGCCGGTCGACGTAGATGAGGTCGTCGATCGTCATCGCGCCGAAGCCGAGGACGCGGCCCATGTCCTCAGGCGCCCGCGGCCTTCAGCGCCTGCTCGGGCGCCGTCCCGTCGTGGATCACCGCCTTGAATGCGCGCGCCGCCTTCGTCGCATCCCCATGCCCCCAGAGGTTCCGCCCGACCACCGCGCCCACGGCGCCGGCGCGCATCGCCTCCGCGGTCTGCTGCAGCGCCCCGAGCAGGGTCTCGGTCTTCGGGCCGCCCGCGATCACCACCGGCACCGGGCAGGTCCGCACCGTTTCGCGGAACGACTCGAACTCGCCGGTGTAGCCGACCTTGATCACGTCGACGCCGGTCTCGAAGCCGATCCGGACGGCGTAGGCGATCTGATCGGGCGTGAAGACGATCTTGCCGCCGCCCGCCTCCGAGAAGTCCCGCGGGTAGACGTGCGCGATCACCGGCATCTCGTAGCGCGCCGCGGCGTTCACCGTGTCGGTCAGCCAGCGGATGTAGTCGCCCTCGGTCTCGCCACGGACCGGGATCGCCACCGCCAGGGCATCGGCGCCGTAGCGCACCGCGTCCTCGGGTGTTGCGATGAGCTGCCGGATGCGGTCGTCCCACGTGAAGCAGCCGGCCTGGATCACCAGCGCCGCCTTGCCGGCGTACTGCGGCCAGAGATGCTTTGCCGCCCCCGGCTGGATGCTCACGTAGTCCGGGCCCCCGGCCATCACCCGCGCGAGCGCTCCCGGCAGGTCGGCGAGGCCACCCTGCCGCACGTCGCCGTAGCCGACGAAATGGTCGACGGCGCCCCCGAACAGATGCCCCGAAGGGTGCGAGAAGAGCCGCGCCAGCCGAACCTTGGTCCCAAGTCCCATTTCCCGATCTCCCTTACGCCAATGCGAGCCGTCGCATCGCCTCGCGGTCTGCCCGAACCGCGGCCACCGGGTCGGCGGCCGCGGTCTCCGACTCCTCCTCGACGACGATCCAGCCGTTGAACCGCGGCCCGTGGAGCAACGAGGCAATGCCGGCCCTGACGTCGCAGGCGCCGCTACGCAACATCGCGGTAAACCTCGGCACCCCCGGGGACCGACATCACGCCGAGGCTTCGAGCCCGAGCAGAAGGAACCCCGGGACAGGGATCGTCGGACGCGGTGATTGCGGATCTTGGCATCGTCTCGTGCTCAGCCTGACCGTCCCCGTCGCGCACTTAGACATCATCTCGATGCAAGCCTCCGCCCGCGATGCACGTATTCACAAAGCCGCTTGCCGTCAAAGCCGAAGAAGGCCGGCCGCTGGTGGAAGCGCAAGCGTCCGGGCTCGCGGGCTTCAGGCATAGGCAGCGGCGATGGTGTCTGCTGACGGCGCGGGGCAGCGTGGCCCGCGCAGCAGACCTGCGAGGAGACCTTCTGGCTTACGCTCCTCTACACGATCAGCTGCTGCCCCAGCTCCAGCACCCGGTTCGACGGCAGCCGGTAGAAGGCGCTGGCATCGGAGGCGGCCTTGGTCATCGCGATAAAGAGCTGGTCCTGCCAGAGCGGCATGCCGCCTGCGGGCGAGGGCCGGAACGAGCGGCGGCTGAGGAAGAACGATGTGTTCATGATGTCGAACTTCACGCCCGCCTGGCGCGCCAGCGCCATGATCCGCGGGACGTTCGGCTGCTCCATGTAGCCGACCTTCATCCGCAGCCGGGTGAAGTCCTCGTCGAGCGTCTCGACCGTCAGCCGGTCGGCGTCGGCGACGCGCGGGATCGGGACCGACGAGATCGTCAGCACGACGTTGCGCTCGTGCAGCACCTTGTTGTGCTTGAGATTGTGCAGGAGCGATGACGGCGCCCCGTCGGGATCGGAGGTGAGGAAGACCGCCGATCCCTTGACGCGGGCGGGCTGGGACCGTTTCAGCATTCGGATCAGCGACTCGAGCGGCACGCTCTCCTTGTGCGCCTTGGTGCGCACGATCGCGGTGCCGCGGACCCAGGTGACCATCAGGAGGGCGAAGACCGCGCCGAGGACGACCGGCACGTAGCCGCCGTGGAAGAGCTTGAGCAGGTTCGCGGCCAGGAAGACGCCCTCGAGCACGAGCATCGGAATGACCACCGCCAGCGTCAGCGGCAGCGACCAGCGCCAGAGCCGCCGGAAGACCGTGAAGGCGAGCAGCGAGGTCACGACCATCGTCCCGGTCACGGCGATCCCGTAGGCGTTCGCGAGCGCGCTCGAGCTGCCGAAAAGCAGGCAGAGGAAGAGCACCAATGCGAGCAGGATCCAGTTCACCAGCGGCATGTAGATCTGGCCGGCCTTGCTTTCCGAGGTGTGCCGTGTCTCGAGTCGCGGCAGCAGGCCGAGCTGCACCGCCTGGTGGGTCAGCGAGTAGGCGCCGGTGATCACCGCCTGGCTCGCGATGATCGTGGCGGCGGTCGCGAGCAGGATGAGCGGGATCAGGAACCAGGCGGGCGCCAGCAGGTAGAACGGATCGACCGCCGCGGCAGGGTTAGCCAGCACCAGCGCACCCTGGCCGAGGTAGTTGAGCCCGAGTGCGGGAAACACGAGCGCGATCCAGGCGAACCGGATCGGGCCGCGGCCGAAATGGCCCATATCGGCGTAGAGCGCCTCGGCGCCGGTGACGGCGAGAAAGACCGATCCCATGACCGGAAACGAGCCGGCCCCGTGCTCGACGAGGAAGCCGATCGCCGCCGTCGGCAGCAGCGCCGTGAAGATCTCCGGGGAGTCGCCGGCATGCCGGAGGCCGAGCACGGCGAGGACCACGAACCAGAGAAGGGTGATCGGGCCGAAGCCGGCGGCGATGCGCGCGGTCCCGCCCGCCTGCGCCCAGAACAGCCCGACGAGGATCAGCACGGTGATCGGCAGCACGTAGGGCTGGAGGGTCGGCGTGATGAGCTCCAGCCCCTCGACCGCGGAGAAGACCGAGATCGCCGGGGTGATGGCGGCGTCGCCGTAGAAGAGCGCCGCCCCGGCGACGCCGAGCGCGAAGAGCCAGGTCGTTCGCCGGCCGACCGCGCGCTGCGCGAGGGCGAGGAGCGACAGGGTGCCGCCCTCGCCGTTGTTGTCGGCGCGGAGGATCAGCACGACGTACTTCAGCGTGACGATCAGGATCAGCGTCCAGAGCAGCAGCGAGACGATCCCGATGGTCTCGCGGCGCTCCAGCCCGTCTGCCCCCGCTACGTGCAGCGCCTCGCGCAGCGCATAGAGCGGGCTGGTGCCGATGTCGCCGTAGACGACGCCGATCGAGCCGATGACCAGCTTCCAGAAGCCGCCGTGGGCGCCGCCGGACTCGCCCGCATCGGGAACTTTCTCGACCATGCGCCGGGCGCCCTCCCCAATTCCGGTGCAATGCTATCGGCGGATGGCGCGAAAGGAGCAACCGATTCCGGGCGGCCGGAACCGGCGGGGGCGCGCCGCTCCGGCAGAGGCGACGCTGCGCCGGGGGGTGCGGACAAGCGTGAAAAAATGGTTAAGCCGGATTCGAGATGCTCTTTACATCAATGTCTTAGCGATCCGTCCGCGTGCGGACAGGCCCTCTTGCTCGCACCCCCCAAAACACGAAGCCGCGCCTTGGGGCGCGGCTTCGGAAGCCCTTCGGGCGTGCCTCGGGCTCTTAGCCCTGGCGTGCCTTGAAGCGGCGCTGGGTCTTGTTGATGACGTAGACCCGTCCCTTGCGGCGGACCACCCGGCAATCCCGGTGGCGCAGCTTCAGGGAGCGAAGCGAGTTCACCACCTTCATAGCCTCTCTCCTCTTGCGGCGCGCGGGGCTGCCTGCGCCGGTCCCGGTCCCTTTCGGGAAATGGTGGGCGTAACTGGGATCGAACCAGTGACCCCTACGATGTCAACGTAGTGCTCTCCCGCTGAGCTATACGCCCCAGGAGCGCGGCGTCTCCGCCCCGCTCCGTCGGCAGTGCTATAGTCGGGCGCGACCGCCGCTTCAAGGCATTTGTCCGCCGCCGGCCACAGGCTATAGTGCAAAACCGGGCAAGCGCAGGATCGCGATGCAGAACGACGTCTTCCAGCTGACGATGCCCGCCGACCCGCGCTCCTGCGCCGTCTTCAGCTCGCCCCACAGCGGCGCCGAGTATCCGGCCGCCTTCCTCGCGGCCTCGCTGCTCGACCCGCTGCAGATCCGCTCGTCCGAGGACGCCTTCGTCGACGAGCTCTTCGCCGCCGCCCCGGCCGCCGGCGCGCCGCTGCTCGCCGCCCGGGTCCCGCGCGCGCTCCTTGACCTCAACCGCGCCCCCGACGACCTCGACCCCGCGCTGATCCGCGGCGCCGCCCGCCGCCACCTCAACGCCCGCATCGCCGCCGGCCTCGGTGTCATTCCCCGCGTCGTCGGCGAGGGCCGCCCGATCATGGAGGGCAAGCTCAGCCTCGCCGAGGCCGAAGCGCGGATCGCCGCCTGCTGGCATCCCTATCACGCCCGCCTGCGCACGCTGCTCGCCGAGGCCCGCCGCCGCTCCGGCATGGCGATCCTCTACGACTGCCACTCGATGCCCCGCGACGCCCTGAACGCCGCCCCCGCGATGTGGGGCCGACGCCCCGAGGTTATCCTCGGCGACCGCTTCGGGGGGTCGTGCGACCGCTGGCTGATCGACGCCGCCACCGACGTCTTCGCTGCCGCCGGATTCGTCGTCGCCCGTAACGCCCCCTTCGCCGGCGGCTACATCACCCAGACCTACGGCCGACCCCGCGAGGGCGTCCACGCGCTGCAGATCGAGATCGACCGCGCCCTCTACATGGACGAGGCCCGCATCGAGCGCCTGCCCGGCTTTCCCGAAATCGCCGCCCGGCTCGCCACCGTCGCCGGCGGCCTCGCCGCCCTCGGCCCGCAGGCCTCGGCCTTCCCCGTCGCCGCGGAATAGCAAAAAAAGAGGCCGTGCACGAGGCACGGCCCAAGTTTAGGGAGGAAACGCCCGTAGGGCGTGTATGATGCAACGCATCACGTGGATGAGATTATGCCGCGCCGCAGCATAGTCAACCAGCCGAGGCGGATTTTTCGCCGACGCGCGTCGATTTTCGTTCCTGTGACTAAAAAAACATCGCCGCGGGCGGATGGTGCCGGGTTTCAGCGCAAGGCACGGCCGAGAGCGATCGAATCGCGCCCGAATCGGGCTCGAATCCGGTCGGCTGCACCCTCGGCGGCGAGGCGCCGCGCGGAGCCGGGGTTCAAGAGGTCGCTCGCGAACTCGAGATCGTCGGCGGGAACCAGGTTGGCGATGCCGATTCCAATCAGGCGGAACGGGCCGGAGGCTATATCGCGGCGCAACATTGGCAGCGCGGTGCGGTAGATTCGGTCGGCCATGCGGGTCGGGACCTCGAGGGTCTGTCGGCGGGTCAGGATGCGGTGGTCGGCGCGCTTGAGCTTGAGGGTGACGACGGCGCCGGCGAGGGCGCGGGCCTTCGCGCGGCCGGAGACCTGCTCGGCCAGGGACCAGAGGTGCCAGCGCAGCAGGTCGAGGTCGGCGGTGTCCTCGGCGAATGTGGTCTCGTGCGAGATCGACTTCAGCGGGTGGTCGGGGGAGACGGGTCGGGCGTCCTCGCCGTGGGCAAGGCGCCAGAGCCGGTCGCCGAGGCTTCCGAAGCGGTGGATGAGGGTGCGGCGGTCGCGGGCGCGCAGGTCGGCGATCGTCCGGATACCCTGCGCCTCCAGCGCCTTCACGGCCGCCTTGCCGACGCCCCAGATGATCCCGACCGGCTGGGGGGCGAGGAAGGCGGCGGTCTCGGACCCCCCGACGACGGCGAAGCCGCGGGGCTTCTCGCGGTCGGAGGCGATCTTGGCGAGGAACTTGTTGTGGGACAGACCGATGGAGGCGGTCACGCCCAGCTCGGCCTCGATGCGGCCCTGCAGGCGGGCGAGGAGGTGGGCCGGCGGGGCGCCGTGCAGGCGCCGGGTGCCGGAGAGGTCGAGGAAGGCCTCGTCGAGGGAGAGCGGTTCGACGAGCGGGGTGAGCTCGAGCATCATGGCGCGGATGGCGCGGGAGACTTCGGCGTAGCGCTGCATCCGGGGCGGGACGACGACGGCGTCCGGGCAGAGCTTCAGGGCCTGGAACATCGGCATCGCGGAGCGGACGCCGCGGATGCGGGCGATGTAGCAGGCGGTCGAGACGACTCCGCGGCGGCCGCCGCCGACGATGACGGGGAGGTCGCGCAGGCCCGGGTCGTCGCGCTTCTCGACCGAGGCGTAGAAGGCGTCGCAGTCGAGGTGGGCGACGGCGAGGGCCGTGAGCTCGGGAGGGGACACCGTGCGAGGGCTTCGGCAGGCCGGGCAGCGGCCTGTGCCCTCGAAGGGCGCGAGGCAGTCGCGGCAGAGGCTCGGAACCGGGTCCATGGCCGCGAAGGCTAGCAGAGCGCGAGCCCGGCGGGGAGTGCGGACGGAGCCGGCTGTCCGCACGCGGACGGGCTGGTAACACACTGATTTTGCTTGATTCATGATGCAGCGTTAACCGGTTGACAAGGATTGACCGTACCTGGCGCGAAGCACGCTTGCGCTCCGGAGGCGCGCTCCACGCGTGGAGCCGCGCGACACGGCGGGGAGAGCGAGCGCTTCAGTCGAGGCTGGTCGTGCGAAGGCGCAAGGCGTTGCCGATGACGGACACCGAGGAAAAGGACATCGCGGCCGCTGCGAGCATCGGCGAGAGAAGGTGGCCGAGGAAGGGGTAGAGGACGCCGGCGGCGATCGGGACCCCGGCGGCGTTGTAGACGAAGGCGAAGAAGAGGTTCTGGCGGATGTTGGCGAGGGTCGCTAGCGCCAGGCGGCGGGCGCGGACCAGACCCGCGAGGTCGCCGCCGACCAGCGTGATGCCGGCGCTCTCGATCGCCACGTCGGCACCCGTTCCCATGGCGATGCCGACGTCGGCGCGGGCGAGCGCCGGGGCGTCGTTGATGCCGTCGCCGGCCATCGCGACGCGGGCGCCCCGCGATTCGAGCTCGGCGACGAGCGCTGCCTTCGCTTCGGGCGTCATGCCGGCGCGAACCTCCGCGATGCCGAGCGTGGCGGCGACGGCGCGGGCGGTGCGCTCGCTGTCGCCGGTCGCCATGACGATCGCGAGGCCGGCGTCGCGCAGCGCCGCTATGGTGGCGGCCGCCGTCGGCCGAATCGGATCGGCGACAGCGAGCCGTCCGGTGACGCGGCCATCGACGGCGATGTGGATAACGGTCTGGCCGAGGTCGCGGCGGGCGTCGGCCTCGCGGTCGGCGGCGGTGACGCCGAGCATCGCCGCGTTCCCGATCGCGACCGCGCGGCCGTCGACGGTACCGGCGATGCCGGCGCCGGGGCGGGCGGCGACGTCGCCGGCCGCGGGGATCTCGAGGCCGCGCGCTTCGGCCCCGGCGACGATGGCCGCGGCGAGCGGGTGCTCGGAGCCGCGCTCGAGGGCGGCGGCGAGGCGGAGGAGGTCCGATTCGTCCTCGCCGGGATCCGGCAGGACCGCGACGAGCGCGGGCTTGCCGACGGTCAATGTCCCGGTCTTGTCGAGGACGAGCGTGTCGGCGCGCGCGAAGGCTTCGAGCGCAGCGGCATCGCGGATCAGGACGCCGGCGCGGGCGCCCCGGCCCGTTGCGGTCATGATCGACATCGGCGTCGCGAGGCCGAGGGCGCAGGGGCAGGCGATGATCAGGACCGAGATCGCCGCGATCAGCGCGTAGGCGAGCGCTGGCGGCGGGCCGAAGGCGGCCCAGGCGACGAAGGCCGCGACCGCGACGGCGATGACGGTCGGGACGAACCAGGCGGCGACGCGGTCGGCGAGCGCCTGGATCGGCGCGCGCGAGCGCTGGGCGCTGGCGACGGCGGCGACGATGCGGGCGAGCGTGGTGTCCTCGCCGACGCGGCGGGCCTCGATGACGAGGCTGCCGTTGCCGTTGAGCGTGGCACCCGTGACCTCGTCGCCGGGAGCCTTTTCCACCGGGACGGGCTCGCCGGTCAGCATGCTCTCGTCGAGCTGCGAACGGCCGTCGAGGACGACGCCGTCGACCGGCACCTTGGCGCCGGGACGAACACGCAGGCGGTCGCCGGCGCGCACCTCGACGAGGGGCACGTCGGATTCGCCACCGTCAGGGGCGATCCGGCGGGCGGTCGCCGGCGCGAGGTCGAGGAGGGCGCGGATCGCCGAGCCCGTGCGCTCGCGGGCGCGAAGCTCGAGGATCTGGCCGAGCAGGACGAGGACGACGATGACCGCCGAGGCCTCGAAGTAGACCGGGAGGTTGCCGTGCATGTCGCGGAAGCCGGCCGGGAACAGGCCGGGGGCAAGGACGGCGGCGAGACTGAAGAGATAGCCCGCGAGGACGCCGAGCGCGATCAGGCTGAACATGTTCAGGCTGCGGCGCGCAAAGGAGCGGGCGCCGCGGACCAGGAACGGCCAGCCGCACCAGAGGACGACGGGCGTCGCGAGCACGGCCTCGAGCCAGCGCGGAGCGTGGACCGGCAGGCCGAGCATCGGGCCCATCGCGACGGCGAGGAGCGGGACCGTCAGCGCGACGCCGGCGGCGAAGCGGCGCCGGAAGTCGGCGAGCTCGGGGTTCGGCGCGTCGGCCGGAATGCCGGCGGGCTCCAGCGCCATGCCGCAGATCGGGCAGTCGCCCGGGTGGTCCTGGCGGATCTCCGGGTGCATCGGGCACGTCCAGACCGTGCCGGCCGGCGCGGCGGGCGCCGGCGCGGACGTGAAGGCGGCGGGGTCGGACTCGAAGCGGGCCTGGCAGCGGGCGGAGCAGAAGTAGTGGCGCTGGCCGTCGCGCCTGGCCATGTGCCGGGCGGTGGCGCGGTCGACGCTCATGCCGCAGACCGGGTCCTTCGCGGCGACGAAGTCGTCCGGCGCGGCGGCGAAGCGGGCGCGGCAGCCCTCGCTGCAGAAGTGAAACGTCCGGCCGGCATGGACGTGCGCGGGTTTGCTGGCGGCGTCGACGGTCATGCCGCAGACCGGGTCGCGCACGACGGGGCCGTTGGCGATCTCGCTCGCGTGCATCTCGTGCCTCCGGGTTCGTGGCGCGAAATGGCCGCCGGGCGATGCATCGTCAAGGCTTGCGCCCGACGCCGGGGCCGGCGCAAGGTGAATGGACGCGCGGCGGGCAATCCGCTTAGGTATCGAAAACAGCAAGCGCGCGGGGGGAAGCGCCGGATAACCGAGGTCCGGTGTGTGCGGAATGAGCTGGAGGCGCCTGTGACGGTCAGCAACGGAACGCCGGCGGCGGCGCCGGTGGCGCTCGACGTGAAGTCGATCTGCAAGACCTTTGGTAGCCATGCGGTGCTCAAGGGCATATCCCTGACCGCGCACGAGCACGACGTCGTCGCGATCCTCGGGTCCTCGGGGTCGGGAAAGTCGACCTTCCTGCGCTGCATCAACCTCCTCGAGACGCCCGACAGCGGCGAGGTCCGCGTCAAGGGCGAGCTGATCAAGATGGGCAAGCGCCACGGGCATCCGGCGCCGGTCGACATGAAGCAGGTCGACCGGATCCGCTCGAAGCTTTCGATGGTGTTCCAGAGCTTCAACCTCTGGCAGCACATGACCGTGCTCGAGAATGTGATGGCGGCACAGATCCACGTGCTCGGGCGGACGAAGGCCGAGGCGAAGGAGAAGGCCGAGGCGATGCTCGCCAAGGTCGGCGTGTCGGACAAGCTCGGGCACTATCCGGGCCAGCTCTCGGGCGGACAGCAACAGCGGGTGGCGATCGCGCGGGCGCTCGCTGTCGACCCCGAGGTGATGCTGTTCGACGAGCCGACCAGCGCCCTCGACCCCGAGCTCGTCAACGAGGTCCTGAAGGTGATGCGCGACCTCGCCGCCGAGGGGCGGACAATGCTCGTCGTGACGCACGAGATGGGGTTCGCGCGCGAGGCGGCCAACCGCCTCCTGTTCCTGCACCAGGGGCTGGTCGAGGACGAGGGCAACCCGCGCGAGGTGATGGCCAACCCGAAATCCGACCGCTTCCGCCAGTTTCTCGCCGGCAGCCTGAAATAGCCGCCGATCCAGGGAGGAGAGAGATGATGAGACGTATTTTCGCCGCCGCGCTCGGTCTCGCCGTCGCGCTGGCATTGCCGGCCGTGGCGCAGGAGAAGCTGAAGATCGGCACCGAGGCGGCCTACAAGCCGTTCGCCTGGGTGGAGCCCGACGGGTCGCTGACCGGCTTCGACATCGACATAGCGAACGCGCTCTGCAAGCAGATGGGCGTCGAGTGCGAGATCGTGAACCAGTCGTTCGACGGGCTGATCCCCGCGCTCAAGGTGAAGAAGATCGACGCGATCATCGCGTCCATGTCGATCACCGACGATCGCAAGAAGGCGATCGACTTCGCCGGCCCCTACTACAACGTGCCGGCGCTGTTCATCGCGCCCAAGGATTCCGGGATCGAGCTGACGCCCGACGGGATGAAGGGCAAGACCGTCGGAGTGCAGCGCGGCACGACGATGGCCAACTACGTGAAGAAGGTGCTGCCGGGCGCGCGGGTGCAGCTCTACGACACCTCCGACGCCGCGAACCTCGACCTCGCGAGCGGGCGGATCGACCTCGTCTTCGCCGACTCGGTGGTCTTGACCGACTTCCTCGGCACCCCGGACGGCGCCAAGTTCGCCGCCGTCGGCGACCCGGTCGACGACCCCGAGTACCTGGGCGAGGGCGCCGGCATCGGCATCCGCAAGGGCGACGACGAGCTGAAGGCGAAGTTCAACGACGCGCTCGCGGCGATCATCGCGTCGGGCGAGTACAAGACGATCAACGACAAGTACATACCCGTGAGCATCCTGCCGAAGTGAGGCGGGGCGAGGGACAGCGGGGCTGAATGGAGACGATCGCCGCCTACCTGCCGCTGCTGCTGCAGGGCCTCCGGATGACGCTGACGCTGGCGGTCTCGACGCTGGCGATCGGGCTGGTGCTCGGGATGCTGCTGGCGCTCGCCAAGCTGTCGCGGCGCTGGTGGGTGTCGCGGCCGGCCTATGCGCTGACCAACCTCCTGCGCGGCATCCCGGAGTTCCTGGTGCTCTTGATCATCTACTTCGGCGGCACCCAGGTGCTCGGCGAGTACGGCATCGAGGTCGGGCCGTTCACCGCCGGCCTGACCGCGCTGTCGATCATCTTCGCCTCCTATGCGTCGGAGACCTTCCGGGCGGCATTCCAGTCGGTGCCGAAGGGGCAGATCGAGGCCGGGCGGGCCTACGGCTTCAGCGGGCTGCAGACCTTCCGCTACATCCAGCTGCCGCAGATCTGGAAGGTGGCGATCCCGGGGCTCGGCAACCTGTGGCAGGGGTCGGTGAAGGACACCGCGCTCGTGTCGATCGTCGGGCTCGACGACCTGATGCGGAAGGCGAACCAGGCGGCGCAGGGGACGCGGCAGCCGTTCACCTTCTACCTCGTCGCGGCGCTCCTGTTCCTCTGCGTGACGCTGGTGTCGATGGTGGTCATTGCTCGGCTGGAGCGGCGGGCGAACCGCGGCATGGCGCCGAGGTAGCGGGATGCAGGCATACATCGACATCGTCAGCGAGTACTGGCCCGACTTCCTGAGCGGGACCTGGCTGACGATCCAGCTCGTCGCGATCTCGGCGGTGCTCGGGGTGATGCTGGCGGTGCCGGTGGCGCTGGCGCGGCTGTCGAGGAACCCGCTGCTGCGATGGACCGCGACCGGCTACTCGCTGTTCTTCCGCGGCACGCCGCTGCTCGTGCAGATCTTCCTCGTCTACTTCGGGCTCGGGCAATTCGAGTTCGTCCGCGACAGCTTCCTCTGGCCGCTGCTGCGCGAGGCCTACGTCTGCGCCCTGATCACCTTCGTGCTGAACACGGCGGCCTATTCGGGCGAGATCGTCCGCGGCGGCATCCTCGCGGTGCCCCGCGGCGAGGTCGAGGCGGCCAAGGCCTGCGGGATGTCGAGCTTCCAGACCTACCGACTCGTCATCCTGCCGCGGGCCTTCTCGATCATCCTGCCGGCCTATTCGAACGAGGTGATCATCCTGCTCAAGGGGACGTCGCTCGCCTCGACCATCACGCTGATGGAGCTGATGGGGCAGGCGCAGTTCGCCGCCTCGAACACCTACCAGCCGATCCAGGTCTTCGTGATCGCCGGCGTGATCTACTACCTGCTGACCTTGATCATCACCCGCATCTTCCACTGGCTCGAGGGCCGCTACAACCGCCACGTCGCCCTGGCGCGCTAGGCCGCGGCGGGACGTTGGTGACCGGGCCAAGCAGCGTCGCCACACCGACGCGGCGGCGCTCTCGGACGACCGGCTTCACGTCCTCAGCCCACCCCCGAAGAGATCCCAAAACCGGAATCCGCGGAAGCCTATCACCGAAGGATCCCTGCCACCGTCGGGCCGCCAGTCCCATCCGCAAACGCCGCAACAAACGCTGAAGGCGACTGGAACGGATCTTCCCGCCCAGGATTGAGCGAGCATTCAGCCCGGCGACGCGGAGCAGGAGGCCATGGCACAGAGGGCGGGCCCTCGACATGCTGTTCCAGAAGGCGATCAGCGCGGGAGACGTCGGCCGCCGCCGAGCAGCTGCGCGCTGGCTGACGCCACCGCTGGATCGCCGGAGCCCGGGCTGCGTGCCGCAGCCTCGGACACACCGCCCGGGTCGCCGGAGGCCGCCGCGGCGGAAGTCGGGCTGGTTCATGGCAGCGACACCGAGCCCGGCATCCGCCGGCACTCCAGCGCTGCCGGTTTCACGTTCACCTGGCCGAACGGCTCGCGCGTCACCGACCCCCGTGTTCTCGACCGGATCCGCGCGCTGGTCATTCCGCCCGCGTGGTCCGACGTCTGGATTGCGCAATCGCCGGACTCCCACCTGCAGGTCACGGGCAAGGATGCCCGCGGTCGGAAGCAGTATCGCTACCATGAGCGCTGGGCCGCCTGCCGCGACGAGGTGAAATATACCAGCCTGGTCGAATTCGCGCGCGCCTTGCCAAAGCTCCGTCGCACCGTCGAAGCGGACCTCGTCCGGCGCGGGCTCCCGCGCGAGAAAGTTCTCGCCACGGTGGTCTGGCTCCTCGACAACACCCTGATTCGCGTCGGCAACCCCGGCTATGCGCGGGACAACCGCAGCTACGGCCTGACGACGCTGCGGGACAGGCACGTGCGCATCGAAGGGTCGAGCCTCCGGTTCCGGTTCACCGGCAAGTCGGGAAAGTCGTGGAACCTCAAGGTCAGCGACCGACGCATTGCCCGCATCGTCCGGCAGGCGCGGGACCTCCCCGGACAAGTCCTGTTCCAGTATCTCGGCGAGGACGCCGACCAGCACTCCGTGGCTTCGCAGGATGTCAACGCTTACATTCGCGCGGCGGGAGGCGGTCCGTTCAGCTCGAAGCATTCCGCACCTGGGCCGGCACCGTTCGCGCGCTGGACTGCTTCTCGCTGCTTCCGGCTGCCCCGAGCCAGGCCGAGATGAAGCGATCGACCAACACCGTCGTCGATGCGGTGGCGGGGTGCCTCGGGAACACCCGCGCCGTGTGCCGCAAATGCTACATCCATCCCCACGTGCTCGCGAGTTGGAACGAAGGCCGCCTCGCCGACGAGGTCGCCGCAGTGCGACGACGGTTCCGACGCACCCCGGGCGGCCTCGACCGGACGGAATACCTTGCCTTGCGCTGGCTGGAGACGTTTCCCGGCCAAGCGGCTCCGTAGCAGATCGCGGGTCTTGAGGCGAACATTTGTAACCCCTCGGCGTGCATGTTCAGCCCCAGCCCGCGAAGCTTCGCGGCGTGGCGTTCGGGCGGACTTTTGCCGTTGACAAGCGCCGACTCATGAACATACGGTCGTCCAGAATAACCGAAGTGCAGTCCGTCGCCCAGCTGGCGCGGGCGACAGAAGCGCACGGCAGCAACAATGGGGAGGCTCGGACCAGAATGACTTCCAAGGGAAGGATTTCGCGGCGATCGTTCTTGCGGACGTCGGCGGCCGTCGGCGTTGCCGGTAGCCTCGGCAGGCTCGCCGCGCCCGCCTACGCGCAGAACAGCCTCCCCGACCCGCAGACCGTCCTCGACGCGATCTCGGTCAAGACCTACGTCCGCGAGGACTACCAGAAGCTCTTCAACATGTCGGGCGAGCCGCTCTGGGATCCGAAGCTCGACTGGATCCGCACCGTCGACTGGGAAGCCGTCCGCAAGGAGCAGGCGGGCAAGAAGGTCCGCTTCGCCATCGGCGCCGCCGACGCCGAGTCGGCCGCCGACGGCCTCAAGCCGTTCGAGCAGCTCTCCGGCCTCCAGGTCGAGCTCGTCCCGATCCCCGACGACAGCTTCTACGACAAGGCGGTGGCCGAGTTCATCTCCGGCAACGCGTCCTTCGACGCGCTGCAGTTCTTCTCGCCCTGGCTCGGCGACTTCGCCGCGCCCGGGTTCCTCGCGCCGCTGGACGACTACGCCAAGAAGTGGAACCTGCCGCTCGACGACTTTTATTCCACCTACCTGCTCAACTACGGCAACATCCCCAACGCCGGGCTCTACGGCATCCCGTTCGACTGCGACCTGCAGATGGTCCACCTCCGGAAGTCGATCGCCGAGAAGGTGCTCGGCGGCCCGGTCGACCAGGCGAAGTCGGTGCCGACCTACGACGAGCTCGTCCGGCTCAGCGCCGAGATGAACAAGGCGCAGCCCGGCGTCGCCGGCGTCGGCCTGATGGGGGCCCGCGGCTTCTGGGCCACCTACACCTGGGAGCACATCGCCGCCCAGTACGGGCTCGAGCTCTTCGACGACGACTTCAACCCGATCATCAACGACGAGAAGGGCCAGAAGGCGCTCGAGACCTTCCTCGCGCTGCAGAAGAACGCGATCGAGGGCGTCTCCGGCGCCGGCTGGGGCGAGAACCGCGCCGCCTGGCTCGGCGGCCAGCTCGCCTCCAACGTCAGCTGGCAGGACAGCGCCACCCAGGCTTCGCGCCCGGACCAGAGCAAGATCGTCGGCGACGTCGTCACCATCTGGGAGCCGCGCGTGGACGGCGGCCGCTTCGCGCCGCCGAACATTGCGGGCTCGACCTCCTGCGTCGCGGCGAGTTCGCCCAACCCCGAGGGCGCCTTCCTGATGCTCGCGTTCCTGACCACCGCCTCGATCATGGCGATGAACGAGGCGAACGCGAACGGCGTCGCCCCGGGCTACAAGTCGGTGCTGACGAACCCCAACCTGCAGGCGGTCTCGCCGCCGTCGCCGATCTGGTCGAAGAGCCTTGAGTTCGCCTGGTGCGCCCCGCGCATCCCCGGCATGTTCGAGATGGAGCAGACCCTCGGCAACGAGATCAACCGCGCGCTGGTCGGCCAGATCTCGGGCAAGGAGGCGCTCGACAACGGCGCCGCCGCCTGGAAGAAAATCCTCGAGAAAAACGGCTTCGGCTCCTCGAGCGCGCCCTTCCAGTATGCCGACTTCAAGGACCGGGTCTGGGTCGGCGCCGGCAAGCAGCTGCCGTTCTGATGGCGGAAACCGGGGCCATCCCCCGGTCCGGGGCGGCGTCGGCCGCCCCGGAGGTGCGCAGGACGCTCAGGCGGCGCAGCCCCGCGATGCGCAAGGCGACGCCCTACCTGCTGGTCGCCCCGGCCGTCGTCTACCTGCTGATGATCACGCTCTACCCGGGCGCCTTCGCCATCTGGCAGAGCTTCTTCGTCGTCCGCTTCAACAAGATGATCCCGGCCGGCATCGCCAACTACCAGATGCTGATGCAGGACCGCGAGTTCTGGGCCGCGCTCTGGAACACCGTCGTAATCGGCGGCATCGCGCTCGTGCTCGAGACCGTGATCGCCATGGCGCTCGCCTTCTACGCCTACCGCGATCCCTTCATCCGCGGCTGGCGCATCGTCTTCCTCCTGCCGATGCTCTTCATGCCCTCGGCGGTTGCCTTCCTCTGGAAGCTCGCCTTCAACGACGGCCGGGTGATATCGGACCTGCTGATGCGGATCGGCATAGGCGCCGGCAACATCGACTGGCTGGCCTCTACCGCGCTCGCCCGCACCACGCTGATCGTCGCCGACGTCTGGCAGTGGACCCCCTTCCTCTTCATCATCTTCGTCGCCGCGCTGCAAGGCCAGGACCAGGAGGTCGAGGAGGCCGCCCGCCTCGACGGCGCGAGCTGGGGCTCGATCTTCTGGAACATCAGCCTGCCGATGATGCGCCCCGTCATCGCCGTGGCGGTGATCCTGCGCGGCATCGACATCACCACGATGTTCACCAACGTCTACATCATGACCCAGGGCTCGCCGGGCGGGGCCACCGAGACGATGAGCTACTTCATCTACCGCCAGGGGTTCCGAACCTTTAACTTCGGCTACGCCTCGGCCGCCTCGGTGGTGATGCTGATCCTGACGACCGTCGTCGCGCAACTCGTGGTGAAGCGGTCCTTCCGTTCGGGAAAGGCTTGACATGGCAACCGCCACCGCCAATGCGCCCGCCGTCCGCCGGAAGAAGTCGCGCGGCGAAAGTCTCCTCCTCCGCTACGTGATCCTCGGCGCCTGGGCGCTCGTCTGCCTGTTGCCGATCCTCTGGTTCCTCTCGATCGGCTTCCGCCCGCGCACCGAGATCGTGACGCCGCGCCCGATCTTCTGGCCGACCTGGTCGCTCGACGCCTGGCACGCGCTCTGGCGCGACTGGCCGGTCGGCCTCTTCCTGCGCAACACGGTCGTCGGCGTCGCGGGATCGGTCGTCATCGACCTCCTCCTCGCCGTGCCGGCCGCCTACTCGCTGACGCGCTACCAGTACCGCGGCCGCGAGGACATCGGCTTCTACATCCTCTCGACCCGGATGATGGCGCCCGCTATCGTCGCGATCCCGATCTTCTTCCTGTTCAAGAACATGGGGCTCCTCGACACCGTCTGGGCGCTGATGCTGATCTATGCCGCGATGAACCTCTCGGTTGTGACCTGGATCATCCGCAGCTACATGCTCGATATCCCCAAGGAGCTCGAGGATGCCGCCCGCACCGACGGGGCGGGGGACCTCACCATCCTCTGGGAGATCATCATCCCCGCCTGCCTGCCCGGCATCATCACCGCCGCCGTCATCGCCGCGATCTTCGCGACGAACGAGTTCCTCTTCACGCTGCTGATCGCCTCGACCAGCAACGCCTACACCATGTCGGTCGGCCTCGCGAACTTCACCGGCGGCTCGGACGGCATCATCTACAACGCAATAGCGCTCGTCTCCTTCCTGGCCTTCCTGCCGATCCTCGTGCTCGTCATCTTGATCCAGAAGCACCTGTCGCGCGGGCTGACCATGGGCGCGGTCAAGGGGTAGTCCATGGCATCGATCGAGCTCCAGGACGTCGAGAAGGCCTACGGCAGCTTCCTCGGCGTCAAGGACATGAACCTGACCATCGCCGACGAGGAGTTCCTCGTCCTCCTCGGCCCATCGGGCTGCGGCAAGACCACCACCATGCGGATGATCGCCGGCCTCGAGCAGCCGACCAAGGGCGAGATCGTCATCGGCGGCGAGGCCGTCTCCGGCGTCGACGCCCGCGACCGCGACGTCGCCATGGTCTTCCAGGGCTATGCGCTCTACCCCAACATGTCGGTCTACGAGAACATCCGCTTTCCCCTCCGGATGCGCGGCGTCCCGAAGGACAAGCAGGACGCCCTCATCCGTCGGGCCGCCGACATGGTCGAGCTCGGCCACCTCCTCGAGCGCAAGCCCGGCGCCCTCTCCGGCGGCCAGCGCCAGCGCGCGGCGCTCGCCCGCGCCGTCGTCCGCGAGCCGCAGGTCTTCCTGATGGACGAGCCGCTCTCCAACCTCGACGCCAAGCTCCGCGCCTCGATGCGGGTGCAGATCAAGCACCTGCAGCGCCAGCTCAGGATCACCACCGTCTACGTCACCCACGACCAGATCGAGGCGATGACGCTCGCCGACCGCATCGTCATCATGGACAAGGGCTCGATCCAGCAGGTCGGGACGCCCGACGAGATCTACCTCAACCCTGCCAACACCTTCGTCGCCGGCTTCATCGGCTCGCCGCCGATGAACCTCGTCCAGGGCGAGGCCGGCAACGGCCGCTTCAAGGCTGCGGGCATCGACGCCCCGGCCCCGGCCGGCATCCAGGGCAAGGTGACGCTCGGCGTCCGCCCCGAAGACTGCCGCGTGACCGAAGGCGGCGACCTCCAGGGCAACGTCTACGGCGTCGAGCCCACCGGCGATTCGACCTATCTGACCGTTTCGACCGGCGCGCAGCTCATCGAGGTCAAGGCCGCCCGCGACTTCCGCTCGCCCCTCGACACCCCGACCTCGATCGCCTTCGACCCGGCGCACCTCTACTTCTTCGACAGCGCCACCGGCCAGAGGCTGCGCCCCGCCAGCTGACCCCGGCCTCGCTCGGCGGGGCGAGCCGACTGCGTGCGCGGGCTCGTTTCAGGCCGGCACCAGCGGCCAGAAGATCGGGATGACGAGGCAGCTGGTCAGGCCGGTGACGATGTTGAGCGGCAGCCCGATGCGGGTGAAGTCGAAGAACTTGTACCCCCCCGGCCCATAGACCATCGTGTTGGTCTGGTAGCCGATCGGGGTCGCGAAGGCGAGGGTGGCCGCGAACATTACCGCCACAACCAGCGGCCGCGGGTCGAGCCCCAGGCTGTGTGCGAGCGCAATCGCCACCGGCGTAACGATGACCGCGACGGCGTTGTTCGACAGGATCTCCGTCAGGATCTGCGTCAGGAAGTAGAGCACGAAGAGGACGGCGAGCGGCGACATCTTCGCCAGTGACGGCGAGATCGCGTCCACCACCATCTGCGCCGCCCCCGACCGGTCGAGCGCCTCGCCCACGACCAGCATCGCAAGGATGAGCACGATCAGCGACGCGCTGACCGTGTTCCAGGCCTCGTCGGGCTCGATGGTGCCGGTGGCGAGAAGCGCCACGACGCCGAGCATGGCGAGGATCTGGATCGGCGCCACCTCGAGCGCCGAGCCGATGACGATCGCGCCGAGAACGATCAGCACCAGCGGCGCCCGTCCGCGCTTGAACGGCTTCTCGGTGGTCTCGTTGAGGTCGACGAGATCCATGTCGGCGGCGAGACGGCGGATGTCCTCGGGCGCGCCCTCGAGCAGCAGCGTGTCGCCGACCCGCACGACGACCTCGTCGAGCTGCCGGCCGATGTTCTGGTTCCGCCGGTGCACCGCCAGCGGGTAGACGCCGTACCGTCGGCGCAGCCTGAGGCTACCGAGCGAGCGGCCGACGAACTTGCAGTCCGGCAGGATCAGCGCCTCGACGGTGGTTGTGGTCTTTGAGCCCACCCGGTCGAGCAGGGTGACCTTGTTCGAATCCTTGAGCCCGAGGAGCTCCTGCACCTCCGTGCGCAGCACCACCCGGTCGCCCTCGGCCAGCGTTACGTCGGGGAACTGCCGTCGGAGGCTTTCCTCGCCGCGCAGCACGTCGATGACGCGCATGCCCGGCCGCTTGAAGATCGCGACGTCCATCACCTTGGTCCCGATCAGCGGGGATCCCTCGGGGACCACGACCTCGGTGAAATACTTCATCCGCTTGCGCGTCCCGAGCAGGTCGGCCATCGAGTCGCGATTGGGCAGGAACCGCGGGACGAGGATCCACATGGTGGCGAAGCCCGCGATCGTCACGGCGATGCCGACAGGGGCGATCTCGAAGAGCCGGAACGGCGCCATGCCCTGCGCCCGCGCGACCCCGTCGACGAGCAGGTTCGTCGAGGTCCCGATCATGGTGATCATGCCGCCGAGCACCGTCTGATAGGAAAGCGGAATCAGCAGTTTCGACGGTGCGAGCCCCATCGAGTGCGCCAGCTGCACCGTCACCGGGATCATCACCGCCACCAGCGGCGTGTTGTTGGTGAAGGCCGACGTCACGGCGACGAAGAGGCCCACCCCCACCAGCACGAGCACCTTGTTCTGCGCCGCCCGTCGCGAGGCGAGGCGGGCGAACCCGGCGATCAACCCGGTCCGGACAAGCCCGCCCGAGACGATGAACATCGCCGCGATCGTCCAGGGCGCGGGGTTGGAGAAAACCTTGAGCACGCCGTCCGAGGGCACGATCCCGGCAATGACCAGCGCCGCCGCCGCCAGCATCGCGGTCACCTCTACCGGGAAGATCTCGGCGACGAAGACCGCGAACATGATCGCGAGGACGGCAAGAGTGAAGTAGGCCGCGAAGTGCGGCTGCGCCAGGAGATCGCTCAACGGGTATGCTTCCTTCGCCTGCCCCCGGGTGGCCCGCCCGGGCCGGCGGCCACCTTGACGCAAGCCTTGTCCTCGTCAAGGGTCGCCGGGGCGGACGTGCGTCATCCTTGCCGGGGTTGCACCAGCGCGACACCGGCGAGGATCAGCGCGAACGCGAGCCAGACCGGCGCCGGATAGCGCTCGCCGAACAGCAGCATCGACCAGAGGATCGCGAAGCCCGTGGTCAGGTAGGCGATCTGGCTGGCGAAAACCGATCCGGTGCGGCCGATCAGCCAGACGTAGCCCGAGTAGGCCGCCGCGTTCAGCAGCCCGACCGCGAGCATCGCCCACTCGGCGCGTCCCCAGCCGGCGGGCCATACGACCTGCCCGGTCGCCTCGGCCAGCGGCCAGGCCATGGCCATCCCGAGGAGCGACGCACCGAAGAGGAGCTGGAACGGGTGCAGCCCGTTCTGCCCGCGCCAGCCGATCCAGCTCGCCTCGAGCGCGTAGCTGAAGGGCGAGATCAGCGCCAGCAGCACCATAGCGGCGCTCGACCCCGCTGCCGGGCCGGCGCCGGGCAGCCCGAGCAGGACCATCGCGGCGCCGCCAACCAGGACGCCGGCCGCGCGGCGGTGGTCCGGGCGCTCCATCCCGAGCGCCAGCGCCATGGGCAGCACGAACATCGGGACCGAGGCGATGATGATCGCCCGCACCCCGGCCGGCAGCGCCGCCGCGGTCACGAAGGCGAAGTAACCCGGCAGCACCGTCCCGAAGAAGGCGACGACCAGCATTAGCCCGAGATTCGGCCCGAGCCGCGGCAACGGCTTGCCCATAGCCCCGAGCAGCGCCAGCAGGACGGCGGCCATGATCATCTGCTGCCAGAGCAGCAGGCCCAGCGGCCGGTGTCCGGTCGAAACGGCAACGCGGATGAGCGGCAGCGTCAGCGCCCAGGCAGCCGCGATCGCCGCGAGCGCCGCGTAGCCCGCGAGCCGGCCCACCTCAGGCCGGGCCGGCCGGTGCCAGCCGCCCGCCGATGCGCACCGGCAGCGCGACGAGGGCCCGGCCCGTGGCGTCGTCGGTCTCGACGAAGACGCCGCAAAGCGTAGCCGCTCCCTCCGCCGGCACGAAGCGGCCGCGCGTCATGCCGGTGACGAAGCGCCCGATCGGCTCGAGCTTGTCCATCCCGATCACGCTGTCGTAGTCGCCGCACATCCCGGCATCGGTCTGGTAGGCCGCGCCCTTCGCCAGGATCTGCGTGTCGGCCGTCGGCACGTGCGTATGGGTGCCGACGACGAGGCTCGCCCGCCCGTCGCACCAGTGTCCGAGCGCCATCTTCTCCGAGGTCGCCTCGGCATGCACCTCGACGAGGACCGCGCTGGCGGCGCCCCCGAGCGGGGCCGGCTTCAGCGCCGCATCGATGGCCGAGAAGGGGTCGTCGAACGGCCGCTTCATGAATGCCTGTCCGAGCACGACGGCCACGAACACCCGCCGACCGCCGGCCACGTCGAAGAAGCGCGCCCCGCGCCCGGGTGCTGCCCGGGCGAAGTTCAGCGGGCGGACGATCCGCGCGTCCTCCTCGATGTAGGACTGCATCTCGCGCTGGTCGAAGGCGTGGTCGCCGAGCGTTACGCAGTCGGCGCCGGCGGCGAAGAGCAGCGCCGCATGCGCCCCGCTCAACCCCATGCCGCCGGTGGCGTTCTCGCCGTTGACCGCCACGAAGTCGAGCCGCCAGTCCTGGCGCAGCTGCGGCAAGCGCTCGGCCACCGCCGTCCGCCCGCCCCGCCCCATCACGTCGCCGAGAAACAAGATCCGCATGCGCCCGCCTTATGCGGGATCGCCAGGACCGGCAAGCGCGGGGCAGGTGACTCGGGGCTCAGCCAGCGCCGCCCCGTTCGGCTCGAAGGTGGTCCCCATGCTTCCGGGACGGACAGCGAAGGTGCGGACAATCCTTTCCACCCGGTTAACGCCGGAGGGGTTTATCCCCTTGACGCAAGTATGGCCTTCTGCTATGCCTAGTGCAGTAGGAGGTCCCAATGTCCAAGCTCACCGTTCGCGACTTCTTCAAGCGGTTCCCGGACGATGAAGCGTGCCTCAAGCACATCTTCGAAGTCCGGTTCGGTGATCGGCACGTCTGCCGCGCCTGCGGCGTCGAGAGCACCTTCCACCGGATGACGAACCGCCGCGCTTGGGCTTGTGCCCATTGCGGCGACCACCTGTACCCAACCGCCGAGACGGTCTTCGAGGACACTCGAACCCCGCTGCAACTGTGGTTCTATGCGATCTACCTGTTCTGCACCACGCGCCACGGCGTCAGCGGCAAGGAGCTGCAACGGCAGCTCGGCGTCACCTACAAGACCGCTTGGCGTATGGCGAAGCACATCCGCATGCTGATGGAGCAAGCCGACCTATCCGACCGCTTCCTGTCCGGGCACGTCGAGATTGACGAGACCTATGTTGGCGGCCGGCGGCCCGGCAAGCCGGGGCGTGGCGCGGCCGGTAAGACGATCGTCATGGGCTTCAAGGAGCGTGGCGGACGCATGGAAGCCGTCGTGATCCCAGACGTGAAACTGCCGACGCTGAAGGCCGAGACGCTGGCGCGCGTCGCCAAGGGTTCGTTCGTCTCTACGGACGAACTGGGCAGCTACAACTTACTAACGAAGGAAGGCTTCCAGCACATCGCGATCAAGCACAGCGCGAAGGAGTGGAGCTACTTTGATCCGCGCTCCGGTGAGTTCTTCAGCACCAACAGCGTCGAGAATTTCTGGCGGCACTTCAAGAATGCTGTTCGTGGCACGCACATCCACATCAGCGCCAGGCACATGCAGACCTATCTGGCCGAGTTCACTTTCCGCGCGAACCACCGCGACGAGGGGAACGCGATGCTGGACTCGATCTTGAAGGCGATGTGATTACGCGCCGGAGGGCTTCGGCCACTTCGGCGTCGTCCGCAGGGCCGATTCCCACCGCTTCGGCTTGGGCGATGAAGTCCGCTAGCCGGTTCGATTCTATCGCCTCTCGGAGAGATAAACTCGCCATCTTGGCTCCAAGCAAACGAAAGGGGGCACATGGCCCCCTTCGCAAGTCACTCACCTCTAGAGGTGAAACGGACACCGCTTCCGGGCCGCGCGTAAGCCCCATATAGGCCAACGAGGCGTTAAAATCAAGTGACCGGTCGCGCAGACCTAAGGCAAGCGGGGCAGCCAAGCCATCGTCTTGCTAAGGATTTGATTGAACTCAGCTTCGTTCAGGCGGGGTATGGCCTTTCCTGCAAGGGGAGCAAGTCTCGCCGTTGAGACGGTGTAGAGGTGGTTGCAAACCACCCACGAATCGCGCGCACCGTCGGGCTTGAGCGACAGCTTGTGCGCCCACTGCGCACTCTCCCCCTCCTGCGGATCGGTCGACGTAGGAAGGACCAGACAATGGCCGTGGAGCGTGTTCTTGAAGGATATGATCACCACCGGCCGCTCCTTATGCATCTCTGGCAGGATGACATCGCATCCGAAGTCACACCAGTAGAGCTGCCTGATCCGGGGTGCAGCTTTGATGCGCGGGAGCAGGCGGCGCGGGCCCGAGCCTACGTCGGCGGCGGCAATCTCAATCTGAGGGGCGGTAACCAATTTTTGGGTTCTCACTTTGGTATAGTACCAAGGCAAAAGCGTGCCCGCCGGGGCACCGCCGCTCTTGCGGCGTCAGCCGGCGGGGCTTAAATTAGCCTCTTAAGGCCATAGGCATCGCGGTCCTTGCCGCCTCCTGCTTGTGGTTCCGCTCGCGCCTAGCTTTCTCAGGGCAGTACGCGCGACGCGCTCGATATCGGGATGGCGGTCCTAACCAGTAGGGCCGCCATTTTCATTGGTCGTTTCGTCCAGGACGATGGGGAAGCAGAAATCAATGACGGCCTCAAACGTTTTGACGAAGCTATCCCGACGCGCCTGAGGCCATCCTTCCCCGTTGGGTGGCAGGCTCTTAATAAGGCCCAACACCGCCGGAGGAACGTCGAGATTCGACCAGTTGCCTGTGCTGGGCGTAGCGCCCGTTGGCACCTGTATCGAACTCTTCCGTTCCGTTGGACGGACAGAGCGCAAACGCTGACTCGAACCGTTCGGTTTCGCCTTATCCTTCTCCTGCCTGACTCCGGCAGCGGCATAGAGGCCAATGAACAGCGTCACCATGCGATCCTGCATACCCTTGGGGTTGAAGGGCCGAAACGCGTCGCGGACCTTAGTCTCACTGTCTGTTGCCGGATCGACAAACTGCAGGACATCGGCGTAGGCGGCATTAAGCCACTCGCGCAGACGCTGCTGATACTCACCCTCCGCGGCAAGTCGGAGAGCTTCCAAGGTTTCGGTGTGCCCACCATCCTCATCGACCAGATCGAGTACTTGGAGGGCCTGCAGCGTGCGGGGGATGAGGCTGTCCGAGATGCCGGCACGACCCAGCACCTCCTTGTCGACCGGGGTCGGGAGCCCTTTCGACCGGTGCCGCTCGACAACGTCCAAGATCGCCTTCGCGGGCGCGTAGGGGGCAGACTTGTCGCGAGAGATCGGCATGGCAGCGTCCGTCCATAACAGGGGCCGCTCATCATATAGTGGACGTGTAACCGAATGGCAATAGCGTGTTTTGCGCCCGCAAGTTACGACGTCGGGCAGCGGGACACTCCAACTAAGTGTTTGATTTTAAGTTGAAATAATTTTTGCATCCGGTATCTTGGCGCTATGGACGCGCAACGGAGGCCTGATATGACCGCCCTACTCGATTCGAGTGTTCCACGTTTATTCCGTCGAGAAAACGGCGGATGGCTCGCCGTCTCCCCGAGGGAGCAAAGCCTGCAGATCGGCGTCGTCGCCGACTCCGAGGGGGAGGCGCTCGCGCTGTACGCTCGGAGCGAGGCGGAGTGGAAGGCGCTTCTTAGCGAGCGACAGCGCGAGCGGGCTTAATTGCCGGCCTGTCAGGACCTAAGACCCTACATGTAGCGGCTACTTGCGTCAAGGGGATAAACCCCACGCCGGAAGACGAGTCAAGCGATTCCAATCCCTTACGCTCCAGTCCGCGTGCGGACAACCCGTTTGTCCGCACCCCGTCCAGGCTGGACGAACGATCGGTCGGATCACCGCCCGGCTGAAGCACCACTTGCCGCCCGGCCCCGCGCCGCCATAGTTCCCCCCATGGCCGACCCAATACGCCCCGAACGGATCCACGCCTCGCTCGGCCCGGAGTTCTACGACCCGGTCCGCCCCGCCGCCTTCCCCGAGACCCGGCTCCGCTTCCGCAACGACCGCTGGGCCGCGCGGATCGGCCTCGATACCCTGTCCGACGACGACTGGATCCGCCACTTCGGCCGCTTCGAGCCCCTGCCCGGCAGCCTCCCCGAGCCACTCGCGCTGCGCTACCATGGCCACCAGTTCCGCACCTACAATCCCGACCTCGGCGACGGCCGCGGGTTCCTCTTCGCCCAGGCTCGCGACCTCGCCGAGGGGCGCCTGCTCGACCTCGGCACCAAAGGCTCCGGCCAGACCCCCTGGTCGCGCACCGCCGACGGCCGGCTGACGCTCAAGGGCGGCGTCCGCGAGATCCTCGCGACCGAGATGCTCGAGGCGCTCGGCGTCTACACCTCCAAGACCTTCAGCCTGATCGAGACCGGCGAGGCTCTCGTCCGCGGCGACGAGCCGTCGCCGACCCGCTCCTCGGTCCTGGTCCGCCTCAGCCACAGCCACATCCGCATCGGCAGCTTTCAGCGCCTCGCGGCGCTTGGCGAGACCGCGGCGCTCCGCCGGCTCGTCGACCATTCGATCGCCCACTACTGGCCCGACGCCGCCGCCGATCCCGACCCGGTCGCCGGCCTCTACGACCGCGTGACCGGCGCCGTTGCCCAGATGGGGGCCGAGTGGTTCGCGGCCGGCTTCGTCCACGGCGTGATCAACTCCGACAACGTCAACATCACCGGCGAGAGCTTCGACTACGGCCCCTGGCGCTTCCTCGACCGCTTCGAGCCCGGCTTCACCGCCG
This sequence comes from Amaricoccus sp., assembly GCA_046348915.1. GTDB lineage: Bacteria > Pseudomonadota > Alphaproteobacteria > Rhodobacterales > Rhodobacteraceae > Amaricoccus. The sequence continues at coordinate 71,810 of JAXMDH010000019.1, forward strand.
CCTACTTCGACCAGACCGGACTCTACGCCTTCGCCCGCCAGGCCGAGGCGCTGAACTGGAACCTCGCCCGCCTCGGCGAGTGCCTGATCCCGCTCTCGTCGCGCGCCGCGATCGAAGCCCCCTTCGAGACCTTCGCCGACCGCTTCCTCGCCGCCCTCGCGCGCCGGACCTTCGCCCGGCTCGGGCTCGACCCGGGTCCCGACGCGTCCGCCCGCGCGCCGACGCAGGCCTTCTGGGGCGCCATGCAGGCGACGAGCCCGCCCTTCCAGCAGGTGTTCCACGACCTCCTCGGCGGCGCCGACCCCGACCGCATCCGCGCGAGCCCGATTCGGGCGACCTTCGAGACCGCCCCCTGGGCCGAGGTCGTCGAGGGCCTGCGCGACCTCGCGCCGGCCCCCGGCCTCGCCGCCGCCCTCTCCCACCCGTACGCGGCGCGCGGGGACCCCGAGACGATGGTCATCGCCGAGGTCGAGGCGATCTGGTCGGCGATCGACCGCGACGACGACTGGTCCCCGCTCGCCGCCAAGATCGCCGCCGTGCGCGCGGCCGGTGCCTTCAACGCCCTCCTCGCCCCGGTAGCCCGTCCCGGGCACATCCCGATCGACCGCCCCTGACCCTTGCCCGCCCGGGCCCGCCGGCGTATACGCTGGCGCGAGAGGTTGGCGCGGGCAGGCGCTCCGCCAACCCGGTCAGGTCCGGAAGGAAGCAGCCGTAACGGGTCCCGCTTGGGTCGTCGTCCAGCCTCTCACGATCCTCCCATGCCCTCCGGCAGGCCGAGCGGCGCGCCGCGCTGCATCCAGCCGCCGTCGGCCGGGAGGAGCGCGCCGCTGACGTAGCGAGCCGCCCCCGACCCGAGTAAGAGGCAGACGTCGGCGATCTCGGCGGGCTCCCCGAGCCGGCCGAGCGGCACGCCCGCCGCCAAGCGCGCGCGCATCGCCGGCGTCGGCGCCAGGCGCGCCATGCCCTCGGAGCCGTCGATCGGGCCGGGGATCACCGCGTTGACCCGCAGCCCCTCCGCTCCCCACTCGACCGCGAGGCAGCGGACCAGCATCTCGACCCCGGCCTTGGCGGCGCAGACGTGCGCCTGCAGCGCCATCGGCACCTGCGCCTGCGGCGCCGAGACCGCGATCAGGCTGCCGTCCGGTCGGCGCAGGTGCGGATAGGCGGCCTTCATTACGTGGAAGGTCCCGAGCAGGTCGATGTCGACCACCGCCCGGAAGCCGTTCGGGCTGATGTCCCGCGCGAGCGCCGGGAAGTTTCCGGCCGCGCCGGAGACGACGACGTCGATCGGGCCGGCCGCCGCGGCGAAGCCGGCGAGCGCGGCCTCGACCGCCTCTGCGTCGCGGACGTCGAAGGCGAAGCCGTGCGCCGGACGCTCCCGCGACAGCAGCGCCACCGCGGCCTCGACCTTCGCGGCGCTGCGGCTCCCGACCCCCACGACGGCCCCCGCGGCCGCGAACCCTCGCGCGATCCCGAGGTTGATGCCGCTGGTGCCGCCGGCCACGAAAACGGCACGGCCGGAGTAGTCGAAGCGCGCGTTCATCGCCGTCTCCCTGCCTGCAAACGTGGGCCTACAGCGAAGCGCTATGCGGGAAAAGTCCGGGAGTCGCGTCGGCATGCTGCCGCGCAGCAGGCCAACGAGGCCGCCGGTGCTCCAGCGGGTCCGGGCGGATCGGCCGCCCCGACGGCGGCGATCGGGACGGCAGCGCCGAAACAGCCGCGTCTTCATCCACCATACGATCGATGTTCGCGGGACTTTCATCCGGTAGGGAGCTGGTTCCCTGCTTCGAGGGCAGGGGCGCCGAGGCAGGGGCACGTCGCGGCAGCATGGTATCCTCCGATCGACCCGCGATTGACCCGTCCCTCGCCGCTCACTAAGACCGCGGCGACCAGAGCCGGAGCCTGCCGATGCCTGCCGACACGCCCCGAAGCTTCCAGGAGATCATCCTGCGCCTGCAGGCCTACTGGGCCGCAAGGGGCTGCGCGATCCTTCAGCCCTATGACATGGAGGTGGGCGCCGGGACGTTCCACCCGGCGACGACGCTGCGCTCGCTGGGCCCCAAGCCCTGGGCGGCCGCCTACGTCCAGCCCTCGCGCCGCCCGACCGACGGCCGGTACGGCGACAGCCCGAACCGCTGGCAGCACTACTACCAGTTCCAGGTCATCATCAAACCGTCCCCGCCCGACTTCCAGGACATCTACCTCGGCTCGCTCGCCGCCATCGGCATCGACATGGAGCTGCACGACATCCGCTTCGTCGAGGACGACTGGGAGAGCCCGACCCTCGGTGCCTGGGGCCTCGGCTGGGAGGTCTGGTGCGACGGCATGGAGGTCTCGCAGTTCACCTACTTCCAGCAGGTCGGCGGCCACGACTGCCGCCCGGTCTCGGGCGAGCTCACCTATGGCCTCGAGCGGCTCGCGATGTACGTCCTCGGCTACGACGACGGCAACCTCATGCCGTTCAACGACCCCTCGGCACCCATCCCGCTCACCTACGGCGACGTCTTTCGCGAGGCCGAGGCGGAGTACGCTCGCTGGAACTTCGATTCGGCCGACACGGCGATGCTCTTGCGCCACTTCGACGACGCCGAGGTCGAATGCGCGCGTATCCTCGCCGAGCCCGACACCGACCCGAAGACCGGCCGCCGGATCATCATGGCGCTGCCCGCATACGACCAGTGCATCAAGGCCTCGCACCTCTTCAACCTTCTCGACGCCCGCGGCGTCATCTCGGTCACCGAGCGGCAGGCCTACATCGGCCGCGTCCGCGCCCTGGCGAAGATGAGCGCCGACGCCTTCGTGCGCACGCAGACGTCGGAATGAGCGGCCGCCGGCTGATCCTGATCTTTCTGGGCTTTCTCGCCGCCTTCGCCGCCGCCCTCGTCTGGTTCCAGGAATTCGCCTACTACGAGCACCAGCAGGGCGTCGGCGCTCTGACGATCGCCGGCCAGGTGGTGCCGGTCGCCGGCTACGAGGGCATCGACGCGGCGAGTTCGCCCCTAAAGCTGCGCGGCTGCTTCCACATTGACCCCGCGTCGGTCGCCGACCTCGCGCCGGCGACCGACGCGACGCCGCTCAACGCCCCCTTCTGGTTCCGCTGCTTCCGCGCTGGCGCGCTGACCGGCGACCTCGCCGCCGGCGCCGCCCGCGCTTACCGGATCGCGACCGACCAGCCGCCGGGCTTCGACCTGATGCTTGCCGTCTACCCGGACAGCCGCGGCTACGTCTGGCGCCAGCTCAACGCTCGCTTCGAGTAGCTGGGGGGCTTGGGACTTGCTTGAGCCGCTGCCTCGCGTGCGATCGCGATGCCCGACCGACCGGGATTTCGTCGGCTGACCGCTTGACTTCCCGCCGGCGGGCCGGTTGCTGGCGGAGATGGCTGCGGCGCGCGACCCACTCGTGATCTTCACCCCTTCGGGCCAGCGCGGGCGGGTCCCGGCGGGCACGACGGTGCTTGCCGCGGCGCGGATGCTCGGGGTCGACCTCGACTCGGTCTGCGGCGGGCGCGGCATCTGCTCCAAGTGCCAGGTCAGCCCGTCGTTCGGGGACTTCCCGAAGCACGGGATCGCCGCAGCGGCGGATGCACTGTCGCCGTGGAACGCGGTCGAGGAGCGCTACGATCGCATCCGCGGCCTCGCGCCGGGTCGGCGGCTGGGGTGCCAGGCGCAGATCCTCGGCGACGTCGTCATCGACGTGCCGCCCGAAAGCCAGGTGCACAAGCAGGTGGTGAGAAAGCGCGCCGAGGCGCGGGCGATCACCCTCGATCCTGCGACGCGGCTCTACTACGTCGAGGTCGCCGAGCCCGACATGCACGAGCCGTCGGGCGACCTACAGCGGCTGGAGCGCGCGCTCGCCGAGCAGTGGGGGCTGCAGGGGGTCAAGGGGGATCTCCGGACGCTGCAGATGCTGCAGCCGGCACTCCGGAAGGGCGGGTGGAAGGCAACCTGCGCCGTCCATACCGACGGGCCGGAGCCGCGCATCCTGCACGTCTGGCCCGGCTTCTACGACGGCGGCATCTTCGGCCTGGCGGTCGACGTGGGCTCGACGACGATCGCCGGGCACCTCTGCGACCTCGCCACCGGCGAGGTGAGGGCTTCGGTCGGCCTGATGAACCCGCAGATCCGCTTCGGCGAGGACCTGATGAGCCGGGTTAGCTACGCGATGCTGAACCCGGGCGGTGCGGCGGAGATGACGAAGGCCGTCCGCGCGGCGCTGAACGAGCTCGCGGGCCAGGCGGCGGCGGAGGCCGGGATCGACCGCACGCTGATCTTCGAGGCTGTGATCGTCGGCAACCCGATCATGCACCACCTGGTGCTCGGGATCGACCCGACCGAGCTCGGGCAGGCGCCCTTCGCGCTGGCGACGGCGGAGGCGCTGAAGATCTGGGCCGAGGAGATCGAGCTCCGGCTGCACCAGGACGCAAGGGTCTACGTGCTGCCGTGCATCGCCGGGCACGTCGGGGCGGACGCGGCCGCCGTGGCGCTTTCGGAGGCGCCGGACCGGTCCGAGGAGCTGATGCTCGTCGTCGACGTAGGCACGAACGCCGAGATCCTGCTCGGGAACCGGGAGCGCGTCCTCGCTTGCTCGTCGCCGACCGGGCCGGCGTTCGAGGGGGCGCAGATCTCGTCGGGACAGCGGGCAGCCCCCGGAGCGATCGAGCGAGTGGAGATTGACCCTGTCACCAAGGAGCCGCGGTTCCGGATCATAGGGGTCGAGGCCTGGTCGGACGAGGCCGGATTTCCGGCGGATGCGCGGATCACCGGCATCTGCGGGTCGGGGATCATCGAGGCGATCGCGGAGATGCGGACGGCGGGGATCGTCGATCCTTCGGGACTGATCGGGTCGGCCGAGCAGACCGGGACCAAGCGGTGCGTGGCGCAGGGGCGGACGCATGCCTACCGGCTGCATGGGGACATCCTGGTGACGCAAGCGGACGTGCGCGCGATCCAGCTCGCGAAGTCCGCACTCTATGCCGGGGCGCGGCTCCTGATGGACGAGATCGGAACCGACACGGTGGACCGGATCGTGCTCGCCGGGGCGTTCGGGGCGCATATCTCGCCGCGGCACGCGATGGTGCTCGGGATGATCCCGGACTGCGAGCTGTCCAAGGTGTCGTCGGCGGGCAACGCCGCGGGCACGGGAGCGCGGATCGCGCTCCTCAACGTGGCGGCGCGGCGCGAGGTCGAGGCGCTGGTCACGCGCATCCGGAAGGTCGAGACGGCGATCGAGCCTCGCTTCCAGGAGCATTTCGTGGCTGCCAACGCCATCCCGCATGCGAGCGCACCCTTCCCGCACCTGGGGCCGCTGCCGGAGGTCGCCTTCAACGCGGAGGGTGGCGGGCGGAGGCGGCGGCGTGGCTGAGCGGGACGATCCGCCGCCGCGCGGCAGCTACCGGCGCGAGGGCAGCGGGCTCGAGTTCGACCGAGTGTCGTTCTTCACCGACGCGGTCTATGCGATCGCGATGACGCTCCTCGTCGTCGAGCTGCACGTTCCCCACATCGTCGGGTCGCTCGAAGAAAACGGTACGCTGGCGGACGCGCTCTGGGAGCAGTCGGACGCGATCTTCGGCTTCTTCCTCGGGTTCGTGATCCTCGGACGCTACTGGCTCGCGGCGCACCAGTTCTTCGGGACCCTGCGCAGCGTCGACACTCGACTCATTGCGATCAACCTGCTCTACCTGTCGTTCGTCGCCTTCAGCCCGTTCCCGGTGGCGCTGATCAGCGAGTACGGCGGCGACCGGACCGCGTTCTACGTCTTCGCCGCGACCATGGGCGGGATCAGCCTGCTGGAGGTGGCGCTGTTCCGCTACGCCGAGCATCACGGGCACCTGCGCGATCGGCTGTCGCCGGAGGCGTTGCGCTTCGGCACCATCGCCTCGACGGCGCCCGTGCTGATCGTGCTGCTGTCGCTGCCGCTGGCGCTGATCTCGACCAGCGTGGCGCTCCTTTCGTGGCTGTTGATGTTCCCAGTCGGCTATTGGATCGGCACGCACCCGCCGGCGAACATCCCGGAGTCGTGGCGAACCTGAGGAGAGTGGCCGTGGCAGGTCGACGCGAGGAATTCGATACGGTGGTGGTCGGTGGCGGGTTCGCCGGCCTCGCGGTCAGCCGCGCATTGCAGGCGGCGGGGCTGAGCCACCTGGTGTTCGAGCGCGACCGGCCTTGCCAGACTTGGCTGACCCAGCGTTGGGACAGCTTCCGGATGAACACGCCGAACGTGCTGACGGTGATGCCGGGCGAGGTCTATGCCGGGCCGGCGCCGGAGGGCGCGATGACGCGCGACGACTTCGTGGCGAGGGTCCTCGCCTATGCCGCTACCCACGCCCTTCCGGTAGAGGCGGGCGCGGCGGTCGAAGCGGTCGAGCGCGACGACCGGGGCGGCTTTCTGGTCCGGACCGGGCAGGGTGTCGTCCGGGCGCGGACCGTCGTGGCGACGACCGGCAACCTGAACATCGCGCAGCGCCCGGCGTTCGCCGCCCGGCTGCCCGCGGCGGTGACGCAGCTCGACGGGTCCGGGTACCGCAATGCCGCCGACTTGCGTCCGGGGGCGGTGCTGGTGGTCGGCTGTGGCAACTCCGGCGCGCAGATCGCCGAGGATCTGGCGCTTGCCGGCCGCAAGGTCTTTCTCTCCACCGGGCGCAATGGCCGGGTGCCGCGGCGCTACCGCGGCCGCGACATCATCCTGTGGTTGATGGAGACAGGGCGCTATGACCAGCCGAGGAGCGTCCGGTCGGGCCGTCCCTTGCTCGGCGCCACCCATACGCTGTCGTTGGGGTCGCTGAGCGGGCTTGGCATCGTCATGCTGGGCCGACTGACCGATGTGACGGCGAGCGGGACGCTCGTCTTTGCCGGCGATCTCGACAAGAACGCGGCGCATGCGGACGCGGTCTCGGCGGCGATCCGCCGCGAGATCGACGGCCACATCGCGGCGAAAGGCATCAACGCCGCGCCGGCCGCGGTGGATTTCGCCGAGGCGGCGCCGAACCGCTTCCCCGAGCCGCGGATCAACGAACTCGACCTCGCGGCGCGTGGCATCGCCACGGTGATCTGGAGCGTAGGGCTAACCGGCGACTACCGCTGGCTGCGGGTCCCGGGCGCGACCGGCGCCGATGGGCAGCCGGCGCAGTCGCGCTGCCTGTCGGTGCAGGGAGTCTACTTCGCGGGGCTCGATTCGCTCGAGGCTTTGAAATCGGGGACGATAATGGTCGCCGCCGACGAGTCGCGCCGCATCGCCGAGCATATCACGGCAACCGCAGGATAGAACGCGGCGCGCTTAGGGGGCGCCGGTCCGCGCCGCGCGGACCGGCGCCCCCTTGTCAGTCGAGACCGAGCCTACCGCGAAGGGTCGAGAGATCCTCGGCGAGGGTGTTGACGGCACCGGCCAGGGTCACCCGGTCCTGCTCGGTCAGCTTGTCGTAGCTGACGTAGCCGTCGCCGTCCTTGTACTTGTCGAGTATGGCGTCGATTGTCGCAAAGTTCGCGTCGACCTTCTCGACGAAGGCTGGGTCCTGCTGCATGACCAGCGGCTTCACCAGCTCGACGATCTTCTGCGAGCCGTCGAAGTTGCCTTTGAAGTCCCAGAGGTCCGTGTGGCTGTAGCGGTCTTCCTCGCCGGAGATCTTGGTGGCCGCGACCTCCTCCATCAGCGCGCCGGCGCCGCCTACGACGACCTCGGGCGGAAAGGTCAGGCTCTCAATGCGGCTGGCGAGGTCCTTGACGTCTGCCTCGAGCCTGTCGGCGACCGGATCGAGGCCCTCGGTCGATCTCTTCTCCCAGAGGCCGTACTCGATGCGGTGGAAGCCCGGGAAGGCAGGGTCGGCGTCGCCTCCCTCGTAGTCGTCGGCGCGGCTGTCGATCGAGACGTCGAGGTCGGAGAAGAGCTCGGCGATTGGCTCGATCGCCTCGTAGCTCATGCGGGTCGGCGCGAAGAGTGCCTTGGCCTTCTCGACGTCGCCGGCCTTGATTGCGGCCACGAAGGCGGTAGTGTCGGCGACGAGCTGGTCGGTCTTCTCCGAGACGTAGAGCTTGTAGTCGGAGATCGGGCCGACGAGGTCGAGCGACACGTTCGCGCGCGCGGTCCCTTGTCCTAGGAAGAGCGCGGCGGTGGCGGCGGTGAGGGTGGCAAGGCGCATCGATGACTCCTTGGTGTCCGGCCGCGAGCCCTTGGCGCCGGCCGGCGGTGGTTAGCCCGACTGGCTGGTCATCTGGCTCGTCGGGTCGATTGCGGCGATCAGCGGGCGGCCGAGGTAGTCCTCGCCGCCAGTGAAGCCGGGAAGCGCGAAGAAGTAGCCGCCGCCGACCGGCTTGACGTATTCCTCGAGCGGCTCGCCATCGAGGCGGCGCTGCACGGCGACGAACGAACGTTCTAGGTTCGACTGGAAGGCGATGAAGAGCAGCCCCTGGTCGAGCTGGCCGTTCTTCAGCACGCCGTTGACGTAGTTGAACGGGCGGCGCAGCATCAGGCTCGACTGCGTCTCCGGGGTGCGCGGGTTGGCGAGGCGGATGTGGGCGTCGAGCGGCGTGAGCTTGCCCTCGGGGTCGGCGGCATAGTCGGGAACCATCGCCTCTGTGCCGTCGGGATGGTCGAGAGGGGCGCCCGACATCTTCATCCGGCCGATGATCCGCTCCTGCTCGCCGAGGGGCGTGCGGTCCCAGCGCTCGACCAGATTGCGGATGATGCGGATCGCCTGATAGCTGCCGGCGGTGGCCCAGGCGGGCTCGCCGTCATCCCGGGCCACCCAGACGATGCGCTCCATCAGTGCGGCGTCGGCGCTGTCGGGATTGGCCGAGCCGTCGCGGAAGCCGAGGAGGTTGCGGGCGCTTTCGGGCGGTCCGGAAGCCGGCACCGGCAGGACGGGCACGCTGCCGGCTTGCATCCACTTCAGGACCAGCTGGTCGGGAAGGTTCTTCACCACGTCGCGCAGGGCGTGCACGACCGAGTCCTGGGTGTTGGCGCAGAACTGCAGCATGAGGTCGCCGTGGCAGATGTCGACGATGAGCGCGTCGTTCCGGAACTTCGTCATCCGCTGCAGTGCCAAGGGCTGCTGCGGGGCGAGCCAGGGGCGGTCCTCGAAGAGCGAGGCGCCGAGGGCGACGGTTATCGTGAGGGCGTCGGGGCGGACTTCGGGACCGAGGAGGCCGCTGTCGGCGGGCGGGAGCTTGGGGTCGAACACCGGAACGTTGCCGCCGTGGGCGAGGAACTCGATACGCTCGGAGAGGCGGCGGAAGAGCCTTTCGAGGTCGGCCGGCGTCTCGGCGATGACGTGGAAGGAGGCTACGGCGCCGTGAGCCGGGCGCGGCGTAACGATGCCGGCCTGGTGCCGGCCGAAGGGCGAGACGAGCTCGGTCGAATGCGTCTCGCTGGCGACCGGAGCGTCGGCGACCTGCGCCTGCTCCGCGCGCGCCAGTGCCGGGGCGGCGGCGAGCGCGGCGACGCCGGCGAGGAGACTGCGGCGGCTGGTGGTGAAGGGGCAGGGCATTACTCGAGCCCGATTGCGGGGTTGAGGGCCGCGGCCGCGGTGGCGACCGTCGCGAAGGCGGCCGAGACCTTCGCGCGGCCTGCGGCGTCGACGCTGCTCCAGGCCGGGAAGCCGCCGTCGGGCTGCTTGAAGCCATCTAGGGTGGCGCGAGCCTGGTCGAGGGCAGCCTGCAGCGCCTGCGCGGTCGCGGGATGCGCTTCAGTCACCAGCGGGCCGACGAGGAGCGCCGACTTCGCGATGCCGTCGAGGTCGGCGGAATATTCGGCGAGATCGGCGTGGCTGTAAGGTGCCTGGGAGCCGGACGCCTGGTGGGCGACGCGGCCGGCGAGCGCGGCGGCGTTGGCGGCAAGGTCGGCAGGCTCGACCGACAGCGCCCTGAGCCGGTCGCGGAGCGCCGCGGCATCAGCTTCGAGCCGGTCGGCGACGGGCTGGAGGCCGTCGGTCGAATTGTCGACCCAGAGACCGTACTCGATGCGGTGGAAGCCGGTGAAGCCCGGGTCCTTCTCACGTTCGGCCAGATAGTCGGCCAGCGGATCCATCGTGTTGGCGAGGTCGGCGATGCGGCCCGATACCGGGGCGACCTGTCGCCAGGGTTGGCGGGCGGCGAGCCAGGCGGCGCGGGCGCCATCGAGGTCGCCGGCGGCGATCCGGTCGGAGAGGGTTGCAGTGGCGGCGACGAGCTCGCCGGAGCGGCGGCTGAGATAGACGCGGTACTCGGCGAGCGGGCCGAGGAAGGCACGGGTCTCCGGGGCGGAGCGGCCGGCCTCCGATGCGGCGGTCGGTAGCACCTTGAGGGTCCCGCGCGGGTTCGACAGCAGCCCGCAGGTGATCGCGTACTCGCCGGGCCTCAGCCGCTCGGTGAGTGTGGCGCTAAGCCCGGGGGCGATGTTCTCGCGCTCCGCAACGACCATGACGCCGTCGAAGATTTCCCATTCCAGCGCTCGGTCAGAGGTGTTGTGGATGCGGAAGGTCTGCCGGCCCGCCGGCACCTCGAGCGCGGCGGGCTGGCAGACGGCGTCGGTGATCGTGACAAGGATGTCGCCGTCGGCGGGCGCAGGGGCACCGTTGTGGGCGGCGAGCCAGAAGGCGCCCGCGCCGACGAGGACAAGGCCGCCGGCTCCGGCGAGCATGAGCCGGGTGGTCCGCGCCGGCAGCGGCTGGCCCGCCTCCGCCATGTCAGGCTTCGCGCCGGGCGGGCTGGCCCACCGGCACCGGCAGCGGGCGCAGGAAGAGCCAGAGGCTGATGCCAAAGACGAGCGCCCAGATGACGAACTCGCCGAGCGCCGGCGCGTCGTGGTAGCCGAAGAGGCCGGCGAGGAGCGTGCCGGGGATTGAGGTGACCGGCAGGGTGCGCGTCAGGTCCCAGACTGGCTGCTGCAGGTGGTTCCAGACCCCTGCCTCGTGCAGGTTGCGGAGCACGGTCGCGGCGAGGCCGGCGGCGACGAAGATGATGAAGACGCCGGTCCAGCGGAAGAAGCGGCGGAGGTCGAGCCGGAGGCCGAAGCGGTAGATGCCGACGCCGAGGCCGGCGGCGCAGGCGATCCCTAGGAGGCCGCCGAGGGGCGCGGCGGGGCCGGGGCTCTGCTGGAAGATCGCAAGCAGGAAGAAGACCGATTCCAGGCCCTCGCGGGCGACGGCGAAGAAGCTCAAGCCGATCAGCGCCCAGGTGGGGCCGCCGCCCTGGCGGAAGGCGGCCTCGACGTCGTGCTCCATGGTCGCCTTGATCGAGCGGGCGGCCTTGCGCATCCAGAAGACCATGGAAAGCAGGACGATGACGGCGATGGCGCCGACGATGGCCTCGAAGAGCTCCTGGGTCTTCTGCGGGAACTCGGAGCCGAGGGCGAGAACCGCCGCGCCGACGAAGAGCGAGAGGGCGACCGCGAGCAGCACCCCGATCCAAACGGTCGGGACCCACTGGCTGCGCCCGGTTCGGGCGAGGTAGCCGGCGATGATGCCGACGATCAAGGCAGCCTCGATGCCCTCGCGCAGCATGATCAGAAACGACGCCAGCATCCCCGCCCCGCGTTGCCGGACAACGACCCGGCGATTCCCGACTGAATCCGTCAGAGATTCCCGTACGCCTTCGGCCGCTTCCTTGCAAGGGGGGCAGGGGGATCGTCGGACGCCCCGGAGCGGGCGGTGGGCGGCAGAGTGGAAAGGCCGCGCGGTAACAAGGACTAACCGGGGAATGTTGAATGTACAGCGAATGTACATCGCAGGTACGTCGCGTGTACGCGCCGGTGCGATTGGCCGTGGAGGTTAGCGCGGTTGACGCTAGGGAGCGGGAGCGGAAAGGCCTCACCGGCTGTTCCGCCCTAAGAACGTGCGGAGGCAGCAAAGGCCTGCGTGCCTCGGCGGAGGGGGAGAGTCGGCGCTTTGGCGCCATCGCCCGCATGCGCGGGCCTCTGGGCCGAGGGCCGGGCGGGGGTCTCCCTTGCTCCCGGAGGTCGCTGCGGGGTCTCGGGACGGCCCGAGCGACTGTGTTTGCGGTCAAGCGTTTTGCCACGGCTTTTTGGTCCTGAGGATGGCGTCGAGGATGGTGAGGAGGTGGCGGAGGCAGGCGATGATCGCGACCTTCTTCGGCCGTCCGGCCTCGACGAGGCGGGCGTAGTGGGCGCGGATGACCGGGTTCCAGCGAATGGCCGAGAGGGTGGCCATGAAGAGGGTGTTGCGCACGTCGGTGCGTCCCCCGGCGATCGTCCTGTGGCCGCGCCACCGGCCGGAGTCGCGGTTGAAGGGGGCCACGCCGACCGTGGCGGCGATCCGCCGCCGGCCGATCTGCCCGAGCTCGGGCAGATCGGCGATCAGGGTGCGGGAGGTGACGTCGCCGATCCCCGGCACCGAGGTGAGCAGGTCGTCGGCCTCCCGCCAGGCCGGAGACCCGCGCACCGCGCCGTCGATGTCCTGGTCGAGCCTGGCGAGCTCGGCCTCGAGCACCCGCAGGGTGGCCCTGAGGCTCCGCTGCACGCGCCGGGCGCGGGCCTGCCGGGAGCGGTTCCGCTCCTGGCCGATCATCTCGACCAGCTGGCGGCGCCGGGCCACCAGCTCCCTGAGCGCCTGCGCGTCCTCGCCCGCGACCGGGCGCGGCGCGGGGCGGATGCGTTCGGCGAAGAGGGCGATCGCTTCCGCGTCGAGCGCGTCGGTCTTCGCGAGCCGCCCGGTGGCGCGGGCGAAGGCGCGCACCTGGCGCGGGTTGACCACCGCGAGCGGCAGGCCGGCGCCGGCCAGCGCCGCCGCCACCGTCACCTCGAAGCCGCCGGTGGCCTCCAGCACCACGAGCGCGACGTCGAGCCGGCGGAGGGCGGCGACCAGGGTTTCGAGGCCTTCGCCGTCGCGCGCGACGGCGAAGGCCTCGCCGGAGGGACGCAGATGCACATCGAGACGATCCTTCGAGATGTCGACGCCGACGAAGCTCGGCGCTGCGGGAGGCTGCTGTTCCATGACCCGTCCTTGCAAATCCGGGCTCGCGCGGCGGCCCAAGCGACTGTTCGGGTTCCGATCGGAACCGGCGGACGGGGCCCCGTGCTCGGGCACGGGCTCGATCGCCCAAGGGGGGCACGGGCTCCCGTCCGCCGCCAGCCTCGCCGGCATCGCACCGGCGGGGCAACTGCAAGATACAAGGGGGGCGCTCCCCCCTCACCCCCCGGCACTGCCCGATAAGTTCAAGGAAACAAAGGAAGAAGAGCGGGCGGCCGGGGCCGGACGACCAGTATTGGGAGAGGGTGCGGCCCGACGGGCCGCCGCCTGACACGGGAATGGGCTCAGGCGGAACCTCGAAACGGGATCACCCTGTTGACGTGGTTCTTGATTCACCATTCCTGCTGGAGGACGAGGCCAGCATGGATGACCCCTGCCCGATCGATCTTCGCGAGCGCGTCGTGAATGCGGTGGTGCGGGAGCACCGTGGCGCGGCAAGGCGGTTCGGGCTCGGGGCAACCGGGGCGATCGCCTGGGTGGCGCTGCCGGCGGGCCGGTGCTCGAACGCCCGGCCGGTCTCCGAAGCTCTCGCCCGTCCGCGGCGCCGGCTTCACCCGAAGACCTCGCCGACGCCGCGGTCGGTGCCACCCGGGAGGGGCCCGACAGCGGTCGGGTTCGCAGCGGTCGCCCGCCCGGATCAGTCGCCCATCACCAGGCCCTCGCGGCGACGGTCGGCGGCGCCGAGGAGGGTGCCGCCGCCGAGGAGGATCGCCTGGAGACCCGAGTTGAGGTCGACGGCCTCGGCGGGCTGGCCGAGCGCGGAGAGGGCCGCGACGGTCGCTGCGGCGTCGGGGCCGTCCTCCACCTGGGTCTTGCCGTTGCGGTTGAGGATATGCGGCGTGTCGATGGCCTTCTGCGGGTCCTCGCCGAAATCGAGGATACCGACCAGCGCCTGGGCGACGAAGGGGATGATGTTGGCGCCGCCGGGCGAGCCGATCAGCAGCCAGGGCTTGCCGTCCTTCAGCACCACCGTCGGGGACATCGACGAGCGCGGGCGCTTGCCGCCCTCGACCCGGTTCGCCACCACCTTGCCGTCGACCTCCGGCGCGAAGGCGAAGTCGGTCAGCTGGTTGTTGAGCAGGAAGCCGTCGGCGACGACCCGGCTGCCGAAGTTCGTCTCGATCGAGGTCGTCGCGGTCAGCATGTCGCCGTAGCGGTCGACCACCACGAAATGCGTGGTGCCATGCTCGGGCCGCTCGGCATCGGGCGCGAGGAGCTCGGCCTTGTTCCAGGGCGGCTCGCCGGGCTCGGCGCTCGCCATCGGGTGGGCGGGATCGATGAGCGCGGCGCGAGAGGCGAGGTAGGCCGGGTCGAGCAGGCCCTCGGGCATCGGCACGAAGTCGGTGTCGCCGATATATTGCCCCCGGTCCGCGAAGGCGAGCTTGGACGCCTCGAGGAACAGATTCGTCGCCGGCATGCCGGGCCCGAGCGCTGCAAGGTCGAAGTGCCCGAGGATGCCGAGGATCTGCCCGACCGTCAGCCCGCCCGAGCTTGGCGGACCCATGCCGCAGACCTCGTAGGCGCGGTAGCCCATGCAGACCGGCGGGCGTTCGCGGACCTCGTAGTCGGCGAGGTCGTCGAGGGTCAGCAGCCCCGGATTCGCCGGCGTGCGGACGGCCGCGACGATGTCGCGGGCGATGGCGCCGTGATAGAAGGGCTCGCTGCCCTCGGCGGCGACGAGCCGCAGCGCCCGCGCGAGGTCGGGGTTGCGCAGCACCTCGCCGGCGCCCTTCGGCGTGCCGTCCTGGTGCAGATAGAGCGCGCGGGCGGCGGGAAACTCGCCGAGCCGGTGGTCGGCCGCGTCGGAAATCGCCGCAGCCATGCGCGGCGAGATCGGGAAGCCGTCCTCGGCGAGCGCGATCGCCGGGCGGAAGAGCTCGCCCCAGGGCAGCCGCCCGTACCGCTGGTGCAGCGTCTCCATCAGGAGCAGCGCCCCCGGCACGCCGACCGAGCGGCCGCCCGGCACCGCGTCCCAGAACTCGCGCGGCTTGCCGGCATCGTCGAGCCAGTAGGCGGGTGTGGCGGCGAAGGGCGCGGTTTCGCGGCCGTCGAAGCTGGCGAGATCCTGTGTCGACGCGTCCCAGTAGAGCGCGAAGCCGCCGCCGCCGAGCCCCGAGCTCTGCGGCTCGACCACGTTCAAGACCATCTGCGCGGCGATGGCCGCGTCGGCGGCCGAGCCGCCGGCGGCCAGCACGTCGCGGCCCGCCTGGCTCGCCAGCGGGTTGGCGGTGGCAATCATGAAGCTGTGCGCAGTCACGGCGGCGCGCTCGGCGACCGCGCTGGTCGCCTCGGGCGCCGGCGAATCCTGGGCCTCTGCCGCAGCGGCGAAGGCGACGAGCATGGCCGTCAGCAGCAGTCTCCGCGGCATCGCCTTCTCCCTCGCCGTCGTGGTTAACTGGTTAATGGCCCACACCCCCTGATCGAGAGCGTAGCGCGAAACGCCCGCGCGGCGAAGGGGCAAGGCGTCAGCAAGGTGAACCCAGGGGTCCGCACGATCACCGGCGGCGAACCCCGGCCGAGCGGGCGGTCCCCAGCGAGCAGGCGGTCCCCCAGCGAGCGGGCGACCCCTGGAGCGGCGGGTCCCGGCCGAGCAGTGCCGCCCGATGCCGGCTTCGGCGGCGTCAGCCCTTTACCCCGGAGGAGATCATCACCGCCTCGGTCACGCGGCGCTGGAAGATCAGGTAGGCGACAACGACCGGCAGCGCCGCAAGCACCGCGACCGCCATCAGCCGGGCGTAGGCGACGCCGAAGACGTCGGAGACCTGGGTGATGCCGACGGGGATCGTCATCATCTCCTCGGAGGTCACGATCAGGAACGGCCACCAGAAGTTGTTCCAGGCGCCGATGAAGGTGATGATCGCGAGCGCCGTCGTGATGCCCCAGTTGAGCGGCAGGTAGATCCGGAAGAGCATGGTGTACTCGCCGCCGCCGTCGAGCACGACCGCCTCGCGCATCTCCTTCGGCACGGCGTCGAAGAACTGCTTGTAGACGATGATGACGACCGGCACGACGAGCTGCGGCGCGATGATCCCGGCCCAGCTGTTGACCCAGCCGAGCGAGTTCATGAACACGAACTGCGACACGTAGAGCGCCGGGATCGGCACCATGAAGCTGACGAGGATCAGCCCGTAGAGGAGGTTGCGCCCGGGGAAGCGGAGCTGGGAGATGGCATAGGCGCACATCATGCCGAAGACGATCACGACCACGGTGATGATCACGGCGGTGCCGATCGAGTTCAGGTACCAGCGGCTGATCCGGGTGTTGACGATCGCGTTGACGAAGGCGTCGAGATGGAACTGGTTGATCAGGATCCCGGGCTGGGTGATGACCGTCGCATCGGTGCGGAGCGAGGTCACGACCGCCCAGTAGATCGGGAAGAACCAGATGGCGGCGGCGAGCAGCGTGACCGCGGTGAGGATCAGGTTCTCGAGGCGGCGGACGGTCACGCGCGGCCCCTCCCGATGCGGAGGACCTGGAACTGAAGGACCGAAATCACCGAGATCAGGACGACGAGGACCACGGCGACCGCGGCGCCGGGGCCGCCGTGGTTAAGCTGGAAGGCCTCGCGATAGACCTGCAGCAGGAGGACGTAGGAGGAGTTGAAGGGGCCCCCCTGGCTCGTCGAAGGTAGATCTGGTCGAAGATCTTCAGCTGCAGGATCAGCTGCAGGGTCAGCACGAGGGCGGTGACGGGCCAGAGCAGCGGCCAGGTCACCCGCCAGAACGCTTGCCGGCGGGTGGCGCCGTCGAGCGCCGCGGCCTCGTAGAGGTCGGACGGGATGTTGCGCAGGCCCGCGATGAAGAGGAGCACGTTGAAGCCGGTGGTCCACCAGATGGTCAGCGCGGCGACCGTCGGCATCACCCAGTAGGGGTTCTTGAACACCGGCACCGGCTTGCCGGTGAAGAGCGATCACCGGCTGCAGCACGCCGTACTGGAAGTCGAGCATCCAACCCAGACGTCGGTGACGACCGAGACCGGCAGCACGTAGGGCAGGAAGAAAATCACCATCGCGAGGCCTGCAGGCGCCTTGAGACGGGTGATCATCAGCGCGATCGAGAGCGCTACGACCGTGGTCGGGATGACTGTCAGAAGCACGAAGTATCCGTTGTTCTTCAGCGAGGTGAAGAACAGCTTGTCGTGCAGCAGCCGCTCGTAGTTGGCGAGGCCCACCCAGTCGCCGCCGCCGATCAGCGGGGCGTTGGTGAAGCTCATCTGCACCACCTTGACCAGCGGCCAGAGGAAGAAGAGCGCGAAGCAGATCACGAACGGCGCGCAGAGCGACCAGGCGACGTACGCCTTCCTGCGCCGGTTGGTGATGATCGCCATAGGGAGTTCGCCTCTGCCGGGGAGCGGGCGGCGTCGCCGCCGCCCGCGCGTTCGTCAGTTGAGGAGCGGCTGCAGCTGATCCTTGATCTGCTGCACGGCGTCCTCGGGCGAGAGCATGCCGTTGATCGCCGGCACCATGATGTTGGCGGCCGCGTCGTAGACCGGCGAGGCGACGCCGGCGATCTTGGAGCGCGGGTCGTAGGCGGCATGCTCGGCGAGCGGCGCGTACTGCGCGTTCGGCATCATCGCCTTGTACTCCGCACTGGTCGCGACCGGCAGGTAGGCCGGGATGTGGCCGGCATCGGCCCAGCGGATCGCGTGCTTCTCCATCCAGCCGATCACCTCCATGACGGCCTTGCGCTTGGCCGGGTCCATCGGGGTCGGCTGCTGCGGGATGGCGAAGGCGTGGCTGTCCGCCCAGGTGGCGGGCTCACCCATCAGGGTCGGGATGACGGTCGCGCTCCAGTCGAAGCCGAGCGTGCCTTTCTTGGCCTGGTCGGTGAAGGTCGGGACCTCCCAGACGCCGTTCATGTGGAAGGCGGGGCCGCCGGCGGAGAAGAGCGCGATCGAGGCGGGATACTCGGTCTGCTCGGGGATGTAGCCGGCCTCGCGCCAGTCGGAGATGACCTTGAGCGCCTTGACCGCCTTGTCGGTGTTGTCGCCCGGCAGGACCTCGTTGCCGACGATGAACTGGCCGCCTTCCTGCGCGAAGAGGGTGGCGAAGAGCCGCCACATCGTCGCGTCGTTGCCGGTCGCGACCGAGAGCGGGGTCTCGACGCCCTTGTCCTTCAGCGTCTTCAGCATCGCGGTGAAGTCGTCGACGTTGTTGATGCCGGTGATGTTGCCGTCGGCGCCGAGCCAGGGCGTGCCTTCGAGCACCTTCTTGTTGTAGTAGAGGATGAAGGCGTGGATGTCGAAGGGCACGGCGTAGAGCTGGCCGTTGTCGGATGCCGCCTCGATCGAGCGCGGGAAGAAGTCCGTCTTCGCCAGGCCTGCGTTCGCCAGGTCCTCGTCGGTGATCGGGCTCAGCACCTTTTCGTCGAGCGCGATCGGGATGCGCGAGAGGTGGTAGGTCATCACGTCCGGGCCTTGGCCGACGGCGGCCGAGGTGCGGACCTTGGTGTAGAAGGGGACGCCCCACTCGAGCGTGGTGGCGTCGATCTGGATGTCGGGATTTTCCTTGTTGAAGTCGGCGATCAGCGCCTTCATCCGGACACCGTCGCCGCCGCCGAGGAAGTCCCACCAGACCACCTTCTGCGGATCGGCGGAGGCGAAGCCCGCCGATACGATGAGCGCGGCCGTCGCGACTGCCGCCTTCAGAATGTTTTTCACGTTGCCTCTCCTCCCGGTTATGTCGCCTTAGCGCAGCCGCGCGCCGGCCTCGTCGAAGATGAGCGCCCGGTCGGGCGCGACGGTGGCCGCGATGCGGCGGCCTTCGAAGCTCTCGCGCCCGCCGCCGCGGCGCTCGAGCACCACCGGCTGGCCGGAGGCCGCGCGGGCGTGCAGGTAGGAGACCCCGCCCAGATCCTCCTCCATCTCGACCGCGAGCGGCAGGCCGGCATCGGCGTCGGGCGCGATCTCGAGGTGCTCGGGGCGGAGGCCGAGGGTCACCCGGGCGCCCGCCTCCGGGCGCCGGCCGTCGAGCCGGGCAGCGAGCGGCCGGCCCTCTCCGCCCTCGGGCTGGACCTCGACCCCGTCGGCGGTCTGGCCGGTCACGCGGGCGGCGAGGAAATTCATCGCCGGCGAACCGATAAAGCCCGCGACAAAGCGGTTGTCCGGGTCGTCGTAAAGGTCGAGGGGCCGCCCGGCCTGGCGTACCTCGCCCGACTGCAGCACGAAGATCTTGTCCGCGAGCGTCATCGCCTCGACCTGGTCGTGGGTGACGTAGATCATGGTCGCCCCGATCTGCCGGTGCAGCCGGGCGAGCTCGAGCCGCATCTGCACGCGGAGCTCGGCGTCGAGGTTGGAGAGCGGCTCGTCGAACAAGAAGACCTTGGGCTGGCGCACGATCGCCCGCCCGATCGCCACCCGCTGCCGCTGCCCGCCCGACAGCTGCGAGGGCTTCTTCTGCAGGTGCTCGTCGAGCCGCAGGATCCGGGCCGCCTCGCCGACCTTCTGCTCGATCTCGGCCCGGCTCGAGCGCGCGAGCCGCAAGCTGAAGGCCATGTTCTCGAAGACGGTCAGGTGCGGATAGAGCGCATAGGACTGGAAGACCATGGCGACGCCGCGCCGCGCCGGCTCCTCCTCGGTGACGTCGCGGTCCTCGATCTCGATCCGTCCGCCGGTCGTCTCCTCGAGCCCGGCGATCATCCGCAACAGCGTGGACTTGCCGCACCCAGACGGCCCGACGAAGACCGCGAACTCGCCTCGGTCGATCGACATCGAGACGTTGCGGATGACCTGCGCCTGCCCGAAGGACTTGCCGACGTTGCTGAGCCTGACCCCGGGCATGCGCGTGCCTTCCTCCCTTACGCCCGGCCGGTCCCTGCCGCCTTGAGGCGAACGACATGATAGGACAGCGGCGGCAGCGATCCAACCAATTGGCTGCCTTCGATGCCGAGCCCCTTGCCGGGTTTCGGCGCCACCGTGTCCGGCTTCTCGGGCGTGTTGAACGCGCGGAGGTCGGGCCCGCTGATCTCGAAGTGCTTCTCGAGCGTGGCCTCGCCGAACCCGAGGAGCGCGAGGTCGAGCTCCATCGCGTCGGTCAGGTGCCGGTTGAGCAGGAAGAGCGTCACCCCGCCGTCCCCCTTCACGGCGGCCGCATCGAGGTAGGAGACGTCGGACGCGACGTCGCAGTCGTAGGTCGGCGCGTCGGTCGCCACCCGGAGCGCAGTCCCGCGCCCGTAGAGCGAGGCGAACTGGTAAGGATAATAGATCGAGGTCTTCCACGACGGGCCGCCGTTCAGCGTGCGGATCGGGGCAATGACGTTCACGAGCTGCGCGATGCAGGCGATCTTCACCCGGTCCGAGCGGCGGATGAACTCGTTGAGCAGCCCGCCCACGAACAGCGCATCCTCGAGGTTGTAGTCCTCCTCGAGCAGGGCAGGGGCCTCGGGCCAGTCCCATGCCCGCCACTTCCGCGAGTCCTCCTCGCGGATATGATACCAGACGTTCCACTCGTCGAAGCAGATGTAGACGTCCTTCTTCGACCGCTTCTTGGCCTTCACCCAGTCGATGATCCCCCCAACGGCCTGGATGTACCGCCCGGTCTCCTCGATCTTGCCGAAGAAATTCAGCGTGTCGCGGCTCGAGTTGCCGAAATACTTGTGCAGCGAGATGTAGTCGACGTTGTCGTAGCAGGCCTCGAGCACCGCCCGCTCCCACTCGGGATAGGTCGCCATCGAGTCGTTCGACGACCCGCAGACCACCGTCTCGATGTTCTTGCCGAGGGGCTTGATCGCCTTCGCCACCTCGTCCGCGATCCGCCCGTACTCATGTGCCTCTTTGTGCCCGATCTGCCAGGGCCCATCCATCTCGTTGCCGAGGCACCACATCCGCACGTTGTAGGGCTTCTCGACGCCATGGCTGCGCCGCAGGTCCGACCAGGCCGTCCCGCCCGGATGGTTGCAGTACTCGGCGAACGCCCGCGCCGCGTTCAGGTCACGCGAGCCGAGGTTGACCGCCAGCATCATCTCGATCCCGGCCTTGTCCGCCCATTTCGCGAACTCGTTGATCCCGACCTGGTTGGTCTCCTTCGACCGCCACGCCAGGTCCAGCCGCACCGGCCGCTGGTCCTTCGGCCCGATCCCGTCCTCCCAGTTGTAGGCCGAGACGAAGTTGCCGCCCGGGTAGCGGATCGCCGGGATGTTCAGCCCCCTGACCAGCTCCAGCACATCCTTGCGGAAGCCGTCCTCGTCGGCCTCGGGGTGGCCGGGTTCGTAGATTCCGCCGTAGATCGCCCGCCCCATGTGCTCGATGAAGGCGGAATAGAGCCTGTCGTCGACCTCGGCGATCTCGAAGTCCCGGTGCACCGTCGCGCTGACCTTCATCGGCCGCATCTCCTAGTCATGAAATTCCTCCGTCGCCTCCCGCCGTCCCACCAGGAAGGCGTCGGCGATGATCCGAAGCGGGCTCGTGTCGACCTCGCTCTCGCGGGCCGCCAGCAGCTCCGCGAAGCGGCGGTAGATCAAGGGGTACTCCCGCTCCGCCTCCCGCACCTGCTCGCGGCCGTCGATGACCAGCGTCGCGCCACCGTGCTGCAGTAGCAGTGTGCCGTCGTCGGTCTCGACCGTTATGTCCCAGGTCTGCGGCCCGGTCTGCAGCCAGTCGAGCACGAGGCTCGCCGGATATCCGGCCGCCCCCGTCATCGCCACTTCGGCAGCGATCGGCGTCTGCACGTTCGAAGGCGTCACTAGCCGCGCCGATCCGACGCTGAACGGCCCGGGCAGGATCTCGGTCAGGATCGACAGCGCGTTGATCCCCGGATCAAACACGCCGAAGCCGCCCGGCTCCCAGATCCAGGCCTGGTTCGGATGCCAGTGCCGCACGTCCTCCTTCCAGACGATCGCGACGCTCTTGACCGCCTTGCCCGCAAGCCACGCCTTCGCCGGCGCCACGCCGGGCGCGAAGCGCGAATGCCAGGTCGCGAAGAGCACGACCCCGCGGTCGCGCGCCGCCGCCACCATACGGTCGACCTCGCCGACGGTGGCGGCCGGCGGCTTCTCCAGGAGGACATCGCGCCCGGCCGCGATCGCCTTCAGCGCCATCGCCGTCCGTGCCTCAGGCGGCACGCAGAGCGCGACGGCGGCTTCGGGTCCGTCGGCGAGAAAGGCGTCGAGGTCGGAAAAGGTCGGCACGCCCTCGATCGTCGCGTGCCGTGAGACCCCGGCGGCGAGGGTGAAGTCGGGGTCGTTCGCTATCGCCGGGATGTGCTGGTCGCGGGCGATCTTGCCGACGCCCACCAGCGCCACCGGCCAGGTCATGCCGGCATCCCGTAGGTCGGGTGCGTCAGCGCCGTCATGATCCCGCGCAACTCGGCCAGCCCCTTCAGCCGGCCGATCGCGGGATACCCCGGCTGCCCCTTCTTCTTGAGGTCGTCGAGGATGTCCTGGCCATGGTCGGGGCGGAACGGGATCGAATGATCAGCGCGGCCGGCCGCCTTGCGCCGCCGCTCCTCGGCGATGATCTCGGCCATCACCGCTACCATGTCGGTATCACCGCCGAGGTGCTCGGCCTCGTGGAAGCTGCCGCGGACATCCGCGCCCTCGCGCTTGACGTTGCGAAGGTGCACGAAGTGCACCCGGTCCGCGAACTGCCGGAACATCGCCGGCAGGTCGTTGTCGGGCCGCGCTCCGAACGAGCCGGTGCAGAAGGTCGTCCCGTTCGCGGCGCTGTCGACGGCGCCGAGCACCGCTGCATAGTCGGCGGCGGTCGACATCACCCGCGGCAGGCCGAGCAGCGGGAAGGGCGGGTCGTCCGGGTGGCAGCAGAGCCGGATGCCGACCTTCTCGGCCGTGGGCACGACCTCGGCGAGGAAGTCGATGAGGTGCCGGCGCAGCGTCCCTTCCGGCATCGCCTGGTACTCGGCGATCTGTGCACGCACCTCGGGCAGCGTCCGGCGGTCGTTGGCGCCGGGCAGCCCGAAGGCGACGTTGGCCGCGAGGCGCTCCTTCGCGGCGTCATCCATGGCGGCGAAGCGTTCGTCGGCGGCGGCGGCCACTTCGGCGGGGAAGTCCTCGCGGGCGCCGGGGCGCTCGAGGACGTGGATATCGAAGGCGGCGAAATCGGTAAAGTCGAATCGCATGCAGGTGCCGCCATGGCCGAGCCGCCAGGCGATGTCGGTGCGCGTCCAGTCCAGCACCGGCATAAAGTTGTAGCAGACGACCTCGATGCCCGCGTCGGCGAGGTTCCCCAGCGTTTGCCGGTAGGCCTCGAGGTGCGCCTTCCAGTCGCCGGTCTGCCGCTTGATGTCCTCGGAGGGCGGCACGCTCTCGACCACCTCCCAGGCGAGGCCGGACGGCGAACCGTCGCTGCGGGTGCCGATCTCGCGCTGGCGCTTCGCGATCTCCTCCGGCGACCAGACGATGCCGTTCGGGACGTGGTGCAGCGCCGAGACGACGCCCTCGACGCCGGCCTGCAGCATGTCGTCGACCGAGACGATGTCCTTCGGGCCGAACCAGCGCCAGGTCTGTCGCATTGCCTTCCCCCCTGCACGTCGAGCCCGCGCGACGTTGGCCGTCGCTGCGCGCACGCTATGGATGCACGCCCGGGCGCCCCGGGACAAGCACCGATCCGCTGCCATTCGCGTTCATGCCATGGCGACCCCGGCGGCCTGCGCGATGGCGAAGAGCCGGTCGCGGGCGACGGCGTATTCGGCGCCGTCCAGGTGTTCGAGCATCAGCGGGACGTCGGGGAGGCGCGCCAGCTCACGCAGGTAGGTCGGATAGTCGAGGACGCCGTCGCCGATCATAACCTCGTCGAGGTGCAGCGCGGCCTGGTGGTGCAGCAGGATGTCCTTGGCGTGGCAGGAGACGATGTGGGGGCCGAGCTTTGCGAAGCACTCGCGGATCAGGGCACCGTTCTCGAAGTAGACGCGCGGCGTCATGATCAGGTTGACCGGGTCGACATGGGCGGCGAAGGCCGGCCGGTCAACCGCATCGATCAGGCGGACGTAGCAGTCGACGCTGTCGGGGAGCGCGTACTGCATCATCTCGAGCGCGAACTTCGCCCGCCGCGGCCTCACCCGGTCGATCACCAGCCGGACCGTCTCGACGCAGGCGTCGAAGGCCTCCTCGCCCATGTTCCTGGGGTGCGGGGCATAGTCGGTACCGGGGGCGGCGGAGCCGATGTAGCTGACGGCGCAACGCGCACCGACGGCGTCGGCAACCGCGAGGCAGTTGCAGGCGTGGTCGAGGTTTGCCCGGCGGACGTCCTCCTCGACCGCGACGAGGTTCCGCCAGATGCCGATCTCGGCCAAGACGACGTCGGCCGCGGCGAAGGCCGCCTCGATGGCGGCCAAGCGGGCCGTATCGCCGATCTCGACCGGCGGGCAGTAGGCGGCGCGGTAGCCGAAAGCGCGGTGGGCGCGGGCAAAGGCCTCGGAATCGCCGTCGGCGGCGACCTCGAGCCCGTGCCCGCCGAGGCGAATGCCGCTCACGCCTCGACCGCCTCGCGCCTGAGCCGGGCGATGGCGTCGAGCTGCAGGCAGTCGGGCATCATCTGCATCAGCTCGATCCGGTTGCCGTCGGGATCCTCGATCCAGGCCTGCAGGTTCCCGTCCGCCCCCATCTTCTTCTGGATCGTCAGCGGCACGCCAGCCATCTCGAGCTGGGCGAGTACCGCGTCGAGATCCTCGACCCCCAGGCAGAGATGGTTCATGCCGGTGACCTCGCGCCCCGCCGCCCGGTCGCCGACACCTTCCGGGAAGAGCTCGAGATACTGGTCGTCGGTGATCCGGAGATAGACCAGCCAGACCCCCGGCGACCCGTCCGGCTTGTCGAGCCGCATCATCTCGGCGAACCCGAGCTTGCCGACGTAGAAGTCGAGCGAGCGGTCGAGGTCCCGGACCTTGAGCGCGACGTGCGCGATCTGCGTGAAGCCCTTCATTGCCTTCTCCTCCTCAGTTCAGGGCGAGCGCGTGCGGGGCGCCACCGGCATTCAGGTTCTCGACCGCCCGGAACTGGATGCAGTCGGGGGCCATCTCCATGATCTCGATGCGGTTGCCGTCGGGGTCCTCGATCCACATCCCGCGGTTCCCATCGACCCCGCGGGCGTCCTTGCGCGGCTGGCTGAGGGCGATCCCGACCTCCGCCAGCCCCTTCTCGGTGGCGTCGAGGTCGGGCGAGGTCAGGCAGAGATGCGCGAGGCCCGTGTGGCCGTTCGCGGGCACCCGCTCCTCGGGGCCGCCCGGGAAGAGCTCGAGGTAGAGGCTTTCGCTGACCTGGAGGTAGACGATCCAGGGGGCGCCGTCCTTGTCTAGCAGGCGCAGCATCTCGGGAAAGCCGAGCTTCTGGTAGAAATCGAGCGAGGCGTCGAGGTCGCGCACCTTGAGCGCGACGTGGCCGAGGCCGTCGAAGAGAGGCATTGGAACGCTCCGATGGGGAAAGGGCAGGGGAGCAAAGCGCCCCTGCCCGAAGGATCAGAAGATCGCCGAATACTCCTGCTTCAGCATGTCGATCGCCTGGTCGGTCGTCATGCTCGGATCGCCCTGGAAGGTGTACATCGTGTTCCAGACCGAATTGATCCAGTCGGGATCGGCGATGTAGAACGGGTTCTCCACACTGAAGCCCGGCTTCTTCAGGTCGTCGAGCACCAGCGTGTTGCACTGGTCGAGCTTGTCGGTCGGTACGTCGACCCGCACCGGGCTCGAGCCCTTGAGGTAGGCGAACTCGGCGTTGATCTTCGGGTCGACCACGGTCGCCGCGAAGTCCTTCTCCGCCTTCAGCGTCGCATCGTCGACGCCGCCGAGGATGCCGAAGGAGTCGACCGTCACCGACACGGCCTTGGTGCCGGGTATGTTGATGCAGCCGAAGTCGACGCCCGCCTGCTTGTTGTTGGCGCGCCACTGGCCCTTCATCCAGTCGCCGTGGATCTGCATCAGCGCCTTGCCGGCGATCACCGTGTTGGTGGTGTCGTTCCAGGCGCGGTTGACCCAGCCCTCGTCGGCCTGGGCGGCGATCTTGCGGAAGGTCTCGATCGCGTCCTTCAGGCCCTGCTCCTGGAAGACCGTCTCGTCGGGCTTGCCGTCCTTGCCGGCGTAGAAGCGCTCGTAGATGTCGGGGCCCGCCACCGCGGCGAGGATGGCGTGGAAGGTGTAGCCGGCCTGGAAGGTGTTGCCGCCGATCGCGATGAAGGTGTAGCCGGCGTCCTCGACCTTCTTCTCGTCCGCCCACATGTCGGCCATCGAGGTCCATTTCGTCGGGTCGACGCCAGCCTTCTCGGCGACCTCCTTGCTGTAGTAGACCATCCCGTCGATGTGCACGCCGGTCGGGATCTTCATCATCTCGCCGTCGATGGTGATGGCGTCGCGCACCGTCTCGGGGAATTCGCTGGTGGCGCCGATCTGGTCCATCAGGGGGCCAACGTCGACGCCCTGGCCCTTGGCCTTCAGGTCGCGGAAGAAGCTCGCGTCCGCCGCAATAAAGAGGTTGGGCGGCGTGCCGGCCACGAACAGGCTCACGAGCGGGCTCTCTCCGGCCGTCTCGTGCGGCACCGACGCTGCCTTCACGGTGTTGCCCGTGTTCTTCTCGAAAGCGTCGACGATCGTGTTGAGAGCCGCCATCTCGCTCTCGTTCGACCAGGTGTGGAAGAGCGTGAGCTCAACCGCGCCGGCCGCTCCGGGCATTGCCCCGAGCGCCAGCAGGAGCGGCAGTGCGGTCCAGGTCTTCATCTTCATTCCTCCCTCTTGTCGGTTCTTGGTCGTGTCCCGCGCGGTTCAGCCCTTGATCGCGCCAGCGGTGATGCCCTGGACGAAGAAGCGGCCCAGGGCGAAATAGACGATGAGCGGCGGGATCGCGGTCAGCAGCGCCGCCGCCATGTTGACGTTGTAGATCACCTCGCCGCGCGAGGTGACGACCGAGTTGGCCAGGATCACCGTCATCGGCTTGGCGCCGATGCCGCCGAAGGTGAGGCCGACGAGGTAGTCGTTCCAGACCGTGGTTATCATCATGATCAGCACCACGACCATGATGTTGCCCGACATCGGCAGGATGATCTCGACGAAGATGCGCCAGAAGCTGCCCGAATCAATGATCGCGGCGTTGATTAGCTCGCGCGGGATGTCCTTGTAGAAGTTGCGGAAGATCAGCGTCAGGAGCGGCATGGTCAGCACCGCCTGCACCAGCGCGATCGCCCAGATCGTGCCGTAGAGCTTGAGGTTCGCCACCACGATGATAAGGGGGATCATGATGATCTGGAACGGCACGAAGGCGCACATGAAGAGGATGAAGAGGAAGGTGTTGGCCCACTTCACGTTCCAGAGTGCCAGCGCATAGCCGGTGACCGACGAGATCCCGATCGAGAGGACGAGGCTCGGGAAGAGGATCTTCAGCGAGTTCCAGAACCCCTGCTTGATCCCGTCGCAGGCGAGCCCGGTGCAGAGCGTGTTCCAGGCCTTGTACCAGGGCTCGACCGTCCATTGCTGCGGCAGGGCGAAGATGCGGCCGAGGGTGATCTCGGGGAGCGGCTTGAAGGCGGTGACGACCACGACGTAGAGCGGGATCGCCATGAAGGCCGCGACCATCACGAGGAAAACGAAGATCGCGACGTTGGAGCCGCGAATGCGTCGGCGGCGGCGCGGGATCACGCGAGCGGCGGTCCGGGGCAGGGCGGCCGCGTCGGTCATCCGTGCGCCTCGGCGCGGCGGCGGGCCTGCCAGGCGGTTACGACGACGAGCGGCAGGAAGATCGCCAGCGTGATCAGCAGCATCACGACGGCCGCGGCGGAGGCGTAGCCGATGTTGGAGCGGGTCGAATAGGCGTTGATCGCGAAGTAGGCCGGCGTCCAGGTCGAGGTGCCGGGACCGCCATTGGTCATCGCGACAACGATGTCGAAGGCCTTCACCACCCCGAGCGACAGGAGGATCGCGCAGGTGAGAAAGGTGAACTTCATCATCGGGATGATGATCTCGAGGTAGAGCCGCCAGAAGCTGACGCCGTCGAGGCGGGCCGCGCTCCAGATCTCGGGATTGATCCCCTTTAGCCCGGCGAGCATCAGCGCCATGTAGAAGCCGAGCCCGTGCCAGATCGAGGCGAGGATGATGCCGTACATCGCGGTCTGCGGCTGGGCGAGCCAGTTGAAGCTGGCGCTCTCCCAGCCGAGGCTGTGCAGGAAGGCCTCGACTCCGAGCGAGGGGTTCATGATCCACCGCCAGACGAGGCCGGTCACGATCAGCGAGATCGCTAGGGGGTAGAGGAAGAGGGTGCGGAAGAAGCCCTCACCGAACTTCTCGCGCTCGACCATCGCGGCCAGGATGAAGCCGAAGACGATCGCGAGGGCGCTGCCAAGCGCGAGGGTGACGAGGTTGCGGAGCGAGGTCGTCCAGGCGGGGTCGTTGAACAGCCGTACGTACTGGCTCGCCCAGCCCGAGGGATCGATCGCGTAGTCGGGGAACCGCCGGCTCTTGGTCAGCGAGACGAAGGCCGTCCAGCCGATGGTTCCGGCAAAACCGACCAGCACGATCAGCACCGCCGGAAGCAGCGCGACCTGAGGTGCCACCCGGCTCCAGCGAACCGCCATCCGGCCTCTCCTCCCGCAGCGTCCTGGTTCAGATTTGAACGCGACGCTGTGCTTTCCTGAACGATAAATCCGCGGGTCACCACCGTCAAGGTTGCGGGTGCGTCGCGTCGCGGGCAGCGCACCCGGCCGGGTTCATGCCTCGCGGTAGGTGCCCTTCTTCTTCGCGGCGTGGGTGGCGATGAGGTCCATCAGCGCCGGCGACAGGCAGTCGTAGGGCTCGAGCCCAAGCTCCCTGAGCCGCGCCCGGACCGCGTCCATCCGCGAGGGCGGCGTGCCCGCCTCGATGATCGACGAGACGAAGGCGGCGAAACCCGGCGCCGACCAGCCGTCGTCGTCGGAAAGCTCGGTGTGCACGAAGTCGAGCCCCCTGAAGGCGTGGTCGGTCTCGATGCGGCCGTACATGTGCACGCCGCAGCCGGTGCAGGCGTAGCGCTGGATGGTCATAGAAGGATCGACGATTTTCAGCTTCTCGCCGTTCGCGGTGACGGCGACGGCGTCGCGCGGCACCACGGCGACCACCGCGAAGGTGGCGCCCTCGGGCTTCCAGCACTTGGTGCAGCCGCAGGCGTGGTTGAAGGCGGTGTTCGCGCCGAGCGTCACCTCGACCGGGTCGGTCGTGCAGTGGCAGCGCAGCTTGCCGCCGGCGAAGCCCTCGCGGCCCGGCTTCACGCCCCCATCGACGGACGGATGGATCGGTTCCGGCATGGTGTCCCCTCCCATGACAATGGCCGAGTCCTTCGCCGCCCCGGCGCCGCTAGCATACCGGCAAATCGTGCTCGCGGCGAGCCGAGCGGTCCCTCAAGGCTTTCATATTGGCTTGAAACCCCTATCGGGCAGTCGCGGGGCCCCGCCATGGGCGGGGAGAAACCGACTCACGGGCGAAGCCCGTTCCGCCGGAGGGAGGCGGCAAAGGCGGCCGACCCCCAAGCGCCGAGCGGGGGCCCCGTGCCCCCCGAGATAGGCGCTCCCCGGGGGCGGCGGCTCAGTAGATGACGACCGAGCGGATCGACTCGCCCGCGTGCATCAGGTCGAAGCCCTTGTTGATCTCGTCGAGCTTCAGCCGGTGGGTGATCAGCGGGTCGATTTCGATCTTCTTGTCCATGTACCAGTCGACGATCTTCGGCACGTCGGTGCGCCCGCGCGCGCCGCCGAAGGCCGTCCCCTTCCAGACCCGGCCGGTTACGAGCTGGAAGGGGCGGGTTGCTATCTCGGCGCCCGCCGGCGCGACGCCGATGACGACCGAGACGCCCCAGCCGCGGTGGGTGCACTCGAGGGCGGCACGCATCACCTTGACGTTGCCGGTGCAGTCGAAGCTGTAGTCGGCCCCGCCGATCTGGTCGGCGCCCTTCTTCGTCATGTTGACGATGTGCGGGACGATGTCTGCGCCGACCTCGGAGGCGTCGACGAAGTGGGTCATGCCGAAGCGCTCGCCCACGCTGCGCGCTCGGGGTTCAGGTCGACCCCGATGATCATGTCCGCACCGGCGAGCTTCAGCCCCTGGATGACGTTCAGCCCGATGCCGCCGAGGCCGAAGACGACGGCCTTGGCCCCGACCTCGACCTTGGCGGTGTTGATGACGGCGCCGACCCCGGTCGTGACGCCGCAGCCGATGTAGCAGATGGTGTCGAAGGGCGCGTCCTCGCGGACCTTCGCGACCGCGATCTCGGGCAGGACGGTGAAGTTCGAGAAGGTCGAGCAGCCCATGTAGTGGTGGATGGGCTTGCCGTCGAGGCTGAACCGCGAGGTGCCGTCGGGCATCAGCCCCTGCCCCTGGGTGGCGCGGATCGCCGTGCAGAGGTTGGTCTTGCGGCTGAGGCAGGAGGGGCACTCGCGGCACTCGGGCGTGTAGAGCGGGATGACGTGGTCGCCCTTCTTCACGCTGAAGACGCCGGGGCCGACATCGACGACGACCCCCGCGCCCTCGTGGCCGAGGATCGCCGGGAAGAGGCCCTCGGGATCGGCGCCCGAAAGGGTGAACTCGTCCGTGTGGCAGATGCCGGTCGCCTTGATCTCGACCAAGACTTCGCCGGCCTTCGGGCCCTCGAGGTCGACATCGACGAGCTCGAGCGGCTTACCCGCCTGGAAGGCCACGGCGGCGCGGGTCTTCATAGTTGGTCCTCCCCCTGTCCCGCCGTCCGGCGGCGCTGGCGCAGTCTAGACTGCGCCCGCGCCGCCTCGCAATCGGGCTAGCGGATGCCCGCGTCGATCAGCTCGACCAGCGAGTCGATCGTATCCGGCGTGACCGTCCCGGCGCCGGTGTTGAGCGAGAGGCCCGGCATCTTGTACTTGGCCGTCATCACGCACTGCAGCACCGGCATGAAGCCCTGCAGGTAGAGAAGCTGGTCGAGCGTCGCGCTCACGTACTTCGACTTCAGCCCGTCGATCGTCGCCGGGGCGAGGTCGATGCCGGCGACGACGATGTCGCCGGGCTTCTTGCCCGCCTTCTGCAGCACGTCGGCCATGATGCCGGTGATGCCGCCGTGCTGGGTGCCGATCGCCTTCAGGTCCGGATGCGCCTGGATGTACGAGACGAGCACCGGCACGCCCAGCGACGTGTCGCTGTTGACCTCCTGGGTGATCTCCAGCCGGTCGACCTTCAACCCCGCCTTCTCCAGCGTGTCGGCGAGGCCCTTCTCGGACTGCCCGCGCTCGGCCTGGCTGAAGACGCCGTAGACCATCGCCTCGTCGCCCGACTTCAGCCCCTGCGCCAGCATCGCGTTCGCGGTCAGGACGCCGCCCTGGTAGAGGTCGACGCCGGCGTAGCCGGTGCCCTGCGGCCCGAACTCGGCCTGCAGGTCGGTCATCGGCGAGTTGCCGATTGTCACGACGATGCCCTGGCCGACCGCGTCCTTGACCAGGTCGTGGAAGGCGGCGCCGCCCGGATGCCCCATGATCTCGATGCAGTTCGGCTTGGCGGCGAGCGCCTCCTTGAACTGGTTGATCATCGTCTCCGGCGCCCAGGCGGAGAATTGCTCCTTGAGGTCGACGCCGAAGGCGGCGGCCGCCTGCGCGGCGCCGGTCTGCCGCGCGAGGGTCGCGCCATCGCCCGGGTTGCCGCCCATCTGCATGTACATGACCAGCCCCTTGCCGATCGGGTCGTCGGCGAAGGCGGCGCCGGCAAGCACCGCCGCCGTGGCGGCGCCGGCGAGAAGCGTTGCGATCTTTCTCATTCTCTCCTCCCTTGACCGGAGGCCGTTCCGGCCTCCGCCGTTACTCGGCCCTGCGGCCGAATGCCCCGGAGCCGCGCAGCCGGGCGACGAACGCCTGCCGCCGCGCGGGCTCCTCGATGTAGAGGTACGAGATGACCGCGATCAGGAAGACGAGCCCCTGCACGGTCCTGACCCAGGCCCCGGTGAGCCCGGTCGCCACCAGCCCCGCCTCGATCATCCCGATGATGAAACAGCCGAAGACCGTGCCGATGATCGTCGCCCGCCCGCCGAAGATCGAGGTCCCGCCGATCAAGACCGAGGCGATCGCGGTCAGCAGGTATCCCTGGCCCTGGTTGCCGAAGTAGTTCTTGTTCTCGAGCGTCAGCATGATCGCCGCCAGTCCGGCGAGGCCGCCCATCAGCGTGAAGATGCGGATTTTCTCGCGTTCGACGTCGATGCCGACGACGCGCGAGACGGCATTGGAATCGCCGATGAAGAGCACGCTGTCGCCGAACTTGTGGCGGTTGAGCACGAACCAGAGGATCACCACGACGACCGCGGTCCAGATCGCCTGCATCGGCAGCTGCGCGATCCAGGTGGTCTCGGAGCCGGCGAACGGCCGCCCGACGATCACCTGCCAGACCGAACTCTCCTCGACCCCCCGAAGCGCGTAGGACTTGCCGCCCGACAGCACCGTCGCCATGCCGGCCCAGAAGAACTGCGTCGCGAGCGTCGCCATGAACGACGGGATTCCTATGCGGGCGATGATGAAGCCGTTGATCCAGCCGACCAGGAGACCCGAGGCGAGCGCGGCGACGACCGCAAGCCAGCCGAGATGGTACTCTTTGAACAGCACCGCGAAGACGAAGCCCGAGAAAGCGATGATCGCCGGGAAGCACAGGTCGATCTCGCCGGCACCGATGACGAACGTCAGCCCGACCGCAAGCAGGATCAGGGGCGGCAATGTCGAGAGGAAGGTCGTGTAGATGAAGGGCTGCAGGAAGACCTGCGGTGCCGTCCACATGAAGAGGCCGAGCAGGCACAGGAACACGAGGATGATCGGCAGCCCCTCGACCTTCTGCCACCACCGGGGCTCGCGGTTTCGCGCCATCGTCACGCCCCGTGCTGCAGCTCGATCAGGTACTCGGTCAGCTCGACCACCGACATGTCCCTCGGGATCACCTCGGAGACGACGCGCCCGCGGTCGAGGATGACGAGTCGGTCGGCGACCGCGTGCACGTGGGCGAGGTTGTGCTCGATGTAGATGCAGGCGCGGCCCGAGTCCTTGATGCGGCGGACGAAGTCGAGGACCTTGCGCACCTCGGCGACCGCCAGCGCCACCGTCGGCTCGTCGAGCACGATCAGGTCGGCGTTGTAGTGCATCGCCCGCCCGATCGCGATCCCCTGCCGCTCGCCGCCCGAAAGGTTGGCGACGGTCGAGTCGACGGTGATTCCGACCCCGCGAAACCCGATCGCTTCCCTCAGGATCTGGTCGGCGATCGACTTCTGCTTCTTGATGTCGATGAAGCCCCAGCGGTTGGTGATCTGCCGCCCGACGAAGAAGTTGCGCCACAGCGGCTGCTTTTCGGCCAGCGACTTGTCCTGGTAGACCGTCTCGATCGACATGTCGTGCGCCATCCGCACCGAATAGTCGGCGAGGTCGAGCTCGCGGTCGCGCACGAAAATTCGCCCCGAGGTCGGCGCCAGGACGCCGGTCAGCACCTTGATCAGCGTCGATTTTCCGGCGCCGTTGTCGCCGATCAGCCCTACGATCTCGTTCCGCCCGACGGCGAGGTCGATGTCGCGGAGCGCGTGGATGGCGCCGAAGTACTTCTGCACCCCCTCCAGCCGAACGATGTGCTGCCAGTCGGACAGGGGCGTCTCCGCGCTCATCGCGCAGCGGCCTGATCCGCGGTCAACGCCGTGTCGCGGGTGCCCGACACGATGATCTCCAGCACCTCGGCCTCGTCGGTGTGCTTTATCCACCGGTCGCCGACGTTCTCGCCGCGCTTCAAGACCATCACGCGGTCGCCGACAGCGAAGATGTCGACCAGCCGGTGCGAGATGATGATCTGGGCGACGCCGTGCTTCTTCAGCTCGAGCATGGTCTCGAGCAACCGGTCGGTCGCCATCACCGACAGGTTGGCGGTCGGCTCGTCGAGGATGACGACCCGCGGCGCGAAGGAGATCGCGCGCGCGATCGCCACCGACTGCTGCCGGCCGCCCGACAGGCTCTCGACCTTCTGGTACACCGAGTTCACGTCGACCTTCAGCCGCTTCAGGACCTCGCTTGCCTCGGAATACATCCGGCGCCGGTCGACGAAGAGTCCGCGCCGGGGCCAGCGGCCGAGGAAGATGTTCTGGCCGACGTCCATGTTCCCGCAGAGCGCGAAGTCCTGGTAGATCATCTCGATGCCGACGGCGCGGCTCTCGTGCGGGCCCTTGAAGTGGGTCGGCTGGCCGTCGACGAGGATGTCGCCCGAATCGCGCTGGTAGGCGCCGGTCAGGATCTTCATCAGCGTCGACTTGCCGGCCGAGTTGTCGCCCACGAGCCCGAGCACCTCGCCGGGCCCAAGCGTGAGGTTGACCTCGCGCAGCGCCTGCACCGGTCCGAAGGCCTTGGAGACGCGGCGCATCTCGATGATCGGCGGATGGCTGGCGTCAAGCATGGCGGTTCTCCGCGGTTCGGCGGGCGAAGCGCGCGCGCAGGCGCCCGAAGAGGTCGGCCTGCCGCACCCAGATGTCGATCAGGACGGCTCCGAGCAGGATCCCCCCGATGAAGACGTTGACCCAGACGTTCGGCAGCACGAAGGAGCCGTTGGCGGTGATGATCTGCAGCGACAGGAGCGCACGCAGCAGGGTGATGACGGCGGCGCCGGCCAGGGCGCCGATGATCGTGCCGTAGCCGCCGAAGATCGAGCCGCCGCCGATGATGACCGAGGCGATGCCGTCCAGTTCGCGGAACTGACCGGCGGTGGGCGTGAAGCTGCGGTAGAAGGCGATGTAGATGAGCCCCGCAAAGGCGGCGCAGAGGGCGGAGAACATCAGGCTCAGCGCCCGCACCCGCGCCGTGTCGATGCCGGCATAGTCGGCGGCGCGCCGGTTGCCGCCGGTCGCATAGACCCGCTGCCCCCAGACGGTGTAGCCGAGGACGACCCCGGCGACGATCGCGAGCAGCGCCATGAAGATGCTCTGAACGCTGAGCGCGGCGGCGATGTCGTAGGGGATGGTGCCCGGGGCCGGGTCGACCTTGAAGTATTTCAGTGCCTCGATGAGCTTGCGCCCGATCAGGTTGTAGCTCTCGGGGAAGCCGAAGAGCTCGCGACCCGAGACGAGCCAGGCCGAGATGCCGCGCGCGGTGTAGAACATGCCGAGGGTCGCGACGAACGCCGGCAGCCCGAAGCGCACGGTCACCAGCGCGTTGACGGCGCCGGCCATCGCGCCGCCGAGAAGTGCTATCACCGCCGCGAGCCAGGGGTCGTAGCCGAGCGTCTTCATCGAGAAGGCCGCGAGGGCACCGCTCATGGCGAGGATAGAGCCGACCGAGAGGTCGATGTCGCCGTTGGCGATGACGAAGGTCAGCCCGATCGAGACCAGCGCCACCTCGGTGAAGGCGAGGATGAGGTTGAAGCTGTTGTCGAGCCCGCCCCAGAAGTCGGGCCGCAGCCAGAGGCCGGTCGCCCAGAGAACGACCGCGATCATGATCGCCGCCGAGTCGCGGCGGGTCAGGAACCGCCGCCAGCCGCTCGCCGACATGTCGCGGTCATGCGCGGTGCTGCCGCGGGTCTGCACGCCCTCGATGGCGACGCCGCCGATCTCGGGTGCCGGCGGCACCGGCAGCCCGCGCAACCGGGCCCACAGGCGGGCGAGCGCCTTGCGCCGGATCAGCCAGGGCTCGATCAGCACCGCGACGATCAGGATGATACCGAGAAAGGCCGGTACCGCGCCGGGCGGCAGCTGGGCGACGGCGTTCACCTTCATCTCGACGTCGCCGACCTTCATCATCCGCGTGACCGGGATGCCCTCGCGCAAGACCTTGTCGATCAGCACGACGAGGATGACGCCGAGGGCGCTGCCGAAGATCCGCCCGCGGCCGCCGAGGATCGAGGCGCCGCCGACGATGACCGAGGCGATCACGATCAGCTCGATCCCCTGGCCGGACTGGGCGATCATGCCCTTGTCCTGCGCAACCTGCATCAGCCCGCCGACCGTGGCGCAGAAGGCCGAGAGAAGGTAGGCGCGCATCCGGACCCAGCGGGTCGGGATACCGGCGTAGGAGGCCGCGAGCTCGTTGCCGCCGGTTGCGAAGGTCTGGTAGCCGATCCGGGTCTTGGCCAGCACGAAGGCGCCGACGACCGTGAACAGCAGGAACAGCCAGACCTGGTTGTTGAACCCCCAGGCGTTGTTGTCGCCTACCCAGAAGAAACCCGGGTAAGCCTTTGCCTTCTCGATGTAGGTGATGGTCTTGCCGCCCGAGAGCCCGGTGACGACGCCGCGGCCGATGAAGAGCATCGTCAGGGTCGCGATGAACGCCGGGACGCGCAGGAAGGTGACCAGCACCCCGTTGATCAGCCCGACCGCTAGCCCGACCCCGAGCGCCCAGGCGACCGCGGGCACCACGCCGGCATCGAAGTAGGACTGCGAGAAGGCCACCGAGAAGACGACCGCCGCGACGCCGTAGAGCGAGCCGACCGAGAGGTCGAGGTCCTTGTTGATGATGACGAAGGTCATGCCCACCGCCATCACCCCGTAGCGCGCGGCGTCGCGCAGCACCGAGGACAGCGCATCGGTCCCGCCGAAGAAGCGCGGGTTGATCCAGGCGCCGACGAGGTAGAGCAGGATCAGGAAGGCGACGAGCCCGACCTCCCAGCCGCCGAACATCTCGACGGGCAGGCGGCGGCGCGGGGCCGGCGGTGCGGAGTCTGCGACCGTCATGCGGAACGCGGGGGCAGGGTCCGGCGGGACGCGCCCGCCGGACCGATGGGCCCGAGGCCTAGTTCTCGAACCGCTTGCCGACCGTCCCGACGGTGTCCTTCTCGACCAGCTGCGCGCGGGTGTCGAGGTTCGCCGCCGCGACGCCACGGTCGATCTGCAGGTAGAGCTGCATGACGGGCCAGAAGCCCTGCAGGAACGGCTGCTGCCCGAGCGAGCCCGTCAGCGCGCCCGAGTTGATCCCCTCGAGCTGCTTCGGCCCCAGGTCGTAGCCGAAGGTGCAGATCTGGTTCTCCATCTTCTTCTGCGTCACCGCGTCGACGATGGCCGGGGTCACGGCGCCGTTCGGCCCAAAGATGCCGACGACGTCCCCACGCGACTCGATCAGCGTCACGATCGAGCCGGCGATGTCTTGGTCGTTGACCGCGATGCCGATCTGGTCGGGCCCGGCGTCGACGGTGAAGTTCGCGAGCTTGCCCGCGTCGTTCAGCGCCTTGACGGTGGCCTGGAAGGCGTCCGTCACGCGGGTGTTGACCTCGACGTTGCCGGCGGTGGTCTGCGACGGGAAGAGGATCGAGCCCTTCTCGATCCCCTTGTCGAGAATGCACTTCGCCAGTGCCGCGCCGCCGATCGCCGCCGCCGCGGCACTCTGCCCGGTGTGGCTGATGCCGTCACGGTCGTAGATCGTCGGGTCGAACGAGTTCGTCGTCGCGACCGGGATGCCCTGGTCGAGCATCTTCTTGACGATGTCGTTGTAGGCGCCGACCTGCGGCGTGGTCAGGATCAGCCCGTCGATCGTCGGGTCCTGGATGATCTGGTTCAGGATCTCGATCTCGCGCGGGATGTCGTCGACCGGCGCCTCGGAGCCGAGCATGACGAGATTCGCGCCGATCATGTCGGCCGCGACCTTGGCACCGACGTACACCGGGTCGAAGAAACCGTTGCCGGCGGTATGGGTGACGATCGCGAAGGTCAGATGGCCGTCCTTGGAGTGGAAGTCCTTGGTGCCCGGCGCTTCCTTGGCGGCGTCGTCGAAGCTGTAGCCGCCGACCGCCTTGGCGATGGTTCCGGTTGACTGCGCCCAGGCACCCGAAACGCCGAACGACAACGCTGCGGCGCCCGCCGCGAGCGAGACGAGAAGTCTCATTGGTCTCTCCTCCCTATCAGGGCCGGGCATTCCGTTCGTCCGTTCGCGACGCTTGGGTCGATGCCCCCCGAGGTAATATTACCCGATCGTCTCCGCCCGTAAACGGTGAAGTCGCCGCATTAACCGTGATTGTTGAGGGCGGGTAGGCTCAAGCCACCTGATCCGCCGGCGCCGCGGCGTGCACGGCGAAGACAGGCACCGGGGCCGCCATTCCCTTGAGCTCGACCGGGGGCAGGGCGACGAAGGTCGCGAAGCTGTCGCCGGCGAGCGCCTCGCGGACCGAGGCCGAGATGATGACCGCGTCGGGGGGCGCCACTGCGCAGAGGCGGGCGGCGAGGTTCACGGTGCCGCCGAGCACGGTGAAGTCAAGCCGCTCACGGGCGCCGATCGCGCCCATCACGACCTCCCCGGCGCCGATCCCGACCCCGACGTGCAGGTTCCATTCCGGGTGCGCTTCCAGCATGTCGGCCAGGGCGTGCTGGATTTCGAGGCCGCTCCGCACCGCATTCCGCTCCATGTCCTCGCCCTGGAAGACCGCAACCACCTCGTCGCCGATGAACTTGTCGACGTCGCCGCCGTGGCGCTCGATGATCTCGGTCTGCAGGTCGAGGTAGCTGTTCAGCATCTCGACCACGACCTCGGGCGGGTTCGCCTCGGAAAAGGCGGTGTAGCCGCGGATGTCGGAGAAGAGCGCCGCGATCCGCCGCCGGGCGCCGCCGCGCGCCACGCCGGCAGAGTCGGCGGCGGCGACGGCGCTGGCGGTGCCGCGCGACACGAACTTCATCAATTCCAGCCGCTCGCTGAGCTGGCGTATCATAGCGTTCATCCGCCCGGCGAGGTCGCCGATCTCGTCGCGCGTCCGCACGCCCTCGACCCGTGCAGACAGGTCGCCCGCGCCGACCCTGGCCGCTACGTGGCCGATCTTGAGGATCGGTCCGGTCAGCCGCCCGGCGAAGAGGAGCGCCGCGGCCGCCGCCACTCCGAAGCCGGTGGCGCCGACCAGCCAAAGGTTGCGCAGCATGTGGTTGACGACCGCGTAGGCGCTCGCCTCGCTGAGCTCGGCCACAATCGCCCAGGGGAAGGCGTCCGGGAAGGCATAGGCGCCGAGCATCGCCTGACCGTCCTTCCGTACGTAACCCTCGATCGCCTCCGGCCGGGCGCTCGTCACGATCAGCGGCGTCGCGGCAGCGATGATCGCGCGGTCGGCCAGCGAATGCGGGGCGCGATCGAGCACCGTGTCGCCGTTGGCGTCGACCACGTTGATCTCGCCGCGGCGGGTGAAGGGGTTGCGCGCGACGAGGTCGCCGAGGGGCGCGAGGTTCACCTGCGCCGACAGCGTCACCTTGCGGCCGGCGAGCTGGGCGTGCAGCGGAAAGGCGACGGTAGCGAGCCAGTCGCCGGTCTTGGGGACGCGCCGCGGCACCAGCGTTCCGTAGTGGCCGCTCTCGCGGATCGCCGCGACCGTCTCGGCGGGGGCGCGCAGGGTCTGCACCGGGTCGAGACCGGCGTCGGAAAGCCGCCGGCTGAAGTCCTGGCCGGTGACGAGGATCGGCAGGTCCGAGCCCTCGACCGAGAGCTGCAGCGCCACGATGTCGGGGATCTGCGAAAGCCCGAGCGTCAGCAGCGAGACCTTCTGCTGCACCCCCAGGTCCTCGCTGTCGACGCCGTTTCGGATCACGAGGAGCGGCGTCAGCCAGCGGCCGCGCACGGTGGTGTCGAAGTCCGACGCGAGGCTCGCCGCGACCCCGGTCAGGTCCTCGTTGGCGGCGCTCTTCAGCTCGTCGCGGGCGATCCGCGCCAGGTTCTGTCCGACGACCGCCAGCGGCAAGGTCGCCAGCAGCGCCGCGAAAACGAAGAACTTGGCCCGCAGCGGGAAGCGCATCGGCTATTCCCGCGCCGTCGCATGCACGACCGCAACGTCACCGGCGACGCCGCAGGCGAGCCCGGTGGTGTCGCGCGCCTCGACCTTCACCGTGTAGTCGCCGGGCTTGGCGAAGCGGTGGCGTGCCACGGCGCTCGGCGCCCTGGTGCCGTCGCCGAAGTCCCACTCGACGCGCACCCCCTGGCCGTCGGGGTCGGACGCGTTCGCCGCATCGAAGACCAGCGTGTCGTTGGCGGCGCCGACCGGGGTGGTGCGGTCGGGGCCGGCATCGACCAGGGGCGGCGAGTTCACCAGCACCGCCGCCGCGTCGGTGCCGATCGCACACTCCGAGCCGCTGTCGTCGGTGACGGTGAGCCGCACGTCCTGCGGGCCGGCGGCGTCGAAGCGGCGCTCGACGTGCGGGCCTTCGAGGACGGTCCCGTCGCTGAACTCCCAGCGCCAGGCGATCAGCTTGCCGTCGGTGTCGCCCGAGAGCCCGGCGTCGAAGGCGACGGTGTCGCCGGGGCAGACGATACGGTCGGGGCCGGCCTCGGCAACCGGCGCGCGGTTCACGCGGGCGTAGACTTCCTCGGTGTGACGGCTCGAGTCGAGCCCGGCGCCGTCGTCGAGCGTCACCGAGACCGGGAAGAGTCCGGGCTTGTCGAAGGCGTGGTCGGCGGCGGGGCCTTCGGCCCTGGTGCCGTCGCCGAACAGCCACTCGGCCTTGAGGTCGGCCACGTCCTGCGCCACCGACCAGGCGTGCGGCACGCCAGGGCAGAGCTGGGGCGGGGTCGTCAGCGCGGCATCCGGCGGCGGCGTCACGGCGACGGTGCGGGTCACGGCGGCGCGGCTGTTGCCGACGCCGGCGTCGTCGGTCGCGGCCAGCGTGACCTTGTAGTCGCCCGGCACGGCGAAGCGGTGCTGCGCTTGCACGCCCTCGGCGCCGCTGCCGTCGCCGAAGTCCCAGGCGTAGCCGGTGACGGCACCGTCGAGGTCGCGCGACCCCGAGGCATCGAAGAGCACCAGCGCCCCGGCCGCGACCCGGTCAGGGACGTCTATGACGGGCTGCGGCGGTGCGTTCACCGTGACGAGCCGGCGGGTCTCGATCGTCCCGCAGCCCTCGCCCGCATCGGGCAGCTCGGCCCGGAGTACCACCGTTCGCACCCCCTCGCCCTTGAAGGCGTGAGTGACGGTTGGGCCGGTGGCGGTCGTCCCGTCGCCGAAGTCCCAGGCGAAGCTCGCGCCTTTGACGTCGAGGTCGCCGACCAGGGCTGCGTCGAACGAGGTCGGCGTGTCGTCGGCGACCCGGTCGGGACCGACGATCGAGATCTGCGGCGCCGCGACCACCTCGACGGTCGTCTGGTCGGTGTCGAGCGCGCCGCACGACCCACGGGCGTCGCCGGTGATGGTCAGCACCACCGTGTAGGTCCCGGGCCGGTCGAAGACGTGCGTCGGCCGCTCGCCGCCGCCGGTCGTCCCGTCGCCGAAGTTCCACGAGAAGGCGTTGACCGCGCCGTCGGCGTCGGTCGACTTCGAGCCGTCCAGCCGCACGGTCTGGTTGGTGCAGGCCTGGATCGGCAGGCCCGCGTCGGCGATCGGCGCCTCGCGTACCACGGCGGCGACGCGGTCGCTGTGGACGCCGATCGGCAGGCCCGACTCGTCGCGCACCGTGAGCGTCACGCTGTAGACGCCGGGATGCTCGTAGGTCTTGGTCGGGTTGACGATGTCGGCGCGGGTGCCGTCGCCAAAATCCCAGGTGTAGCGCAGCAGCCCCCCGTCCGGATCCTTCGACGCGCTGCCGTCGAACAGGATCGCGTCGCCCGAGCAGACGTCTCGGTTGCCGCCGGCGATCGCCACCGGCCGGGCATCGATGACGACGCGGGTCGACGCGACGGCGACGGCGTTCGAGAGGCCGGTGCCGTCGTCGACGGTCAGCTTGACCGGGAAGACGCCGCTGCGCGGATAGTTGTGCGTCACGACCTCGCCCTGGGCCGGGGGCGAGCCGTCGCCGAAGTCCCAGGTATAGATCAGGTGGTCGCCGTCGCCGTCGCTCGACCCCGAGCCATCCAGCGTTACGTAGAGGTCGTCGGTCACGATCTCCTTCCCGGCATCGGCGACCGGCGCGTGGTTGACCCGCACCGCCACGCGATCCGTGGCCGTGGCGTCGCCCGCTCCGCTCGCGTCCGTCACGGTCAGCTGTGCGCTGTGGACACCCGGCGCCGCGAAGGTGCGCTCGGCGACCGGCGTCGTGACCGGCGCGTCGAGGTCGTCGAAGTCCCAGCGGTACCCGGCGATCTTGCCGTCCGGGTCGTAGGATCCGCTGCCGTCGAATTTCACCGGCTCGCCAGGCGCGACGAGCTTGTCCGGCCCGGCGACTGCCACCGGCGGCGCATTGACCGCGGCGACCGCCTCGTCGACGTCGAAGGCCTCGGGCAGCCCGGTGTCGTCGCGAACGGTCAGCTGCACTCGCTGCAGCCCCGGCGCCGCGAACGTATGGCGGACCCGCGGCCCGTGCGCCTCGGACCCGTCGGGGAAGCGCCAGCTCCAGTCGGCGATGCTGCCGTCAGGATCGACCGACCCCGAGCCGTCCAGCACCACCTCCTCACCGGCCGCTGCGATCAGGTCGGGACCCGCATCGGCGATGGGCGCCGCGTTGACCCGCACCACCGCCGTGTCACGGGCGACGTTGAGCGGCGCCCCGCTGTCGTCGCGCACGACGAGCGCCACCTCGTAGGTGCCCGGCCGGGCATAGGCGTGCCGCACGACCTGCCCCGACCCGCTCCCGCCGTCACCATAGCTCCACTCCCAGCTGGTGATATGCCCGTCCGGGTCGCGCGACCCGCCGCCGTCGAAGGTCACCTCGCTGACCGCCACCGACTGGTCCGGCCCCGCATCCGCGATCGGCGCGGCGCTGACGGCGACGTCGATCTTCGTCTGCGCCGTGGCCGACGGTGTCGCCGAATTGTCGGTGACCGTCAGCGTCACCGGATAGACCCCGGGCGCCGCCCAGGCGTACTGCACGTCCGGCCCCTCCCCGCTTGCCCCGTCGCCGAAGTCCCAGCTCCAGGAGAGGATCGCCCCGTCGGGGTCGCTCGATCCCTCGGCGCTCAGCCTCGCCACCTCGCCGACCGCGATCGGCCGGGTCGGCCCGGTCGCGACCGGCACCGGCGGGGCATTCACGACGATTGTGGTGGTGTCGCTCGACGTCGCGTTGGCGACCGCGGAATCGTCGGTGACGCTAAGCGTCGCGACGAAGGTCCCGGGCGCCGCATAGGTGTGGGTCGCCGTCGCCTCGTCCGCCCCGCTGCCGTCGCCGAAGTCCCAATGCCAGGCGACGACCTTCCCGTCGACGTCGTAGCTCGCACCGCCGCCGAACGTCACCGGCTGCCCGGTGGCGCTCGTCAGTGCCTCGCCGGCCTCCGCGACCGGCGGGAAGTTGACCGTGACGAGCCGTGTCGCGACCCCGAAGTCGCAGGGATGGCCCGACGCGTCCTCGACCCGCAGCA
Source organism: Amaricoccus sp. (assembly GCA_046348915.1). Taxonomy (GTDB): domain Bacteria; phylum Pseudomonadota; class Alphaproteobacteria; order Rhodobacterales; family Rhodobacteraceae; genus Amaricoccus. Next base: position 114,861 of record JAXMDH010000019.1, read on the forward strand.
CCGCCCGGTAGAGCCCCGGCTTCGCATACACGTGGCTCGCGGTCGCCCCCTCGGCGTCGGCGCCGTCGCCGAAGCTCCAGTGGAACCGCGTGATCGGGCTGTCGCTCGCCACCGACCCGCTGCCGTCGAACGCAACCTCCGCCCCCGGCGCCGCGGTGACCGGCTCGCCCGCATGCGCCTGCGGTGCCGGCCGCACATGCACCGGCACCGTCGCCCGCGCGCCCCGCGCGATCGTGTCGTCCCCGCCGAGCACGTCGAGCGTTGCGGTATACTGCCCGGGCTCCGCGAAGGCATGCGCGATTACGCCGGCATCGCTCTCCGTCCCATCCCCGAATTGCCAGCGGAACGCCAGCGGCGCTGTCCCGGTCGAACCAGACGCGTCGAACGCCACCGACGTGCAGTTGGCGAGCGGCCGCGCCGAGGCGACCGCCACCGGCCGCGGGGTCGGCGGCGCCGGCAAGGGCGGCATCGCCAGCGGCAGCGGCTTGCCGTCGCTGCCGAACACCGCCACGGTCACGTCGTTGGGACTCTCGAGGCCGCCCCGCAGCGTCAGCGCCGCGTCGCCCTCCGCTGCGGGAAAGCTGTCGACGCGCCACTCGTCCTGCCCCGAGGCCTTCAGCCTGCGCTCCTCGAAGGTCGAGACCAGCGCCAGCTCCCCTTCGGCCCCGTCGAAGCTCTGCACGCGCAGCCGCTCCCCGGCCGGTGCCGTGAACCGCACCTCGGTCGGCGGCTCGCGGTCGCGCCAGCGGATCGTCGGCTGGTAGGCGAAGAGCCGCGCCTCCGGCGGCTGGTCGGAATGGTCCGGCGACAGGCTCGCCTCGACCGTGAAGGCATTCCCGTAGTCTCCGGCCTCGCCGATCACGTCGAGCCGGAAGTAGGCGCGCCCGCCGACCACGTCCCCGTCCCGCGCCGAGAGGGGCGCCAGCGTCACCCAGGTCCCGTCCGTCGGGCTCGCTTCGTCGAACCGACGCTCGGCAATCACCCGCCCGCCTGCGTAGCCGACATAGGCCGGGTCGGCCGCAGCCGGTCCGGCCCCGTCCTCGACCTCGGCTGGCAGCGGCGCGCCGGAGAAGGCGCCCGGCCCGCCTGACAGCCGGTAGAGCATGCGCGTAGGCTCCTTGCTCCGCCCGTAGCGCGTGTCGTTGGCGCCGACCGGCTCGGGATCGAAGATCCGCAGGTACAGTCGCTCGGGGTAGTCGGCCGGCAAGCTGACGAAGATCCGCTCCATATGGTCGGGATCGCCCTCGCGGCTCGGCGCCTCGGGACCATAGACCACCAGGAGCGGTGCCCGGTCAGCCGCCCAGGCCGGCGCGGCCAGCATCGCCGCCAGCAGGATACCCACCCCTCGCATCGATCGCCCCCTCACTCCTGCCGCCTGGCGGCGTTGCCGGCATAGTCCTCGATCGTGACCTCGACGAGCTTCAGCGTCCCCGGCTCCGCCGGCAGCGTGTCGCGACACTGCCCGGCCGCGTTGTCGCAGCGCAGGAAGCCCCGCCGCTCGACTGCGCCGATTTCGAGCACATACGGCGCCGCCTGCCGCAGCCCAGAGGCATCGTGCGCCTCGACCGTGACCTCGATCGGCCCCTTTGGCCCATCCGGCCGCCCGACCTCGGCCGAGACGATCTCCGGCGGGGCGGCGTCGTAAACCGTCTCCACCCGCTGCACCGCCACGTTGCCGACCGCATCCGTCGCCACGATCTCGATCGGGTTCGTCCCCGGCGCCAGCGTCGCCGTGGCAGTGAACCGCCCGCCCGCAAGCGCTGTCGCCACCCCGTTGACCGTCACGCTCGCCGCATCCCCCGCCGACCCGGCCAGGTCGAGCCACGACTGCCCGGTCGCCGCTGGCGGCGGCGCGTCGAGCGCCAGCCCCGGCGGCACCGCGTCCTGCCGCGCGGTGAACTCTGCGCCCCCCTCGACCGCGCCGGTGGGACCGGCGATCTCGATCCGGTACGCAATCCCGTCGGCCGACGCCGGCACGGTGAACCGGAACCCGCCGCCATCCCCGGCCAGTGCCTGCACTGCGACCGTTCCCTCGGGCGCCGTCACCCGGATCGCCGACCCAGCCTCGGCGTCCGACGTCCCCACGACGTCCAGCGCCGCTGCTCGCGTCAGCAGCGCCCCCGAAGGGTCGCGCGGCGTCGCCGGATCGAAGCCGATCCGCACCGCCTCGCCCGGCCGATAGACGAAGCTCCGCGTCCGCTCGGTCCGATTGCCCGCGGCATCGAGCGCCACGACGGTCGCCGCATTCTCGCCGGGCGTCGCCGTGATCGCCGTCGTGAACCGCCCGTTGTCCCCGACCGGCACATAGCTGCCGTTCACCGTCAGCTTCGCACCCGGCTCGCTTTCTCCTTCGAGCGTCACTTCGCCGCCGGTGACGATCTCGCCGTCCTTCGGCGCGCTGATGCTGACGAAGGGCGGCGTCCTGTCGTCGATGACCCGAAATCGCGCCGCGAGGCTCCGCACGCCGGGCAACCCCAGCCGGTCGAGCGACGACACCCGCCAATAGTGGTCCCCCGCGGCCATCCCCTCGACCCGGTGGCTCGTGTCCCGCAGGCCCCATTCCGACGCCTGCATCGTGTTGAAGTTCGGGTCGGCGGCAACCTCTAGCCAATAGCCTTCGGCCCCCTGCAGCGACTTCCACTCCAGCGTCACCGCCGGCTCGTAGAGCTGCGCCCCGTCGAAGGGCGCCACAAGCTCGGTCCGCGCCAGCACCGCAGTCTTCTCGGCCGTCCCCGAGGCTTCGACCACTGCGCCCTCGTTCTCGCCGATACTGATCTTTTGGTCGCCCTTGCTCACTTCGAGCGCCGGCTTGTCGTAGTTGGTGAACCGCGACTCGTCGCCGTCGTGCTTGACCCAGAAGTCGGCCGACTGGGTCTCGGTCTCGAGCCCCGGCACCGAGACCTCGAAGTTCGACCGATCGCCGAGCTGGTTCAAGAGCGCATAGAAGTCGCCGTTGACGAGGCTCACCTTGGTCACGTCGCCGCCGGTCAAGGGATCGCTGCGCATCTTCTGGATGATCGCGTTCGAGTTGGGGTTCAGCCGCAGCCGGCTAAGGTCGCGAAAGGTCACCTGCGCCGTCGAATCCGACAGCGTCCGCAGCCGCTCGTATTCGACCAGCACGTCCTCCGCCGACCGCGGCGACCAGCGCGGCTGGTCGGGCGATCGCCCCTCGACGTCGCCCTGCGCGTCCGAAACGACCGCCTCGGCCGAGCGGTCGCGCTGCGCGAGCGAGATCGTCAGCGCCTTGCCGGCGAACTCGGTCGCCGTCCCGGCGAAGCTGACCACCTCCGCCCAAGCCCCGTCCCCGCGCCGCTCGACCGCGGTGTCGCGGTTCTCGATCGCCTTGCCGATCTCGACCGGCGCGAAGATCCGCGCCCCCTCGGCGTTGGCCTTCTGAATCGCGACGAGCGAGGTCGCCAGCGCCCCGTCCGCCGCCGCCACCTGCTCGACCGGGATCAGGAGCTTCGAGCCCGGCTTGAGGTCGGCTGCCGAGCCGACGCCGCTCAGCTCGAGGATCTGCGGCCAGAGGTCCGGATCCTTCAGGTAGCGGTCGGCGACGCCGCGGATGGTGTCGCCCTGCTGAAAGATCACCGTCTCGAGCGGGCCGTCGACGGGAAGAGCCGCTGCCGGCATCCCGAGCAGCACTACGGCGACCCGGGCCGAGGCCCGAAGCCAGCCGTTCCTCCGCGCGAAATCCATCGCAAACGGTCCCCCCGAAGCCGCGAAAGTGTTGAGTGATTTTCCCCTTGCATGCAACTGTCCGCGCACGTTTCGGCGCCAGCCGGCCCTCCAGCCGCAAACGTTTCGAGGTTAAGCAAGGATTAAGCCGAAGCTGGACGGCCGCCGGCCCACGGGTATCGTCGCGGCCATGTGGGTGCGAGTAGCAGTTCTGGCGGCCATGTTGGGCCTCGGTTGGGGAATCGGTCCCGAGGCGGCCGCGGCGCCCGCTCCCTCAGCGCGGCCGGCGCGCGCTCTCGCCGGCCACCTCGCCCCGCGCCCGCGCGCCGCCGCGGCAATCGGCCGCCGCTGCACCACCGACGGCACCCTCTGCATCCGCCAGGCCGCCTACGTCCGCGACGTCTGCCGGGCGATCGAGGCGCTCGCGCGCGACAACGGCCTCGACCGCGGCTTCTTCGCCCGGCTGCTCTGGAAGGAGAGCCTGTTCGAGGCTGCCGCGGTCAGTCCCTCCGGCGCCCAGGGCATCGCCCAGTTCATGCCGGCGACCGCCGAGCGCCGCGGCCTCTCCGACGCCTTCAACCCCGCCGAGGCGCTGGCCACCTCGGCGCGCTACCTCGCCGACCTCAGCCGCGACTACGGCAATCCAGGGCTCGCTGCCGCCGCCTACAATGGGGGCGAGGCTCGTCTCGACCGCTTCCTCGCGGCCAAGGGGGCGCTGCCGCGCGAGACCCGCGCCTACGTCGAGGCGATCACCGGCCTGCCGGTCGAGACCTGGCGCGACGCCCCGCCGGAAACTCTGGACCTCGCCCTCGCCGGCAACGGCCCGTTCGAGGCCGACTGCATCGCCCAGGCCGCCCGGCGCGGCGCCAGCCCTACGGCCGCGAAGCCTGCGCTGAAGCCCTGGGGCGCTGTCGTCGCCTCCAACCGCAGCAGCGACGGCGCCGCGCGGCAGGTCGAGCGCCTGCGCAATCGCTACGCCGGCGTCCTGCGCGGCGAGACCGTCAGCTTTACCGGCGGCCGGATGCCCGGCATGCCGCAGCGCCTCGTCTTTGCCCAGGTCGGCCGCGATACCCGCTCCGCGGCCGACGCCTTCTGCACCCGTATCCGTTCCAGCGGCGGCGACTGCCTCGTCCGGCGGAACCGACCCTAATCCGCGGCCGCCGGCGTCAGCCGCAGCAGCGCCCCGTTCTCGGCGTCGGTCAGCGCCAGCACCGCACCGTCCGGTGCCACCGCCACGTCGCGGATCCGGCCCTGGTCCTTCAGCAGCCGCTCCTCGCCCGCAACCTTGTCTCCGTCGAGCAGCAGCCGCACCAGCGCCCCCGGCTTCATCGCGCCGATCAGCACGTCGCCGTCCCACTCCGGGAACATCGCTCCCTGGTAGAACGTCATCCCGCCCGGCGCGATGACCGGGTCCCAGTAATAACGCGGCTCGGCCATCCCCTCGGCGCTGGTGATGCCGTCGCCAACCGGCGTCCCGTCATAGTTCTCGCCGTAGCTGACAGTCGGCCAGCCGTAGTTCGTACCGGCTTCGACCAGGTTCAGCTCGTCGCCGCCGCGCGGCCCGTGCTCGACCGCCCAGAGCTCGCCCGTCCCGGGCCGGATCGCAGCCCCCTGCGGGTTGCGGTGCCCGAGCGACCAGATCGGAGCCAGCGCCCCCTCCATCCCCGCGAAAGGATTGTCCGGCGGCGCGCTGCCATCAAGCCCCAGCCGCACCACCTTGCCGTACGTCGTTGCCAGATCCTGCGCCTTCACCCGCTGGTCGGGCCGGCTGTGCTCGCCGAGCGTCACGAACACATGTCCGGCATCGTCGAAGACCACCCGCGAGCCGTATTGCATGGCGACCGGCGAAGGCGGCTCCTGCACGAAGATGTCGGTGACGTCCGTCAGCGCGGCCCCGTCGTCGGTGAGCCGCCCGCGCGCGACCGCCGTCGCGGACATCCCCTCGCCGAGCGGTTTCGAATAGGCCAGGTACACAAGCCGGTTCGCTGCGAAATCCCCGTCTACCGCGACGTCGAGCAACCCGCCCTGGCCATCGTTCAGCACCGCCGGAACCCCCGCGACCGGTGCCTCGCGCAGCGCCCCGGCGGCGAAGAGCCGTAGCCGCCCCGGACGCTCGGTGATCAGGTAGCCGCCGTCGGGCAGGATCGCCATTCCCCAGGGATGCTCGAGCCCCTCGGCCAGCCGCTCGACCTGAAGCGTCACCCCGGAGTCGGCTTCGGGCGCGCGGGTTTGCTCCGGGAAGGCAGGATGAAACGCCGGCACGTTGGGCGGCCCCTGTTCGACGGGATCCGCGCGCAGGGGCGGGGCGACCAGCATCGCACCGGCGAGAAAAAAGCAAAGGGATCGTCGCATCATGCGCTCCGGACAGGGAATGTCCGAGGTCAACCCGGGTTGCGGGGCCGTGTTCCCTCACGGCCCCGCGAGCGGGTTCAGGCGAGGTCGAAGCGGTCGGCGTTCATCACCTTGGTCCAGGCGGCGACGAAGTCCGCGACGAACCTCTCGGCGTTGTCCGCCTGCCCGTAGACCTCAGCGATCGCCCGGAGCTGCGAGTTCGACCCGAAGACGAGATCGACCCGCGTCGCCGTCCAGCGCGGCGCCCCGGTCTGGCGGTCGCTTCCCTCGAACATGATCTCGTCTTCGGAGGTCGGCTTCCACTTCGTGCCCATGTCGAGCAGGTTCAGGAAGAAGTCGTTGCTGAGCTGCCCCGGACGGTTGGTGAAGGCGCCGTTCTGGGACCCGCCGTGGTTGGCCCCGAGGACGCGCAGCCCACCGACCAGCACCGTCATCTCCGGTGCGGTTAGCCCCAGGAGCTGCGCCTTGTCGACCAGGAGCGCTTCGGCCGGAACCGCGAAGTCCGCCTTCAGGAAGTTGCGGAACCCGTCGTGCACCGGCTCCAGCACCGCGAAGGATGCGACGTCGGTCTGCGCATCGGTGGCGTCGGTCCGGCCCGCGGCGAACGGGACCTCGACCGCATGCCCGGCGGCGCGCGCCGCATGCTCGACCCCGGCGGAGCCCGCCAGCACGATCAGGTCGGCCAACGACACCTTCTTGCCGTTCGGCTGCGCCGCGTCAAACTCGGCCTTGATGCCCTCGAGCACGCCGAGCACCTTGCCGAGCCGGTCGGGCTCGTTGACCATCCAGCCCTTCTGCGGTTCGAGCCGGATCCGCGCGCCGTTCGCCCCGCCGCGCTTGTCCGAGCCGCGGAAGGTCGAGGCCGAGGCCCAGGCGATCGAAACGAGCTCGGCGACCGTCAGCCCCGATGCCAGCAGCTTCGCCCTCAGCGCAGCGACGTCGGCGGCATCGACCAGCGGATGGTCGACCGGCGGCACCGGGTCCTGCCAGATCAGCTCCTCCGCCGGCACCTCCGGCCCGAGGTAGCGCGACTTCGGCCCCATGTCGCGGTGGGTCAGCTTGAACCAGGCGCGCGCGAAGGCGTCGGCGAACGCGTCCGGGTCTTCGAAGAACCGCCGCGAGATCTTCTCGTACGCCGGGTCCGCCCGGAGGGCGATGTCCGATGTCAGCATCGCCGGCGCCCGCCTCGGCCCGCCGAATGGATCGGGGATCGTCCCCGCCCCGGCGCCGTTCTTCGGTCGCCACTGGTGCGCGCCGGCCGGGCTCCGCGTCAGCTCCCACTCGTAGCCGAAGAGGTTCCAGAGGAAGTTGTTCGACCACCGCGTCGGCGTCGAGGTCCAGATCACCTCGAGCCCCGAGGGTGATCGCGTCGGCGCCCACGCCCGTCCCGTAGCTGGATCCCCAGCCGAGCCCCTGCTCGGCCAGGCTCCCCCTCGGGCTCCTTGCCGACATGGTCGGCCGTCCCGGCGCCGTGCGTCTTGCCGAAGGTGTGGCCGCCGGCGATCAGCGCCACCGTCTCCTCGTCGTCCATCGCCATCCGCGCGAAGGTCTCGCGGATGTCCTTCGCCGACGCCAGCGGATCGGGGTTGCCGTCCGGCCCCTCCGGGTTGACGTAGATCAGCCCCATCTGCACCGCCGCGAGCGGGTTCTCCAGGCTCCGCTCGCCCGAGTACCGGCTGTTCGCACCGCCGGAGGTCGCGAGCCATTCGCCCTCGCCGCCCCAGTAGACGTCCTCCTCGGGCTCCCAGACGTCGGCGCGCCCGCCGGCGAAGCCGAACGGCTTGAAGCCCATCGACTCGAGCGCGACGTTCCCGGCCAGGATCATCAGGTCCGCCCAGGAGATCGCGTTCCCGTACTTCTGCTTGATCGGCCAGAGCAGCCGCCGCGCCTTGTCGAGGCTGACGTTGTCGGGCCACGAGTTGAGCGGCGCGAACCGCTGCTGCCCGGACCCGGCGCCGCCGCGGCCGTCGCCCATGCGGTAGGTCCCGGCCGAATGCCAGGCCATGCGGATGAAGAGCCCGCCGTAGTGCCCGAAGTCCGCCGGCCACCAGTCCTGGCTGTCGGTCATCAACGCCTTCAGGTCGGCCTTCAGCCCCTCGTAGTCGAGCGTGGCGAACGCCTTGGCATAGTCGAAGTCCTCGCCCATCGGGTTCGACTTCGCTCCGTGCTGGTGCAGCACCTTCGCCGAGGTTCAGCTGGTTCGGCCACCAGTCGCGGTTCGATCGCATGCCGACCAAGGTCGCCCCGTGCACGACCGGGCACTTGCCCGTCGCGGCGTCGTTTCCGTCCATCGCTTGAGATCCCCTGGCAGATCGGTTCCGCCGCTTATACGCGGCGCCGTCGATGTGGGAAATTGCATTTCCTTACGGTTTCGATAGCGTGAGCTTATGAAAATAACTCTACGCCAGCTCCGATCCTTGACCGCCCTGGCAGACGAGGGTCACTTCGGCCGCGCGGCAACCACCGTCAACGTCAGCCAGCCGGCGCTCTCGGTGCAGATCCGCGAGCTCGAGGCCGCCCTCGGCGCCCGCCTCGTGGAGCGCGGCGGCCGCGAGGTCGTCGTGACCCCGACCGGCCGCGAGGTCCTCGGTCGCGCCCGCCGCATCCTCGCCGAGGTCAGGGAGATCGAGCAGGTCGGCCGCTGGGACCGCGGCCTCGCCGGCCGCCTCCGCATTGGAGTCATCCCGACGGTCGCCCCCTACCTGCTGCCGTCCGCTCTGCCGGCCCTCCGCGCCCGCAACCTCTCGCTCGATCTCGGCGTCCGCGAGGCGCAGACCGACCGCCTGGTCGAGGAAGTCCGTGAGGGCGCCCTCGACGCCGCCGTCGTGGCACTCCCGGTGGCCGACCCCGGCCTGGTCGGCGAGCCGCTCTTCGAGGACCGGTTCCTGCTCGCCGGCAGCCCCGCCCGTCTCGCCGCGACCGCGGCGCCGCACCCCGAGGACATGGAGCCGGGCACGCTCCTCCTCCTCGACGACGGCCACTGCCTCGCCGACCAGGCGCTCGCCGCCTGCGCCGTCGACCGCACCCGCGTCCGCATGGACCTGCGCGCCGCCAGCCTCGCGACGCTCTGCCGCCTCGTCTCCGAGGGCTTCGGCCTGACGCTCCTCCCCGAGCTCGCCGTCCGCGCCGAATGCGCCGCCGCCCCGGGCCTCGCCCTCGCCCGCTTCGCCGCCCCCGAGCCCCGCCGCACCATTGGCCTCGTCCGCCGCTCCCTCTCCGTCGACGACGGCTGGTTCACCGAACTCGCCGCCATCCTCGCCACTGCCGGCCGCGCCGAGGTGACGGCAGCCGCCGTCCGAAGCCCGCACCCGGCATGAGCCGATCGTCGCCGGCTCGACCGACGTCGGAACCGAAGGCGGTCGCGCTTGCCTGCCCGAGAGTCCTTAGCTGGCAAGGTCGGTCCCGTCGTTCCGGCCTCGCTCTCCGCGCGTGTCGGTCGACGACGGCTGGTTGTGGGAACTCGGCACCATCCTCCCGAGGCCGGAAAAGCCAGGGTGGGGGCGCGTCGTGTACATGAGTTGTGCATGCGATGTACATGCGTTGTACGTCATCCTTTTCCGCTAACGTCGCGAAATCCCGACGCGATCTCCCCCGCCCCGAAACACCCCTGACACCGCCCGCGTGCCCCGCTATATTGCACCGCGACGGAGGGGAAGATGACGGACAGCCGAGACCTCAGCGACCGCGCCCAGCGCCATCCGGAAAAGGCGCACCGCCCGGACACGCCGATCCTGCGCAAGCCCGACTGGATCCGGGTAAAGGCCCCGACGTCAGAGGGTTACAAGCGGACCCGCGACATCCTGCGCGAGAACCGCCTGGTCACGGTCTGCGAGGAGGCCGGCTGCCCCAACGTCGGCGAATGCTGGAGCCAGGGCCACGCCACCATGATGATCATGGGCGAGATCTGCACCCGCGGCTGCACCTTCTGCAACGTCGCCACCGGCCGCCCCGACGCCCTCGACGTCTTCGAGCCCGCCCGCGTTGCAGCTGCCGTCGAAAAACTCGGCCTGAATCATGTGGTTATAACCTCCGTCGATCGCGACGACCTCGACGACGGCGGCGCCGAGCACATAGCCCAGACGATCCGCGCCGTCCGCCGCAAGAACGCCTCGACCACGATCGAAGTCCTGGTGCCCGACTTCCTGCGCTGTGGCCCTGACGCGCTTGAGACCGTCGTCGCCGCCAAGCCCGACGTCTTCAACCACAACCTCGAGACCGTCCCCGGCCTCTACCCCGAGGTCCGCCCCGGTGCGCGCTACTTCCATTCGCTGCGCCTCCTGCAGCGCGTGAAGGAGATCGACCCGGCGACGTTCACCAAGTCCGGCATCATGGTCGGGCTCGGCGAGGACCGCCAGGCCGTGCTGCAGGTGATGGACGACCTTCGCGCCGCCGACGTCGACTTCCTAACCGTAGGCCAATATCTCCAGCCCACCCCGAAGCACCACGTCGTTGCCCGCTTCGTCACGCCGGACGAGTTCGCCGGCTACGAAAAAGCGGCCTTCGGCAAGGGTTTCCTGATGGTTTCCGCGACTCCGCTCACCCGCTCCAGCTACCACGCCGGTGCCGATTTCGAGCGCCTCCGCGCCGCCCGCCTGGCCAAACTCGGCGGCTGACCCCTCAGAGCGCCGCCAGCAACCGCTCGGCCTCCACCGAGCAGGGCGTCAGCGTCGAATTGTCCTCGCCCGGGTAGAACCGTCCGCGCAGCGCCGTCGGCATCGGCTTCGGGCGAAAGACCACCACTCGCGGCCCGATCCGCGCCGATTCCGCCGCCCACGAGCCGATCAGCGCCTCGGCGGCCGCCTTGCTGGCGCCATAGCTCCCGTAGAAGGGCTGCCCTGCGCGCTCGTCGCCGACATAGACGAACCGCCCGTTCGGCGCGGCGGCGAGCAGCGGCTGCAGCATCACCACGAGCCGCGCCGTGCCGCGGAAATTCACCTCGACGCTCGCGTCGAAGTCCTTGTCCCCAATGTACGGCGCCGGCGCCAGCGGCGCCGCGTGCGCCGCGCAGTGGACGACGAGGTCTAGTTTCCCCCAGCGTTCGTCCAGCGCCAGCCCGAGCCGCTGCAGCCCGCCTTCGTCGGTGATCGACAAGGGCACCAGCGTCGGCGTCGGCCCCCCAGCCGCTTCGATCGCATCGGCCAGATCCTCGAGCCCCCCGACCGTGCGTGCCATCGCCACGACCTGCGCCCCGCGCGCTCCGAGCGCCCGCGCGACGGCATAGCCGAGCCCGCGGCTTGCGCCGGTGACGAGCGCGACTTCATCGGTCATGCGCTGACCTTGAGCCGAAACCCCTGGTCGATGCGGTCGGAGGGCTTGACCGGATAGTCGCCCGAAAAGCAGGCGTCGCAGAACTGCGGCCGGTGCGGGTCGCGGCCCAGCGGCTCCTCGCAGGCGCGGTACAGCCCGTCGAGCGAGACGAATTTCAGGCTGTCGACACCGACGTAGGCGCGCATCTCCTCCTCGCTCATCGTCGCCGCCAGCAGCTTCTCCCGCTCCGGCGTGTCGACGCCATAGAAGCACGGCCATTGCGTCGGCGGCGAAGCGATGCGGAAATGCACCTCCGCGGCACCCGCCTCCATCACCATCTCGCGGATTTTCCGCGAAGTCGTGCCGCGCACCACGGAATCGTCGACCAGGACCACGCGCTTCCCAGCGACGATGGCGCGGTTGACGTTAAGCTTCAGCCGCACGCCCATGTTGCGGATCTGCTCGCTCGGCTCGATGAACGTCCGACCCATGTACTGGTTGCGGATGATCCCCATTGCATAGGGGATGCCCGACTGCTGCGAGTAGCCGATCGCGGCCGGCGTCCCCGAATCGGGCACCGGGCAGACCAGGTCCGCCTCGACCGGCGCCTCGATCGCCAGCTCCAGGCCGATCCGGCGGCGTGTCTCGTAGACCGATTGGCCGCCGATGACGCTGTCAGGCCGCGAGAAATAGACCTTCTCGAAGATGCAGAACCGCGACGCCTGCGGCTGGAACGGAAAGAACGACTCGATCCCGTCGGTCGTCGCGATCACCATCTCCCCGGGCTCGACCTCGCGCACGAACTCCGCGCCGATGATGTCGAGGGCACATGTCTCCGACGACACCACCCACCCGTCGCCGACCCGCCCCAGCATCAGCGGCCGCACGCCCAGGGGGTCGCGGACGCCGATCAGCTTCGACCGCGTCATCGCCACAATCGAGAAGGCGCCCTCGACGCGCCGCAGCGCGTCCTTCATCCGCTCCGGGATGGTCTTCTGGATCGAGCGCGCCATCAGATGGATGATGCACTCGGTGTCCGAGCCCGACTGGAAGATCGATCCGCGCTCGATCAGCTCCTCGCGCAGCGCCAGCGCATTGACGAGGTTGCCGTTGTGGGCAATCGCCGCTCCGCCCATGGCGAACTCGGCGAAGAGCGGCTGCACGTCGCGGATCTGCGTCGCACCCTTGGAGCCGGCGGTCGAGTATCGAACATGGCCGATCGCGAGCTCGCCCGGGAGCGTCTCCATCAGCGAGGCCGAGGTGAAGTTGTCGCGGACATAGCCGAAACGGCGGGCGGATGAGAAGCCGCTCGCGGGCGAGTAGGCGACGATCCCGCCGGCCTCCTGGCCGCGATGCTGAAGCGCATGCAGCCCGAGGGCGACGAAGTTCGCCGCCTCCTGGACCCCGATTACGCCGAAGACGCCGCACTCCTCGTGCAGCTTGTCGTCGTCGGACGGCAGGACAGGCAGGGACATGGCGCCTCGGGCGGTGGCCTCGCGCGCTATATAGAGGGACCACCGGCGGTTGTCACGGGCAGGCGGTCAACTGCAGGTGGACGTCAGCTGGGCGTACTGGCCGGCGAACCACTGCGGGGCATCGACCGGGAGCGCGGCGGCGATCCGCTGCTCGAGCCCCGCAAAGATCCTGGCGCTGTGGCTGTTGTCGACCTGCGCCACGCCCCGGCCGCCGAAGACCGTGTTGTAAACGATGAGCGCGATCACGATCAGCAGGACCCCGCGGACGATGCCGAAGAGGAAGCCGAGCGCCTGGTCTACCGGGCCAATCGCAGAGTTCGACACCGCTCCGGCGAGGAGCGGCGTGACGATCGAGACGAGCAGCAGCACGATCACGAAGACCGCGACGAATCCCGCCAGGATCGAGAGCTCGCAGCTCGAGCTGATGATGTCGCGCAGCACCGGAATCTCGCGCATCAGCGGCGCCGCCATTGGCGCGAAGGAGAAGCCCGCGATGGCCGAGACGATCCAGCCGGCAATCGACAGGCACTCGCGGACGAAACCGCGGGCATAGGCAAGAACGGCCGAAACGACAATGACGGCGAGCACGATCCCGTCGACGATGGTGAAGCCGTGCATCTTTCCCCTAGCGCCCGATCGTGCCGAAGCACTTGTCCATGAATGCCGCAAGATCCGCAACCGGGTGAATCGCCGGAGCGTTAGCCGTGGCGGCAGCCGTCGGGGGCGCCCAGGCGGACGTGAACCCGAGCTTCGCCGCCTCGCGCAGCCGCGCGTCGGCCTGCGGCGCAGGCCGGAGCGCGCCGGAAAGGGAGATCTCGCCGAAGAAGACGGCGTCGCGGGGCAGCGAAATGCCCTCCCGCGCAGAGACTAGCGCCGCCGCGACAGCGAGGTCGGCGGCTGGCTCGCTTACTCGCAGGCCGCCGGCGACGTTGAGGTAAACGTCCGACGGCCCGAAGCCAATGGCGCAGCGCGATTCGAGCACGGCGAGAACCATCGCCAGCCGGCCGCCGTCCCAGCCGATGACGGTGCGCCGCGCGGTGCCGAGCGGCGTCGGGGCGACGAGCGCCTGGATCTCGACCAGCAAGGGCCGCGTGCCCTCGACGCCGGCGAAGACGGCGGAGCCGGGGACGCTGGCCTCGCGCTCGGAAAGGAAGAGAGCGGAGGGGTTCTGCACCTCGGCGAGACCGGCGCCCGTCATCGCGAAGACGCCAATCTCGTCGGCCGGGCCGAAGCGGTTCTTGACCGCGCGCAGGATGCGGAACTGATGGCCGCGTTCACCCTCGAAGTAGAGGACGGTGTCGACCATGTGCTCGACGACCCGCGGCCCGGCGATCTGGCCGTCCTTGGTGACGTGGCCGACGAGGACGACGGCGGTACCGCGGCGCTTGGCGAAGGTGACGAGTTCGTGGGCGCTCGCGCGGACCTGGGCTACCGAGCCGGGAGAACTGTCGACGTGGTCGGCCCACATGGTCTGGATCGAGTCGATGATCGCGAGCGCCGGGCGCTCGGCCTCGAGCGTCGTCAGGATGTCGCGGAGGTTCGTTTCGGCGGCGAGACGGACCGGAGCGTCGGCGAGGCCCAGCCGTGCGGCGCGCAGGCGGATCTGGGCGGTCGCCTCCTCGCCGGAGACGTAGACGGCGGCGGCGCCGCGTCGGGCGAAGGCGGCGGCAGCTTGCAGCAGCAGCGTCGACTTGCCGATGCCGGGGTCGCCGCCGACCAATGTCGCCGAGCCGGGGACGAGGCCGCCGCCGAGCGCGCGGTCGAGTTCGGCGATTCCGGAGAGGGCGCGCGGGGTCGGCGGCTCGCTCGAGGCGAGGTCGCCGAGCGCGACGCGGCGGCCGCGGGCGGCACCGAGCGTGCGGCCCTGCGGGCCTTCCGACAGCGCCGGCTCCTCGGAGATCGAGTTCCAGGCGCCGCAAGCGTCGCAGCGGCCGGACCATTTCGAGTGAACGGCGCCGCAGGCGGCACAGACGAAGGCGGGGCGGCGGGCGCTCATCGCCCCGCCGTAGTGGCTGCGGCGGCCGGAGCGCGCCGCATTGGCGGCGAACCTGTGCGCCCAGGGGCGCAAAGTGTCTTGTTTTGTTGTTTTTCGGACGCCGGAAGACCGGCTGTTCTCCAGGTCTCAAGACCCGATGAAAGCCGGAGAGCTCTCGTCATGACGTGTAGCCGGACGTGGGTGCCGCATAGGCTTCGGTCGCGGTGAAGACGACGTCGGCGACGACCGGGGCGTGACGGGCGGCCAGGGCCGAGATCACCCTGCCGCGGAGCGCGTCGGCCTCGGCGAGCGCGAGCGGGGTGCCGGGCGAGACGAGGACGTGGACGGTGCAGTAGGTGACGCGGCCGGGCTGGATGGCGCGGACCCAGAGGCGGTCCACGGGCAGTGGAGCCAGGGCGCCGCGGGTGGCCGCCTCCATGCTGGCGACGACCGCAGGGTCCGGGGCGCGGTTGAGGAGGGCGCCGACGCCGCGGACCGCCATGCGGACCGGAACCGCGAGCGAGACGAGGACGACGAGGGCGACCATGCCGGGGTCGACGAGGGCGGCGGCTCTCGGCTGGCTGGAGCGGAGGAGGGTGACTGCGAGGAGGAAGCCCGCGAGGACGCCGCCCGAGATGACCGCGTTGACGGCCCAGTTCTCGACGTCGGCGGCGACGAGCGGGCTCGGGGCCGCGCGGCGGAGGGCAAGGAAGACCAGCGTGCAGGCCAAAGTCGCGGCGGCGGCGTAGGCCACGGCGGGGCCGAGATGGACCGCACGTCCGCCGTTCCCGAGCGCGACGACGGCGTCGAAGAGGGCAATGGCGGAGACGCCGAGGATCAGCAGGCCCTTTACGGTGTTGATCAGCGGCTCGAAGAACAGGTAGCCGAACGGGTAACGCTCGTCGTCGGGGCGGGCGACAAGGGTTGCGACGCGCAGCGTCAGGAGGGCGGTCGCGAAGAAGCAGAGGTTGAAGGCGCCGTCGAGCAGGATGGCGCCGGAGCCGCTCGCGAGCGCGACCGTCAAGCCGACCAGCCCGAGGACGAAGGCGGCACCGGCGGAGAGCCAGAGGGCGGCGCGCTCGCTCACCGCACGGTCTCGATCGGGCCTTCGCTGCGGCCGTGGATGAACTGCTGTAGGTACGGGTCGGGAGAGCTGTCCATGTCCTCGATTGGACCCTGCCAGCGGATCACCCCGCCTTGCAGCATCGCCACGTGGTCGGCGACGGTTCGGACCGTGGTCATGTCGTGGGTGATAGTGACCGCGGTGGCACCGATCTCGGCGACGAGCTGGCGGATCAGTTCGTTGATCACGCCGGCGAGGATAGGATCAAGGCCGGCGGTGGGTTCGTCGAAGAAGATGACCGTGGGGTCGGTGGCGATGGCGCGGGCGAGGCCGACGCGCTTCTGCATCCCTCCCGACAGCTCGGCCGGGTAGAGGTCGGCGGTCTCGGCGGCGAGCCCCACCCGGCGGAGCTTGTCGATAGCGAGCGCGCGGGCCTCGGCGCGCGGCATCGGCGTCCTGGCGTTGCGGAGGCGGAAGGCGACGTTCTGCCAAACGGTCAGGCTGTCGAAGAGGGCAGCGCCCTGGAAAAGCATGCCGAAGTGGCGGAGGAACGCGCGCCGGTCGACCCGCGCCAGGGGCACGCCGTCGATCAGGATCTCGCCGGAATCGTGGGCTAGGATGCCCAGGATGCATTTGAGCGTCACCGACTTGCCGGTGCCAGAGCCGCCGATGATGACGAGGCTCTCGCCGGGCATCACGCGCAGGTTTACGCCCGCGAGGACTGGCTTGCCGCCGAAGGCCTTGCGGACGTCGCGGAGCTCGATGCGCGGTGTGTCGGGCCGGGGGGCCTCGGACATCAGAAGAAGGCCTCGGTCAGCAGGTAGTTGCAGGCGAGGATCAGGATCGAGGCGGAGACGACGGCGTTTGTCGTCGCCTGACCGACGCCCTGGGCGCCGCGGCCGGAGTTGAAGCCGTTGTAGCAGCCCATCAGTGTCAGGACGAAGCCGAAGGCGGCGGCCTTGACCAGGCTCGAGGCGACGTCGGCGCCGGTCAGGTAGTCAAGCGTGTTCTGGATGTAGGCTGCGCCGCTGAAGCCGAGCCGGCCGGTGCCGACGAGGTAGCCGCCAAGGATTCCGATCACGTCTCCGACCGCTACCAGAAGAGGGAGCGCGATCAAGCCCGCGAGGATGCGGGGGAGGACGAGGTACTTCATCGGTTCGGTGGAAAGGGTCGTCAGGGCGTCGATCTGCTCGGTGACGCGCATGGTGCCGAGCTCGGCAGCGATCGAGGAGGAGACGCGGCCAGCGACCATCAGGCCGCCGAGGACGGGTCCGAGCTCGCGGACGATGCCGATCGCGACGATCGAGGGCACGACGGTGCCGGCGTTGAAGCGGTCGCCGCCCGACCAGATCTGCAGCGCCAGCGCCGCGCCGGTGAAGAGGGCTGTGAGGCCGACGACCGGCAGCGAGAAGTAGCCGATGGCGAGCAGTTGGCGTCCGAGTTCGACAGGGTAGAAGGGCGGACGGACGATGTGGGAAAGGGCCGCCACGGCAAAGATCGCCAGGCGCCCGGTGGCGCCGACGAGCGCCAGCGTCGAGCGGCCGATCGAGGCGAGGAAGAGCTGGGGCAGGCGGAGGAGGGTCATGGACGCTCGGGCGGCTGGGCCGAGCCCTTGTAGACGCGTTCGTAGCGGGCGCCAAGGCTGGTGAGAATCTCGTACCCGATGGTGCCGGCGGCGGCGGCGAGGTCGTCGACGGTCTGGCGCTCGTCAAGGACCGTCAGCGCGTCGGGGACGTCCCTTGCATCGGTGACGTCGACGGTGATCAGGTCCATAGAGACGCGTCCGACGAGCGCGCAGGGGGTGTCGCCGGCGAAGAGTTTGACCGCGCCCCGACCGATCGCACGGTGCAGGCCGTCGGCATAGCCGGCAGCGACGGTGGCGATGCGCGACGGCCGACCGGTCGTCCAGGCCGCGCCGTAGCCGACGGGCGCGCCGGGGGGCAGGTTGCGGACCTGGATCACCGGGAGAGAGAGGGAAACAACCGGTCGGGCAGCGGCGAAGGGAAGCCCGCCGTAGAGGCCGACGCCCGGGCGCACGAGGTCGAGGTGGAAACGGGGGCCGAGGAGGATGCCGCCGGTCGCTGCGAGACTCAGGCGGGCGCGGGGCAAGCGGGCAGCGAGGGCGGCGAATGTATCGGCCTGCCGCACGTTCATGGGGTGGTCTGGCTCGTCGGCGCACGCGAGGTGGCTCATCGTCAGCACCGGCGCGCGGCCGGGGAGTCGTTCCGCGACGGCGGCGAGCTCGGCGGCGTCGAGGCCCAGGCGGTTCATCCCGGAATTGAGCTGCAGCGCGAACGGGTGGCCGGCGGGAAGCTCGCGGGCGAAAGCCTCGACCTGCCCCCGGCTGTCGAGGCAGGGGACGAGGTCGTAGCCGCGGATGAGGTCCGCGTCGCCGCGCATCAGGCCGCCGAAATCGAGGATCGTCGGGCCGCGGCCGAGCGCCTCGCGGAGCGCGGCACCTTCCTCAGCAGTGGCGACGAAGAAGGTCCGCGCACCGGCGGCCGCCAGCGCCGTCGCGACCGGGGCGGCGCCGAGACCGTAGCCGTCGGCCTTGACCACGGCCGCGGTCTCGACCGATGGGCCCGAGAGCGCATCGAGGGAGCACCAGTTGGCGGCGACGGCGTCGAGATCGATCACGAGGCGGGGACGTGCCATGGGGTGGTGCTCGGCTGAAAAACAGCCGATAGCGGGCAGCATCCCGGCCGCGGGGTCAAGGGGGGTGGCCCGGGGGGCTCTCCGCGGCGGGGCATTGTATGGAGGGTCGGCGGCGGCCGGTCCGGGACGGAGGATGGCGATGAGCGAGACCGAGGAAGACGCCCGCGACACCGCTCCGGAGGCTGCCCCCGAAGCTACCCTCGACACCGTCGAGGCGGTGCTGCAGGCGGTGGAGGCGGACGACCACGACGCGCTAGTCGCGCTGCTCGAGCCGCTGCACCCGGCCGACGTCGCCGACATCCTCGAGCAGGTCAGCCGGCCAGAGCGGCGGGCGCTCGTGCGGCTCCTCGGGCGGCAGCTCGACGGCGCAGTGCTGTCCGAGCTCGAGGAGGGGGTGCGTGACGAGGTCGTCGCCGAGCTGCCCGATCACATCCTCGCGCACGCGGTGCAGGAGCTCGAGACCGACGATGTCGTCTATCTCGCCGAGGACATGGAGGCGCCGCAGCAGGAGCGGATCCTGCGCGCCCTCGACGAGATCGACCGGGTCGCCGTCGAGCGCTCGCTGACCTACGACGAATACTCCGCCGGGCGGCTGATGCAGCGCGAGGTCGTAGTGGCGCCAGAGCATTGGACCGTCGGCAACGCCATTGATTTCCTGCGGAAGGAGGAGTGGCTGCCCGAGAGCTTCTACGACCTGATCATCGTCTCGCCGCAGATGCATCCGATCGGGACCGTGTCGCTCGGGCGGCTGATGGGATCGGCGCGCAAGACCCGGCTGCGCGAGCTGATGGACGAGGACTTCCGCAGCTTCCGCGCCGACCAGAGCCAGGAGGATGTGGCCTACGCCTTCAACAAGTACCACCTTATCTCGGCGCCGGTCGTCGACGCCGACGGCCGGCTCGCGGGTGTCATCACCATCGACGACGCGATGGAGGCGCTAGAGGAGGAGACCGAGGAGGACCTGCGCCTCCTCGCCGGCGTCGGCGACGAGGAACTGTCGGACGGGGTCGCCGAAATCGCGCGCCGCCGCTTCATCTGGCTGACCGTGAACCTAGCCACGGCGATCCTGGCGGCCTCGGTGATCAGCCTCTTCTCCGACACGATCGAGAAGTTCGTGGCGCTGGCGGCGCTGATGCCGATCGTCGCCTCGATGGGCGGCAACGCGGGGACCCAGACGCTGACGGTCGCCGTGCGGGCGCTCGCGACGCGGAGCCTCAGCGCCGCGAACATCGGCCGCTTCATCGGCCGCGAGGGGCTCGTCGGGCTGATCAACGGCCTCGGCTTCGCGCTCTTGATCGGCACACTGAGCGGGCTCTACTTCGGCAATCCCCGACTCGGCCTGGTAATCGCCACGGCGATGACCGGCAACATGGTGATGGCTGCCTTCGCCGGCGTGCTGATTCCGATCGCGCTCGAGAAGCTGAAGGTCGATCCCGCTCTCGCCTCGGGAACGTTCGTGACCACGATCACCGACGTCTTCGGGTTCTTCTCCTTCCTCGGGCTCGCCGGCATCCTGCTGGTGCGGTGAAGGGCCGGCGGCCCCGCCGTTTGGCTGACTGCCGGGGCCTGCCGCCACATCACCGGCAGTCGCGGCCGAGAAACAAGCTTCTCACCGCATCGAGGACGGTTGCCTCGTTGAATGGCTTGGAAATCACGCGCGCCTCCCGCCAGGGTCCCTCCGGACGCGAGCCGTAGCCGGTCGCGAAGGCAAAGGGGATCCCGCGATTGAAGAGCCGCAAGGCAATCGGATCGACCGCTTCTCCGCGCAGGTTCACGTCGAGGATGGCGGCATCAATCCGGGGATCTTCGGCAAGAAGCATTGCCGCGCCGAACGAACCCACGGGACCGAGTACCGTGGCGCCGTGTTCCTGAAGGATCTCGGCGACCATAACGGCCACGATCGCCTCGTCTTCGACCACGAGGAGAGTCCTGCCGACGAGATCCGTCACCGCGCATGCGCTCCCAGGGGCGCCTCGATCACGCAGAGCAGCCCCTCCGGCCTGTAGTCCATCGTGACAGTTCCCTGAAGGTCCATCGCGAGCATTCGCTCCAGCATCAGGGAACCGAAGCCCTTGTGTCGCGGCGCGACGACCGTCGGCCCGCCGTTCTCCTGCCATACGATCGAGACTCTTCCCTCCGGAGACTCCCGCCACTCGAGCGTCACCTGTCCAGCCTCCGAGGAAAGCGCGCCATACTTGAGCGCATTGGTGAATAGCTCGTGCAATGCGATCGCAATCGCGAGAGCATCCTTGGGCGGCAACATGACCCGCGGGCCGCAGGCGCTGACCCGACCGATGCCGATCGAATGAGCACGCAGGGCGTCATCGGCGATCTGCTCGAGCGACGCACATTCCCAGTTCGCCCGGGTCAGAAGGTTGTGGGCGGCCGCAAGGGCGGCGATGCGTCCGTCGAATGCGGTTCGGGCACTTGCCGGTTCGCTGTTCTTGAAGGTCTGGTGCGCGATCGCCTGCACCACGGCCAAGGTGTTCTTGACCCGATGATTGAGTTCGGCGAGCAGCAACTCCCTCTGGGCGTCGGCTTGCTCGCGCTCGGTCATGTCGACGTTGACACCGATCATCCCGAGGAAATCGCCGTTCGCCCCGAAGCGGGGACGCGCGTCCGTCTGGAGCATCCTCCACTCGCCGGCCGCGTTGCGATACCGGCCCTTCAGGCTGACCGGTCGCGTCTCGGCGAGCGCTTGTGCCATCTCGGTCACGATGAAGTCGAGATCGTCAGGGTGCATCATGATGCGCCAGTCGAAGTCCGCGAGGGCGGCTTCCGGCACGTTCCAGAACGTTCGCAGCATGCTGTTGAGGTGCAGGCAGCTTCCGTCCGCCCGGCTCATCCAGATCATGACCGGCGCGTGCTCGGACATGAGACGGAAGCGCTCCTCAGACCGGCGGAGTTCGTCCTCCGCGCTCCTGCGTGCGTCCTCCGCCCGGAACCGTTCGATGCTGAACCCCACCTGCCGCGCGATCGTCACCGCAAGGTCGATCTCGTGCTCCGAGAAGACGTGCGGGGTCGCATGATAGGTCATGAACTTGCCGATGGCCGCACCCTGTGCCGCCAATGGGATGAAGCCGAGGCCGCGAATGCCCTCCGCGCGGATCGTCGCCTTGACCCAATCCGGCTCGGGACTTGCCTCTATGTCTTCGACGAAGATCGGTCTCGGGTCGGGTTCGCCAGGCTTCCAGGGGGAATGCCCGCGCAAGGTCGCGCGGTACGACTCCGACAGGCCGCGCCACGCTTCGAACTGCGCCACACCCTCCGAGTCGAACAACAAGATCGAGGCGCGAGAGCAGTGGAGCGTCGAGATGATCGCATCGAGGGCCGCTTCGTAGACTGCCTCCAATGTCCTGGCGCGATACAGCCGATCAGTCAATTCGTAGAGCTGCCTCAGGTCGCTCGCCCTTGGAGCATCTATCTCCGATACTTCCACTTGGCCGATCATGTCAGGCGCCCCGGTTTTTCGCGTGTATCCTAGCTCGGCTGGCATCCGACGCAATCCGCGCAATCCAAAATCAAAGGTCAGGCCAGCTTCGAGCGCGCGACAAGCCGGTGCGGCGCAGCTATTGCGGCTGAGGATCGTCGAAGTCGCCCCTTCGGATGCCATGCCGCTTCAGCTTGTCGTAGAAGGTCTTGCGCGGCACCCCGAGGGCCTCGATCGTTGCCCGTACGTCGCCGCCGCTGCCCTGCAGCGCAGCGCGGATCAGCTCGGCTTCGTAGCGGTCGATCCGCTCCGGCAGGGTGCCGCCCTCCGCGCCGAATGCCGGAACGGCCGCAGCCGGGCGCGGCTCATCGGGCGCGAGCCCGAGCACCACGCGATCGGCGAAATGCATCAACTCTCGTACATTGCCGGGCCAGTCGTGCTGCTGCAGATGGCGGAGGATGGCCCCGGTAATCTCCGGCGGTTCTCGGCGGAACCGTCCGGCAGCGCGGTGCAGGAAATGCGCGAAGAGCAGGGGCACGTCGACCCGGCGCTCTCGCAGCGGCGGGATGCGCAGCGTGACGACGTTGAGCCGGTAGTAGAGGTCCTCGCGGAAGCCGCCGCGCGCGGCGGGGTCGCCGAGGTCGACCTTGGTCGCCGCGACGATCCGCAGGTCGAGCCGCCGGCGCTCGTTGGTCCCGAGAGGCTCGACCTCGCGCGTCTCGAGCACGCGCAGGAGCTTGACCTGGATCGCTGGAGGGCAGGACTCGATCTCGTCGAGGAAGAGCGTACCGCCGCCCGCGTGTTCGATGCGCCCGATCCGCTTGCGATCAGCGCCGGTGAAGGCGCCAGCCTCGTGCCCGAAGAGTTCGCTATCGAGCACGCTCTCGGGCAACGCGCCGCAGTTGAGCGCCACGAAGTTGCGCGCCTTCCGGCGGCTCCACTCGTGCAGCAGGGCTGCGACGACCTCCTTGCCCGAGCCGGTCTCGCCGAACACCAGCACGTCGACGTCGGCGTCGGCCACGTTCCTGATCGTCTCGCGCAGCCGGCGGATGCCCGGCGCGTCCCCGATTAGCGGCAGGTCCGCCGGCGCCTCCGCCGCAGCCCGCAGCCGCCGGTTCTCCAGCACCAGTCGCCGCTTCTCCGCGGCGTGCCCGACCGCCGTCGCCAGCCGCTCGCCATCGAACGGCTTCGAGATGAAGTCGTAGACCCCGTCCTTGAGCGCCGCGACCGCAAGGTCCACGTCGGCATGGCCGGTGACGAGCAGCACCGGCAGCTCCGGGTCCATCGCCTTCAGCCGCTCGAAGAGCTGCAGCCCGTTCATCCGCGGCATGCGGATGTCGGTCACGACTGGCCCGCCGAAGCCCGCGTCGAGCGCCGCGAGCGCCTCCTCGGCCCCGCCGAAGGCATGCACCTCGAAGCCCGCCAGCCGCAGCATCTGCGCCGTCGCTCGCCGCAGGTCCGGATCGTCGTCGACGAAGGCGACCGGACCGCTCATGCCGCCCTCGGCAGCTCGAGGGTGAAGGCCGCGCCCGGGCCGTCCTCCGGCTCCAGCCGCAGCACCCCGCCGAACTCGCGTGCGAGGTCGCTCGAGATGACGAGCCCGAGGCCGAGCCCGGTCTCCTTGGTGGTGGTGAACGGCATGAACAGCTGCTCGCGCACCGCTCGCGCAATCCCCGGCCCGTTGTCGGCGACGGTGATCGCGATCCGCTCGGCGCCCGCCGCGACGCCGATCCTGACGGCGGGATCGGGCGTCCCGCGGACCGCGTCGAGCGCGTTCTGCAGCAGGTTGACGAGGATCTGCTCCAGCCGGATCCGCCCGGCCGTCACCTCGGTGCCCTCCGTCCGCGGCGACCGCGAGACCGCGACCCCGGCATCCCGGATCCGCCCCGCGAGGAGGCCGAGCGCCCCGTCGATAGCCTCCTCCACCGCGACTGGGCGCAGCTCGCCGGTGCCGCGCCGCGCGAAGCCTCGCAGCGCCTGGGTGATCGCCGCGATCCGCTCGGTGATCCCGACGATCTCGCGCAGATTTCCCCGCGTCTCCTCGGGCTGCCCGGCGTCGAGCAGCCGCCCGCCGGTCTCGGCATAGGCGCGGATCGCAGCCAAGGGCTGGTTGATCTCGTGCGCGACCCCCGCCGAGACCTGCCCTAGGATCGACAGCCGGTTGGCCTGGGCAAGCTCGTCCCGCAGCCGCCGCGCGCGCTTCTCCGCCGCCTCGCGCTCGGCAATCTCGCCGGCGAGCGCCGCGTTGGAGCGATTGAGTTCCTCTGTCCTGAGCGCCACCCGATGTTCGAGCTCGGCATTGAGGCCGGCGAGCGCCGCCTGTCGCGCCATCGCCCAGCGCCGGCGGCGCAGCACCGCATATCCGATTACTGCAGCAAGCAGCCCGGCGAGAAGCGCCGTGAGCTGCGCGCTGCGCGCTGCGGCCGTCAGCGCCGGCTCGGCCGGCAAGAAGACCGACAGGGTCCAGCCGGGGGCGGAGGCGCCCACCGGAGCCGCGGCCTGCACGAAGGGCGCGCCCCCGATGCGGGCCCGTCCCTCCGCCTCGACGCTCAGCGGGACCCGGACCAGCGGGCCGTCTAGCTGCAGCGCTGCGCGGGCGGCCGCCTCGTCGGCAATCGGACGGGTCATGCCGAAGCGCCAGGCCGGGTCGGTTGCCAGCAGCACGACCCCGGCGGCATCTGTAACCTGGACGACGAGCCCGCTTTCGCGCCAGCGCGCCTCGAGCTCGTCGAACTCGACCTTTACCACGACGACCCCGAGCGGCCCCATTACGCTCTCGACCCGCTGCGACAGGTAGAGGCCGGGGCGTCCGCTCACTGTGCCGAGCGCATACTGCTGCGCGGACCCGTCGGCCATCGCGCTCGTGAAATAGGTGCGGAAACCGTAGTCGCTGCCGACGAAGCTCTGCGGCGTGCCGGCATTGCTGGCGGCGATGGCGATGCCGTCGCGGCCGACGACGTAGATGACCGAGGAGCTTGCCTCGGCGGCGATGTCGGCGAGCTTGCCATCCAGTATGTCCCGCGCGTGGTCCGTCGGGGCGGCGAGGAGTGCGATCACCTCCGGGTCGCGAGCGAGCACCATCGGGATCAGCCGCTGCTTCTCGATCGTCGCCGCCAGCGGCGCGTTCGCGAGCGGCAGCGCCCCTGTCGCTCGGTCCGCGAGCCCCGCCCCAGCCCGATCACGGCCCATCCGCCCTGCGGCGAGGGTCAGCGCGAGGAGCGCCAGCACCACCAGCCCGACCACCGCGGTGCCGGTGCCGATGCGGCGGCCTGATCCTCCGGTTGCCTGTGTCAGTGCCATCGGCTTGGCATGCTAGTGCGGATAATCGCCTGTGAACAGCGTGGTTGTGCGGAAAACCGCACGCGCAAGCCTCCGCGAGGCCGCTGCCAAGCGACTGTAACGTAACTCAAATCTTGCCATCACCACGTTGGCACGGTGATTGCATGGGGTTGGATGACGCGCAGCGCGTTGCGGCACCCGCCGCGCAGACACCAACCAGACGGGCAGAGCCCCAGCCACCGGAGGAAGACCATGCACATAGCCCACCAGGCCCCAGGCGGGGCGCACGCGCCGAAGCCGTTCTACCGTCAGCTCTACTTCCAGGTGGTGGCGGCCATCCTGCTCGGCATCACCGTCGGCCACTTCTGGCCCGACTTCGGCGCCAGCCTGAAGCCGCTCGGCGACGCCTTCGTCAAGCTCGTCAAGATGATCATCGCGCCGGTGATCTTCCTGACCGTGACGACCGGCATCGCCGGCATGTCCGACCTCAAGAAGGTGGGCCGGGTCGCCGGCAAGGCTTTCGCCTACTTCCTAACCTTCTCGACGCTCGCCCTCGTCGTCGGCCTCATCGTCGGCAACATCATCCAGCCGGGCTCCGGTCTCAACATCGACCCCGCAACCCTCGACGGCTCGGCCGTGGCCGACTATGCCGCCAAGGCGCACGACACCACCGTCGTCGGCTTCCTGCAGGGCATCATCCCCAACACCGTCGTCGGCGCCTTCTCCGACGGCAACATCCTGCAGGTGCTGTTCTTCTCCGTGCTCTTCGGCATCGCGCTCGCCGCCGTCGGCGACCGCGGCAAGCCCGTCCTCGACTTCCTGCAGTCGATGACCGCGCCGATGTTCAAGCTGGTCGAGATCCTGATGAAGGCGGCCCCGCTTGGCGCCTTCGGCGCGATGGCCTTCACCATCGGCAAGTACGGCATCGGCTCGGTGCTGAACCTCGCGATGCTCGTCGGCACCTTCTACCTGACCGCGCTCATCTTCGTCCTCGTCGTCCTCGGTACCGTCGCCTGGTGGAACGGCTTCTCGATCCTCAAGCTCATCCGCTACCTGAAGGAGGAGCTGCTCCTCGTCCTCGGCACCTCGTCCTCCGAGGCAGCGCTGCCCTCGCTCATGGAGAAGATGGAGCGCGCCGGTGCCAAGCGCTCAGTCGTCGGCCTCGTCGTCCCGACCGGCTACTCCTTCAACCTCGACGGCACCAACATCTACATGACGCTGGCCGCCCTCTTCATCGCCCAGGCCTGCAACATCCAACTCTCGCTCTCGGACCAGGTCATCCTGCTCCTCGTCGCGATGCTCTCGTCCAAGGGCGCCGCGGGCATCACCGGCGCGGGCTTCATCACCCTCGCCGCCACCCTCTCGGTCGTCCCCTCGGTTCCGGTTGCCGGTATGGCGCTGATCCTCGGCGTCGACCGCTTCATGTCCGAGGTCCGGGCGCTGACCAACTTCGTTGGCAACGCCGTCGCCACCATCGTCGTCGCCCGATGGGAAGGCGAGCTCGACGAGGAGCGGCTCGCGGCGGTCCTCAACGGCGACGTCGAGACCGACGACGAAGGCATGCCCGTCGCAGTCGCCGCCTGACCGCCGGGCCCGGCACGAAGAACGCGAAGGGCCGCCGCAAGGCGGCCCTTCAGCTCCTGAGCTGCACCACCCAGATCGCCCCCCGCATCTGCACGGCCTCGCCGTCGAGGAATCGCTCGAGCCGCGGCGCTAGCAGCCGCGCCGCCTCCGCGCGAACCGCCTCCGGCTGGCCGCGGATCCGCCGCGCCAGGGGACCGACCCGGAACAGCATGCTGACCGCGCGCTCGATCGCCCCGCCCTCGGTCCCCTCGCTGATCTTCAGCGTCGTTTCACGCGCGGTCCATGTCACGTCCGAGAAGCCTGCCCCCTCCAGCATCGGCTGGATCGCCGAGGGCGAAGCCCAGGAGAACACCCCCGGGGCGCCCGGCACCACCGGATCCCCGGGCCCGAGCAGCTCCGCCGCCACCTCCGCCGGCACCGAGGCCCACGGATTGAGCCGAGCCTCCTGCCAGACCACCAGCACTCCGCGCGCCCCCGGCCTCATCGCCGCATGCACGTTGCCGAACGCCTTCGCCGGCTCGTTGAAGAACATGCAGCCGAAGCGCGAGAACAGCGCATCGAAGCTTCCCGGCGCGAACGCGAAGCGCTCCGCGTCGCCCAGCTCGAACCGCGCCAGCGGACTCGCGACCCGCCGCCGAGCGATCGCGATCTGGTCGCCCGAGATGTCGAGCCCGGTCACCGACCCGCCCGGCGCCACCGCCGCGCAGAGCTGCGCAACGACCCCGCCCGACCCGCAGCCGAGGTCCAGGACCACCTCGCCGGGCTGCGCCAGCAGCACCGAAAGCCCCTCGTTCCCGGCCGGCTCGAGCTGCTCGTCGAGATCGTCCGCGTGCTCGGCCCATTGCCTGCCCATCGCGCCCGACCAGAAGTCAGATTCACGCATGTGCGCCTCCCCGCGAAGCCGCGCAGAAACCGTGCCCCTTCGAGGCTGGCCGCCGCGTCCACGGATCAGTAGCATGCCCAGTGACCGACAAGGGAGGGTCGCCGTGCGCAAGAGAGCGGGCCAGGGGCTGCTCGATCCGGACCGGCTGTTTCCGGTCGAGCCGGCGGTGCGCGGGCTCGCCCGCGAGTTCTACGGTACCGTGCAGTTCCTGCCGATCATCTCGCCGCACGGCCATACCGACCCGCGCTGGTACGCCGAGGATGCGCCCTTTCCCGACCCCGCACAGCTCTTCGTGGTTCCCGACCACTACGTCTTCCGCATGCTCTGCTCGCAGGGCGTGCCGCTCACTGATCTCGGGGTCCCGCTGACGGACGGCGGCCCGACCGAGACCGACGGCCGGAAGATCTGGCGCCGCTTCGCCGAGAACTACCACCTCTTGCGCGGCACCCCGTCGCGGCTCTGGCTCGACCACACCCTCGAGACCGTCTTCGGCCTCGACATCCGCCCCTCGGCCGCCACCGCCGACCGGACCTACGACGCGATCGCCGACTGCCTTTCGCGCCCCGAGTTCCGCCCGCGCGCGCTCTTCGAACGCTTCGGCATCGAGGTCATCTCCACGACCGACAGCGCCCTGGACGACCTCCGCTGGCACCAGATGATCCGCGACTCGGGTTGGCGCGGCCGCGTCCTCCCGGCCTACCGCCCGGACGCTGTCGTCGACCCGGAGTTCCCCGGCTTCGCCGCCAACGTCGCCCGCCTAGGCGAGTTGACCGGCTGTGACACCGCGACCTGGTCCGGCTACCTCGAGGCGCACCGCCAGCGCCGCGCCTTCTTCGGGACGCTCGGTGCGACCAGCTCCGACCACGGCCACCCGACCGCCCGCACCGAGGACCTGCCGCAATCCGACGCCGCCGCGCTCTTCGCGCGGGTCCTCGCGGGCAAGGGTGGGGCAGGGGACGCCGACGCCTTCCGCGGACAGATGCTCACCGAGATGGCCCGGATGAGCCTCGACGACGGCCTCGTCCTGCAGATCCACGCCGGCTCGATCCGTAACCATTCCCCGGAGGTGCTTGCACGGTTCGGCCGCGACAAGGGCTTCGACATTCCGTCACGCACCGACTTCGTCCGGTCTCTGAGGCCGCTCCTCGACGCGGTCGGCATGCGCCCCGAGCTCGCGATCATCCTCTTCATGCTCGACGAATCGACCCTCTCGCGGGAGCTCGCCCCCCTCGCCGGTGTCTATCCCGCGCTCCGCCTCGGGCCGCCCTGGTGGTTCTTCGACAGCCCCGAGGGCATGCGCCGCTTCCGCGAGCTCACGACCGAGACCGCGGGCTTCTACAACACCGTCGGGTTCAACGACGACACCCGGGCCTTCTGCTCGATCCCCGCCCGCCACGACATGGCACGCCGCGTCGACTGCGCCTTCCTCGCGACACTCGTCGCCACCGGCCGCCTGGCCGAAGACGAGGCGCTCGAGCTCGCCCGCGACCTCGCCTACGGTCTGGCGAAGGCGGCCTACCGGCTCTGAATGACCTCTATTAAGCGAGCTCGACTTGGCCGAATCTCGGCCCGATGATGAACAGATGGTTAAGCCGCCAAGACAAAATGATTGCATACCAGACACTTGACTTGTGAGCGCAGCTTACAGGCCGCTTGGCCGGTTCTGACGCCCCTTAGCCGCCGAGACTCGTGCGGCAGGATTGCAGGAAGCTGCGCACCGCCGGATCGCGCTCGAGCCCGATCGCGATCGCATAGGCCTCGCGGGCGGCCGGTAGATCGCCGGCGCGGGTCAAGAGCTCGGCCCGGGCTGCCCAGTAGGGCTGGTACTCCACCACCCGGACGTCGGCCGCGACCGCGTCGAGCCCTGCGAGACCCACATTTGGTCCGTCGCGCCGGGCCAACGCCAGCGCCCGATTGATCGCGACGACCGGCGAGCCGGTTACGGCGAAGAGCGCATCGTAGAGCTCGACCACGCGCGGCCAGTCCGATCGGCCGGTGCGGCAGCGATGCACATGTGCCGATTGCAGCGCACCCTCGAGTTGGAACCGTCCGATGGCGCCCATCGCGCTGGCGCGATAGAGCAACGCCTCGGCCTCGGCGATCATGCCCGCGTCCCAAAGCGCCGCGTCCTGCCAGCCGAGCGGCACGAAGGCACCGTCGGCATCCCGCCGCGCCGCCCGGCGGGCCTCGGCGTGCAGCATCAGCGCAAGGAGCCCGAGCGCCTCGGGTGCGTCCGGCAGCAGCCCGACGACAACCCGCGCCAAGAAAATTGCCTCGCCGGTCAGCTCGCGGCGTGCGGCATCGGTGCCCTCGGGGTCGGTCCAGCCCTCGGCGAAGGCGGCATAGATCGCATCGAGCACCGCGTCGAGCCGGGGCGCAAGGTCGGCCTGCTCGGGAACGGCGAAGGGGATCCCGGCCTCACGGATCTTGCCTTTGGCCCGCACAAGCCGCTTGGCCATCGCCGCTGGCGAAACCAAGAACGCCGACGCGACCCGGGCGGCGTCGAGCCCGAGGACAACCTGCAGCATCAGCGGTGCACGGATTCCGGGGTCGAGCGCGGGATGCGCGCAGGCGAAGAGGAGCGCCAGCCGGTCGTCGGGCAGCCCTGGCCCCGCCGCGTCGGCAAGCCCTTCGGCGAGCAGCGCCAGAGCCGGCGCCGCGGC
This sequence comes from Amaricoccus sp., assembly GCA_046348915.1. Taxonomy (GTDB): domain Bacteria; phylum Pseudomonadota; class Alphaproteobacteria; order Rhodobacterales; family Rhodobacteraceae; genus Amaricoccus. The sequence goes on from JAXMDH010000019.1 coordinate 145,145, forward strand.
CTCGCCGCTGCGCCGCCTCCGGTCCCGGTCGACCAGCCGGCGTCGTGCGACCGTCATCAGCCAGGCCTCGGGGTTCGCCGGGCAGCCGCGGCCCGGCCAGTCGGCCAGCGCCGCCGCGAAGGCGTCGGCGAGCGCGTCTTCGGCTGCGGCGACGTCGCGGCTGCGCGCCGCGAGGAAGGCGACGAGCTTGCCGTAGCTGCGGCGCGCGACGGCGTCTGCCGCCTCGCGCGCCCGCTCCGAACCGAGCTCCGATGGGTCGACCGGCCGGTTCACGCCGTCACATCTCCCAGACCGGCCGGAGCTCGACGACGCCGTGGTTAGCCGTCGGGCAGCGCGCGGCCCAGGCGATCGCCGCATCGAGGTCGGGCGCGTCGATCAGATAGTAGCCGGCGAGCTGCTCCTTGGAGTCGGCGTAGGGGCCGTCGAGAACCTGCGGCTTGCCGTCGGCAAGTCGCACTGTGGTGGCGGACGACGTCGGCTGCAGCCGGTTGGCGCCGACCAGCGCGCCCGCGTTGCGGAGAGCATCGGTGAAGGCGGTATACGCCGCCGAGCCCTGCTCGCGTTCGCTTTCGGTCATCTTGGGCCAGGCCGCCTCGTCGATATGGAGCAGCAGTAGATAGTGCATCGGCGTCCTCCGTCATTCTTGCGGCGGGCAGCATGCACCGCCGTGAGGATGACGCGCGAGGGGCGCTTGTCTGGACATACGCGCGCGCTTTCATGGCGCGGCGAAGGACCGCCCCGGCAGACGATGCACAGACACAGGGGTGCCGTCGCTTAGCCGGCGGTCGTACGTCCGCGCAATCAGCGCCGCCTCGATGGCAAGAGAGCCACGCCAATAACCCGCAGTTTGTCGCTCAGCTTGGCCCGCGGTCCGGTAATCAAGCCCTCTTGTTGAGAGCTTGAATCACGAGCCTTGCTCGTTGCGGGCTCAAGTCCCAGGCGGGATCACGCCGGCGGGTTGGCGCCGCATCAGCGGCGGCCGCCGGGCTGGCAGATCTGCTCCCAGTTCGCAAGGTCGTTAGGATCGGCCGGGGTCTTTTCGCAGTAGGCCTCGCCCATGGGTCCGGCCGTCCCGCCGGACGGCGCCACGTCACCCGGGCCAGACACCGGCGTATTCGCCGGTGTGCAGGCAGCAAGCGCTAGTGCGGCCAGCACGAGGATGCGGATCGTAACCATGATTGTCCCCCTCTTCTTTGGAGCGATCGCGCGCCTTCCAGGGCGCCACTCGCCTGCTGCACAGGCTACATGCGGCGTCCGTTCCGGCAAGGACAATCTTCCCGCATCGAGCCGGCCCTCGCGCTTGTCCCTGCGAGAGCCATGGGGCCGACCGAATGGGCGCAGGGCGAGGTCCTCCCGGAACGCATCGACGGCGGACGCTTGCCACGGGCGCGATCACGCCTCGCGGGAGGGGAGGGCGCCGACGAGTGCGCGCCAATCGGCGCGTTCGGTGCCACCGGCCTGACGGTGGCCGAAGAGCTGGCAAGCGAGTTCCCCGGCCGTGTCGTAGAGTTCGACCGAGTGGATCTCGCCGTTCACCGACGGCTTGCGCACCGCCCAGGCTGTCGCGACCCGATCGGTGTGGAGGTGGAGGTTAAACCGTGGGTCGAGTACATTCAGCCACGGGCCGACCTTCTCGATCCGGTGCACCGGCCCGGAATGAATTTGCACGCACCCGGGATTGCCGACGAAGGCCATGATCGGCAGCGTCGCAGCGGCGGCTTCTTCGAGAGCAGTCCGCGCTGCGTCGAGCGACAGCGGCCGTGCGCGGTCCGATCCGGCCAGCCGCATCGCCTGTGCGCGGCCGATCCCGAACCGGCGCAGCAGCAGGAAGAACTCGTGGGTGTGCGCGAGCGCCTCCCAGGCCGCAACGAGGCCGGCTACGTCGACCTCGGCGTCGGGCCGCTCCGGCGCCGCATCCTTGACCGGCGCGAAGCGGGCCGGTGTGGCGCCTCGATCCTGCGCATCGGTGACGATGCGCTCGAAGGCCACCCGGTCGGTCGCTTCGGTCGCATAGATCTTGTGGATCGCACCTCCAGCGGCGTCGAAGAACTGGAGACTCCGGCGGCGTCCCGAGCGCGTCTCCTCTTCGAGCGCAAAGCCGATGACCCAGTGCCGCAGGAACAGCCGCAGGTCGATCTCACCTACGACCTGGCCCATGCCGCCCTCGATCTCGGGGACGGCGAAGCGGCCTTGAAGCTCGTGCACGCAGGCGTCGTTGCGGGTCAGGGCCATCACCTCACCGACCTCCGGCAGCCGCGCGAGAATTGCCCCGAAACCCCCGGGACCATCGGGCCGCGCGAGCCGAACGGCGTCCCCGGTGGAGCGCCGCGCCTCGAGAAGCGCCGCCTCCGGCACCCCGAGCGCGTTGGCCGCGTCGCGCATCCGAACGCTGCCGATGCGTGCGCGCAGTTCGGCCTCGCGGGCAAGCAGGTCGGCGGGGACGGCGAGCGCGGCATCGGGCATGGCGACCTCCGGGATGCGGCAGGATAGGGCGGCGAGCCCTTGCTGTTCAACCGGGCGCGTCGTCGCGAGACCGATCACGCGAGCGCCTTGGCGCGACCGGTGTCCGCGGGCCCGGAACTCATGCCCTCAGCTATTGGGCGAATGGCAAGTATCTGAAATAAAACATCTTTATTCAGCGATCTTTACCATGTCTTTACCTCTCCGGGACGCCGCCTGGAGCGACCGGCGGGACCGAACGAAGCAGGTCGTCTTCCTGGGCGTTTGCCGTCGCGTCGTTGTTGAGCTTTTCGTGCGCCTCTGGACCCCCCGTGCCCGAGGCCAGGCCTCGAACACGCAGTGTTCCCCGTTGACAGGCTTCCGGGCGCTTGCATAGCTGGATGTGGCCGGGACGCTGCCTACCGATCAGCGAAGCACTCGGGTGCGGCAGACGCTGCGCGAGTGTGGCGTAAGCGGCAAGCCTGACGGTGGTTCGAGAAGACAATCAATACCGAAAGCGTTCGCCGGGCCTCGACGCTCATAAATGGGGAGGAACATGACATGACAGAGAAGAACGAGGGTACCGTACGCATCGATCGGCGCGGATTGTTGAAGGGTGCCGCGGCTGTCGGCGTCGTCGTGGCGTCGCCGGCGATCATCACCCGCCGCGGCTGGGCAGCCGACACGCCGACCGTGGTCAACTCGATCCGCTCGCTCTCGAACCCCTACCACGCGACCTGGAACAAGGGCGGCGAGGCCTTCGCGAAGTCGGTCGGGGCCGAGTACGTGACGCTCGTCACCGAGGGCAACTCCGAGAAGGGCATCGCCGACATCAAGGCGATCCTCGCCAAGACCGGCGGCAACGCCGTCATCAACGTCGACCCCAACGACAGCCCGGACGCGCGGCCGATCGTCGAGGCATGCCAGGGTGCGGGGGCCTACGTCGTGACGCAGTGGAACAAGCCCGCCGACCTGCATCCCTGGGACCACGACCCGAACTACGTCTCGCACATCTCGTTCTCGGGCGTGCCCTACGGCAAGCAGATGGCGGAGGCGCTGATCAAGGCGATGGGCGGCAAGGGCGGCATCGTCGCCCTCGGCGGGATCGAGTCGAACGTGCCGGCGATCGAGCGCAAGGCCGGCCTGATGCAGGCGCTGGACGCGAACAAGGACGTGAAGCTCCTCGACTTCCAGGTCGCCAACTGGTCGGCGACCGAGGGCCTCGAGAAGACCAACGCCTGGCTCACCCAGTTCGGTGACGAGATCACCGGCATCTGGGCCGCCAACGACGACATGGCGCTCGCCGCCGTGGAGGCGCTGCGCGCCGACGGCCGCGCCGGCAAGGTCCCGGTGACCGGCATCGACGGCATCCAGCTCGCCGTCGAGGCGATCCTCAACGGCGAAATGGCCGGGACGGTGTCCTGGGACCCGTTCTGGCAGGGCGGCATGGGGCTATCGATCGGCTACCACGCCAAGACCGGCGCCTTCGATCCGTCCAAGGAGCCCAAGGAGCACCGCGAGTTCTACGGCACCGGCGTACCGGTGACCGCCGACAATGCGAAGCAGTTCTACGCGGACAACATCGAGAAAGCTCCCGAGCTCGACTGGAACGACATCTGGGGCCGCGTCAGCGGGCAGATCCAGTACAGCTGATCAGGCCTGGGCGCGCGCGGGGTCCGCGCGCGCCCTTCCCCTGAAGGAACCCCGCCTTGAGCACAACCGCAACGGACGCGCCTCCGGCGCCGCGGCGCTGGCGGCTGGCCGCCTGGGCGCCGCTGGCGGTGCTGGTGGCGCTGTGCGCCGCCATCGCGCTGATCAACCCGAACTTCCTCTCGTTCGGCAACGCGGTGCGGATCAGCCAGACGGCGATGATCCCGCTGGTGCTCGGCATCGGCGCCACCTTCATCATCCTGATGGGCTCCATCGACCTCTCGGTCGAAGGGGTGCTGACATCGGCGGCGGTCGTCCTCTCAATGCTGGTGATGAACGGCGCCAACTCGAACGACCTCGGCCTGCGCGGCGTCGCCGCAGTCCTCTGTGTCGGGGCGATGATCGGCTTCGTGAATGGCCTCATCCACGTGAAGCTGCGCATCCCCTCGTTCATGGCGACGCTCGGCACCTGGTTCATCGGCGTCGGCGCCGCCAACGCGCTCCTCGGCGGCATGGCGATCCGCATCAACGACCCGATGATCCGCGGCCTCGCGATCCAGCGCTTCATGGGCTTTCCCTGGGGGGTCTGGCTGGCGCTCGCCTGCCTGCTCGTCGCGCTGGTGATCCAGAACTACACCCGGTTCGGCCGGTATCTCTATGCGCTCGGCGGCGGCGAGGATCTGGCGGCCCTCTCCGGCATCAACGTCGCGCGGGTGAGGATCACGGCCTTCACCCTCGCCGGCGCCTTCTACGCCGTCGGCGGCATCCTCGCCGCGGCGCAGCTCGGCCTAGGCAACGCCCAGATCGGCACCGGCAGGCTCTTCACCACCGTCACCGCCGTGGTGGTGGGCGGCACGGCGCTCTGGGGCGGAACCGGAGGTGTGCTGCAGACACTCGTCGGCGTGCTCATCGTCGTCGTGCTCTCGAACGGGATGGTGCTGATGGGCGTGCCGCCAAGCGTGCAGATCGGCGTGCAGGGGGTGATGATCATCGCCGCCGTCGCCCTCTCCGTCGACCGCCGCAAGATGCGGGTGGTGAAGTGAGCCGCGAGGCGGTGCTGGCGCTCGAGGGCGTCAACAAGAGCTTCCCGGGCGTGCATGCGCTGAAGGACGTTTCGATCGAGGTCGGCCGCGGGGAGATCGTCGGGCTCATCGGCGAGAACGGAGCCGGCAAGTCGACGCTTATGAAGATCCTTTCCGGGGTCTACCAACCCGACTCGGGGCGGATCCTGATCGCTGGCAAGCCGGTGCGGCTCGCCGACTCGGCCGATGCCAACCGCCAGGGCATCGGCATGGTCTTCCAGGAGCAATCGCTCCTCACCAACCTCACCGTCGGCGAGAACATCTACCTGGGCAGCGAGGCGCAGTTCATCCGCGCGCGGCTGGTCGACTGGAAGCGGCTCTACGCCGCCGCATCCCGCCAGCTCGCGAAGGTCAAGCTCGACGTCGACCCGCGCACCCGCGCCGACGAACTCGACTTCGCCGCCAGGCAGATGGTCGAGATCGCCAAGGCGCTGACGTTGGAAGAAGCCTCCGGGGGCCACCTCGTCGTCCTCCTCGACGAGCCGACCTCGGTGCTCGAGAAGGCCGAGATCAACGTCCTGTTCGACCGCGTGCGTGCGCTGAAGGACCGCGCCTCCTTCATCTTCGTGTCCCACCGGCTGGATGAGGTGCTCGAGCTCTCCGACCGCATCTACGTGATGAAGGACGGTGCGGTGGTCGCCGACCTCGAGGCTGCGAAGGCCAACGTCCCGACGCTGCACCACTGGATGGTCGGCCGCAGCCTGCAGGCGGAATACTACCGCGAGCCGCTGCAGCAGCCCTACCGCTCCGAGGTGCTGGTCGAGGCCAAGGGCCTCTCCCTCGCAGGCGCCTATGAGAAGGTGGACTTCACCCTCCACGCCGGCGAGATCCTCGGCATCGCCGGCGTCATCGGATCCGGCCGGGAGGAGCTGACCCGCACGCTTGCGGGCTTCCTCCCGCACGACGGCGGCACGCTGACCGTCGCCGGCCACCCCGCCCGCTTCGCAACCCCCGCCGAGGCAGTCGACGCCGGGATCGGCTGCATCCCGCGCGAGCGCCGGGTCGAGGGGCTCGTCCTTTTCCTCCCGGTCGCCGCCAACATGACCCTCGCCAGCCTAGCGGGCCTAACCCGGTACGGCCTGATTGACGGCCGCCGCGAGCGCGCGCTCGCCGAGAGCTGGGTCGAACGGCTGCGCATCCGCACGCCCTCGATCAACACGCTCTGCCTCAACCTCTCGGGCGGCAACCAGCAGAAAGTCGTCCTCGCGAAGTGGCTGGAGGCGAAGTCGCGCATCCTGATCCTCGACCACCCGACCCGCGGCCTCGACGTCGGCGCCAAGGAGGAGGTCTACGAGCTCGTCCGCGCCGTCACCGCCGAGGGGGTCGGGGTTATCCTCACCTCCGACACCCTAGAGGAGACGATCGGCCTCGCCCACACGGTCCTCGTGATGCGCGACGGCGCCATCACCTACCGTACGGAAGCGGCGCCCGGCAGGAAGCCGCGCCAGGTCGACCTGATCGGGCACATGGTCTGATGTCCGTGCCCCGCTTCGATCGCGATCGTGTGCGCCAGTGGCTGCCGGTCATCACCCTCGTCGTCCTTGTCGCAATCGTCGGCGCACTGCAGCCGGTCTTCCTGCAGCCGCAGACACTGATCGAGCTCGCCGGCGACACGGCGGTCCTCTTCATCCTCGCGACCGGGGTCACCTTCGTGATCATGCTCGGCGGCATCGACCTGTCGCTGCAGTCGATGGCCTCGCTCGCGAGCGTCGTCGTCGCCCTTACCCTCTCGTCACTCGGCTACCTTTCCTTCCTCGCCGCCCTCGCCCTCGGCGCCCTCGCCGGCCTCCTGTCCGGCCTCGCCCACACCCGGCTGCGCATCCCCTCCTTCATTGCCACGCTCGCGATGGGCGGCGTCCTCTCCTCGACGGCGCTGGTCAGCTCCGGCGAGCGCTCGATCACGCTCGGTGCCGAAGAGCGCGGCTACCTGACCTGGGTCACCGGTGACGCCCTCGGTGTCCCGAACGTCGTCGTCATCGGGTTCGTCGTGCTGATCGTCGCCCACGTCCTTCAGGCGCACACCCGCTTCGGACGCTACTCGGCGGCGATCGGGGCGGGTGAGCCCGCCGCCTACGCCTCGGGCGTGAAGGTCAACCGGCAGAAGGTCTTCGCCTTCGTCCTCTCGGGTTTCTTCGCGGCGCTAGCGGGCGTCATCCTCGCCGGGCGGCTCGCCAGCGGCTCGCCGACGCTCGCAGCCGAGATGCTGCTGCCCTCGATCGCCGCCGTGGTCGTCGGTGGCACCGCCATCACCGGCGGCGTCGGCAGCATCTGGCGGACGCTTGTAGGCGCCCTGATCATCTCGGTGGTGCGGATCGGGATGACCTTCCTCGGGGTCAACATCTTCGCCCAGAACATCGTCTTCGGCGTCGTGCTGATCGCCGCCGTCGCCATCACCATCGACCGCTCGAAGATCCCGATCGTCAAGTAGGCCGATCCGCCCAAGCGGGTTCTGCCAGGAGGGTGGGGCAAACGCAGCCGGGCCCGATCACGCCAGCCGTTGCCTGGACGATGCGGCCGGCGACGAGGGCGGGAAAGAGGGTCGACTATATCGGTGAGCCAGCGCGTCAGGCGCCCAGCACCTCCGAGACCTTGACCTTGCGGCCCTCGGCGACCGAGCGGACTGCGGCGTCGGCGAGGGCGAGGGCGGCGAGGCCGTCTTCGCCCGAGGGGGCGATCGGTGCGCCGTCGCGGAGGCCGGCGATCAGGGTCTCTATCTCGGCGGCGTATGCGGAAGTGTAGCGGGTCATGAAGAAGTCGAGCAGCGGCGGGCGCAGAAAGCCCGCGCCGTTGGCGAGTTCGATCGAGACCTCGCGCTGGTTCTCGGCGGAGACCATTCCGTCCGAGCCGAGGACCTCGATCCGCTGGTCGTAGCCGTAGGTGGCGCGGCGGGAGTTGGAGATGACCGCCTGCCTGCCCGACACGGTCTCGAGCAGCACGTTGACGCTGTCGAAGTCGCCGGCCTTGCCGATCGCGGAGTCGGTCAGGACCGAGCCGAAGGCGGCGACGACGGCCGGCTCCTCGCCGAGGAGCCAGCGGGCCATGTCGAAGTCGTGGATCGTCATGTCGCGGAAGATGCCGCCCGAGCGCTTGATGTAGTCGACGGGCGGGGCGCCGGGGTCGCGCGAGGTGATGTTGACCATCTCGACCGCGCCGATCCTGCCGTCGTCGATCGCGGCGCGGACGGCACGGAAGTGCGGGTCGAAGCGGCGGTTGAACCCGACCATCAGCCTGGCGCCGGTCGACTTGACCACGGCGAGGCAGGCCTTGACGCGGGCGACGTCGAGGTCGATTGGCTTCTCGCAGAAGATCGCCTTGCCGGCGCGGGCGAAGCGCTCGATGAGATCGGCGTGTGTGTCGGTGGGTGTGCAGATGACGACGGCGTCGATGTCGTCCGCCACCTCGATCGCGTCGATCGAACGAACCTCGGCGCCGTATTGCTGCGCCAGCGCCTCGGCGGCGGGCGCCATCGCGTCGGCGACGGCGATGAGCCGCGCGTCCGGGTTGGCGGTGATCGCCCGCCCGTGCACCTTGCCGATGCGCCCGGCGCCGAGCAGGCCGAAACGTACAGTCATGCGTCCCTCGCTTGGTTGAGACCGGGGCTACTCGGGGTAGGCGCCGGCCACGTTCTGGTCGTAGTCGATGACGGCGCCGGTCATCACCCCCGATTCGGGCGCCAGGAGGTAGGTGGCGAGGCCCGCGACCTCGTCCGGGTGGACGAGCTGGCCGAACGGCTGCGCGGCCTCGGCCTTCGCCAGCCAGTCGTCGCCGGCGCCGTGAAAGCGGCGCTGGGTCGCGTCCTCGCCGGGCGTCGCCATCCAGCCGCAGGCGATGCCGTTGAAGCGCAGCCGGTCGCGGCGGTGGGCCTGGGCCAGGTTTCTCGTCAGCGCCGCCAACGCCGCCTTGGAGGCGGTGTAGGGCGCGAGGAACGACTGGCCGCAGTGGATCACCATCGAGAGGATATTGACGACCGAGCCGGGCTCGCCGCGGGCGATCGCGGCTTCCGCGAAACGCTGCATCACGAAGAACGGGCCGCGGGCGTTGGTGTCCATCAGCTTCGCCCAGATCGCGGGCGTGGTGTCGAGGAGCCCGCCGCGGTCGCAGGCGGCCGCCGCGTTGACGAGGGCGTTGGCACCGCCCATCCACGCGGCGGCGTCGACGAGGGCGAAGCAGTCCTCGACCCGGCCGAGGTCGGCGCGAACGAAGCGCGCCTCGGCGCCGGCCGCCGCGAGCTCGGCGACGGCGGCCGCGCCCTTGGCCTCGTCGCGGCCGGCGACGAGGATCCGGGTGCAGCCCTCCGCGGCGAGGCGGAGGCCGATCGCGAGGCCGAGGCCCTGGGCGCCGCCGGTGAGGATGGCGCGGGTGTCCCGGTGGCGGGCTGGCGTCGCGGCGGCGTCCATCATGCGGCGGTCGCGTATTCCGGCTGGGTCTTGGCGCCGGTGATGTAGGCGACGACGTCCTGACCGTCGGTCTCCTCTTTCTTCAGGTTGGCGCAGATGCGGCCGCGGCGCCAGACGACGATGCGGTCGCAGAGGTCCATCACCTGGCGCATGTTGTGGCTGATCAGGATCAGGGGCTCGCCGGCCTCCTTGAGCGTGCGGATGATGTTCTCGACCTGGGCGGTCTCCTGCACGCCGAGGGCGGCCGTGGGCTCGTCCATGATCGTGAGCTTGGAATGGAAGGTGGCGGTGCGGGCGATCGCGACGCACTGCCGCTGGCCGCCCGACATGTTCTGGATGGTGTTGGAGATGTTGGGGATCTTCACGCCGGTCTTCCTGAGGCCGGCGAGGGTCGCCTCGCGCATCCCCTTGTAGTCGAGGATCGAGAAGGGGCCGAGCCTGAAGCGGATCTTCTCGCGCCCGAGGAAGAGGTTGTCGGGCACGTCGAGGTGGTCGGCGAGGGCGAGGGTCTGGAAGACGGTCTCGATCCCCGCCTCGCGGGCCTCGAGCGGGCCGAGGAAGTCGACCTCCTGGCCGTTGAACCAGACCTTGCCCGAGGTCCGCCGCTCGACGGCGGTGATCTGCCGGACGAAGGTCGACTTCCCGGCGCCGTTGTCGCCCATGATCGCGACGTGCTCGCCCTTGCGGATCTCGAAGTTGCAGTCGACGAGGGCGTGCACGCCGCCGTAGTGCTTGGTCAGCCCCTCGGTCTTCAGGATCACGTCGCCGAGGGGGGCGGTCGAGTGGGGCGCCTTGGCGCCCGGGATGTTGGTCTGGATGTCGCTCATCTTGTCCTCCCTTACATCCGCGACGAGGCGCGGCGCTGCCGCCACTGGTCGAGGACGACCGCCCCGACGATGATCGCGCCCTTCACCATCTCCTGGTAGTAGGCGTCGAGCTTGAGGAAGGTGAAGCCGGAGATGATGACGCCGAAGATCAGGGCGCCGAGCACGGTGCCGATGATCGAGCCGCGGCCGCCCGAGAGGCTGACGCCGCCGATGACGGTCATGGCGATGGCGTCGAGCTCGTACATGACGCCCATGCCGGACTGCGCCGTCAGGTTCTTGGACGAGAGCACGATGGCGGCGATCGAGGCGAGGATCGCGGCGATGGTGTAGACCATGACCTTGTGGCGATCGACCTTGATGCCCGACATCCGCGCCGCCGCCTCGTTGGAGCCGATGGCGTAGGTGTGCTTGCCGTAGACGGTGTGGCGCAGGATCAGGTGGAAGAGGATGGCGAGGGCGATGAAGATGAAGACCGGCATCATCCCCTTGCCGATGGCGGCATAGCTGTCGGTCGGGAAGCTGATCGGCTCGCCCTTCGACCACCATTTCGCGAGGCCGCGGGCGGTCACCATCATGCCGAGCGTGGCGATGAACGGCGGGATCTTCGTGTAGGCGATCAGGGCGCCGTTGATCAGGCCGGCGACGAGGCCGCAGGCGAGGCCGACGACGAGGGGCACGATCACGGGCAGGTCCTGCCAGCCGGCGGGCAGCATCATCTTCGGGTTCGGCTGGCCGTTGACGATCGAGACCTGGGCAAAGCTCATGGCGATCATCGCGGTGGCGCCGACGACCGAGCCGGACGAAAGGTCGATGCCGCCGAGGATGATGACCTGCGTCACGCCGATGGCGATGATGCCGACGATCGACACCTGCAGGATGATGATGGTGAGCCGCGCGGTGTTGAAGATCGAGGTGGCGTTCGGCCGGGTGTTGAACAGGAACGAGTCGCCCATCAGCAGCCAGCCGAGCGCCTCGAAGACGGCGACGATCAGGATCAGGCCGAAGAAGACGTTGAGCTCGGGCGGACGATGCCGCTTCGAGGTGTCGAAGGTGAGACCTCCGACCCCGTGGGTGGTCTGTGCCATCGTTGGATTCCCCCTGCGACGTCCCCGCTAATCCCGCTCGTCGCATCGCGGGATCCGGGCCGGCGCCCTGGCGCCGGCCCGGCTGTGCCGGATCAGTTGTTCTTGGCGATGAAGTCGCCGACGTTGGCCGGCGTCACCAGCTGGAACGGGATGTAGACCTTCTGGTCGACCGCCTCGCCCTTGGCGAGCTTCAGCGCCGCGTCGAGCGAGCCCTTGCCCTGGCCGGCCGCGTCCTGGAACACGGTCACGTCGAGATCGCCCGCCTGCATCGCCTGAAGCGCGTCCTGGGTGGCGTCGACGCCGCCCACCACCACGTTCTTCATGTCGACGCCCGAGGCCTTCATCGCCTGGATCGCGCCGATCGCCGACTCGTCGTTGTTGGCGATGACGCCGTCGAACGCGGCGCCGGTCGACAGCCAGTTGGTCATCAGGTTCTGCGCCTGGTCGCGCATCCAGTTCGAGGTCTGCTTGTCGATGATGTTGACCTTCACCCCGCAGTCGGGGCCGCCGATCACGTCGAGGATGTCCTGGGTGCGCTGCTGGGCGGCCTGGTTGGAGAGCTCGCCCATGATCACGTAGACGCTGACCTCGGTCTTGCCGGCCTCCTTGAACAGGCGGCAGGCCTCCTTGGTCTCGAGCGTGCCCGACTCGCGCTCGTCCGAGGCGACGAACGCCTGGTTGTCGGGCAGCGTGTCGATGTTGATCGGCTGGCGGTTGACGTAGACCAGCGGGATGCCGCCCGCCTTGGCCGCGTCCGACATCGCCTGCGTCGCCGACGTATCGACCGGGTTGACGATGATCGCATCGACCCCGGAGGCGACGAAGTTGTTGATCTGGTCGAGCTGCTTGGCGACGTCGTTGCCGGCGTCCTCGATCTGCAGGTCGACGCCGTCGAGGGTCTTGGCGTAGGCGGCCATGCCGTTCCTGATCACGGTCAGGAAGTTGTCGTCGAAGCGTGCCATCGAAACGGCGACCGTCGTCGCCATGGCGCCCTGCGCCAGCAGCGCCGAGAGCGCAACGCCCGCGAGCAAAGTCTTCATGGGTCGTTCATCCTCCACTGTGGGCGTCCGGCGGCACCCGTTCTGTGCCGGATTTTTCGGGAGCCTGCCCCGATCGTCTTCGTTGGCAGCGGCGCATAATGGAACGCCTGCATCGTTTTCCGCTGCAGCAGAATATTTATTCCATCCAGTGCGGCCTCGTCAAGCGACATTCTGCGGCCCGACGCCTCGGTGGGCTGCGAGTCGCGACCGCCCTCCCGACGCCGGGCGAGCCGCAAGCATGCAACGGGTCTCGCCGCAAAGCCAGCATCGGCAGGACCCCGGCGGACTTCGATGGGCGCTCGATCCATCCCTCCGGCCTCGCGGGCGGCCACTTCGACCTGGCCTGAGCGCGGCCAGGGGCCGTGGCGGCTTGCCTTTGCCGCCGCGGCGGCGGATGGCTATGGGATGGCGAAGGAGGGAGCGGAATGGCGATTGCCCGGTGCGACGAGCATAGACCGAACGATTCCGAGCATGTCGGCTACGCGCTGCCGCTCGGATACCCGGCGACGGCGGTGATCTGCGACGTGGCCGGCTGCGAGAAGCCGGCGCGGCTGTGGCTCGACAAGGACGAGCGCAACGCCTTCGTCGCCGGGACGCGGATCTTCACCATCGGCGGCGGCGTCAAGGTGCGGGTGGCGGACGACCTTTTCCCGAACTGACCGTCAGTCGGGGGGCGCGAGCCGCAGGCGGATGCGGGTCCTGACCGCGGGCTCCTCGGCGGCCACCGCCTCGCCGAGGCGGCGGAGCTCGCGGCGCAGGCCGTGGATCTGGTCGACCAGCGACACGACGACGGCGGCGGCGTCGGGGTCGAGGCCGAAGTCGGCGGCGAGGTCGGCGAGGAGCCGCAGCCGGGCGACGTCGGCGTCGCGGTATTCCATGCGGCCGTCGTGCTCGGAGGGCGCGACGCAGTCGGCGGCGACGAAGGCGCGCAGCCGCGCGACGGTCATCCCCTGGATGCGGGCGACGACCTCGGTCTCGGAGTAATAGCGGGTCATGGGATCACTCCCTTGCGCGGGTCGTAGGCGTGCGTCTCGCGCCAGCGGCGGAAGAAGGCCTCGAGCTCGTCGTCGACGTGGGGCGGACCGACGAGCTTGAGCGTCACCAGCTGGTCGCCGTGCTTGTCGCCGCGCTTGACCCCCTTGCCGCGCAGGCGGAGCGTTCGGCCGGTGCTGGAACCCTTCGGGACCTTGACCGCGACGCGGCCGTCGATGGTCGGGACCTCGACCGTGCCGCCGAGGACGGCCTCGTCGAGGGTCACCGGCAGCTCTACCAGGATGTCGTCGCCCTCGCGGCGGAAGAAGGCGTGCGGCTCGACGGTGATCGTGACGAGGGCGTCGCCGGCGGGGCCGCCGCCGAAGCCCTCGCCTCCCTTGCCGCGCAGGCGGATGGTCTGGCCATCGGCGAGGCCCTGCGGGATCTTCACGTCCAGCACCGAGCCGTCGGGCAGGGTGATGCGGCGGGTGGCGCCGCGGGCGGCCTCGAGGAAGCCGACGTCGAGGGTGTAGTGGCGGTCGGGCCCGCGCATCTGCATGCCCTCGCGGCCGCTTCCTCCGCCGGCGCGGCGGCCGGCGCGCTGGCCGAAGAGGTCGGCGAAGACGTCGGAATAGTCGCCGAAGTCCTCGAAGCCGCGGGAGGTGTGGTAGGTGGCCTCGGGGCCCTCGGCGTACTCGCGGTAGAAGCGGCGCTCGGGGCGCTCCTGGCCCTGGGCGTCGATCTCGCCGGCGTCGAAGCGGCGGCGCTGCTCCTCGTCCTTCAGCAGGTCGTAGGCCGCGGCCGCGGCTTTGAAGCGGGCCTCGGCCTTGGGGTCGCCCGGGTTGAGGTCCGGGTGGCTCTCCTTGGCGATCTTCTTGTACGCCTTGCGGATGTCGTCCTGCGTCGCGGTCTTCGAGACGCCGAGCGCGGCGTAGGGGTCGTCGGCCATTTCGGTCCCGTTCGCGGATGCGCGCCCTTTAGAACCGCCTCGCCGGGCGCTTGTCAACGCGGGCGCTGGGCCGCTAGCGTGGGAGCATGGCGCAGAAGTTCCTCGACACCGACCACTGGATGCTCCGTCCGCTCTGGGTGCGCGTCCTGATCGTGGCGCTCTGCGTCGGCTGGGCGGCGATGGAGTTCGGGCTGCTCGGCTTCCTCGGGCTGCCGGTCGGCTCGCCGTTCTGGGGAGTGATCTTCCTGGCGCTCGGGGTCTATGCCGCCTACGGCTTCTTCTTCGAGGCGCGCCGGGCGCCGGGCGAGGGCAGGCCGCCGGATCCCGAGTGAGGGGGCGCCCGGGCGGCGGGCACCCGAGCTCGGGCGTGTGGTATAAGCTATTGATATTGCGGGATTTAGCCTCCGGACGTTAACCCGGACTTCACCATTGTCCGGGGCTTGCCGTGCGGCCGGCGGTTCCCATGGCTGGTGTCGGAGCGCCCTTGCGCTCCGGAGTCGTTCTCCCGCGCGCGACCGCGCGGGGCCCCGTCGCGCCGTTGCGCGCGTGTCCCCCAGCCCCCTTCCCCCCGCCCCCCGTGTCTCCGGTCCGTCCACCTGGGGCGGGGGCAACCTGCCCGATAGGCGAGGAAAAGGATAGGAAAGTGGGCGCTTGTGGCGGGCGGCTCGCGTTCGGCGTGTTAGAACGTGCCGGCGGCGAAGAGGCGCCAGCGCTCGGTGACGAGGACGATCAGGGCGCCGGCGGTGCCGAAGACGGCGAAGCCGGCGATCAGCGGGATGACGGTGCCGTCGTAAAGCTGGCCGATGACGAGCCCGAGGACGGCTGCGACGGCGGTGGTCACGGCGCCGACGAAGGAAGAGGCGGTGCCCGCGATGCGGCCCATCGGCTCCATGGCGAGGGCGTTGAAGTTGGGCATCATCAGCCCGAAGCAGAGCAAGGTCAGCGCCAGCAGCACGACGAAGACCGCGAGCGGCGGGCGCCCGGTGGCGACGGCGATCCCGAGGTGGAGGAGCGAGAGCACGACGAAGCCGAGCATGGCGCCGTGCGAGATGCGGCGCATGCCGAGGCGGCCGACGAGGCGGCTGTTGAGGAAGGACGCGACCGCGAGGGCGGCGGCGCAGGCGCCGAAGACGACCGGGAAGAGCCGGCCGAGGCCGTAGACCTCGACGAAGACCTGCTCGGCCGAGTTGATGTAGCCCATGAGCGAGCCGAAGATTACGCCGGTCGCCAGCGTGTACCCGAGGGTCTGGCGGTGGCGGACCGCCTCGCCGAAGGAGTCGAGGAGCCAGCGGACCGACAGGGGCTCGCGCATCGCCGGCGGCCGGGTCTCGGGCAGGCGGAAGGCCATCCAGACCGCGAAGGCGAGCGAGATCGCGAAGAGGAAGGCGAAGATCAGGTGCCAGCTGCCGACGAGCAGGAAGAGGCCGCCGAAGGTCGGTGCGAGCACGGGCACGACGATGAAGACCATCATCACGAACGACATCACTTCGGCCATGCGCCGGCCGCCGTAGACGTCGCGGACGACGGCGATGGCGACGACGCGCGGGGCGGCGTTGGCGAGGCCCTGGACGAAGCGGGCGACGAGGAGGGCCTCGAAGCTCGGGGCGGCGAAGCAGGCGAAGGAGGCGGCGGCGTAGATGGCCAGGCCCGGCAAGAGCACGGTCTTGCGACCGAGCCAGTCGCTCAGGGGCCCGTAGAAGAGCTGGCCGAGGGCGAAGCCCGTCACGTAGGCGGTGATGACGAGCTGCTGGCGGTTGGGGTCCGTGAGGCCGAATTCGTCGCGGATCTGCGGCAGCGCCGGCAGCATCACGTCGATCGAGAGCGCGGTCAGCGCCATCAGCGCCGCGATCATGCCGACGAATTCGGCGAAGCGCGGCATCGGCGCGGCGACGGCGGGCTCGGCCTGGGTCATCGACGGCGATCTCGGCTGAAGGTCGGGCGGGCGAGTATAGGCGCGGCGGGGGCGGCGGCCAGAGGCAATGCGTCAGCCGTGCGCCGCGACCGCCGGGTGCGGCGCCAGTGCCCGCATCGCCTCGGCGGCGATCTCGAACGAGCGGAGCCGCGCGGCGTGGTCGTGGATCTGGCCGGTCAGGATCAGCTCGTCGGGGGTGTGGCGGGCGATGAAGGAAGCAAGGGCGTCGCGGACGGTCGCGGGCGCCCCGGTCGCCGAGCAGGCGAGCGCGCGCTCCACCTGGGCGAGGAGCATCGGGTCGTAGCGGCGTTCGAGGTCGGGCAGCGGCCGCGGCAGCGGGCCCGGGCGGCCGCTGCGCAGGTTCAGGAAGGCCTGCTGCATCGAGGAGCGCAGCAGCCGGCCCTCGGCGTCGGTGTCGGCGGCGAAGACGTTGAAGGCGAGGATCAGGTAGGGGGCGGCGAGCTGGTCCGAGGGGCGGAAGGTGTTGCGGTAGACCTCGATCGCGGGTTCGAGGTCGGCCGGGGCGAAGTGGGAGGCGAAGGCGTAGGGGAGGCCGAGCTGGGCCGCTAGCTGGGCGCCGAAGAGGCTCGAGCCGAGGATGAAGAGCGGCACGTGGGTGCCGGTGCCCGGCACGGCGTTGACCGGACGGCCCGGGACCGGGTCGCCGAGGTAGCCCAGGAGTTCGACGACGTCGCGGGGGAAGGTGTCGGCGGCATCGAGGTAGCGGCGCAACGCCCGGGCGGTCGCCATGTCGGTGCCGGGCGCGCGGCCCAGCCCGAGGTCGATGCGGTCGGGGAAGAGGGTCGCGAGCGTGCCGAAGGCCTCGGCGACCATCAGCGGGGCGTGGTTCGGGAGCATGATGCCCCCTGCCCCGACCCGGATGGTAGAGGTCGCGGCGGCGACGCGGCCGATGACGACGGCGGTGGCGGCGCTCGCGATGCCGGGCATGTTGTGATGCTCGGCGAGCCAGAAGCGCTTGTAGCCCCAGGCCTCGGCGTGGCGGGCTAGATCGAGGGTGTTCGCAAGCGCCGCCGTGGCGGTGCCGCCCTCGGGAATGGGCGCGAGGTCGAGGACGGAGAAGGCGGTCATCGCGGGTTCCTGCTGGCTTCCCGGCGGATCTGGGGCGAGGGGGGGCCGGGGCAAGCCTCAGGACCAGGTGTGCGCCTCGGCCTCGAAGTACGGGGTCTGGGCGCGGATGACGCAGAAGCGCTGGCCGGTCGGGGCCTCCATGACGACCCAGGTCTTGATCTCAGCGACCTTGCGGGCGCCGAGCGCCTCGAGGCGGGCGACCTCGGCCGGGATGTCGTCGCTCTCGATGTCGAGGTGTATGCGCGAGGGGTGGTTGACGGTCTGCACCTCGAAGTGGTGGCTGCCGAGGTCGCCGAGCGGGATGTACTTGTCCTCGTGCGGGCCGGGTTCGAGGCCGAGCGCGGCCGACCAGAAGCCGGCGGCGGCGTCGAGGTCGTCGGTCTGGCAGTCGATGATGAAGCTCGAAAGGCGGCTGCGGTGGGGCATGCGGGTCTCCTTCGGGGGTTCGGAGGCGAACGGCGGGCGGGGTGCCGGCGTTCCCGGGTCAGTGGTTGGCGCCGGTATCGCCCTCGGCGAGTTCCTCGGCGCTGGCCTTGGCGGCCTGGATCTCGATGAAGACGCGGCTGACCTCGGGGTGGCGTGCCTTGATCTCGTCCTCGAGCGCCGCGATCCCGCGCTCGACCTCGCCGGCGGTCATGGCGTCGCGGGCGTCGACGCTGAGGTTCACGAGAACGTCGGTGGGGCCGAAGTGGAGGGTGCGGACCTCGTTGACCGCCTCGACGAAGGGAGCGCGGCCGGCCGTGCCGATGATGTCCTCGACGAGCGCCGGGCTCGCGCCCTCGCCGATCAGCAGGCTCTTAGTCTCGATCGCGAGGAGGACGGCGGCGGTGGCGAGGATGCCGCCGATCGCGATCGTGGCGACGGCGTCGGCTCGGAGCCAGCCGAGCTTGTCGGAGGCGAGGACGCCGAGGAGGGCGACGGCGAGGCCGAGGATGGCGGCGCTGTCCTCGAAGAGGACGGTGAAGAGGGCCGGATCCTTGGACTGGCGGACGGTTGCGAGGATCGGGCGGCCGCCGCGCTCGCGGTCGAATTCGCGCCACGCGACGAACCAGGCGCCGGCCTCGAAGACCATGGCGATCGCGATGACGAGGTAGTTCCATCCGACGTTGGCAAGGGGGTGCGGGTCGCGGAACTTGATCAGGCCCTCGTAGATCGAGACGCCGGCGCCGATGCCGAAGAGCAGGATCGCGACCACGAAGGCCCAGAAATAGAGCTCCTTGCCGTGACCGAACGGGTGGCGCGGATCGGCCGGGCGGGCGGCGCGCTGCAAGCCGACGAGGAGCAGGATCTGGTTGCCGGTGTCGACGGTGGAATGCACGGCCTCGGCGAACATCGCCGACGAGCCGGTGGCGGCGGCGGCCGCGTACTTCGTCGCGGCGATCGCGGCGTTGCCGACAAGCGCCGCGATGACGACCCGGGTCGATCCTTCGGCCACGCGGCACCCTCCCTTGTTGCCGGCAGTGAAGCAGCCCGGCCACGGCGCTTCAACCCCGGCGCACCGTGCGGATCGATCGGCGAGTATCCGCCGACAACCTTTCAACCTGTGGACGAGGGATGCCGGCCTGTGGCAGGAACCCCAGCAGGTTCAATGGTATCGGGTGCTTCCCTTGCGTCACGCCGCGCGTGTCTCGGCCCTGCTGGCCGCCCTCCTCGTCGTCGCCAACTGCACCCGGCCGGGCCCGGTGGCCGCGGCTCCGGCCGCTCCGCCCTCGCCTGAGGCGAGCCGCGGGTCGGGAAGCGCGCTCGCCTGCCTGGCCGAGGCGGTCTATTTCGAGGCACGCGGCACCGGGCTCGAGGGCGAGACCGCGGTCGCCCACGTCATCGTCAACCGGGCGAAGAGCGCGCAGTTTCCGCGCAGCGTGTGCGGCGTCGTCGGCGACGGCTGCCAGTTTTCCTACCGCTGCGACGGGCGCTCGGACGCGCTGGTGGAGGCGGGCCCGCGCGCCCGCGCCTACAAGGTCGCGTCCGACGTGCTGCAGGGCGCGCCCGATTTCACCAAGGGGGCGCTGTTCTTCCACTCGGCGCAGGCGTCGCCCGGTTGGTTCAAGCACCGTCCGCGGGTGGGCGTTTTCGGCGGGAACGTCTTCTATCGATAGCGGCGCCCGGGCCCGCCGGCCCGCGATTGAGCGCCGGTGCGGTCTCTCTCGGCGCGCGTCCTGCTCGGCTTCGGTGATCTCCTTGTCATACGGGAGCCGGTCAGCGCTTCGGCGTGGTCCTTGCATGCCGTTCTCGATGAGCAAGGCCTGCGCCCGCGTGGGGCTGGCGCACCCCGACCAAGCGTTGCCGCAGCCGAGCCGGCGGTCGACATGACCAAGCTTGCCGCCGGTCGGAACTGCCGGGTGCGCCCGCCCCGGGGGGGTAGGCAGTCGCAGGCCGTGCGTGCGCAAGGCCGGGGGCGGCGACGCCGGGGCGTCAGCATCGTGGTATCAGGGAGACCCCTCGCAAAGGGACGAAGTGTAGACGCTCCGCAGGGCCGCGCGGCGACTTGTCCGCCGCGCGGACTCGCCCTGATCAACGGCTGCCGGATGGCGGCCCGACCGACTCGCGCTCGACGAGGGTGCATTCGACCTTGATCTGCGGCTGGCGGCCATCGGTTCCGAGGTGGCCGTCGATCAGGGTCGAGGCGGCCTGCAGGCCCATCTCGTGGTGGGGGAGCACCATCGTCGTCAGCGGGGGGCGCATGAACTGCGCGATCTCGCGGTCGTCGTAGCCGATCACCGAGACGTCGCCGGGGATCGCGAGGCCGAGCTCCTTGAGGGCGTCGTAGCAGCCGACCGCCATCATGTCGTTGGCGACGAAGATCGCGGTCGGCGGGTCGGGGAGCGCCATCAGTTCCAGCGTGTTGGCATGGCCGGTGGGCGGCTCCCAGTTGCCGGGGCGGACCAGCGCGGGGTCGAAGAGTATGTCGTGCTCGGCGAGCGCTCGGCGGTAGCCGTTCAACCGGTCGCGCGAGGGATCGGTCCAGGACTGGCCGTGGATGTGGGCGATGCGGCGGTGGCCGGCGCGGATCAGCCGCAGGGTCGCGCCGTAGCCGCCGAGGAGCTCGGCCGGGCAGACCGAGGGAAGCGAGTGGTCCTGCGCGAAGCAGTTCAGCAGCACGGTCGGGACGCGGAAGAGCTCGGGCTTGGGGCGGACGCGGCGGGTCAGGATCGTGCCGTAGATCAGCCCCACGAGCGGCTGGCGCAGCAGTTGGGCGAAGAGGGCCGCCTCGAGGTCGGGGTCGCTGTGGCTGACGCCAGCCGCGACGGTCAGCCCGTGCTCCCAGGCGCGCTCGCGCACGGCGTCGAGCTGCAGCGCGCACCAGGGGTCGGTGGAGATTTCGTCCGAGATGTAGGCGATGACGGTCGAACCGGCGCGCGACGGCTCGGCGCCGTGCCGCGGCGCCACGTAGCCGAGCTCGCGCGCCGCCTCGCGCACGCGCTGCCGAGTCGCGGCGGAGAGCCGGGCGCCGGCGGCGTTGTTGAGCACCAGCGAGACCGTGGTCTGCGAAACGCCCGCGAGCGCGGCGACGTCGATCATCGTCGGGCCGCGCCGCCGCGCCTCGGCGCCGGCTGCCTGAGCCTCGTCCCTGCCGCGTTTCATCCCTGTTGCCGCCGCCTGTTGATCGACTCTCGGCTTCAGCAGAATTATCATTATTAACGCGCTGAAATGTCAATGCTATTTATGCATTGCGTTCCAATGCCATCTGATATTAGCATTGAGCCCGGCCACCGCTTGCGGCGGTCGCGGCAACCCGCGCCGAAAAGCAAGCGGTGAGCATGGACCCAAGGGAGGGCAACGCATGAAAAGGATCGTGATGGCCGCCGTCGCCGCGACGCTGGCGGTCGCCGGGGTCGCTGCGCAGGCAGCCGACAAGACCCAGATGGCATTCGTCGTAAACGGCGCCTCGGACTTCTGGAAGCTGGCAGAGGCCGGTGTGAAGAAGGCGCAGGGCGAGCTCGGCGACAGCTACGACCTGCAGCTTCGCTATCCGGCGCAGGCCACCGCGGCCCTGCAGAACGCGCTGATGGATGACCTCGTCGCCGCCGGCTACAAGGCGATCATGATCTCCTCGGTCGACCCGAAGACCTCGACCGACGCCTTCAACAAGATCGCCTCCCAGGCGGCGCTCTTCACCACCGACTCCGACGCGCCGCAGTCGAACCGCGTCGCCTACGTCGGCTCGTCGAACACCGACGCGGGCGTGCAGGCGGGCGAGCTGGCGGTCAAGGCGCTGCCGGACGGCGGCAAGTGCATGGGCTTCGTTGGCCTCCTCGGCGCCGACAACGCCAAGGAGCGGATCGCCGGCTTCCGGAAGGCGGTCGAGGGGCACAACATCGAGCTCGTCGACGTGCGCGGCGACGACATCGACTTCGCGCGGGCGCGGTCGAACGTTGACGACGTCCTGGCGGCGAACCCCGAGATCACCTGCATGGTGGGCTTCTACTCCTACAACTCGCCGAAGATCTACGAGGCGCTGCAGGCGGCGGGCAAGCTCGGCCAGATCACCGTCGTTGCCTTCGACGAGGACCCGATCACCCTCGGCGCGGTCAAGGACGGGACCTTCGTCGGCACCGTGGTGCAGCAGCCGTTCGAGTGGGGCTACCAGGGCATGAAGATCATGGCCAAGTACCTCCAGGGCGACAAGTCGGAGATCCCGGCCGACGGGCTGATCATCATCCCGACCAAGGTGATCGACAAGGATAACGTCGACGCCTTCCAGGCCGACCTCAAGGCGAAGATCGCCTCCGCCTCGGGCAGCTGAACAGGGACCTCCCGTGGGCTCCGGCGGGCGCTTCGGCGTCCGCCGGTCGTCGATCGGGTGCATCGATGGCAGCGCCGTTTCTCGAGCTTGTCGGCATCGGCAAGACCTATCCCGGTGTCGTCGCCCTCGACGACGTCAGCCTGTCGGTCGCGCCCGGCGAGGTGATCGGGCTCGTCGGCGAGAACGGGGCCGGCAAGTCGACGCTGATGAAGGTTCTCGGCGGCGTCGTCGCGCCGTCGACGGGCAGGATAGTGGTCGACGGCGCCGAGCGGGCGTCCATGACGATCCCGGACGCGATCGCGGCCGGGATCGCCTTTGTCCACCAGGAGCTGAACCTCTTCGACAACCTAGACGCGGCGGCCAACGTCTTCATCGGACGCGAGCCGTTGCGGGGCGGACCGCTGCGGCTGGTCGACCGGCCGAAGCTCGAGGCGGCCGCCCTGCCCTTCTTCCGGCGGCTCGGCGTCGATTTTCCGCCCGACGCGCCGGTCATGGGCCTGTCGCTGGCGCAGCGGCAGCTGATCGAGATCGCCAAGGCACTGTCCCTGGAGAGCCGACTCGTGATCATGGACGAGCCGACCTCGAGCCTGACGCTTTCGGAGACCGACCGGCTGCTCAAGGTGATCGCCGACCTCAAGGCGTCGGGGGTCAGCGTGATCTTCATCTCGCACCGGCTGGCGGAGGTGAAGGCCTGCGCCGACCGCGTCGTGGTGCTGCGCGACGGCCGGCTGGTCGGGCGGCTGGAACGGGCCGAGATCTCGCCGGCGGCGATGATCCGGCTGATGATCGGGCGCGACCTGAAGTCGATCTACCGCGCGCCGGCGGCGCCGCCGGGCGAGGCGCTGCTCGAGATCGAGGGGGTGCGGACGGCAGCGCGACCGAACCGGGAGGTCGACCTCGCGGTCAGGAAGGGCGAGATCCTCGGGCTCGCCGGGCTGATCGGGGCCGGGCGGACCGAGCTGGCGCGGGCGGTTTTCGGGATCGACCGGCCGCTCGGCGGCAGGGTGCGGCTCGACGGGCGCGAGCTCGCGATCGGCACGCCGAGGGACGCGATCGACGCCGGCATCTACCTGGTGCCCGAGGACCGCAAGGCGAGCGGGGTCATCCTGACCCTGCCGATCGCCGCCAACATCTCGCTGCCGCAGCTGCCGGATCTAGCCTCCATGGGGCTGGTGCGCGCCGCGGCCGAGACCGCGCTGGCCGAGACCGAGCGGCGGCGACTCGACATCCGCGCGCCGGGCGTCGAGACCGACGTGGGCACGCTGTCGGGCGGCAACCAGCAGAAGGTGGTGCTGGCGAAGTGGCTGGCGATGGCGCCGCGAGCGATCATCTTCGACGAGCCGACGCGGGGCATCGACGTGGGCGCCAAGCGCGAGATCTACGACATGCTGCGGGCGCTGGCCGACGCGGGCGTGGCGATCCTGATGATCTCGAGCGACATGGAGGAGGTCATCGGGGTCAGCGACCGGATCGCGGTGATGCACGAAGGGGCGATCGCGGGCACGCTCGAGCGGGCGGAATTCTCCGAGCACCGGGTGCTCGAGCTGGCCGTGGGCCAGCCGCAATAGGCGGGGAGAGGAATGCAGAAGAAGGACTTCGGGCTCTTGATCCTGATCCTGGTCGTCGGGACCGTGGTCGCGCTGATCAACCCGCGCTTCCTCTCGCCGGTGAACCTGGCGAACACGGCGAACCTCGTCGGGCTCTTCGGGCTCTTCGCCATCGGCCAGGGGTTCGTGATCATCACCGGCGGCATCGAGCTCTCGGTGGGGTCGGTGATCGCGCTCCTCGGGGTACTCTTCGTCGACCTCGTCGTGAACCACGGGGTGCCCTGGCCGGTCGCCTGTATCCTGATGCTGGCGCTCGGAGTTCTGATCGGGCTGGCGCACGGGCTTCTGATTACGCGGCTCAACATGCAGCCGTTCATCGTCACCCTCTGCGGGCTCCTCATCTACCGCGGCATCGCGCGCTTCTATACCGCTGACGCGACGGCGGGATTCGTCTTCGGGCAGACCTTCCCCGAGCTCGAGTGGCTGACGACGGGGCGGAGCTTCGGGATTCCGAACTCGTTCATCGCGATGCTCGTCGTGGCCGCGATCATGTGGGTGGTGCTGCACCGCTCGGTCTTCGGGCGCTACCTCTATGCGGTCGGGCGCAACGAGGAGGCGGCGCGCTATGCCGGCGTCCGTACCGGGCGCGTGATCGTGTCGGCCTACGTGATCTGCGCCGTCCTGACCGCGATCGCGGCGATCTTCTTCGCCATGTACACGCGCTCGATCTCGCCGGCGTCGCACGGCAACTTCTACGAACTCTATGCGATCGCCGCGGCCGTCCTCGGCGGCTTCTCGCTGCGCGGCGGCGAGGGGTCGATCGTCGGCGTGGTGCTCGGGGCGGTGCTGCTGCAAGTGCTGCAGAACCTCGTTAACCTGCTCGGGATCCCGAGCTCGCTCAACTTCGCGGTGATGGGCTCGGTGATCCTCGTCGGCGTGCTCGCGGACCAGCAGTTCGACTCCTACCGCCGCCGGCGGGCGCTGGCCGCGCCGCTGCCGGAGCCGACAACGCGGGCCAAGGGGAGCGGCGCCGGCCAGTAGCCGGCGAGCCGCAACAACCTAAGGGAGATTTCAGCGCGCAATATGCTTGCATTCCGTGTGCGTCAACCTCTAATTGGCCAGCTGTCGGCGGCCAGGAGGGCGCGGAATGACCCACAAGAAGTCGGTTCTTTGTGCATCGACCGCCCTGCCGCTGGTACTGGCCGCGGCGGCCGGCGTGTTCCTCCCTTCCTCCCGGGCGCTGGCGAACTGTACGACGGCGGGGGTAACGACGACCTGCAGCAACACCGCGCCGAACCCTTATACCAGCACGATCGGGACCGGCCCCGGCTTCAACGGCCGCACGGTCGAGGTGCTGAACGGGGCGACGGTCGCCACGGTCAACGCCCCAGCGATCAGCCTCGGCGACAATGCGACGGTCAACGTCCGCACGGGCGGTGCGGTCAGCGGCAACACCGTCTCGGGCGAGGGCAACTTCGGGTCGGGCCCCAACATCGTCGAGTTCAACAGCAACGGCACGCTCCTGGTCGAGCAGGGTGCGTCGATCGTCCAGACCGGCTCGAACAACCGGAGCGAGGCGGTCAACGTCCACGGCTTCGGCAACACCCTGACCAACTACGGCACGATCTCGGGCACCGGCAGCGCCGCTCTGTGGTTCGAGGACACCACGACCGGCACGCCGCGCAACATCGTCGACAATTTCGGGACGATAACACGCGTCGGCGGCGGCCCGGTCTTCGGCACCAACGGCGGCGCCGGCATTGTCTTCCGGAACGAGACTGGCGCGGTCGTCAACGGCAGCCTGAGCTTCGCCGGCGGCAACGACGACCTGCTCTTCTTCGCCAACTCGACGGTCACCGGCAGCATCAACGGCGGCGGCGGCAGCAACAACCTGACGCTGCAGGGCGCCGCCGGGTCGTCGGACACGCTGGCGGGGGCGCTCGCGAACTTCCAGACGCTGACCAAGGACGGGCTCGGGCGCTGGACGGTCAGCGGCAGCCTGTCCGGCTTCAGCTCGACGACGGTCAACCAGGGCACGCTGGCGCTGACCGGCAACAACGTGAACTATTCGGCCGGCGTGCTGGTCAACCCGCTCGGGACGCTGGAGGCGCGGGCGCAGAGCCTGCCGGAGCAGGCCGATCCGGCGGACAACCTCACAAACGTCACGAACAATGGCGTCCTGCGGTTCGCGCAGCCCGACGCCGGCATCTATCTCGGCCAGGTCGTCGGCAATGGCCGGGTCGAGAAGACCGGCGCCGGCGTGCTGACGCTGGCGCCGTCGGCGGGTGCGGGCAACACCTACACCGGCACGACGACGATCAACGAGGGCACGGTGTCGGTCGCCGCCAACGACGCGCTCGGCGCGGTGGCGGGCGGGCTGATCCTGAACGGCGGCGAGCTCAGGACGACCGCGACGTTCGCCACGGCGCGGCCGGCGACACTGCTCGCGGGCGGCGGGACCTTCGAGCAGGCGGCTGGAACCACGCTGACCGACACCGGGGTCATCTCCAATGTCGGGCGGCTGACCAAGGCCGGCGGCGGCACGCTGGTGCTCGGGGCGGCCAACACCTACGTGGGCGGCACCCAGGTCAACGGTGGCGTACTGCAGGCAGGCGCCAATGCGAACCTCGGAGCGGCGGCGGGGTCGCTCGGTCTCGACGGCGGCACGCTCCGGAGCACCGCGGGCTTCACCACCGCCCGCAGCACGACGCTCGGCGCCGGCGGCGGGACGTTCGAGACCCAGGCGGGAACCCTGACCCACACGGGCACCGTCGGCGGGCCGGGTGCGCTGACCAAGACCGGCGCCGGGACGCTCGTCCTCGACGGCACCAACAGCTACGCTGGCGGCACTGCGATCGACGGGGGTGTGCTCGAGGTCGACGCCAACGCGAACCTCGGGTTGCCGACAACGCCGCTGAGCTTCGGCGGCGGCACGCTTCACACGACGGCGTCCTTTGCGATGAACCGGGCAACGACGCTGAACGCCGGCGGCGGCACCTTCGCCACCGACGCCGTGACGCAGCTGACCGAAGGCGGGGCGATCGTCGGCACCGGCGCCCTGACGAAGGCCGGCGCCGGGACGATGGTGCTGACCGGCGCGGCGAGCCATGCCGGGGGGACAACGATCGCTGCCGGCACGCTGCAGGTCGGCAACGGCGGCGCCGCCGGGTCGCTCGCCGGCAACGTCGTCGACAACGCGGCGCTCGCCTTCGCCCGCGGGGACACGCTGGACGTCGCGGGCGCCATCACCGGCACCGGCACTGTCACCCAGTCGGGCGGCGGGACGACCCGCCTGCTCGCGGCCAACGGCTATGCCGGCACGACGACCGTCGCGGCCGGGGCGCTCTACGTCAACGGCGACCAGTCCGGCGCGACCGGCGCCACCACGGCGCAGGCCGGGACGACGCTCGGCGGCAGCGGCACGATCGGCGGCAACGTGACGATCGCCAACGGCGCGACGCTGGCGCCCGGCGATGTCGGCGCCACGCCCGGGACGCTGACCATCAACGGCAACCTCGGGCTCGCGACGGGGGCGATCCTGACCTACGGCTTCGGGCAGGCGAACGTGCCGGGCGGGCCGCTCAACGACCTGACGGTGGTCGGCGGCGACCTGGCGCTCGACGGCACGCTGAACGTGACGACCTCGCCGGGCGGCAGCTTCGGGCCCGGGGTGTATCGGGTATTCGACTACGGCGGCACGCTGACCGACAACGGGTTGACGAACGGGACGATCCCCTCGCCCGACTTCTACGTGCAGACCTCGGTCGCGCAGCAGGTGAACCTCGTCAACACCACCGGGCTGACGCTGAACTTCTGGGACGGCGCCGCAGGGCCGAGGAACAACGGCGTCGTGAACGGTGGCGACGGAGCCTGGCAGACTTCGGCCGGGAACGACAATTGGACCGAGTCCACCGGGATCGCCAACGCGCCCTTCACCGACGGGTCCTTCGCGATCTTTCAGGGGACGCCGGGTACGGTGACGGTCGACGACACGCTCGGCGACGTGGCGGTGTCCGGAATGCAGTTCGCCGTCGACGGCTATGTCGTCCAGGGGGACGCGGTCACGCTGACCAGCGCCAGCGGAGCGGTTGTCCGGGTCGGCGACGGGACGGCCGCCGGGTCCGGCATGACCGCGACCATCGATGCCGAGCTGACCGGCGGTGCGCGGCTGGTCAAGACCGACGTGGGGACGCTGGTCCTGAACGCGGCCAACAGCTACGCAGGCGGCACCGAGGTCGACGGCGGCGTGGTGCAGATCGCCGCCGACGCGGCGCTCGGCGCCGCGGGCGCGTCGCTCGGGCTCGACGCCGGCACGCTGCGGGTGACGGCCGACGTCTCGACCGTGCGCGCTACCACCCTCGGAGCGGGCGGCGGGACGTTCGACACCGCCGGCGCCGACCTAACGCACGCAGGCGTCATCGGGGGCGACGGCACGCTGACCAAGACCGGCAACGGGACGCTGACGCTGACGGGCAGCAACACCTACGCCGGCGGCACCGCGATCGAGGGCGGCGTGGTGCAGGCAGCCTCGGATGCGAACCTCGGCGATGCCGGCGGAGCGCTGGGCATCGACGGCGGCACGCTGACGGCACTCGGCTCGTTCACGATGAACCGGGCCACCACGCTCGGCGCGGGCGGCGGCACGATCGGGGTCGGCGGGGCGCTGTCGGTGGTGCAGCACGGCGACGTTGCGGGACCCGGCGCGCTGACCAAGACCGGCAGCGGCACGCTGACGCTGGCCGGGACCGGGACGTATGCCGGCGGCACGGCGATCGCCGGCGGCACGCTGCAGCTCGGCGACGGCGGAACCGCGGGCGCGGTCACGGGCGACGTGGTCGATGAAGGTGCCCTTGTGGTGAACCGATCCGACGAGCTGACGCTCGGCGGCACCATCAGCGGCACCGGGTCGGTGGAGCAGGTCGGCGCCGGGACGACGACGCTCTCCGGCACCAACAGCTATGCCGGCGGCACCACGATCTCCAACGGCGCCCTCTCGGTCGCGGCCGACGCCAACCTCGGCGACGCGGCCGGGGCGCTGACCCTGGACGGGGGCACACTCGCCAGCAGCGCGTCCTTCGGCACGGCGCGCGCGACGACGCTCGGCGCGGGCGGCGGGACGTTCGACCCGGCGGCCGGCACCGAGCTTGCGCATTCCGGCACGATCGGCGGGCCCGGCGGGCTGACCAAGGCCGGCGACGGCACGCTGACGCTGACCGGCGCCAACGGTTATGGCGGGGCGAGCACGGTCACCGCCGGCGCGCTCTACGTTGACGGCGACCAGTCGGCGGCAACGGGCCCGACCCTGGCCAATGCCGGCATCCTCGGCGGCAGCGGCACGATCGGCGGCGACGTGAGCGTCGGCGCGGCAACCCTGGCGCCGGGCGCGCGCGGGGAGACCCCCGGCACCCTGACGATCGCCGGCGACCTGGCGCTCGCGGGGGGCTCGACGCTCGACTACAGCTTCGGGGCGGCGAACGTGGTCGGCGGACCGCTCAACGACCTGACGGTGGTCGGCGGCGACCTGACCCTCGACGGGACGCTGAACGTGAGGACGACCCCCGGGGGCGCTTTCGATCCCGGCATCTACCGGGTGATCAGCTATGCGGGGGCGTTGACGAACAACGGCCTTGCGGTCGGGACGATCCCGTCGCCGGATTTCTACGTGCAGACGTCCGTCGCCAACCAGGTGAACCTCGTCAACACCGCGGGGCTCACGCTCAACTGGTGGGACGGCGATGCCGGCCCGAAGAACAACGGCGTCGCCAACGGCGGAAACGGGACGTGGCAGAGCTCGGCCGGCAACGACAACTGGACCGAGTCGACCGGCGCGATCAATGCGCCGTTCAGCGACGGCTCGTTCGCGGTCTTCGCCGGCGCCGCCGGCACCGTGACCGTCGACGACAGCCTCGGGGGCGTCGGCGTCTCGGGCATGCAGTTCCTGACCGACGGCTACGTGGTGGGTGGCGACCCGATCGCGCTCGTCGGCGGAAAGGAGACGGTGGTCCGCACCGGCGACGGCACCGCGGCCTCGGCCGGCATCACGACGACGATCGCCTCGGCAATGACCGGCGACTCGACGCTGGTGAAGACCGACCTCGGCACCCTCGTCCTGCAGGGCGACAACAGCTTCACCGGCGGGACGGCGATCCGCGGTGGCACGCTCGCGATCGCGTCCGACGCCAACCTCGGCGACGCCGAAGGTGGGCTCGAGTTCGATGGAGGTACGCTCAGCGCGCTCGCCTCGCTCACGATCGGCCGCGCGACCAGCCTCGGAGCGGGCGGCGGAACCTTCGACGTCGGCGGTGCGCTCGCCGTCGTGCACACCGGCACTATCGAGGGCGGCGGCGGGCTGACCAAGGCGGGCACCGGGTCGCTGACCCTCGCTGGCGCCGGCAGCTACAGTGGCGGTACCACCATCATTGCCGGCACGCTGCAGCTCGGCAACGGCGGGACGGCGGGCTCGATCCCCGGCGACGTCGTGGATAACGGCATCCTTGCCTTCAACCGCTCCGACAAGCTCGACGTGGCTGGCCTCGTTTCGGGCACGGGCGAGGTGCAGCAGGTCGGGACCGGTGCCACGCGTCTCGCCGGCGCCAACAGCTACGCCGGGGCGACAACGGTCTCGGCCGGCGCGCTCTACGTCAACGGCGACCAAACCGCCGCGTCGGGGGCGACCACCGCGACGGGCGGCACGCTGGGCGGCAAGGGGACGATCGGCGGCAGCGTGACGATCGCCGACGGGGCGACGCTGGCGCCGGGCGACCTCGGCGCGACGCCGGGGCAGCTGAACGTGCTCGGCAACCTCGGGCTGTCGGGGGGCTCCACCCTCGACTACAGCTTCGGCCGGGCGGACGTGGTCGGCGGACCGCTCAATGACCTGACGGTGGTCGGCGGCGACCTGACGCTCGACGGCACGCTGAACGTGCTGACCACCCCCGACGGCAGCTTCGACCCGGGCGTCTATCGGGTCATCAGCTACGCCGGCACGCTGACCGACAACGGGCTCGCGATCGGGACCATACCGTCGCCGGACTTCTCGGTGCAGACCTCGATCGCGCAGCAGGTCAACCTGATCAACACCGGCGGGCTGACGCTCGACTGGTGGGACGGCGATGCCGGGCCGAAGAACGACGGGGTTGCCAACGGCGGCAGCGGCACGTGGCAGAGTTCGGCCGGCAACGACAACTGGACCGATACTGCCGGGACGCCGAACGCGCCCTTCGCCGACGGCGCCTTCGCGATCTTCGCCGGCGCCTCCGGTACCGTGACCGTCGACGACAGCGTCGGGCAGGTCACGGTGTCGGGAATGCAGTTCCTGACCGACGGCTACCGCGTGCAGGGCGATGCGATCGGGCTGGTCGGCCCGTCGGCGACGATCCGGGTCGGCGACGGCACCGCCGACAGCGCGTTGACGACCGCGACGGTCGCGGCGGACCTGACCGGCGGGTCGCAGCTGGTGAAGGCCGACCCCGGGCGGCTGGTGCTGGTCGGGACGAACACCTACACCGGCGGGACACGGATCGACGGCGGCGTGCTCGAGATCTCGCGCGAGGAGAACCTCGGGGCCGCGTCGGGCGCCCTTGCCCTCGACGGCGGCACGCTGCGGACGACGGCCGACATGAGCCTCGCCCGCGCCACCACGCTCGGCGCCAGCGGCGGGACATTCGACACCACCGACGCGACGCTGATCCAGACAGCGGTGATCGGCGGAGCGGGTCAGCTGACCAAGAGCGGAAGCGGTAGCATGGTTCTGACCGCGGCGAACACCTGGGGCGGCGGTACCGTCGTCGCCGAGGGCGCGCTGCGGGTCGGCGACGGCGGCACCACCGGCTCGCTGGTCGGCGACGTCGCCAACGAGGGGACGCTCGTCTTCGACCGCTCGAACGACTTCGACTTCGACGGCGCGATCTCCGGCGGCGGCGCGCTGCTGCAGCAGGGCAGCGGCATCACCACCCTCGGCGGCACCAACAGCTTCGGCGGCACGACGCGGGTCGCGGACGGCACGCTCCGAGCCGGCGCCGCCGGTGCCTTCAGCGCCGCCTCGGCCCACGTCGTCGACGCGAGCGGCACGCTCGATCTGGCCGGCCTCGACGAGGCCGTGGCCTCCCTTTCGAACGCCGGTCGCGTCTCGCTGGGCGACGTCCCCGGAACGCGTCTCGCGGTCACGGGGGACTACGTCGGCCAGGGCGGCGTGCTGCACCTCTCGACCGAACTCGGCGGCGACGACTCGCCGACTGACCGCATCACGATCGGCGGCGATGCCTCGGGCAGCGGAATCGTTGAGGTTTCGAACGCCGGCGGCACTGGCGCCGAAACGGTGGACGGGATCAAGCTGATCGACGTGGCGGGGAAGTCGAAGGCGAGCTTCACCCTGGCGGGCGACTTCGAGCTCGAGGGGAGGCAGTCGATCGTCGCCGGCGCCTACGCCTACAGCCTCTACCAGGGCGGCGTCGACACGCCCGGGGACGGCGACTGGTACCTGCGCTCCGGGCTGATCGAGCCGGGCGGCGGTGGCGGCCAGGTGCAGCCGGGCGTGCCGGTCTACGAGGGGTATCCGGCGACGCTGCTGGCGCTGAACGGACTGCCGACGATGCAGCAGCGGATCGGCAACCGCTACTGGTCGGGCCAGGGCAACCCGGCCAGCATCGACGCCGGCAACGGCGTCGCGGTGCCGCCGGATGGCTACGCCGAAGACAAGCGCGCCTGGGCGCGGCTCGACGCCTCGCACGGCCGGCTCGAGCCCGACGTGTCCGACAACGACACGCCGACGTACGACCTGCAGACGGTCAAGCTGCAGGTAGGCATCGACCGGCCGGTCAAGGAGCTTGACGACGGCAGCCTGCTGGTCGGCGGCGTGACCTTCAACTACGGCACCGTCGACAACGATGTCTCGTCCGACTTCGGCGACGGCAAGATCTCGACCACCGGCTACGGGTTGGGCGGCAGCCTGACCTGGTTCCAAGGCGACGGCGTCTATTTCGACGGCCAGGCGCAGGTGGCCTGGTACGACAGCGACCTTTCGTCCGACCTCGTCGACGAGAAGCTCGTCTCGGGCAACGACGGCTTCGGCTGGGCGCTCGGCGTCGAGGGCGGCAAGCGGATCCCGATCAACGCCGACTGGACCCTCACGCCACAGGCGCAGCTCTACTATTCGTCCGTCGACTTCGACAGCTTCGACGACACCTTCGGCGCCGGCGTCTCGATGCAGGATGGCGCCAGCATGCCGATCCGGGTCGGCGCCGCAATCGAGAAGGAGCAGGCGGGCCGGTCTGCGAATTCCGGACCGACGCGGACCCACCTCTACGGGATCGCCAACCTCTACTACGACCTGATCGATCAGACCGCGGTCTCGGTCGACGAGACGCGCTTCACGGCCGACAACCAGAACCTCTGGGGGTCCGTCGGCGTCGGCGGCAGCTTCACCTGGAACGACGGCGCCTACGGCGTCTACACCGAGGGGCTGGTCGCGAGCAGCCTCGCGGACTTCGGCGACAACTACTCGAACAAGATCACCATCGGCTTCCGCGCCGCCTGGTAGCCGGCCCCTGCCCTTCTGCCCGGACGAGCGATCCAGTGACGCCGCGCCCGGGATCGGGTATCGTCAAGGCGAGCGATAGATGAGCCTCGCGATGAACGAGCAGACAAGGCCCGCGCGGTCGCCGGCCACCTACCAGGACGTCCTCGACGCGCCCGAGGGGATGGTCGCGGAGCTCGTCGAAGGTGTGCTGCATCTCCAGCCGAGGCCGGCATCGCGTCACGCCCTCGCGATTTCGTCCCTCGTCGACGAGCTCGTCGGTCCGTTTCAGAAGAGGCGTGGAGGACCCGGCGGCTGGTGGATAGTAGCCGAGCCGGAGCTGCACCTTGGGTCCGACGTGCTGGTGCCGGACCTGGCGGGATGGCGCCGCGAGCGGATGGCGGCATACCCGGACGCCCCCTGGTTCGACCTCGCGCCTGACTGGGCCTGCGAGGTGCTGAGCCCGGGCACGCGCCGGTTCGACCTCGACGTCAAGCGCAGGATATATGCCGAGAGCGGCATCGGGCACCTCTGGCTCGTCGACCCGAAGCCGCGGACGCTCGAAGCCCTCGCGCGTGAGGGCGGCAGCTGGGTCCTCGTTGCCGCGCTGAAGGGCGGCGAGGAGGCACGGGTTCCCCCCTTCGAGGCGATCTCCTTCCCGCTGGCGGCGCTCTGGCCGGACTAGCTGCCGAACGCGTCGCGCAAGAATTTCGGCCCCTGAGCTAAAAAGCTGTTGCGGCTCCCGCGCCAACCGGGCGCTATGCAGCGGAGGCCGGGGCGCGGGCTGTGCCCGCGAAAAAGACGGCAGAGGGGGAGGATGTCGCCAGTCCTGAACACTCGGGCAACCGGGCGCCGCCGATGACGGCGCTCGTCGCGCTCCGCGGCGTCTCGAAGTCGTTCGCCGGCGTCCGGGTGCTCAAGGACGTCGACTTCGACGTGCAGCCGGGCGAGGTGCATGCGCTGCTCGGCGAGAACGGCGCGGGAAAGTCGACGCTGATCAAGATCATCGCCGGAACGCACGCGCCCGACGGCGGCACGATCAAGGTCGGAGACGAGGAGCTGAAGGCGGTGACGCCGCGCGAGGCGGTGAAGGGCGGCATCGCGACCGTATACCAGGAGCTGCTGCTCTTCCCCGAGCTCACCGTCGCCGAGAACGTCTTCCTCGGGCATGCGCCGAAGAAGAGCCTCGGCCGGCTCGACTGGAGCCTTATGCGCCGCACCGCCCGCCAGCTCCTCGACTCCCTCGACAGCCATGACCTGGACGTCGACGCCCGGGTGAGCACGCTTTCGGTCGCCAACCGGCAGCGGGTGGAGATCGCCAAGGCGCTGAGCCAAAACGCGAGGCTCCTGATCATGGACGAGCCGACGGCGGCGCTCGCGGACGCCGACGTCCAGCGGCTGATGACGGTCGTGAAGCGCCTGCGCGACCGCGGCGTCGGGATCATCTACGTCAGCCACAAGCTGCCGGAGATATTCGAGCTCGCCGATCGGGTGACGGTGCTGCGTGACGGCGCGCTGATCGGAACCCGCCCGATCGCCGAGGTCACCGAGCCCACGCTCGTCGCGATGATGGTCGGCCGCGAGATCGACCATCTGTTCCCCAAGCCCGAGCCCAAGATCGGCGACGTCATCCTCAAGGTCACCGGGCTCTCCTTCGGGGACCGCGTCCGCGACGTCTCCTTCGAGCTCCGCCGGGGCGAGATCCTCGGGATGGCGGGCCTCGTCGGCGCCGGCCGTACCGAGGTGGCGCTGACGATCTTCGGCATCACACCCGCGACCTCGGGCACGATCGAGCTCGACGGCCAGCCGGTGACGATCACCTCTCCGCGCCAGGCCCGCAACCTCGGCATCGCCTACGTTCCCGAGGACCGCGGCCTGCAGGGCCTCGTAAAGCCGATGACCATCGCCCAGAATATCTCGATGGCCGCGCTGAAGCGCATAGCCGGCGGCATCTTCATCAACTTCGGCGCCGAGACTCAGAAGGCGACGGCCTCGATCAAACAGCTCGGCATACGGACGCGTGGACCCGAGCAGGTGGTCGGCCAGCTCTCGGGCGGTAACCAGCAGAAGGTCGTGCTCGGCAAGTGGCTCGAGACCGCCCCGCGCATCCTGATCATGGACGAGCCGACCCGTGGCATCGACGTCGGCGCCAAATCCGAGATCCACGCGCTGATGGGCCGCCTCGCCCAGGAGGGCATGGCGGTCCTGATGATCTCGAGCGAGCTACCCGAGGTCCTCGGCATGAGCGACCGGGTGCTCGTCATGCACGGCGGCCGCCTCGTCGCGACGCTCGACCGCGCCCAGGCGAGCCCGGAATCGATCGGCGCCGCCATGACCCGGGCCAGCCACGCGGACGCGGCCGCATGACCGACATCGCCCCGGAATTCCGCGCCCATCGTCCGGCGCTCGCCCGCTTCCTGTCGGCCTACGGCCAGGAGGTCGTCATCGCCTGCGCGCTGGTGGCGCTGTTCGTCGTCGTCTCGGCGATCAACCCGCGCTTTCTCGCCGCCAACAACCTCAACACCATCATCTCCGGCAACGCCTACATCGCCGTCGCCGCCATCGGCATGTCGATGATCATCATCACCGGCAACATCGACGTCTCGGTCGGCGCGCTGATCGGCGTCCTCGCCACCATCTCCGGCACCCTCGCCGTCTCGGGCTACCCGGCCTGGGTCGCCTGGACCGTCCCGATCTTCATCGGCGCCGCCGTCAACGGCGTCGTCGGCGCGCTCGTCGCCTACGGGCGGCTGCCGTCGATCGTCGTGACCCTCGGCATGCTCTCGATCCTGCGCGGCGGGCTCGTCTTCGTCACCGGCGGCAAGTGGATCAACAACCTGCCGCCGTCCTTCCAGCTGGCGCAGCAGCGCTGGTTCGACATCCCGGTGCCGATCTGGTTCATGATCGTCCTCACGATCGGCGCCTTTCTCTGGATGAAGAACTCGGCCTTCGGCCGCTCGCTCTACGCCATCGGCGGCAACACCGAGGCCGCGCGCGCCGCCGGCATCCCGGTCGAGCGCCGCATCGTGCAGGTCTTCATGATCCACGGCGCCTTCGCCGGCATCGCGACCATGCTCTTCGCCACCCAGCTGAAGATCATCCAGTCGACCGTGCCGCCGAACCTCGAGCTCACCATCATCACCGCGTCCGTCATCGGCGGCGTCTCGATCCTCGGGGGCACCGGGACCGTCATCGGCTCGACGCTGGCCGCGATCCTCTTCTCGGCGATCGGCTCGGCGATGATCTTCGTCAACGTCTCGCCCTACTGGCTGCGCGCGGTCATCGGCGTCCTGATCCTCGTCACCGTGCTGGTCGACATGGCGCGCCGCGCCCGCGAGCTCCGGAGCGCCAAGCGATGAAGCTCCGCGGCCTGATCCGGCACGAGACGATCCTCGCGCTCCTCGTCATGCTGGCGCTCTTCGTCCTCGACCGCCAGTCCGACAAGTTCTTCACCCTGGACAACCTCTTCAACCAGGGCCGGCTGATGACCGAGGTCGGGCTGATCGCCCTCGTGATGACCTTCGTCATCGTGACCGGAGGCATCGACCTCTCGGTCGGCTCCATCCTCGGCATGACCGCGATCCTGCTCGGCGTCTTCTGGAAGAACGTCGGCCTGCCCCTCCCCCTCGCGATCTTCCTCGCACTGTGCGTCGGGACTTTCGCGGGATTCGTGAACGGCATTATCATCACCCGCTTCCGCGTCCCGCCCCTGATCGCCACCCTCGGGACGCTCGCCCTCTACCGCGGCATCGCGGAGGGCGTTTCCCAGGCCCGCTCGGTGCGCGGCTACCCCGAGTGGTTCTACGTCCTCGGCCAGGGCAACGTCCTCGGCGTCCCGACCCA
Organism: Amaricoccus sp.; assembly: GCA_046348915.1. GTDB lineage: Bacteria > Pseudomonadota > Alphaproteobacteria > Rhodobacterales > Rhodobacteraceae > Amaricoccus. The sequence goes on from JAXMDH010000019.1 coordinate 182,235, forward strand.
GCTCTGGCTCTTCGGGATCGGCGCCATCGTCGCGGCCGTCGTCCTCGGCTACACCACCTGGGGCCGCACCACCTACGCCATCGGCTCCAACGAGGTCGCCGCCCGCTTCTCCGGCCTCAACGTCGACGGCACCAAGATCGCCATCTACTCGGCCTCGGGCCTCGCCGCCGCCATCGCCGCGGTGATCTTCGTCAGCCGCGTCTCGACCACCCGCTCCGACATGGGGACCGGCATCGAGCTCGACGCGATCACCGCCGTCGTCCTCGGCGGCACCTCGATCTTCGGCGGCCGCGGCACGATCGTCGGGACGATCCTCGGCCTCGTGCTGATCCAGGCGCTGAAGAACGGCCTCTCGCTCGCCGGGGTCAAGAGCGACGGCACCGTCGTCCTCATCGGGGCGGTGCTGATTCTGACGATTCTCGTCTCGAACCTCTTCCACCGGGACGGAAACCGGTGAATCTTCAAGACACGCGCCGGCATCGACCGGACGCGGGAACCAAAGGGAGGATACCAATGCTACGCTCGACGCTCGCCGGGGCAGCGATACTCGCGCTGTCGACCGGCTTCGCCCATGCCCAGGCTGCCTGGACTGGCGGCGACGACCTGCCGACGAGCCCGCTCGCGTGCGACGGCACGCCGGGCGCCTCGGCCGCGGTCGCCTACGACGGCGGCACGCCGACCAACGCGCCCGACCGCAAGGACAAGCCGATCACCATCGTCGACGTGCCGAAGCTGATCGGCATCGGCTACTTCGACGCCACCTCCAAGGGCATCCAGGAAGCCGCCAAGGAGCTCGGCAACGTCACCGCCACGACCGACGGCCCGGTCGAGGCCAACATCGACGACCAGATCACGGTGATCGACAACTACATCACCAAGGGCGTCGACGGCATCCTCTTCGCCGCCAACGATCCCGTGGCCATCGCGCCGGTGCTGAAGAAGGCGCTCGGCGCCGGCATCAACGTCGTCGGCTACGACGCCAACTCGCAGCCCGACGCGCGGCAGTGGTTCGTGAACCAGGCGCAGTTCAACGGCATCGCCAAGGCGATGGTCGACGCGATGGCGTCGGAAGCCGGCGAGGACGCGGGCTTCGCCATCGTCACCTCGACCTTCACCACGCCGAACCAGGCGCGCTGGATCGCCGAGATGTCGGCCTATGCCGCCCAGTGCCACCCGAAGCTGAAGTTCCTCGAGACCGTCGAGGCGCAGGAAGACAACATCCTGAGCTTCAACCAGGCCAACACGCTGATCAACAAGTACGGCGACGACCTCAAGGGCCTCTTCGGCATGACCTCGGTCGCGACGCCGGCCTCGGCCGACGCCGTGACGCAGGCCAACAAGTGCGGCAAGATCGCCGTCGTCGGCCTGGCGACGCCCAACGCGATGAAGCCCTACGTCGAGAGCGACTGCGTCAAGTCCGTCGTCCTCTGGAACCCGGTCGACCTCGGCTACGCCGCCACCTACGTGCTGCGCGCCACCGCCGACGGCACGCTGAAGCCGGGCGACACCTCGGTCAAGGCGGGCAAGCTCGGCGACCTGCAGGTGATCAACGGCTCCGAGATCCTGCTCGGGTCGCCGTTCATCTTCACCAAGGACAACATCGGCCAGTTCGATTTCTGACCCCTGCCCCGGGCCGGCCAGCCGGCCCGGGCGACCGCCTTCGAGACCAGGCAGGCAAGGCCGATGACCGCGGAATACGACCATATCGTGATCGGCGGCGGCGCCGCCGGCTGCGTTGCCGCCGCCCGTCTCGTCGGCGCCGGACGCAAGGTGCTGCTGCTCGAGGCCGGGTACTCGCACCATCACCCGCTGCTCGACATGCCGCCCGGCATCTTCAAGATGATCAACGGCAGCAAGTACATGACCTATCACTCGACCGTGCCGCAGGAGCACCTGCACGGCCGGGTGCACGACATCCCGCAGGGCAACGTGCTCGGCGGCGGCACCTCGGTGAACGCACAGGTCTACATGCGCGGCCGCCCGTCGGACTATGACGAGTGGGACGCGATCCTGCGCGGCAACAACGAGGGCGCGCCCTGGGACTGGACGACCGTCCTCGCCCACTTCCGGCGCCTCGAGGGCAACGCGCGGATCCTCAACGACCTGCACGGCACGGACGGCCCGCTGCAGGTTACCGACCCCGGCCATGTCGACGATATCTCCCGCTGGTTCGTCCAGTCGGTACAGGCGATGGGCGAGCCCTTTACCACCGACTTCAACGGCCCCTCGCAGCGCGGTGCCGGCTTCTACCAGTTCATGAACTCCAAGGGCCGCCGCTCTTCCTCCGCCTATGCCTTCGTCGAGCCCCTGACGCGCGACCCGCGGCTGACCCTGAAGCTCCGGGCGCGGGTCCGCCGGATCGAGATCGAGAACGGTCGCGCGACCGGCGTCGCATGGGCCGATGCCGCGGGCACCCACAGTGCGCGTGCCAGCGGCGACATCGTCGTGACCGCCGGCGCCCTGGTGACCCCGAAGCTCCTGATGCTCTCCGGGATCGGACCGGCCGACCACCTGGCCGCGACCGGCGTCCCCCTGGTCTTCGACGCCCCCGGCGTCGGCCAGAACCTCGTCGACCACCCCGAGGTTCCGGTCATCGCCGTCGCCAACGGACCCTACGGCTACTACCGCCAGGGAGTCGGCTGGCGGATGCTCTGGAATGGCCTGCAGTTCAAGGCCTTCGGCTCGGGCCGTATCCTGAGCGTCGGCTTCGAGGCCGGCGCCTTCGTCAACCCGACGGACCCAGAGGCCGCGCCGACGATCCAGGCCTTCTGCGTGCCGATCGTCTACCTCGACCGCGATCTCCTGAAAGTCTTCGACGACACCTATGGCGTAACCATCACGACCGTCGTCGTTAAGCCGAAGTCGCGGGGGTATGTCGAGCTCCGCTCCGCCGATCCCGACGCGATGCCGCTGGTCTCGCCGCACCTCCTGAAGGACGAGGGAGACATGGCGACGATGATCGCCGGCCAGCGGTTCTTCCGCGAGGTGCTCTTGACCGGCCCGCTAGGCAAGCGCATCGAAAAGGTCATCGCCCCCGCCGGCCCCGACCTGTCCGACGCTGCGATGGCCGAGCACTGCCGCCGGTTCGTCAAGACCAACTACCATCCGGCCGGCACCGCCCGGATGGGCGCCGATGGCGACCGGATGGCCGTCCTCGACGCCCGACTGCGCGTGCGCGGGATCGACAATCTGCGCGTCGCCGACATGTCGGCCTGTCCGAACATCAATGCCGGCAACACCGCCGCGCCGGCGATGATGCTCGGCGACCGCTGCGCCGACTTCATCCTCGGCCTCGACGCCCCGCGCGCCGCGGCCGCAACCGCCAGCCTTCAGGGAGCAACCGCATGATCCTCGACCTCTTCCGCCTCGACGGAAAGACCGCCCTCGTCACCGGCGCCACCCGCGGCATCGGCCTCGGCATCGCCACGGCGCTGGCCGAAGCCGGTGCCCACGTCATCATGTCCTCGCGGCAGCCGAGGCCCGACGTGGTACAGGGGCTGAAGGACAGGGGGTTCAAGATCGACTACCTGCAGGCCGACGTGTCCAAGCCCGCCGAGGTCCAGAAGCTGGTGAGGGACGCGGCCGCCATCGACGGCAAGCTCGACATCCTGGTGAACAACGCCGGCGTCGCCCAGCACGGCGAGACGCACGATTTCACCATGGAGCACTATCGTAAGATCATGGACATCAACCTCGACAGCGTCTTCTACGCCTGCCAGGCGGCGCTCGAGCCGATGCGCAAGCAGAAGGGCGGGGTTATCCTGAACATCGGCTCGATCTCCGGGCTGATCTCCAACATCCCGCAGCCGCAGGCCGCCTATAACGCCTCGAAGGCCGGCGTCCACATGCTGACCAAGTCGATCGCCAGCGACTACGCCGGCGAGAACATCCGCGTGAACGCGATCGCGCCGGGCTACATCGACACCGACATGACCTCGGGCGGCTTCGCCAACCCGGACTGGGCGCCGACCTGGAAGTCGATGACGCCGATGCCGAAGGTCGGGACGCCCGAGGACATCGGCGCGGCGGCCCTCTACCTGTGCTCGCCGGCGTCCGGCTACGTCACCGGCGAGGTGCTGGTGATCGACGGCGGCTACGTGACCCGCTGAGCCCTTGCGCGCGCTGATCCAGCGGACGACCGGCGCCAGCGTCGCCATCGACGGCGCCGTCGTCGGCGAGATCGGCGCGGGCCTCGTCGTCCTCGTCTGCGCGATGCGCGCCGACACCGAGGCGGAGAGCGCGTGGCTGGCACGCAAGACGGTGAACCTGCGCATCTTTCGCGACGACGAGGGGCGGATGAATCGCTCGCTCCTCGACGTCGGGGGCGCCGCGCTGATCGTGAGCCAGTTCACCCTCGCGGCCGAGACCAAGGGCAACCGCCCCGGCTTCTCCACCGCCGCCGCACCCGACGCCGGCGAACGGCTCTACGAGCATTTCGCCGGCGAGGTCGAGCGCCTCGGCGTAGCGGTCGCGCGCGGACGTTTCGGCGCAGACATGCGGGTCAGCCTCGTCAACGACGGCCCGGTGACCATCTGGCTCGACACCGACACGCGCTAGCTGGGTCTGATCGAAGAGGAGCTGCCATGAAGAAGGACTCAACCCTGCTGCGCGTCGGCATCCTCGGCTGCGGCCCGATCGCGCAGTTCGCGCATCTGGAGGCGGTGCAGAAGGGACGCAACGTCGCGCTGGCTGCCGTCTGCGACCGTGACGAAGGATTGGCGCAGAAGTTCGGCGGCTTCTACGGCGCCGGGAAGGTCTACACCGACTACGACGCGATGCTTGCCGACGACGCGGTCGACGCCGTTGTCGTCGCCACCTCGGACGCCTTCCATGTCCCCGCGTCGCGGCGGGCGCTCGCGGCCGGCAAGCACGTCTTCAGCGAGAAGCCGATCGGACTGTCGGTCGAGGAGGTCGAGGCGCTGGCGGCCGATGTGGCGGCATCCGGCAAGGTGCTGCAGGTCGGGCACATGCTGCGCTTCGACCCGGGGATCCAGGCGGCGCATGCCTTCATCCGGGACGAGATGGGGGAGATGCTGGCGCTGAAGGCCTGGTACTGCGACTCGACCCATCGCTACACGATGACGGACGCGGTCCAGCCGCTGCCGCAGGCCGGCGCGAACGCGCTCAAGCCCGAGGGCGACCAGAAGGCCGACCGGCACCGCTACAACATGCTGGCGCATGGGAGCCACCTGGTCGACCTCGCCCGCTACCTGGCCGGGCCGCTCCGCTCGGTCGAGACCCGGCTCCGCGAACGCTACGGGTCGATGTGCTGGTTCGTCGACGTCGACTTCGAGAGCGGGGCGCTCGGGCACCTCGACCTGACGCTGCAGGTCCGGATGGACTGGCACGAGGGCTTCCAGATCTACGGCGAGCACGGCAGCGCGCTAGGGAAGATCCACAACCCCTGGTACTACAAGTCGAGCGAGGTCGACATCTTCCGCGAGGCGGACGGGTCCTATCACCGCGTCCTCGGGGCGGACGGCCATTTCTACCGCCGGCAGATCGAGGGCTTTGCCGACGTGGTGCTGAACGGGGTTCCGATGAACGGCGCCTCGATCGAGGACGGCGTCGCGTCGGTGCGCGCAATGGTGGCGATCGCCGAGTCGGCGAGGCGCGGGAAGCCCGTGGACCTTGCCAGAGTGTCCGGGCCGGTCTGATGTATCCGGCGATCTTCTCCCGCACCTATCCGCTTCAAGATCCCGAAGCGGTCCTGCGGGCGATCCGTGCCGACGGGTTCGTGGGAGCGCAGATGAACCTCTCGAGCTTCGGGATGGAGAGCCTTCCCGACGCGCTTGACGAGGACGCGCTCGCCGCGGGCCGCGATGCGGCCAGGCGGCTGGGGGTGACGCTGGCGGCGCTCTCGGGCACGTACAACATGGCGCATCCCGACCGGGACGCCCGGCTCGCGGCGCGGCCGCGGTTCGTCAACGTCCTGCGCGCCGCACAGGCGATTGGGGCGCCCCTGGTAACGCTCTGCACCGGGTCGCGCGATCCGCGCAACATGTGGGCCGATCATCCGGAGAACGCCTCGCCCGCGGCCTGGGCCGACCTGCGCGAGGAGCTTGACTGGGCACTGGCCGAGGCGGCACCGCGCGGGCTGGCGCTGGCGATCGAGCCCGAGCCCGGCAACGTCGTCCGCGACGCCCGGGCGGCGCGCGGGCTCCTCGACCAGCTGGGGTCGGCGAACCTGAAGATCATCATCGACGCGGCGAACCTGATCGGGACCGACGGGCTGGCCCGGCAAGCGGAGATCGTGGCAGAGTCGATGGAGCTGCTCGGGCCGGATGTCGCGCTGGCGCACGCCAAGGACATCGACGCGTCGGGGAAGGTGGTGGCGCCCGGACGAGGTGCCGTCGACCTGCCGGCGTTCGTCGCCGCGCTCGCCGCGGCACGGTTCGACGGAGCGCTGATCGCGCATGGGTTCGAGGCGGCGGACACGGGCGCTGCCGGCCGGACGATGGCCGCGCTCTGCGCCGGTCAGCGATGAGCCGCGCGTACTTCACGACCCCGGACGGCTGCAGGCTCGCCTACGACATCACGGGCGACGGGCCGGCGGTCCTCTGGCAGCACGGGCTCGGCGCGCCGTTCGAGCAGCCGCTCGCGGTCTTCCCGGATCTGCCGCTGACCCGTGTCACCCTCGCCTGCCGCGGGCACGAGGACAGCGACCTCGGGCCGCCCGCCGATCTCTCGATCGCGACCTTCGCGAAGGATGCGCTCGCGCTCGTCGATCACCTCGGCATCGAGACACTGGCGGCGGCGGGCGGCATCTCGCTCGGTGCGGCGATTTCGCTGCGGCTCGCGGCCTATCATCCGCGACGGGTGCGGCGGCTGGTGCTGGCGCGGCCGGCGTGGGTCGACGGGCCGGCGCTCGAAGGGCAACAGGGCTACGTCGAGGCGGGCCGGCAGCTGGAGTTGCACGGAGCGGTCGAAGGGCTGGCGCGCTTCCGCGCCTCCCCGCTTCTCCGCTCGATCGAAGCCGCCTCGCCCGACAACGCGAAGTCGCTGCTCGGCTACTTCTCGCGATCGCGGCCGGAGACCACGATGGCACTCCTCGCACGGTTGCCGAAGGATTGGCCCGGCGTGCCGCCGTCGATGCTCGGCGCGATCGGCCAGCCGACGCTCGTCATCGGCAACGGCGAGGACATCGTGCACCCCCTCGCCTACGCCCGAGAACTCGCGGGGGCGATCCCGGGGGCGCGGCTCGAGGTCATTCCCTCGAAGACGGTCGATCCCGCGGGCTATGCGTCAGCCTTCCGCGCCGCGCTGGCACGATTCCTCGCGGAGGCAGCGTGACCGGCTTGGACGATCCGCCGGCGTTCCTGCGCCAACTGTTCGACCAGGCCGTCGCCGCCGCCGACCCGATGCGATGTGTCGCAGCGGCGCTGCCGCCGAAGCCGGAGGGCCGGATCGTCGTCGTCGGCGCCGGCAAGGCCTCGGCCCGCATGGCGGAAGCCGTCGAGGCGGCCTGGGGCCGCTGCGAAGGGCTCGTCCTGACGCGCTACGGCTATGGCAGGCCGACCCGCGGCATCGAGATCGTCGAGGCGGCCCACCCCGTCCCCGACGCCCGCGGCCTCGAGGCGACCGCACGCATGCTCCGGCTGCTCGAAGGCGTCGGCGAGGGCGATTTCGTGCTGGCGCTGATCTCCGGCGGCGGCTCGGCACTCCTCGTCCAGCCGGCGGGCGCGATCACCCTCGCCGAGAAGCAGGCGGTGAACGACGCCCTCCTCGTCTCGGGCGCACCGATCGGCGAGATGAACATCGTCCGCAAGCACCTCAGCCGCGTGAAAGGCGGGCAGCTGGCGGCCGCCGTCTGGCCCGCCCGGATGCTCGCGCTCAACATCTCGGATGTCCCGGGGGACGATCCGGCGCTGATCGCCTCCGGCCCGACCGTCGGCGACGCCTCGACCCCCGCCGACGCCCGCGCCATCCTCGCCCGCTGGCACATCGCCGTGCCGCCGTCCGTGTCCGAAACCCTCGCCGGCCCGAGCCGCGTCCTCCGCCCCGACGATCCCCGGCTCGCGCGCACCGAGAGCCGGGTGATCGCTGCCCCCTCGCAGTCGCTGGTCGCGGCGGCCGAGGCGGCGACCGCCGCCGGCTGCGCGGTGCGGCTGCTCGGCGACGCCCTCGAAGGCGAGGCGCGGGTGCTCGCCGCCAGCCAGGCCCGGCTCTCCCGCGAGGTTCGGGCAGGCCTCGCGCCCGGCGACGCTCCGGTGCTGCTCCTCTCCGGAGGCGAGTGCACCGTCACCCGCCGCGGCGACGGGATCGGAGGGCCGAACGCCGAGTTCGCCCTCGCCCTCGCACTCGGCCTCGAAGGCACGCCGGGCATCCTCGCCATCGCGTGCGACACTGATGGCGTCGATGGCGGGGCGGAGGTCGCCGGCGCCGTCGTGACCCCCGACACGATCGCGCGTGCCCGAGAAAGGGGCGCCGACCCCGCCGCGGCGCTCGCAAACAACGATGCCCACAGCTTCTTCGGAAAGATCGGCGGGCAGGTCGTCACTGGCCCGACCCTGACCAACGTCAACGACTTCCGCGCCGTACTCGTGCTCGCCCCTCTGGCCTAGGCCGGCCCCCCGGTCGCCTCGGGGTCTACTTCACCGCGCCGGAGGTCAGCCCCTCGATGAACTGGCGCTGGAAGAAGAGGTAAACGACGACAATCGGGGCGATGACGATCACCGCGCCGGCGGTCAGCACCGGCGTGTTGACCGTGTACTTGCCCTGGAAGAACAGCATGCCGATGGGCAGCGTGCGCAGGTGGTCGTCGTTGACGAGGACGAGCGGGATCAGGAACTCGTTCCAGGTCCAGATGAAGAGGAAGAGCGCGAGTGTCGACACCGCGGGGCCGAGCAACGGCACGATCACCTGCCGCAACACCTGCGGCCGGGTGCAGCCGTCGATCACCGCCGCCTCGAGCATCTCGCGCGGCAGCTGCCGCATCGCCGTCGCCATGAACAGTGTGGCGAAAGGGATCGACATCGCGACCTGCGGCAGGATCAGCGCGGCGTAGGTGTTTATGAGCCCGAGGCTCAGCATCATGTAATAGAGCGGGATGATGAAGGCCGGGCTCGGCACCAGCATCCCGAGCGCGAGGGCGAGGAAGATCGCGCGCTTGAACGGAAAGCTCAGGTAGGCGAAGGCGAAGCCGGCCAGGATCCCGAGGGCCGTCGACAGCACGACGACCGGGACGACCACCAGCACCGAATTCAGAAAGTAGGTGCTGAAATGCCCGGTTACCCAGGCGTCGACGTAGTTCTCGAAATGCGGTCGGTCGGGCAGTACGAAGGCGCCGCGCATCAGGTCGGGCTTGCTCTTCAGCGAGGTGAGGAGCAGCAAACCGAACGGCACGATTGTGAGCAGCGCGAAGACCCAGGCCAGCAGGCGCATCGGCAACGCCTGCATCAGCGGTCCGCCCGGTCGCGCATCGCCCGATCGATGGCGAAGTTGACCACCAGGACCAGCGCCGCACCCACGATCGCCACCGCTGCGGCGTAGCCGAAGCGGTTCAGGTGGAAGCCGAGCTCGTACATGTAGATGTTCGGCACCAGCGTAGCCTTGCCCGGGCCGCCACGGGTCATGGTGAAGATCAGGTCGAAGTTCTTGATCGAGAAGATGACGGTGAGGAGCAGGAGCAGCCGCAGCTCGGGCTTGAGGTCGGGGACGGTGACGTGGCGGAAATCCTGCCACGCGTTGGCGCCGTCGGCTTTGGCCGCATCGTGCAGCGTCGGATCGGTGCGCTGCATGCCGGTCAGGAACACCACCATGCAGAAGCCGAAGAAGTACCAGGCAACGACCATTCCCACTGCCGGCAGCGCCAGCTTAGGGTCTCCGAGCCAGGGCTTGGCGAGCGCCCCGAGCCCCACGGCCTTGAGGAACTGGTTGAAGGGGCCGAAGGCCGGATTGTAGAGCCATTGGAAGATGATGCCGAGTACGGCCGTAGGCATCACGTAGGGCATGAAGTAGAAGGTCCGCAGCGCCAGCCGCTCGCGTTTGGCGAAGCTGCCGACCATCGCCGCGAGCAGGAGGCCCGCGGCGATCGGCAGCACGCAGTAGAAGAAGAGGAACTTTGCGCTGTTGCCGAGGGCGGTATAGAAACCAGGATCGTCGAGCAACGCCAGATAGTTGCCTGCGCCGATGAATGTCGGGCGCGAGAGACCGTTCCAGTCGGTCAGGCTGATGACGACGGCGGCAACGATGGGCAGGAAGACAAAGACCGCGTATACGGCGAGGCCCGGAAGCACGAAGAGGAGGTTGCCACTCGCGCCCGAGTCGAGCACCGAGGCGGGTTCTCGTTCCCTGGCGGCCATGCGCGCACTCCTGTCATGTCCGGGGGCCGGCGCGCGGCCCCCGGGGATGGCCTACTTCGAGGCGAGGTAGCTCTGGTAGTCCTTTTCCAGCAGGTCGACGAAGGCCTGCGGGGTCATGTCGCCCGAGAGCAGGTACGGCATGTTGTCGTCGATCGACTTCAGCATGGTCGGGCTCGCCCAGTCGGGATAGTGGCCGAGGGCGTTGTTCTCGCCGAGCTGCTTCCACATCGCGAGCCCGTCCTTGAGGATCGCACTCTTCACGACCGAAGGATCGGCGAGTTCAGTCGAGGGGAAGAAGCCCGCCTCGGCCCAGAGCGCCGCCGCGTCAGGCGAGACCATGTAGTCGATGTACTGGGCGGCCAGATCCTGAGTCGCCTTGTCCTTGGCGTTCGAGGTGATCGCCCAGGCGAGGTCGACGCCACCGACGCTCAGCGGCTTCGAGACGCCGGCGGGCGCGGGCAGCGGCATGAAGTGGATGTCGGGGTTCTGCTGCATGTCGCCGAAGTACCAGGTTCCGGAGACGAGGAGCGCCCCCTGCCCCGACACGAAGAGCTGCACCGCATCCGCGCCCGAGATGCCCTGGAAGCCGTCGGTGAAGTCGCCGGCCTTGGCCCATTCCTGCAACTGGGTCGCGGCCTTGAGCGCCGCATCGGTGTTGAAGTGGCCGCCGCGGCCGTAGATCACGTCGTCGAGGGTCTGGCGGTCGGCGGAATCGATCTGCGCCTGCTGGATGCCAGCCATCAGGTGCAGCGCCAGGTGGTTCGCCGCCGTCCCCATCGCGATCGGCGTGATCCCCTTGTCCTTCAGCGTCTGCACGTCCTTCACGAATTCCTCGAAGCTCGCCGGCGGCGCGGTGATGCCGGCGTCGGCAAGGAGCTTCGCGTTGTAGTAGAGCCCGACCATCTCTCCGAGGCCGGAGATGCCGTAGGTCGGTCCCTCGCCGAACTGGCCGGTGTCGGACCAGCGGTCGCGCGCGAGCACGCTGTCGGACTGCCGCTTGTCCCAGCCGTACTGGGCGATGTAGGCGTCGATCGGCAGCAGCAGCTTCTCCTTGACCATCGTCCCCATGTCGCCGGCGCCCTGGTTGACCTTGGTCACCTGCGGCCCGTTGCCGGCCGAGACGGCGAGCTTCAGCGTCAGCGACAGGTCGTCGAAGGTGCGCGGCGTGCGCTCGATGGTCACGCCCGGGTGGGCGGCCATGAAGTTCTTGTTCAGCTGCTCGATCACCGCGTTCTGGCCGACGTCGGTATAATCGTCCCAGACGACGAGCGTCTGCGCCTGCGCCCATCCGACCGAGGCGGCCGTGATGACCGCCGCTCCGATTGCCCGGAGCCAGGTTCCTTCGTTCATTCGCAACCTCCCTTTGTCATTGGCCGTCACCGATTCCCTCGGCCAGCACCGCCGCACGGTAGCGCAGAACCGCCGTCGCCGGCATCGCGCTCCATCCCTGCAGCAGCGATCCGCGGCCGAACGGCGGCGCGTAGTATTCGACCGGGCCCGCCCAGCCCCTCGCCAGGCAATAGGACCACCAGCGGGTCAGCGGATAGCGGGCACCGCCCATGCCGCGGCGAAGCCGCTCGATCGCATAGATCCCGTCGAGATAGGGCCAATCGGCGCCGTTGTGGTAGCGGTAGGCAAACGCGGTCTTCGCCCGGATGTCGCGCCTGCGCTTGAAGGGCGGGAAGGCGCAGAGGACGCCCCAGTCGCCATAGGGCTGCTCGCGGTTGCGGCGCGATTCGAGCCGCGACGCCACCCGCTCGAGGAGCGCGCGCGCCCTCGGCTCGGGGACGGCGTGGTAGCGGGCGAGCGTCAGGCTGTCGAGCGTCAGGTGGTCCTCGACGAAGCCGTCGGGCGTCGCATAGTCGGCATAGTGCGTCCCGGTCCAGAGCCGCCGATCGATCGCCTGCCGCGCCGCGGCCGCCGCCGCCCGCGCCCGCTCGGCAAGGCCCGCGTCGAGGGCGCTGCCGGCGTGCGCCACGACGTCGAGCGCGCCAACCCAGAGGCCGAGGTCGTAGGCGACGAGCCCCTCGCGGAAGACGTTGTCGGCCCAGTCACGGTCGTTGCGGGGCTTGAGCGGCAGACCGTCCGGGCCGGCGAGCGCGAAATAGCGCGCGACCACCGCCGCGACGGTGGCGCGGTGGCGCGCCAGCTCGTCGGTGTCCCCGGTCGCCGCCGCATAGTCGCCGAGCGCCAGCACGAAGAAGAGCGGACTGTCGAAATGGTCGCTCCACCAGTCATCGGGCCGCAGGTGGTGCTCCTTGTACCGGTCGGGGTGGCGGATGAACTCCCGCCAGGCGGCCGATTGCGCCGGACCGGACAGGATGACCCCGCTCGGCGCCTCGCCGTCCGGCTGCACGCCCGCTGCCAGGAGCCGGATCTGGTCGCGGACCGCCCCGGGCGCGAGGTCGAGCAGCAGCTGCAGCGTCCAGTAGCCGTCGCGGAAGTAGGTGCGCGCGGGCGAGCTGTAGGCCTGCCCCGCCGCCAGCCCGGCAAAGCCGCCGCGATCGTCGGCGCGGATGCTCGACAGCGCCGCGTGCACCCCCTGGACGACCATGCTCCGCAAGAGCGGGTCGCCCTCGGGCAGCAGGTCGCAGCGCGCGGAGTGCGCCGCCGCCTCCGCGAGGATCTGCCCGGCCGAGAGCCTGCCGCCGCGTTCGGCCTCCGCCCGCGTGGCGCCCGCCGAGATCACCGTGTCAGGCCCGCGCTCCTCGACCCGGAGCGTCCCCCAGGGCAGGAGCGCGAGGCGGACGCCGTCCTCGCGGAGCCGCTCGGCCTTCGTGTCCGCCGGTACGTCGTGCCACCAGGCGCAGCGCCGTGCCGGGGCGATCCGCTCGACGTGCCGCCCCCGCAACAGCAGCGCCGACGCCGACTGCGCCACCGCGACCCCGCCGTCCCTCGCCCGGAGCTCGTTCGGCGCGTAGACGAAAGGCCCGGTCAGGGGCGCGAAGGCGACCCGCCCGATCCGCCCCGCCCCCCAGATCGAAAGGTCGATCCCGCCGGCGGGCTCGACGTCCGCCTGCAGCCGGGGCGCCATCACCGGAAGCGTCACCGGGAGATCGCCCGCAACCGTGCCGTCCCGCTGCGCGCGGAGGACGTCGGATCCCCCGATGGCTGCCGCCATCCCAGCGAACGCCCGGTCGCGATCCTCGTCTCCCCGGACCTGCGCCTTCCCGGACCGTCGCATGCTGCTCTCACCGCGGATGAGCGTGACCTTGGAATAGATGCGAGGCGGTTGTCAAAGGACGAGGGTCGGGCGGGTTTTCCGACGAGTCGCTCACCGGCTCCGACCGGTCGTGCCCAAGGCGGCAGCGGGGGGCCGGTAACCTTTTGCTAACCAAACGGGAAAATAAGGGATGCGCCAGCAGTTGAGGACGCTGGCGGATCGTTCAACTCCAGAAGGAGTGACTGCACATGCCTGCCCCGACTCTGAAGGACCTCGTGGCGCGCATCAAGGCGCTCGAGATCGCCGCCTCGAAACTGATGGCGCATGAGGAAGCGCGCGCCAGGAAGGCGCAGGCGACGGCGAAGCCGGCCGCTTCCAAGCCGGCCAAGGCCGAGGCGAAACCGGCCGCCAAGGCGACGACCAAGCCCGCGGCGCCGAGCAAGGTCAAGGCACCTGCCGCACCCAAGCCGCCGGCGAAGGCGAAGGCGCCCGCCCGGTCGAAGGCACCGGCCAAGCCCAAGGCGCCTGCCGCCCCCGCCCGCCTCGTCGCGGTCCGATAGGTCGCGACGTCGAAGCCGCGCCGCAAGGCGTGGGAGACTGCCCCGGGGCGGCGCGGCGCGAGCCCTCGCCGCCTCCGGTGCCTGCCCGGCCGGGTCATCGCAGAGACTCGGGCGGCGGCCTTCGTATGCCCGCGGCGCTGCGGATCCGTCCGCCTGACGGCTTTCGCCGGGCGAGTCGGGCCGATTTCGCCCGTGCCGTTGCATCGATGTGACACCTCGCCGCACCGTGGCGACCCTGACTTCTCCTTTTCCGCCAGCCTATTAGCCTGCGCACGCGCCGGTCTCTGCAGTATCGGCGGCGCGCTTGGGCGTGCGGCGCACGGCCAGCGCGCGATGCTTGCGGCAAAATCCCCTTGTATTTCCGATGCTTTCGCACCATTTTCCGCGCGCGGACGAAAGTCCGCTCCAGCGAAACAGCATCGGACTGCCCATGGCCAAGGAAGAGCTTCTCGAATTTCCCGGGGTCGTGACCGAACTTCTCCCCAACGCGACCTTCCGGGTGGAGCTCGAAAACGGCCATATCATCATCGCCCATACCGCCGGCAAGATGCGCAAGAACCGCATCCGCGTGCTCGCCGGCGACAAGGTGCAGGTGGAGATGACGCCCTACGACCTGTCGAAGGGGCGGATCAACTATCGCTTCAAGTGACGCGCCGCGCTTGCGCCCGCGGCTGATCCTCGCCTCGGCGAGCCCGCGGCGGCGCGCGCTGCTGGCGCAGGTCGGGATCGCGCCCGACGCCGTGGCCGCCCCCGAGATCGACGAGACGCCGATGCGCGGGGAGCTGCCGCGGGCGTTGGCGCTCCGGCTCGCCCGCGCCAAGGCGGAGGCGCCCGACGCGGGACCCGACGACGTCGTGCTCGCCGCCGACACGGTCGTGGCGGTCGGGCGGCGCCTGCTCGGCAAGCCCGTCGATGCGGCGGAGGCCGCGGCCTTCCTCCGGCTGCTGTCGGGGCGTCGGCATCGGGTCGTCACCGCCGTGGCGGTGCGCCGCGGACCGGAACTCCGAAGCCGGGTCGTCACCACCGCGGTGCGCTTCTGCCCGCTCGATGCCGCCGCGATCGCCGGCTATCTCGACTCCGGCGAGTGGCAGGGCAAGGCCGGCGGCTACGCGATCCAAGGCCGCGCCGGCGGCTTCGTGCCATGGATCGGCGGCTCTTATTCCAACGTGGTCGGCCTGCCGCTCGCCGAGACGCTGGCCTTGCTGGCCGCCGCCGGCATCAAGGCGTGAGGGGCCGGCAGATCCTGATCGAGCCGCTGCCGGAGGGCGGCCATGCTGCGGCGCTCATGGTTGACGGCCGGCTACAGGACCTGTTGATCGACCCGGCCGAGGGCGATGCCGTCCCGCGGCCCGAGGCGATCTACCGGGCGTCGCCCGGGCGGCCCATGAAGGGCCAGGGCGGCGCCTTCGTCGACCTCGGCAGCGGCTCCGGCTTCCTGCGCGGCCCGCCGCCGGCGCCAGGCCGCCCGCTCCTGGTGCAGGTCGCGGGCTGGGCCGAGCCCGGCAAGGCACCGCCGGTGACGGCGCGGCTGCTTTTCAAGGGACGCACCGCCATCCTGACCCCGGGCGCGCCGGGCGCGAACCTCGCCCGCGGCATTCCGCACGAGCGCCGCGACGCCCTTGCCGCTCTGGCGGCGGCGGGCCTGGTCGGCGGGTCTGCCGACCTCGGGCTGATCGTCCGGACCGCCGCCGCCGAGGCGGACGACGCCGAGGTCAGGGCCGAGATCGACGCGCTCCGGCGCGACTGGGAGGCGCTGGCGCTCGCCGGTCCCCCTGCCCTGCTCCGGCCCGCGCCCGGTGCGGCGGCCGAGGCGCTGCGCGACTGGCGCGCGCCGGGGGACGCGGTGCGCAATGGACCCGGAGCGCTCGCCGACGCCGGCGTCTGGGACGCGGTCGAGGCGCTCCGCCGACCGCTCGTGATGCTCGGATCTGCCTCCATGACCATCGAGCCGACGCGGGCGCTGGTCGCGGTCGACGTGAACACCGGCGGCGACACCTCGCCGGCGACGGCGCTGAAGGCGAACCTGGCCGCCGCCGCCGAGCTGCCGCGGCAGCTGCGGCTGCGCGGACTCGGCGGCCAGGTCGCCGTCGACTTTGCTCCCCTCGCCCACGCCGAGCGGCCGAGGGTCGAGCGGGCGCTGGCGGCGGCGCTCCGGACCGACGGCATCGAGACCACGATCGCCGGCTGGACCCCGCTCGGCCACCTCGAGCTGCAGCGCCGCAGGATTCGCCGCCCGCTCTGAGAGATCGGCCAATGTCGGGCCGTCTGCCCAGTTGGTAAACGCCGCACTAACGCTGCGGAAAATATCGTATGATTTCAGCAACTTGAAAAATGTCCGCACGCGGACAGCCCGCTGTCGCAGGCTGATCGGGCCTGTGGCTTGGTCTCGCCAGGCACCGTAAGACCACCGCTAAGGACCTGCCGGCGCAAGCATCGCGTCCCCACAGCCAAGGGTCGCGGCATCGCCGGTGTGTCAGGAAAGCCGCGCAATCCCGCAAAAGAAATGAGCGAGCCTAGGCAGCGAGTCGGCGAACCCTGTAGTGTCCGAGGCGCACAAGACAGGCTGTGCGCAAGCAACAACGCTCGGAGGGGCAGATGAGCAGCAGAAGCGCGAGTGCGCATTACCCGGGGTTTGCCAGTACGCTGCCCCTGACCGTCGCATCCGTCTACATGAGCCTGGCGATCGCCGCCACGGCCGTCGCCTTCGCCGTCTCCAGTCCGGTCGCCGTCCTGCCGCTGCTGCTCTTGTCGGCACCGTTCGGCGTGCTGCTGCTCGACAGCTTCGACACGATGAACCTGTTCCTGCAGAGCCTCTTCGTCGCCGCCGGCGTCGGGATCAATGCCTGGCTGCTCGGGATGGCCGCCACCGGCCTTCGCGCCCTCCGGCATCGCCGGCGCTAAGGCGGCTGAAGTACAGGGGGAACGGGGGCGCCCGGGCCGACGCTCCGCCGCCGGCGGTTGGCATTGCAGGGCGGATCGCGATAGATGCGGCGACCATGACCCGGCCGCCCGAGCTCTTCCCGCTCTTCGCCGAACCCACCACCCTCGACGGGGTGGGGCCGAAGGTGACGAAGCTCCTGGGAAAACTCGGGGTCGAGAATCCGGCCGCGCTCCTGCTCACGCTGCCGGTGGCGGGAGTCGACCGTCGGCTCCGGCCCTCGGTGCTCGGCGCGCGGCTCCCGGAGGTCGTGACCGTCGAGGTCGAGATCGGCATGCATCAGCCAGGCGGCGGCCGCAACCGGCCCTACCGCATCCACGTGCGCGACTCGCTGACCGAGTTCCAGCTGATCTTCTTTCATCCGCGGCCCGACTGGCTGCGTTCGACCTTCCCGACCGGGCAGCGCCGCATCGTGTCCGGCCGCGTCGAGATCTTCGATGGCCTGGCGCAGATGGCGCACCCCGACCACGTGCTGCGCCCGGACGACGGCGTCGAGCTGCCGGCCTTCGAGCCGGTCTATCCATTGACCGAGGGGCTCACGCTCCGGACGATGACCCGCGCCGTGCGCTCGGCCCTCGAGCTGGCGCCGGCGCTGCCGGAATGGATCGAGCCGAGCCTGATCGCCCGCCGCCGCTGGCCCGACTGGCGGACCGCGCTTCGGGCCGCGCACGCGCCGGCCGGTCCCGCCGACCTCGCGCCGACGGCGCCAGCCCGCGAGCGGCTCGCCTACGACGAGTTCCTGGCGCACCAGCTGACCCTGGCGATCGCCCGCGCGCGGATGCGGCGGGTCAAGGGCTTCGCCACCCGCGGCGACGGGCGGCTGCAAGCGCGGGTGCTCGCCGCGCTGCCCTACGCGCCGACCGGCGCTCAGGCGCGGGCGGTCGCCGAAATCGCCTGCGACATGGCCTCGGGGCTGCGGATGAACCGACTGCTGCAGGGTGACGTCGGGGCCGGCAAGACGCTGGTCGCCTTCCTCGCCATGCTCGCGGCGGTCGAGGCCGGCGGCCAGGCGGCGATGATGGCCCCTACCGAGATCCTCGCGCGGCAGCATTTCGACTCGCTGGCGCCGCTCGCCGCCGCCGCCGGGGTCCGGCTCGAGTTGCTGACCGGGCGGGACAGCGGCCGGCAGCGCGCGGCCAAGCTCGCGGCGCTGGCGGGCGACGAGGTCGCGATCATCGTCGGCACGCATGCGCTGTTCCAGAAGGACGTGGCGTTCCGTGACCTGCGGCTGGCGGTCGTCGACGAGCAGCACCGCTTCGGCGTGCGGCAGCGGATGGACCTCGGGCAGAAGGGCGACGCTGTCGATCTCCTGGTGATGACCGCCACGCCGATCCCGCGCAGCCTGACCCTGGCGCAGTACGGCGATATGGACCTGTCGGTGCTCGACGAGAAGCCGCCGGGGCGTCAGCCGATCGAGACGGCGCTCGTCTCGGCCACGCGCATCCCCGAGGTCATCGACCACCTGCGCCGGGCGATCGCCGACCGACGGCAGGCCTATTGGGTTTGCCCGCTGGTCGGGGAGTCGGAGGTCGCCGAGACCACCGCCGCGATCGAGCGGTTCGAGGAGCTGCGGCTCGCCTTCGGCCCCGGCGTCGCCGGGCTGGTGCACGGCCAGATGCCGCCCCGCGACAAGGACGCGGCGATGGCCGACTTTGCCGCCGGGCGGACCCGGCTCCTCGTCGCGACCACGGTGATCGAGGTCGGCGTCGACGTGCCCAATGCGACGATCATGGTGATCGAGGGCGCCCAGGCCTTCGGGCTGGCGCAGCTGCACCAGCTGCGCGGACGCGTTGGGCGCGGGGCAGGGAAATCGACCTGCCTCTTGCTCTACGACCTGCCGCTCGGCGAGACCGCTCGGGCGCGACTCGAGATCCTGCGGGCGACCGAGGACGGCTTCCGCATCGCCGAGGAGGATCTGCGGCTGCGCGGCGCCGGCGACCTCATCGGCGTGCAGCAGTCGGGCCTGCCGCGGTTCCGGATCGCCGACCTGGAGACCCAGGCCGAGCTGATGCGGGTCGCACAGGACGACGCACGGCTGTTGCTGTCGCAGGACCCGAGCCTGACCGGTCCGCGCGGCTCGGCGGTCCGGCTGCTCCTGCACCTGATGGAGCGCGACAAGTCGGTTCAGGTGCTGACCTACGGATAGGCCGGTCAATGTTCCACGGATGTTCCATCGAATCGTTGACTCGGCGTTAAGAATCGTCGAACAATGCGGGAACATCGAGCACAGGAACCCACATCATGCCAACCGTCGTCCGCCTGTTCCGCGAAGCCGATAGCGACACCCTGATGCGCGAGGCGCTCGGCCTCGCCGGGCTCTGCGTGGCGATCCTGGCCGCGATGCTGGTTCCTGCGCTCGCCTGAGCGCCGTTCCCTTGCCTGCGGTGCGCCCTGCGGACGCTGCCTTCCGCCTGAACCTGCCGACTGACCGCGCCGCCACCTTGTCGCCGCTCCCTTCGGGAAGCGGCGACTTTTCTTTCAGGGGGCGGCTTCCAGACACGATCCGCCTCGGACAACGGTTGAAATCCCGGTGGCAGCCTATGTAGTTATCCTGCATATCAGTGGCTTGAAGAGCTTGTCCGAGCAAGGATACGCCGGTCAGGCGGCAGCAGCGGCCTCGTCGAAGGCGGCGAGCGTCGCATCCCAGGCGAGCAGGATCGAGGCGTGCCGGTTCTTGTAGCTGCGCGCCGGGCCGAGAACCTCGAGCTCTTCGAAAGGCGCGCCAGGGGCCGGACCATCGGATTTCAGCATTGCGACCAACTCGCCGCGCGCCTTCGCGATCTCGTCGCGGGTCAGGCCGACCACGCGCCTCGCCAGGATTGCGGCCGAGGCTTGGCCGAGCGCACACGCGCGCACATCCTGGCCGAATGCGCGGACGGTGCCGCCGTCGAGCTCGAGGTCGACAGTGACGGTCGAGCCGCAGAGCGGCGAGCGACGGCGGACGGAAACCTGCGGGTGCTCGAGGCGGTCAGTCAGAGGGATGTCGGCGGCGAGCGCCAGGATACGCTGCGAATAAAGCCGGATCAGCTCGTCGTCGCCGCTCATCGCACCGCCCTTTGCTTCGCTCCCCACCCGCCATACATAGGCCGAAATCGTTACCCGGAAAAGAGAGGCCGCCGATGCCCGCCTTCGACGTCGCCAGCCTGAAGTTCGACGCCCACGGACTGCTTCCCGCGATTGCCCAGGCGGAGGACGGCGAGGTCCTGATGCTCGCCTGGATGAACGCCGACAGTCTCGCCGAGACGCTGCGAACCGGCGACGTCACCTACTGGTCGCGCTCGCGCCGGGAGCTCTGGCGCAAGGGCGCCACCTCGGGTCACGTCCAGCGCCTGGTCGAGCTCCGCATCGACTGCGACCGTGACACCCTGCTGCTCGTGGTCGAGCAGACCGGCCCCGCCTGCCACACCGACCGGCGGACGTGCTTCCATACCGCCGTGCGCGACGGCGAGGAGGTCCTCCTGTCGGAGCCCGCGGCATGATTAGGGTGCGACGCCTTCGGAAGGGCGTTCGCGCAGCGGACGGTGTCCGGTGAGCACGTCCTGGACGATGAAGCGGATCTCCCGCGGGCTGCGATGAGAATGACCCGATCGGACCCGGTGGAGCAGGTGCTGCAGCGGGAGGGGGGGCGACACCCTCTTCCTCCTGATGGGAGCCGCCGACGTCCGCCGGCGCGAGCGGCCCTGTTGCGAGCCAAGGTATACCCGCTTCGAAAGGATATCGGAGGCACTCGGCGGGCACCGCCTATTCGTCGAGTGGCGGGGAGCGATTCGCCCAGCGCTGGAGCGGGCGATGCAGGCGATCGAGGACGGCCCGCCGGCGCTGGTGAACGTTGTGACCGACTGGCACACCCGAGCCTCGACGGCGCCCTTCACCCGCGTCACATGAAGCGAACGTGCGGCGTAGCGGCGTCGGCGGCCGCAACCGGGTTCTCCGGCGGCACGGCGTCGCGGGCGGTCCTCAACGCCGACACCTGGTCGTGCGCGGCTTCGATGGCCTTCTCGGAGGTGCGACCGGGGGCCGCCGCGCCGGCCGGTGCCGGCCAGCGGTGGCTGAGTTGCACGACGGCCGCCGGATCGGCCGGCGTTGGCTTGTCCTCGCGGGCCGCGAGCATCCCCGCGCCCAGGAGTGCCACCGCTGCGAGCGAGAAAGTTGCCCAGGTCTTCATGTCTGTCCCCCGACTGGTCGGCAGCGGCGTCGATGCCGCGTAGCCACTATCGCAAAGCTCTTTCTTTCCGGCCTGTGACCTCGGTCACAGGCTCGGCGAAGTCGGTGGAAAAAGCCCTCCGGGACTTGATCCGCTCTCGTCCTCCTCCAGCCGATGTGCGAACTTCACGCGCGAGCACCGTGCCCGGCGGCGCTCGCGTTATGGCAGGCAGACTTGGGAGGATCGCCCTATGGCATCGAAGCTTGACCAGCTCCGCGAGATGACCACCGTCGTCGCCGACACCGGCGACATCGAGGCGGTGCGGCGGCTGAAGCCCGTGGACTGCACCACGAATCCGTCGATCGTGCTCAAGGCGCTGGGCTCGCCCGAATTCGAGGACACGATGGAGGAGGCGGTCGCCTGGGGCTCGCGGCAGAACGGCGGGTCGGAGGCACGGGTTGCGGCAGTCGCCGACCGGCTGGCGGTGTCGGTCGGCTCGGCGCTGGCGGCGATCGTACCGGGGCGGGTGTCGACCGAGGTCGACGCCGACCTCTCGTTCGACGTAGGCGCGTCGATCGCCCGCGCCGAGGAGATCATCCACGACTATTCCGATCGCCAGATCGGCCGCGAGCGGATCCTCGTCAAGCTCGCCTCCACCTGGGAAGGCATCCGCGCCGCCGAGGAGCTGCAGAAGAAGGGCATCGACTGCAATCTGACGCTGCTCTTCAGCAAGGTGCAGGCGATCGCCTGTGCCGACGCGGGCGTGTTCCTGATATCACCCTTCGTCGGGCGGATCTCCGACTGGTACAAGAAGTCGACCGGCAAGGCCTACGAGCCCGAGGAGGATCCGGGTGTGCAATCGGTTCGGGGGATCTACAACTACTACAAGGCGAACGACGTTTCGACGGTGGTCATGGGTGCCTCGTTCCGCTCTGTAGGGCAGATCGAGGCGCTCGCGGGCTGCGACCGGCTGACGATCGCTCCGAACTTCCTCGAGGAGTTGGCCGCGAGCGAAGGGCCGGTCGAGCGACGGCTGTCGCCCGACAGCTTCGAGCCCGAGGCGGCGGTCGAGATGGACGAGCGGCGCTTCCGCTGGGAGATGAACGAGGACGCGATGGCGACCGAGATGCTGGCGAGCGGCATCCGTGCCTTCGCCAAGGACCTCGGCAAGCTGCGCGAAATCGTGCGGCAGAAGCTCAACTGAGGCCGAGCGGCTTCTGGCACTCGCACCGGAGGGTCAGCGCCTCGACGACGAACCGGGGACGGTCATGCGGTCCTCCGCTGGGCCGCCCAGGCGGCGAGCACCGCGACGGCTTCATCGGGCAGCGCCTGCTCGGCGGGAAGGTGACGCTCGTCGATCGATGCCCCGGCTTCCGAGCGGAGGTGCGCCGGATCGATGGGATGGCGTTCGGCGGCCGTCAGGCCTGTGAACGCGGCCCCGGCGTCCGCCATCGACGCGGCGTAGTAGAGCCGGGCGATCCCGGCGATCGTCATCGCGGCGACGCAGAGGGCGCAGGGCTCGCAGGACGTGTAAAGCTCGCAGCCGGCGAGATCGACCGTTCCGAGGTTGCGGCAGGCATCGCGGATCGCCTCGGTCTCGCCGTGCGACGTGGGGTCGAGGTTTGCGAGCGAGCGGTTGATCCCCTCGCCGACGATGCGGCCATCACGCACCACGACCGCGCCGAAGGGCTCCGTGCCGGGCGTCGCCAGCGCGGCCGCCGAGATGGCTATGGCGCGGCGCATGAAGGCTTCTTCGTACATCGGCTATCGCTCCTAGGGGGAAGCGTCCGGGCCGTTGCCGCGCATCAGCGTCAGCGCGTGGGCATGGAGCGCGGGGGTGGCCGCTGCGATGACGGTGCCGCCGGCGAGGGGTGGTGATCCGTCGGGGGCGGTGATGCGGCCGCCGGAGGCCTCGACGATCGGGACGAGCGGCAAGATGTCATAGGGCTGCAGGTCGCCTTCGATGACGAGGTCGACGAAGCCCATCGCCAGCAGGCAGTAGGAATAGCAGTCGCCGCCGAAACGGGTCATCCGGACGGCCGCCGAGACGTGAGCGAAGCCGGCACGGTCGGCTTCGGTGACGAACATACTCGGGTGGGTGCAGTAGAGGATCGCCTCGCTGAGGTCGGTTTGGCCCGAAGAGCGGAGCTGGCTTTTGGCTCCGCCTCTGCGCAGGAACGCGCCGGACGGGGAGCCGATGAAGGTCTCGTCGAGGTACGGCTGGCGCATGATGCCGGCGACGGGACCGCCGGCATGCAAAAGGCCCAGCAGCACGCCCCAGGCGGGCACACCGGAGATGAAGGCGCGAGTGCCGTCGATCGGGTCGATGATCCACGACCAGTCGCTGGTGCCCGGCGTCAGCCCCGCTTCCTCGCCCTGGATCGGACTGTCCGGGTATGCGCGGCCGAGCTCGGCGCGGATCGCCGCCTCCACGGCGCGGTCGGCGGCGGTGACGGGGTCGAAGCCGCTGCCCTTGCGCTTGTTCTCGACCGCTAGCGGGCGGCGGAACTCGGCGAGGGCGAGGGCGCCGGCGGCCTCGACGATCGGCAGCGCGACGGCGAGGCGGGCGTCGGCCTCGGCGGCGAGATCGGGCGCCATCAGTGCGCGGCCTCCGGCGCCGAGCCCTTGAGCAGCGGGATCTGCGGCAGGCTGTGGCCGAGGAGCTGGTCGGCACCCTCGTAGATCATCCGGACCGCGACGAAGAGGATGATCGCGAGGCCGACGTAGGCGATCCAGCGATAGGCGTTGAGGAGGCGGGCGATGTAGGCCGAGGCGACGCCCATCAGCGCGACCGACAGCAGGAGGCCGAAGACCAGGGCGGTGACGTGCTTCTCGGCGGCGCCGGCGACGGCGAGGACGTTGTCGAGCGACATGGACACGTCGGCGACGACGATCTGGGTGACCGCCTGGCGCAGGGTCTTGCGCGGCGTCCCGGCGATCTCCTCGTCGCCGGCCGGTCCTTCCATCGCCTCGTCGAATGCCCGGTCGCGGGCCGCCGTGTGGTGGAGCTCCTGCCACATCTTCCAGCAGACCCAGAGCAGCAGCAGGCCGCCGGCGAGCAGCAGCCCGACCACCTGCAGGAGCTGCACGGCAACGACGGCGAAGGCGATGCGCAGGACGGTCGCGGCGATGATGCCGATCACGATCGCCTTGCGGCGCTGCTCGCGCGGGAGGCCGGCGGCGGCGAGGCCGATCACGATGGCGTTGTCCCCGGCAAGGACGAGGTCGATCATCATCACCTGCAGGAAGGCGGTGACGAGGCTCAGGTCCAAACTCATGCGGGCTCCCGCCGTGCCGATCGCCTCCGGTTGAACCGCAATCCGGCCGGGGGTTCAACCCCGCGTCAGTCGGTGTGGAAGACCTCTTCGGCCGGTGCCCACCATTGCCCGTCGGCGACGCTCGCCAGCGGCTGCTGCATCGGCATGCAGATCTTCCACCATTCCTGGGTCTTCGGGTCGGCGGCCATCTTCGCGGCGTCGGCGGCGAAGTCGCTGCCGTGGTACTCCCAGTAGGCGAAGAGCAGGTTCTCGGGCTGGCGCAGGAAGATCGTGTAGTTGCGGATGCCGCAGGCGGCGATGGTCGCGAGGACCTCGGGCCAGACGGCGGCGTGGATGCGGGTGTATTCCTCGATCGCCTCGGGCTTCAGCCCGAGGATGTGGCCCATTCGCTGCATGGCTCCCTCCCTGTAAGCCGCGCACAAAACGCAAGCTGTTGATTATACTGGATATTGTCGCGTAATCTTAACCGGATCGCAACCTTCCTCGGCGCGCAGATCGGTCGGAGCGCCTTTGCCTCCGGGTCGTCTCCCCGCGCGCGAAGCGCAGGCGCCGTTGCGCGCGTCTCCCCACCCCCCCTCCCCGCCCCCGCCGGGATCCGCCCGATAGGTGGAGGGAAGGAGGAGGGAAGGGCGCCGGGCATATGCCGTCAGGCGACGCCGCCGGTGCCGAGGCTGTCGGCGGCGACCGGCTCGCGGGCGGCCTTGGCGGCGCGCAGCTCCTCGACCGAGCGGACGTCGAGGCGGGCGGCGCCCTTCCACTCGCGGGTCCTGACCTTGGGGTTCTTCAGCCGCCCCTTCGCGGCCGGGATGGCGTCGGCATACTGCGGCAGCCACATCGCCTGCGCGACGAGGAGCTCGTCGACCATCTGCCAGACCTCCTCGGGGGTGCAGATGGCGCCGACCAGCGGGTCGTGCAGCACCGCCTGCTTCAGCAGCTCGACGTCGCCGGTCATCGCGGCATGCACCGACATGCGCTGCACGTCGACCGAGGCGCGGCAGGTGGCGGCGCAGGCCTCGGGCAGCGTGACGCCGGCGGTCATGTTGATGCCGAAGCGGTCGACGACGCCGGGGCTCTCGATGATGCAGTCCGGCGGCAGGTTGGTGATGACGCCGTCGTTGCGGACGTTGAAGTGGCCGCGGTAGGGGCGCCCGGTCTCGAGCGCCTCGATGATGTGGGAGGCGTGCTCGTCGGTGCGCTGGTACTCCGACAGGGGCTTGCCGGCGTCCTCGAGGAACTTCGGGTAGTCGGTCTCGAACCAGTTGCGGTTCTCGGTGGTGTAGCGCAGGTAGCCGCCGGTCTCGCCGTGGATCCAGTCGGAGAGGTCGATCCAGTCGGTGATCTCGTCGGGGCGCTTGCGGTACCAGGGCAGGTACTCCGAAAGGTGGCCGTTCGACTCGGTCGAGTAGAAGCCGAAGCGCTTCAGGACGTCGATGCGGACCTTTTCCTGGCGGGAGTAGACCGGGTGGCGCTCGAAGGCGGCGATGAGCTCGTCGCGGGTGACGTCGTGCCGGCCGTGCTTCAGCCCGATGTACCAGGTCTGGTGGTTGATGCCGGAGCAGAAGATGTCGAGGTCGGTGTGCGGCGCGATCCCGAGCGCGGTCGCGATCTGGCGCCAGCCGTTCTGCACCCCATGGCAGAGGCCGATGGTCTCGACGCCGCCGTGGTCGAGGCAGGCCCAGGTCATCATCGCCATCGGGTTGGCGTAGTTGAGGAAGCGGACGCCGGGCTCGGCGACCTCGCGCATGTCGCGGCAGAAGTCGAGGGTCGCGGGGATGCCGCGCTGGCCGTAGAGGATGCCGCCGGCGCAGATGGTGTCGCCGACGCACTGGTCGACGCCGTACTTCAAGGGGATGCGGATGTCGTCGGCGAAGGCCTCGAGGCCGCCGATGCGCACGCAGGACATGACGTAGCGCGCCCCCTCGAGCGCCCGGCGGCGGTCGGTGGTGGCGGTGATCGTGGTCGGCAGGCCGTTCACCTCGACGATGCGGCGGATGATCGCCTCTATCATCTCGAGGTTGTGGGCGCTGATGTCGGTCAGTGCGATCTCGATCGCCTGCAGCTCGGGCACCTTGAGGATGTCGCTGACGAGCTTCTTGGTGAAGCCGACGCTGCCGGCGCCGATGATGGTGATCTTGAAGTCGGGCTTCGATGCCGGGGTCATGCCGTCAGGTCCTCATGCGCATGCAAGGATTGCAGGAACGCGCGGTGCGGCAGCGCCTGCCGCGCCGCCGCGCGGTATTCGGTGGTCAGCCCGTCGACCGTCTCGCGCGCCTTCGCCCGCCGCTTCGCGTCGGCCATTCCCGCCCGCGCCACGTCGCGGTCGAGCAGGCCGAGACCGTCGAGCACCGGGTAGTGCAGCTGCTCCTCGACGTGGGCGAGCCTGCCCGGCAGCGAGACGAAGTCGTCGCGGTCGGGCATCTTGCGCCGCCAGAGCGCGAGGCGCTCGCGGGTCGGCGCGCCGATGCACTCGTCGCGGACATGGCGCCAGAACGGCGTGTCGTCGCGCTCGGTGACGTAGTGGAGGTTGATGAAGTCGCGGAAATCGTCCACCTGCCGGCCCACGACCTCGTTGTAGCGCGCCCGGTCCGCCTCGGCGAGCCGGCCTGCGGCGAGCATCGGCGCCAGCAGCAGCAGCTGGACCACCGTGCCATGGATCGAGGTCGCCTCCAGAGGCTCCAGGAACGCCGACGCGAGGCCGAGGGCGACGACGTTGCCGATCGCGACGCGGTCGAGGCGGCCGGGGTCGAAGCGGATGTCGTTGCGCGGCTCGATCGCGTGGCCGAGGGCGGCCTCGATCTCGCGGCGGGCCCCCTCGGGGTCGAGGAAGCGGTCGGAGTAGACGTAGCCGCAGCCGATGCGGCCTTGCGTCGGGATCGACCACATCCAGCCGGCGTCGCGCGCCCAGGCGAGGGTGTAGGGCGGGAGCTCGACGCCCGGGGCGATGTCGAGCCAGAAGGGCATCGCCCGGTTGACCGGCATCCGGTCGGCGAAGCTCTGCCACGCTGCACCCATCTCGCGGCCGATCAGCGCGCGGCGGAAGCCGGTGCAGTCGAAGAAGACGTCGCCCGGGACGGGCTCGCCTTCGTCGAGGCGGAGCGCGGTCACGTCGCCGGTCCCGGGGTCGCGCTCGGCGCCCGTCACCTGGGCGTCGACGACGGCGATGCCGCGGGATTTCCGGCGGAGCCAGGCGCCGACCTTGGCCTGGTCGAAATGGTAAGCGTGGTGGTAGGGGCCGACCGCGATGGTGCCGCCGTCGGCCTTGGGCGCGAAGGGGCTGCGTTCGCCGGCGAGGAGGTGCTGGTAGAGGTGCTTCTCGGCCAC
>JAXMDH010000020.1:0-183324 GCA_046348915.1 Amaricoccus sp.
CGGGCTATGCGGCGGCGGCGCTCGACGCCTGGGCCGACCGCTGCCGCGGCTGGGCGGCCGGCGATCCCGACGTGGGGCTGACGACGGTGGCCGAGCCGCCGATGGCGGGTGAGCGCGACGTCTTCCTCTATGTCATCAGCGGCGCCAAGGTCCGAAACCCGGCCGCCGCCGCGGCGCTGATCGAGCGGCTCGGGTAGCCGCGCGGCCCTGAGGACCCCGTATCAGGCGTAGTTCACGTAGACGGTCTTCTTCTGGAAGTAGCCGTCGAGGCCGTATTTGCCGTCCTCGCCGCCGACCCCGGAATCGCGGATGCCGGCGTGGTAGGCCTGGACGACGTCGCCCGCCGGGCGGTTGACGTAGATCTCGCCGAAGCGGAGCTCGCGCACGAGGCGCATCATCCGGCGGAGGTCGCGGGTCCAGACGTAGGCGGACAGGCCGTAGCGCGACTCGTTGGCGAGGCGCAGGCCCTCGTCGAAGTCGGTGACGCGCATGACGGGGACGACCGGGCCGAACACCTCGTCCTGCATGATCGCCATCGCGTTGTCGGTGACGGTGAGGACCGTCGGCTCGTACCAGTGGCCGCGGGCGAAGTCGCCTTCGGTGAGGCGGCGGCCGCCAGTCAGGATCTCGGCGCCGGCCGCGGTGGCGGCCGCGACCATGCGCTCCACCTTGTCGAGCTCGGGGGCGGAGAACTTCGGGCCGACGTCGACGAGGGTCATCGGGTCGCCGACCTTGAGCTCGCGGACGGCGGTGGCGAAACGGTCGAGGAACTGGTCGGCGATCCGCTCGTGCAGGTACATCCGCTCGTTGCAGGTGCAGATCTGGCCGCAGTTCTCGAAGCGCGAGACGACGGCGGCGCGGACGGCGGCGCCGATGTCGGCATCTTCGGCGACGATGAAGGGCGCCTTGCCGCCGAGCTCGAGCCGCAGGACCTTGAGGTCGGCCGCGGCCTCGCGGAAGACGTCCTTGCCCGCGCGGACCGAGCCCGTGAGGGTGACGAGCCGGGCGAGGGGGTGGCGGACGAGCGCCCGGCCGACGCCCTCGCCGGTGCCGCTGACGACGTTGACGACGCCCGGGGGGAAGCCGGCCTGGGCGGCGAGCTGGGCGATTTCGAGGGCCGTCGTGGGCGTGCCCTCGTGGGATTTGACGACGACGGTGTTGCCGGCGATGAGCGCCGGGCCGAGCTTGCGGCACATGAGGCCGGCCGGGTAATTCCAGGCGGTCAGCGCGATGACGACGCCGTGGGCGACGCGCTGGATCCAGATCTGCTCGTCGGGCGTGTCGGAGGGGAGGATGTCGCCGGTGATGCGGCGCGCCTCCTCGGCGGCGTGGGTCAGGTAGAGGGCCGCGCCCTCGATCTCGCCGCGCGCCTCCTGCAGGGGCTTGCCCTGCTCGGCGATGACGTGGCGGGCCAGGCGCTCGCGGTTTTCCAGGATCAGCCGGGCGAGGTCGCGCAGGAACTGGCCGCGGGCCGCGGGCGGCAGCGCCTCCCAGGCGGGCTGCGCCTTCCAGGCGGCAACGACGGCGCGGTCGGCGTCCTCGTCGCTCCCGCGCGGAACCGACGCGATGACGGCGCCGGTGGCGGGGTTCTCGACCTCCAGCCATTCCTTCAGGGTCGAATCGACCCATTCGCCGCCGATGAAGTGGCGGTAGCGGTCGGTGCCTTTGACGAGGTCCTTCATGCCGGGCATCGGCGGGTTCCTTCAGCGCATGAAGGTGCCCTGGACCACGTAGCCCATGGTCTCGGGCAGCCAGAGGGTGATGGCGGGAACATAGACGAGGACGAAGAGGAGTGCGATCAGGACGATCAGGAACGGCCAGATTTCGCGCGAGATCTCGGCGACCTTGATGCCCGTGACGCCGGCCATCAGGAAGACCAGCTCGCCGATCGGCGGGGTGATGAGCCCGATCATCATGTTGACGACCGAGACGACGCCGAAGTGCACCGGGTCGATGCCGAGCGCTACCACGGTCGGCATCAGCATCGGGATGATGATGAGGAGCATCAGCAGCGTGTCGAGGAAGGCGCCCATTACCAGGAAGAGGATGGTGACGACGAACATGAACATCCCGGCCGAGAGGTTGAGCTCGATCATCCACCGGCCCATCGCCTCGGGGATCTGCTCGGCGGCGACGACCCAGTTCATCACCAGCGCGCCGGCGATCGTCAACGCCACCATGCCGGTCGCCTTCGAGGACTCTATCAGGACGCGGTAGAAGGAACGGAGCGTGAGCGTTCGGTACCAGAAGAAGGCCAGCAGCAGCGCGCAGAACGCCGCGACCGCCGCGGCCTCAGTCGGGGTGACCGCACCCGAGTAGATGCCCCCGAGGAGGATCGCCGGCAGGGTCAGGACGGGCAGGGCGTCGATGCTGACGCGGACCGCCTCGCGCAGCGGGGGCATCGGCTCCTTGGGGAAGTCGCGCGTGCGCGCGAAGTAGGCGACCATCGCCGCCTGCCCCGCCGCGAGCAGCAGTCCGGGAAGGACGCCCCCCATGAAGAGGAAGCCGATCGAGGTGTTGGAGACGACGCCGTAGAGCACCATCGGGATCGACGGCGGGATGATCGGCCCGATGATCGCCGAGGTTGACGAGAGCGCGGCGGAGAAGCCCGGCGAATAGCCGGCCTTGACCATCGCCTCGACCTCGAGCTTGCCGGGTCCGGCGGCGTCGGCGAGGGCCGAGCCGCTCATGCCGGAGAAGATGACCGAGGCGAGGATGTTGACCTGCGCGAGGCCGCCGCGGTAGCGGCCGACCAACATGTCGGCGAAGCCGTACATCCGCTCGGTCAGCTGCGCCGCGTTCATGATCTCGGCCGCGAGGATGAAGAGCGGCACGGCGAGGAGCACGAAGCTGCCGTAGAGGCCATTCAGGCTCTGCGTCGCGACGAGCGCGATGTCCTGTCCGGTCATCAGGAGATAGACGATGGCGCTCGCGAGCATGGCGTTGCCGATCGACATGCCGAGGAACGACCAGACGAAGAAGAGGACGAACATCGTCCAGCCGGCGAAGCTCACGGACGCACGCCCCTCAAATTTCGTGCCGCCAGCGCGGGCTCGCCAGCACCCAGAGCCGGCGCCCCGCCTCGAGGATCACGGCGACGAGGAAGATGGCGAAACAGCCGTAGACGAGATCCATGCGGACGTGCAGCAGCATGGAGGTGCGCCGGCTCAGGTAGTGGATATAGCCGAGGACCCCCGGCAGGGCCGCGAGGTAGGTCAGCAGCAGGCAGGCGGTGAGGATGGTCGCGATCCACCGCCGTCCGCGGGCGGGAAACCAGTGGTAGAGGACGTCGAAGGCGATCTGCCGCTTCTCGGGCACCAGGACGCCGGCCGACCAGAACACCACCCAGACGTAGGAAATTGCGGTGAGCTCCAGGGTCCAGCCGACCGGCGCGTCGAAGACGTAGCGCGAGACCACCTGCACGATGAAGGCGAAGAAGAGGATGGCGAAGGCGATCGCCGCCACCCCCTCGGCGAAGTGCCGCCAGGCGACCTTCAGTCGCGCCACGACGTCTCAGGCGCCGGCGGCGTTTATGCGGTCGAGCATGCCCGCCGGCCAGTTCTTGGCGAAGTCCGAGTTGGTGAAGGCGTCGAGGACGTGGGTCCGGAAGGCCTCGACGTCCGGGGTCGTCACGCTGTTGCCATGCGCCTCGAAGAAGGCCTTGCCGTCGGCCTCGGTCGACATGACGCCCTCGTCGTTGAGCTTCTTGGCGGCGGCCTCGGCCGAGAGGATCGCCTGCTGCTCCTCGGGGGTCAGCCCGTCCCAGAATGGCTTGGCGAAGGTGAAGAAGACGTTCGCCACCTGGTGCCCGGTGAGCACGACCTGCTTGGAGACCTCGTAGAACTTGGCGGCGATGGCGTCGGGGAGCGGGTTTTCGAGCCCGTCGATCGTTCCCGTCTGCATCGCGAGGTAGACCTCCTCGAAGGCGAGCGGGGTCGCGTTGGCGCCGAGCGCGTTGCCGAGGAACTGCCAGGCCTCCGACCCGGGCATGCGGAGCTTCAGCCCCTTCATGTCGGCGGGCTTCATAACCTCGCGCGGCTGGCGCAGGATGACGTGGCGCGTGCCGAGGTACTGGCTGCGCAGGATTTCGAGGCCGAGATCGCTGGCGACCTTGGCCTTGTACTCCGTGCCGATGTCGCCGTCGTAGATGGCGTCGAGGTGTGCGGGGTCGCGGATCAGGTAGCCCGTGGTGAAGATCGAGTATTCGGGGATCAGCGCGGCGATGTCGGCGGGCGAGGTCAGCGCCACCTCGAGGTTGCCGCGCTGCATCGCCTCGATCTCGGTGCCCTGGCCGAAGAGCGTGCCGTTGTAGTGTATCTGCACGTCGAAGGCGCCGGGCATCGCCTTGTCGAGCTCGGTCTTGAACGCCTCGAGCGCCTTCGACTGCCACTCGGCCTCGGTGCCGGGGGTCGAGATCCGGATCACCTTGGCGGCGGCGAAGGACGGCCGCGCGAAGATCGTCGCGGCCCCGACAGCCGCCGTCCCCGCGAGGAACGCACGCCGGCCCACCGATATCATCGTCATCGCATCTCTCCCTGTCGCTGGCGCGGACCACCGGCCGGCGCCGGGGCGTTTTCTGCCCCGCTTTCTTACGCGGCTCCGATGGTTCGCCGCGCCGCCGCCGTCGGTCAAGGGCAATGTTGACAGAATGTTGACAATGCGCCGCCGCCGCCGAAGATGACGGCGACCGCCGGCGCCGGCGGGACCGAGACGAGGTGCCGCTTGGACCTGCTGCCCGCCTCACGCTGCCTGGTCGCGGCGCTCGCCACCCCGCTCGCGCCGGACCTCGCGCCCGACGAGGGCCGGCTCGTCCACCGCGCCCGCGGCCTCCTCGCCGCCGGCTGCGACGGCATCGCGCTCTTCGGCACCACCGGCGAGGGACCCGAGTTCGCGGTCGCCGACCGCACCGCGACGCTCGAGGCGATGCTGGCCGCCGGCCTGCCCGCCGGCCGGCTGATCGTGTCGGCCGGCGCGCTCGCGATCCCCGACGTCGCCGAGCTCGCGACCCACGCCACCGTCCGCGGCGTGCACGGCGTGCTGCTGATGCCGCCCTGCGTCTACCGCGGCGGCATCACCGAGGACGCGACCTTCCGCTACTTCGCGGCCGTGATCGAGCGCGTCGCCCGCCCGGACCTGCGTCTCTATCTCTACCACTTCCCCGAGATCTGCGGCGTCCCGATCACCCCGACCGTGATCCGCCGCCTCGACGAGCGCTATCCGGGCACGGTCGCGGGGGTGAAGGATTCGGGCGGCGAGCTCGGCTTCACCGAGGAGCTGATGCGTCGCTTCTCGCACCTCTCGGTCTTTACCGGCAGCGAGATGCACCTGCCTGAGCTCGTGGCGCTCGGCGCCCGCGGCACGGTCTGCGGCCTCGCCAACGCGATGCCGCGGCTGATGCGCGCGATGCTCGATGCCCCGACCGCCTTCGACCGCCGCGAGATCCTGAAGCGCCTGATCGAGGGCGACGCCATCCTCGGCCGCTGGCCCTTCATCCCGTCGGTCAAGGCGGTACTGGCCGACCTTCTCGGCGACCCGGCCTGGCGCCGCTGCATTCCGCCGCTCCCCGAGCCGCCGATGGCGGAGGTGCGACGGCTCGTGGCCGACTTCCGCGACTGGGACGCGCGCCTGCCGCCTGCCTGGCAGAACGCCGCGGCCTTCACCGGCGACGCACCCGAGGCGGGCAGGAAGGCGGCACGGCAACCCTAGGAAGCGCCGCAGCGCCTTCCTCTTGCCGAAAATACTCCCCCCGGAGGGTGCTGCCGGTGCCGCCGGCGAACCGGCCGCCGCTTCAGCCGCTCCGCTTCAGCCGTCCCGCTTCAGCCCCAGCTGCTCGCGCAGCACCTTCGGCCGCACCTCCTCGACCGCTCCCGGGGCGAGGTCGCCGAGCAGGAACGGGCCGTAGGAGATGCGGATCAGCCGGTTCACCACCAGCCCCACGGCGGCGAGCGCCCGCCGTACCTCCCGGTTCCTGCCCTCGCGCAGCGCCACCGTCAGCCAGAGGTTCGCGCCCTGCCGGCGGTCGAGGGTCACGGTCATCGGCTGGAACCTTTCGCCGTCGACGGTGATGCCGCGGCGGAGCGGCTCGAGCGCGGAGTCGTCGGTGACCCCGCGCGCGCGGACGCGGTACTTGCGCAGCCAGCCGGTCGACGGCAGCTCCATGCGGCGCTTCAGCGCGCCGTCGTTGGTGAGCAGCAGCAACCCCTCGGAATTGAGGTCGAGCCGGCCGACCGACAGGACCCGCGGCATGTCCTCGGGCAGGTGGGCGAAGACCGTTTCGCGGCCGCGCTCGTCGCGCTCCGTCGTCACCAGCCCGGCCGGCTTGTGATAGCGCCAGAGCCGCGGCGCCTCGGCTGCTGCGACCGGCCTGCCGTCGACGCTGACCCGGTCGGCCGCGGTCACGTTCAGCGCCGGGCTGTCGATGACCCGCCCGTTCACCGCGACGCGGCCGGCGGCGATCATCGCCTCGGCCGCGCGGCGCGAGGCGATGCCTGCCCGCGCCAGCCGCCGCGCGATCCGTTCGGATGCTTCGTCCATCGCCCGCTCCTAGCTCGGGGTCCGGCGATGGCGCAATGCGAAACGGCTTGCCGCGACCACCGGCGCGCGCCAGAAGGTCGCATGCGCTTCGCTCCGCACATGGACATCGCCCTCGCCGAGGCGCGCGCCGCCTTCGCCCGCGCCGAGACGCCGGTCGGTGCCGTCATCGTCGATCCGGCGCACGACCGGATCGTCGCCCGTGCCGGCAACCGCACGCGCGAGCTCGCCGATCCGACCGCCCATGCCGAGATGCTGGCGATCCGCGCCGCCTGCGCCGACCTCGGGACCGAGCGGCTGGCGGGCCTCGACATCTACGTGACGCTCGAGCCCTGTGCCATGTGCGCCGCCGCCATCGCCGCCGCCCGGCTCGCGCGGCTCTGCTACGGCGCCGCCGACCGCAAGTCGGGCGGGGTCGAGCACGGCGCCCGCGTCTTCGTGCACGCCCAGACCCACCACCGCCCCGAGGTCTACGGCGGCATCGCCGAGCGCGAGTCCTCGGCCCTGATGCGCGCCTTCTTCGCCGAACGGCGGTAAGGCCCCGCGACCGGCTATCCGCCCAGCGCCGCCACCTGGCGCTGCCATTCGTCGGAGGGGTCGGCGCCTTCGCGACGGGCGCCGGCGCGGCGGTACCAATAGTCCGAGTTGGGCCCGTCGCCCTCGATCCAGTGGGCGAGGGCATGCACGCGGTCGTAGGAGGACGTGCCTTCGGCCGTCTGGCAGATCGCGTGCGCGCGCTCCCATTCGGGGCCGGTCCGGAGGCCGCCCTTCTTCAGCCACCAGAGGGCCTGCAGCGGGGCCGAGAGGCCGGCGGGGGGCTCGGACGTGTCGAAGCTCAGCGCCATCTCAGAGCTCAATCGGCTCGAGGATCTGCGGCTCGATCACCCGGACCCCGGGGAGCATCGCCGCGAGCTCGTCCGCCGACTGCTCGAGCAGGCCGAACGTCCGGTAGTGGCACGGGATGACGGTCTCGAAGTTGAAGAACTTCTTCGCCGCATAGCCGGCGCGCTTCATGTCCATGGTGAAATGCCCTCCGGCGCAGAGGATGCCGATCTCGGGATGGTGGAGGTCCTCGAAGATCGCCATGTCGGCCATCACGTCGGTGTCGCCCGAGACGTAGATGGTCTTGCCCTCGCCCGCGATCATGAAACCCGCCTCGGTGCCGCCGTAGACCGGGCCCTCGCCGCCCGGGTAGGACGACGAATGCGTCGCCGCGACCATCGTCACGGCGACGTTGCCGAGCCTGACCGTGCCGCCCTTGTTGAAGCCGACGGTGGCGATGCCGTGCTTCTGCTCCCAGTAGCTCAGGAGGTCGTAGATGCCGACGACCGGGATGTTGAGCTCCTTGGCGATCGCGACGGTGTCGGAGGCGTGGTCGCCGTGCCCGTGCGTCAGCAGGACGTTGGTCGCGCCCTGCAGCGCCTCGGCGCGCCGGGCCTGGTCGAAGAGCGGGTTGCTGATCCAGGGATCGAGCAGGATCACCTGGTCCTCGATCTCGATGCGGAATCCGGAATGGCCGAGCCAGCTGAGCTTCATGTCGTTTCCTCCCCGAGCCCCATATAGCGCCGGGCGATCCGGCTTCGACGGCGGAGTTTCGATGGACCGGCCGCGCGGTCAATGCCTATTGCGAAGGCCTCGGCGGTGCCGCCGGACCATGGACCGCCTTGCGGACCTCCGGGGCGACGCGGGTGCCGAAGAGCTCGATCGCGCGCATGACGTCGCGGTGGTCGAGGACGCCGATCGCCATCTGGATCAGGAACCGGTCGAAGCCGAAGATCGCTTGGTTGGCGAGGATCTTGTCGGTGACCTCGGCCGGGCTGCCGGTGAAGCTGGCGCCGCGCGGCCCGCGGGCGGCATCGAACTGGGCGCGGCTCGTCGGCGGCCAGCCGCGCTCGCGGCCGATGCGGTTCATCACGTCCGACTCGGCCGGGTAGAAGGTGTCGGCCGCCTGCTGGCTGGTCTCGGCGACGAAGCCGTGCACGTTGATCGACGTTCCGAGCGTCGCCGGGTCGTGACCGGCCTCGGCGGCGGCGCGGCGGTAGAGGTCGAAGAAATGGACGAAGCGCGCGGGCTCGCCGCCGATGATCGCGAGGGCCAGCGGCAGGCCCAGCGTGCCGGCGCGCACCACCGACTGCGGTGTGCCGCCGACGGCGATCCAGATCGGCAGCCGCGACTGCACCGGGCGGGGGTAGACGCCGCGGTCGCCGATCGCCGGGGTGAACTGGCCCCCGGGCCAGGTCAGCCGCTCGGTCTCGCGCAGTGCCAGCAGCAGCCGGAGCTTCTCGTCGAAGAGCGCGTCGTAGTCGTCGAGCTCGTAGCCGAAGAGCGGGAACGACTCGATGAAGGAGCCGCGACCGACCATGATCTCGGCGCGGCCGGCGGAGAGGTTGTCGAGGGTCGCGAACTGCTGGAAGACGCGGACCGGATCGTCGGAGCTCAGCACGGTCACGGCGCTGGACAGGCGGATGCGGCTCGTCCTGGTCGCGGCGGCGGCGAGGGTGACGGCCGGGGACGAGGCGGCGTAGTCGGGGCGGTGGTGCTCGCCGAGGCCGAAGACCTCGAGCCCGACCTCGTCGGCGAGCACGATCTCCTCGATCAGGTTCCGCAGCCGCTCCGACGGATCGACCCGCCGTCCGGTAACCGGGTTGGCCCCGACGTCGGCGAAGGTGTAGAGGCCGAGCTGCATGGCGGGCTCCGTTTCAGGCGGCGGCGATGGCGCCGGTGATGAGCCCGGTCGCTTCCTCGGGGGAGGTAGCGGCGATCGGCTTGTCCGCGACCTTGCGGCCGCGGCGCAGGACGACCAGCCGGTCGGCGACGTCGAAGACGTCGGGCATGCGGTGGCTGATCAGGACGACGGTTACGCCGCGGGCCTTGAGCCGGCCAATCAGCGCGAGGACCTGCGCGACCTGGCGGACGCTGATCGCGGCCGTTGGCTCGTCCATCAGCACGATGCGGGCGTCCGACAGCCGGGTGCGGGCGATGGCGACGGCCTGGCGCTGGCCGCCCGACATGTTGCGCACGAGATCGCGCGGACGCGTCTCGGACTGGAGCTCGGCAAAGAGCTCCCCGGCCCGCCGCGCCATCGCGCCGTAGTCGAGCAGGCGAAAGGGACCGAGGCGCCGCTTGAGCTCGCGGCCGAGGAAGACGTTGTCGGCGGCGCTCAGGTTGTCGCAGAGCGCGAGGTCCTGGTAGACGACCTCGATGCCGCGATCGCGCGCGTCGGTGGAATCGGCGAAGCGGGTCTCGGTGCCGGCGAGGAAGAGCTGGCCGTCGGTGGGCTGGAAGTTGCCGGCGATCAGCCGGAGCAGCGTCGATTTTCCGGCGCCGTTGTCGCCCATCAGGCCGACGACCTCGCCCGGGGTGAGGGCGAGGTCGACGTCCTCGAGGGCGTGGATGGCGCCGAAGCGCTTGGAGAGGTTGCGGACCTCGAGGAGCGGTGCGGTCAATGCGCGAGCCGCCGTCCGGCGGCGAACTGGTCGAGCGCGACAGCGGCGACGAGGATCACCCCGATGACGATCTGCTGCACGAACGACGAGACGTTTAGCAGCACGAGGCCGTTGGTCAGGACGCCGATGAGGAGGGCGCCGACCAGGGTTCCGCCGATCGTGCCGACGCCGCCGAAGAGGCTGGTGCCGCCGATGACGACGGCGGCGATGACCGTGAGCTCGAGGCCGAGGCCGGCCACGGCCTCGGCCGAGTTGAGGCGGGCGGAGAGCAGGAAGGCGGCGAGGCCGCAGGTGAAGCCGCTGACTGCGTAGACCATGGTGATGATGCGGCGGGTCGCGACGCCGTTCACGGCCGCGGCGCGGGCGTTGCCGCCGGTGGCGTAGACGTGCTTGCCGAAGGCGGTGTGGCGCAGGACGAGGTGGGCGACGAGGGCCGCGAGAAAGAAGATGATGACGGGCACCGGGACGGTGGCGATCCGGCCCTGGCCCCACCAGGTGAAGGCTGGCGGGAAGCCCGAGATCGGCCCGCCGCCCGAGAGGAGCAGCGCCGCGCCGCGGAAAGCGGTGAGGCCGCCGAGCGTGACGACGAAGGGCGGCACGCGCAGGCGGGTGATGACGAGGCCCTGCAGGAGCCCGCCGGCGATGCCGACGGCGATCGCGGCGAGGGCGGCGAAGATCACCGGGTTGCTCTCGGCATCGGCGGCGCCGATGGCGAAGCGGTCGGCGAGGCCGCCCTTGGCGACGTAGGCGCCGAGGAGGCCGGCGAGGGCGAGGAGGGCGCCGACCGAAAGGTCGATCCCGCCGGTCAGGATGACGAAGGTCATCCCGATCGCGACGAGGCCGGAAATCGAGACCTGCCGCAGCACGTTCAAGAGGTTGAGCGGCGTCAGGAAGCGCGGCGAGAGGGCCGTGAAGGCGATGACCAGCAGCAGAAGGAACAGCGGGGCCGCATGGCGCGCGAGAAACGCCAGCGAATCCCGCTCCGGTTCAGGGCTGGCGTCGCTCACGCTGGCGCGGCCTACTTGACCTCGCCAAGCCGTTCGGCGGTGCTGAGGTTGTCCTTGGTGATCGCGACGGGCGTCAGCAGCACGACCGGCTCGGGCTTGGTGCCCTTGCGCAGGTAGTCGACCATCTCGGTCAGCGCGCCGGCGCTCTGCCCGCCCGGGAACTGCTCGACGGTCGCGGTCAGGCCCCCGTCGCGAATCGAGGCAAGCGCCTCGGGCAGCGCGTCGAAGCCAAGGACCTTGATCGGCAGGCCCTGTTCCTTGACGACCTGCAGCGCGCCGAGCGCCATGTCATCGTTGGCGCAGAGGATCACGTCGGGCGGGTTCGCGAGCCCGGCGAGGATCGACTCGGTCACCGTGACGCCCTCGTTGCGCTTGAAGTTCGCGGTCTGCTCGGCGACGAACTTGTACTTGTCGGCATGGGGGTCGAGCACGTCGTGCACGCCCTTGTTGCGGTCGATCGCCGGGCTCGAGCCGGGCTGGCCCTGCAGGTTCACGATGCTGGCGCCGTCGGGGAAGAGCTTCATGATCAGCTCGCCCTGCGCCTCGCCGCCCTTGACGTTGTCGGCCCCGACATGGCCGATGATGCCGGGCACGCCCTCGACCCGGCGGTCGATGGTGATGACCGGAATGCCGGCGTCGACCGCGCCCTGCAGCGCGGGCGCCATCGCAACGGCATCGAGCGGGCTGATGATGATGCCATCGACGCCCTGCGTCACCGCCGCCTCGACGTCGGCGGTCTGCTTGGTCGTCTGGTTCTGGCCGTCGGTCTCGACCAGCTTGATGCCGCCGATTTCCTTGGCCTTGTCCTCGAGCGCCTTCTGCATGTGGACGAAAAACGGGAACTCGAGCGCCGGCGCCGAGATCGCGAGCGTCAGCTCCTTCTCCTGCGCCTGCGCCGCGCCGCCCGCGGCGAGCGCCACGGCGACGAGTCCCGGAATTAGTCGACGGCACGAGAATGCCATGATCGCGTTCCCCCCTGTGGGCCTTCGGCCTGCTTTGTCGATTGCCGCGCGCTGCACCCGCGGACCGGATCATCGTCCGGCGAGCGAAGGCTATGCCGTGGCGCCGCCGGCCGTCAACGACCGACCGCTGGGCGTGCGCTTTTCACGCTCGTCATACGTTTGAGTGATGCAGGGATACCGGACGCCTGCGACGATGGGTCATTTGCTTGGGGGACTCGATTTACGCCTAGACTCCATCCGGCTTCGGGAGATCCGCTCGTGTCCGAGCTCGTTCGCATCGTCTATACCGCCTGCGCCCTCGCCAATCCGGCCGTCTGCGAGGAGCACGTCATCG
Organism: Amaricoccus sp.; assembly: GCA_046348915.1. Taxonomy (GTDB): domain Bacteria; phylum Pseudomonadota; class Alphaproteobacteria; order Rhodobacterales; family Rhodobacteraceae; genus Amaricoccus. The sequence goes on from JAXMDH010000020.1 coordinate 12,281, forward strand.
CCACCGCGCCGACCGGGGGCGAGCTCGGCTGCCTGTCCGGCGCCCAGGGCGCGATCGCCGGAGACCTGCTGCCGGGGTGGCGGGTCGTGCGCTTCGGCTGCCGACGCTGGCAGGAGGACGCGCGCAACCCGATCCCGCTGCCGCCTGGCCCGACGCCGACGCCCACGCCGGTCGACGCGATCCGCGCGCCCAGCTGAGAGTTCAGGCGGGCGCCAGGACCGGCGCGGCCTGCTTGTGGGCGGCGGCGAATGCCATGGCCGCGGCTCCGTGAGGCGCGCCGACGAGCGCGAGGCCCGAGCCGGTCATGCCGCGGGCGGGCGGCGGCTCGAAGCGGACCTCATCGACGGCCGGGCGGAGCGGCGCCAGGCCGGCGAGGAGCATCCGGTGCCGCCCGGCGGGCAGGAGCGGATACCAGACGAGGACGGTCGCCTCGGGCCATTTCGCGGCCAGGTCGCGCACGAAGGCGGCGGTGGCCGCGTACTCGTCCTTCACCTCGTAGGAGGGATCGACCAGCACCAGCCCGCGGCGCGTCGCCGGCGGGACGCGGGCGAGGACGCCCGCGAAGCCGTCGCGGCGATCGATGGCGGTGCCGGGGGCGCGGCCGAGGCCCGCGGCGAGCGCCGCGTGTTCGGCCGGGTGCAGCTCGAAGAGCGTCAGCCGGTCCTGCGGGCGCAGCAGCTCGCGGGCGAGGAGCGGCGAGCCCGGGTAGGCCGCGGGGCCGTACCGCGCGCGGACCGCGGCAAGGGCGCGGCCGAAGAGCGTCGCCGGATCGACGGCGATGCGGGCGATGCCCTGGGCAGCCTCGCCGGTCTTGAGCGCCTCCGGGGCGGCCAGGTCGTAGAGGCCGCGTCCCGCGTGGGTCTCGAAATAGCCGATGGCGCGCGGCTTGGCGGTGAGCCGCGCCAGGAGCTCGGCCAGCACGATGTGCTTGTGCAGGTCGGCGGGTCCGCCGGCGTGATATCCGTGCTGGTAGGACAGCATGGCTCAGGCGACGCGGGTGCCGCCGACCCAGACCGCCTGGCGCACGGGCTGGTCCCCGACCAGCCGGAAGCGGAGGAGATCGGCGCGCAGGCCGGCCGCGAGCCGCCCGCGGTCAGCGAGGCCGGCGGCGCGCGCCGGCGCGGCGGTCACCGTCGCGAGCCCGCGGGCGAGCTCGCCGGACTCGAGCCCGAGCCGCACCGCACCGAGAAGGAGGCTTGCCGGAGCGTAGTCGGACGAGAGGACGTCGAGGAGGCCGGCGCGCGCGAGGTCGCTCGCCGCGACGTTGCCGGAGTGCGAGCCACCGCGCACGAGGTTCGGCGCCCCCATCATCACCGCGATCCCGGCCGCGCGCGAGGCCATCGCCGCCTCGTGGCTGGTCGGGAACTCGGCGATCCTTGCACCGGCCTGCGCCGAGGCGGCCACATGCCCCGGCGTCGCGTCGTCGTGGCTGGCGATCGCGGCGCCGAAGCGGCGGGCGGCGGCGACCGCGACCTCGCGATGGCGGGCGGCGTTGCGCGCGCCGAGGGCGGTCATGTCGGCGACGTGGCGGCGGAAGTCCTCCTCGCTGATGTCGCGGCGGCCCATGGCGTAGAGCTTGAGCTTCTCGATGTCGGCGAATTGCCGCTGGCCAGGGGTATGGTCCATCAGACTGACGATGCCGACCCGGTCGTCGGGACCAAAGGCCGCGATCTCCTCGACCAGCGTGTCCGAGCAGGTCTCGGCGCGCAGGTGCAGCCGGTGGCAGATCCGGAGCACGCCGGCGTCGGCGAGTCGCAGGATCGCGTCGGCCAGCGGCCGGGCGTAGGCGCCGTAGCCGGTCCGGCCGCCGCCGTCGAGCGAGCCGACCCGGAGCGCGTCGAAGACGGTGGTGATGCCGCAGCCGGCGAGCTCGGCGTCGTGGGCGAGGATCGCCGGGACCTCGGGCCAGCGCACGCCGGGGCGGGGCTCGAGGTGGCGCTCGAGATTGTCGGTGTGGAGCTCGACGAGGCCGGGGGCGAGAAAGTCGCCGCCGAGGTCCTCGGCGCCGGGCGGGATGGCGGTGCCGGGCTCGATCGCCGCGATGCGGCCGTCCTCGACGATCAGCGCGCCGGTGACGACGTCATCCTCGAGCACCAGCCGGGCGTTGGCGAGGACGGTCGGTTGCCTGATCCCGGCGTCATGTGGCATGGGGCGGGGCTTAGCCGGAACGAGCAGGAGATTCCATGGGCGAGTGGCGGCGGCACGCGATCTATTTCGCCCCGCCCGAGAACGGGCCGCTGGCGCGCTTCGGTGCGGCCTGGCTCGGCTGGGATCCGGTCGCCGGCGTGCCCCGCGGGCGAGGCAGGGTCTTCGCGGGCCTGCCCTGCCCCCGCGCCGAGCTCGTCGCCGGGCCAGACCGCTACGGGTTTCACGCCACGCTGAAGGCGCCCTTCCGCCTCGCCGCCGGCTGCGACGAGGCGGGGCTCAGGGAGGCGCTCGCCGCGCTCGCCGCCCGGCATCGGCCGTTCGAGATCGAGCTCGGGCCGGGCGTGATGCCCGGGACGCAGGGCAAGCCCGGGTTTGTCGCGCTGATGCCGACCGACGAGGCGCCCGATCTCGACCCCCTTGCCGCTGCCTGCGTGACCGAGCTCGACGGCTTTCGCGCGCCCCTGATGCCCGAAGAGATCGCGCGGCGCGGGTCCTCGCTCGGCCGGGCCGAGCGCGCGCATCTGGCCCGCTGGGGCTACCCCTGGGTGCTCGACCGCTTCCGCTTCCACATGACCCTGACCCGACCGGTCACCGGCGAGGAGGCCGCCGCCGTCCTGCAGGCGCTGATCGACCCGCTGACGCCGTTCCTTTCGAAGCTCGTGCCCATCACCGAGATCTGCCACTTCGCCGAGGGCGAGGATGGCTGGTTCCGGGTTCTCGGACGCTATCCGCTCAGCGGGTGAGCGATGCCGGCAGGCCGCGGCGCCGGAGCTCGTCCGCCAGCGCCTCGGGTCGGGTGAAGTGGATCGCGTCGATGCCGACGGCGGCGGCGCCGGCGACGTTGGCGGCATTGTCGTCGATGAAGATGCAGTCGCCCGCCGCCAGGTCGTTGCGGTCGAGGCACAGCCGGTAGATTGCCGGGTCGGGCTTCACCATGCCCTCGTGCCCGGAGACAACCACGTCCCGGAAACGCCCGAGGAAGGCGAAGCGCTTCCGGGTCTCCTGGTACTTCGGGGCGGCGAAGTTGGTGATGGCGTAGAGCGGCACCCCGGCGGCGTCGAGCGACTCGAGGATCGCGACCGATCCCGCGATCGGTCCGAGCACGGTCTCGTGCCAGCGGTCGTGGAAGGCGCGCAGCAGGTCGGCGCGGTGCGGGAAGCGGGCCGAATGTGCGGCGACGCCCTCGTCCCAGTCGAGGCCGCGGTCGAACTCGAGGTTCCAGTCGTGGAAGCCGGTCTCGGCGAAGAAGGCGTCGATCGCCGCCTCGTCCGGCAGCAGCCCTCGGTAGAGCGCCCGCGCGTCCCATTCGAGCAAGACGTTGCCGATGTCGAAGATCACGGCCTGGGGCATTGGGGCCTCGCGAGACGGTTGCAAACGCCCTCTCCGGGACGCAAAGCTGGCGATACGCGGCCGAGCCGCGAACGACAACACGGGAGGAAAGAGATGAGAGGCATTACCCGCGCCCTCGCGGCGGGCGTCCTTGCGCTCGGCCTCGGGATGGCGCCCGCCGAGGCCAAGACCTTCTACTGGGTCTCGCACGGCTCGCCGGCCGACCCGGTCTGGACCTACTTTCTCGCCGGCGCCGAGCAGTGGGCGAAGGACACCGGCAACACGGTCAACACCTCGTTCCACAACGGCGACGTCGCCGCGCACCAGGAGGCCGTGCGGGCGGCGATCGCGGCCAAGGCCGACGGCATCGTTACCACCAGCCCCGACCCGGGGAGCCTGGTCGAGGTCGCGAAGGAGGCGAACGACGCCGACATCCCGATCATCAACTTCAACACCCCCGACCCGACCGCGAGCTTCGATGCCTACGTCGGCGGCGACAACGTCACCTTCGGCAAGAACTGGGCGCAGTACCTCGTCGACCACAACCTGGTGAAGTCCGGCGACTTCGTCTGGATGCCGGTCGAGATCCCCGGAGCCACCTACGGCGTGCAGGAAGAAGAGGGCATCAAGTCCGTCCTCGGCCCGGCAGGGGTGACCTACGAGATCACCGAGGCGACGCTCGACCAGGGCGAGGTCATCACCCGGATGACCGACTACCTCACCGCCAACCGCGACAAGATCAAGGCGATCATCGGCCTCGGCGACCTCGTCACCGGCTCGATCAAGCGGGTCTTCGACCAGGTGGGCGTCAAGCCGGGCGAGATCCCCGTCGTCGGCTGGGGCAACTCGCTCGACACCACGCAGGAGGTGCTGAACGGCTACGTCAACGCTGCCCAGTGGCAGGACCCGCAGGCGACGAGCTACGTCGCGCTCTCGCTCGCGAACATGGAGGCGGGCGGCACGCCGGCGGGGTTCGACGTCATCACCGGCGCGCTCTACGAGAAGGACACCGCGCAGGTCTACGACGACATCCTGTCCGGCAAGTGACCTGAGCCCTTCGCGAGGGGCCGCCCGGCCCCTCGCCCTCCCGAGAGAAACCCCTTGGAAAAACGCTCGATCCTCCAGCGCTTCGTCGCCATGCCCGAGTTCGGCCCGCTGGTGCTGCTCGTGGCCGAGCTCGTCTTCTTCACCGCGATCAACCCCGCCTTCCTCTCCCCGCTCAACATCTCGAACACCCTCACCTTCACCGTCGAGCTCGGCCTCATCGCCCTTGCGATGACCCTGCTGATGACGGCCGGGGAGTTCGATCTTTCGGTCGGCTCGGTCTTCGGCTTCGCCCCGGTGCTGATGTGGACCCTGTTCAACACCGGCGTCCTCAGCTTCGGCCTCGCCTTCCTCGTCGCGATGCTCGTCGCCGCCGCGATCGGCCTCTTCAGCGGTCTCTTCGTCACCCAACTGAAAATTCCCTCGTTCCTCGTGACCCTCGGGATGCTCCTCGTCGTCCGCGGGACCGCGCTCTACATCACCGACGGCTTCCCGCAGCGCACATGGAGCGCGGCGGGCACCTGGCTCGCGACGATACTCGTCGGCGACTTCTACGTCGGTCCCTTCCGCATCTACGCCTCGCTCTTCTGGTTCATCGGGGCCGCGCTCGCCTTCGGCTACGTGCTGAACAAGACCAAGGCCGGCAACTGGATCCAGGCCTCGGGCGGCAACGCGCAGGCCGCCCGCGCCCGCGGCGTCAAGGTCGAGCGCACCAAGATCGCGCTCTTCGTCCTCACCGCCACCATGGCCGCACTCGCGGGCATGATCTCCTCGATCCGCACCTCCGCCGCCAACCCCAACAGCGGCACCGGATACGAGCTCGAGGTCATCGCCATGGTGGTGATCGGCGGGACCGTGCTGACCGGCGGCCGCGGCACCATCCTCGGCACCGTGATCGGCGTCCTGATCCTCCGCGTGATGCGCAACGGCATCGTGCTGATCGGCGTCCCGGGCCTCGCCTACAACATCTTCATCGGCGCGATCATCCTCGGCATGATGGCACTGCACTCCTGGCTTGAACGCCGGCACCAGGCGGGGACCTGACCATGGCCGACCTCATCCGCATGGAGAAGATCACCAAGTCGTACGGCCGCGTCCGCGCGCTCGAGGACGTCGACTTCCGAGTGGGCGAGCGCGAGATCGTCGGCCTGCTCGGCGACAACGGTGCCGGCAAATCGACCCTGATCAAGGTTCTCTCCGGCGCCGTTCCGATCACCAGCGGCGAAATCTTCGTCCGCGGCCAGAAGGCCGACATCCGCTCGACGACGGATGCCATCCGCTACGGCATCGAAACCATCTACCAGGACTCCGCCCTCGTCACCCAGCTCTCGATTGCGCGGAACCTCTTCCTCGGGCGCGAGCCGGTGAAGGGTCCGAAGCTCCTCGGCCGCCTGGACACCGAGGCGATGAACGGCGTCGCGCGCGGACTCCTCCGCCGCGTCGGCATCGAGAAGGAAATCCCGCCCGAGACCCCGATTTCCGCCCTCTCCGGCGGCGAGCGCCAGGCCGTCGCGATCGCCCGGGCGATGCACTTCGACAGCGATCTGATCATCCTCGACGAGCCGACCAACAACCTCGGGGTCGCGGAGACCCAGGGGGTGCTGAACTTCGTCCGGGCATCGCGCAACTCCGGCCACTCCTGCATCTTCATCGCCCACAACATCCACCACGTCTTCCAGGTGGTCGACCGCATCGTGGTGATGCGGCGGGGCCGAGTGGTCGCCGACGACATCGACCCGAGGAAGACCTCGGTCGAGGCGGTCGAGAACGTCATCACCGGCATGACCGCCGAGGGCGTGCCGGTCGGGGCCGCGCACTGACGCACCTACCCGTCCGCGGCGCCCAGGCCACCGGCGGCACCTCCCGCGCGGGGCAGTACGCTTCTCTGATGGACGAGACCGGGGTCGCGGGTAGGCCCGCCGCCTGCTTCCGGCGCGAGAACGTTGCCGCCTTTGCCAAATTCGTTCGGGGATTGGATCTCGTGGCGCGTAACGCCACGATGCGGCCGACCACTGAACTGAAGGGACGAATCCCATGCGCGCCGCACGCCTCTACGCCCCGCACGACCTCCGCGTAGAGAAGGACGATCCTCCCGGCGCCCCCGGCCCAGGCGAGGTCTTCGTGCGGATGGGTGCGGGCGGGATCTGCGGCAGCGACCTGCACTACTACCTGCACGGCGGCTTCGGCGCGGTCCGGCTCAAGGCGCCGATGATCCTTGGCCACGAAATCGCCGGCATCGTCGAGGCGGTGGGCGAGGGGGTCAACGACCTCGCCCCCGGGACCGTCGTCGCGGTCAACCCGAGCCGCCCCTGCGGCGAGTGCGCCATGTGCCGCGCCGGCCTCGCCAACCATTGCCCGGAGATGCGCTTCCTCGGCAGCGCGATGCGGGACCCGCATGTCCAGGGCGGCTTTCGCGAAGCGATGGTCGTCCCGCGGTCGCAGGCCGTCGCCGCCGGTGCCGGCGTCTCGGTGGCGGCGGCGGCCTTCGCCGAGCCCCTCGCGGTCTGCCTGCATGCGGTCGCCCAGGCGGGGCCGCTCGAGGGCAGGCGGGTCCTGGTCAGCGGCGCCGGGCCGATCGGGGTCATCACCGTCGCCGCCGCCCGCCGTGCCGGTGCGGGCGAGATCGTCGCCGCCGACGTGATCGACGAGCCGCTGGAATACGCCCGCCGGATGGGTGCCGGGACCGTGGTGAACATCGCGAGGGATCCGGGCGCGCTGGCGGCGAGGCCCTTCGACGTGGTCTTCGAGGCCTCCGGCGCGCCGGCGGCGGTGGCTGCGGCGCTCGAGCTCGTCGCGCCGCGCGGCACGGTGGTGCAGATCGGGCAGGCCGGGCAGGCGGAGATCCCGGTCTGGCGGCTGGTCTCGCGCGAGATCACGCTGCGGGGCACCTTCCGCTTCGTGGGCGAGTTCGCCGAGGCGGTCGCGGCGATCTCGGACGGCTCGATCGACACCACGCCGCTCTTGACCGCGACCCTCCCCCTCGCGGAGGCTACCGCGGCCTTCGAGCTCGCCGCCGACAAGCGCCGGGCGATGAAGGTGCAGATCTCCTTCGAAGGAGCCGACGCATGAGCCTGCGGCTCTTCGAGCTTTCCGGGCGGGTCGCACTGGTCACGGGGTCGGCCCGCGGGATCGGCCTCGCCGTCGCCCGCGGGCTGGCAGGCGCCGGCGCCCGCGTGGTCCTCAACGGCCGCGACGCCGGCCGGCTCGCCTTCGTGGCGAAGGAGCTGGAGGCCGCCGGGGCGTCGGACCCGGCCTTTGCGGCCTTCGACGTCACCGACCCCGAGGCGGTGCGCGCCGGGGTGTCGCAGATCGAGCGGGACGTCGGGCCGATCGCGATCCTCGTCAACAACGCGGGGATGCAGCATCGCATGCCGTTCGAGGATTTCCCGGATGCCGACTGGCATCGGGTGCTGCGGACGAACCTCGACAGCGCGTTCTTCGTCGGCCAGGCGGTTGGCCGGGCGATGATCCCGCGGGGCAAGGGCGCGATCATCAACGTCTGCTCGGTGCAGAGCGAGCTCGCGCGGCCGAACATCACTCCCTACACGGCGTCCAAGGGCGGGCTGAAGATGCTGACCAAGGGCATGGCAGCCGAGTGGGGCAAGCACGGGATCCGCGTCAACGGCATCGGCCCGGGCTACTTTGCCACCGAGCTCAACGCCGCGCTGGTCGCCGACGCGGATTTCTCGCGCTGGGTCGCCGGCCGGACGCCGCTCGGGCGCTGGGGCGAGGTCGAGGAACTGGCCGGCGCGGCGGTCTTCCTCGCTTCGGACGCGGCGAGCTTCGTCACCGGGCACATCCTCTACGTCGACGGAGGGATGACGTCGGTGCTCTGAGAGCGTTCTGCAAAGGGGGCACAGAAGCGCCCGGAGGCAGCGGCGTAGCGTAAGCCGCGCTCAAAGCGCAAGATACTGAAAAGGAAGCAATTTCTCCTGACGCTTTAACCAGATGTTCAGCCGGCGACCGGCTCGGAAGCAGCAGCGGCGGGCGGGGTGTGGGCGACGGCAAGACCCGCATCCTCGAGCCATGCCGCCGCGCGCAGGCAGAGGTCCTCGCGCCAGGGTGGCGCCACGAGCTGCACGCCGACCGGCATCGTCCCCGGCGCGAAGACGGGTACCGTGGCGACCGGCAGGCCGATCGCGGAGAAGGGCTGGGCGAGCAGGCCGAGATTGGGCCTCACCAGCATCTCGCGGTCGCCGATGACGAAGGTCTTCTGGCCGATCACGGGTGCGGTGAAAGGGGTCGCCGGCGCGATGACGAGGTCGACGTCGCGGAACACCGCGAACATGCGCTCGAGCCACCAGCGGCGGACGCGCTGCGCCCGGACGACCCAGGCGGCCGGAATGAGCGTGCCGGCCAGAAAGCGGTCGCGGGTATCGGGATCGAAGTCGTCCGCCCGGACACGCAGCCGGCCGAGGTGGAAGGCAGCGCCCTCGGAGTTGGTGATGAGGTAAGCCGCGGCACGGCCCTCGGCGGCGCCGTCGAGCGCGACATCCCGGAGCGGGCCGGCGCGCCCGAAGGCCTCGGCGACGCGCGCCAGCGCGGCCTTTGCCTCGGGGCCCGCGTTCGACGAAAAGTAGCCGGCAGCAATCCCGACGCGTAGCCCCGTGGTGCCACGGTCGAGCTCCGGCAGCACCGGCACTGCCGGGCGACCGGCGCAGGCGTGGTCGGCCGGATCGGGGCCCTGGAGCGCATCGTAGGCCAGTGCGAGGTCGCGGGCCGTGCGGGCGAACGGACCGAGGTGGTCGAGGCTGTCGACGAAGGGGAAGGTTCCGGAGCGCCCGAGCCGCCCATAGGTCGGTTTCAGCCCGAAGACGCCGCAGAGCGACGACGGCACGCGGATCGATCCGTTGGTGTCGGAGCCGAGCGAGACGGGGGCGAGGCCGGCGCCGGTCGCGGCGCCGCAGCCCGACGACGATCCACCCGACATGCGCGCGGTGTCGTGCGGGTTGCGGCAGGCGCCGTCATGGGCGTTCTCGCCGGTGAAGTCATAGGCGTACTCGCCCATGTTGAGCGCGCCGACGAGCACCGCCCCGGCCGCGTGCATGCGGCGGACGAGAAAGCCGTCGCGGGTAGCCGGCGGCAGGTCGCGGTTGATCTCCGATCCGGCCCGGGTCGTGAGCCCCGCTACGTCGAACAGGTTCTTGACGGCGAAAGGCACACCCGCCAGCGCCCCAGCTGGCTGGCCGGCGTCGATGGCTGCGTCTCGCGCGGCCGCCTCGCGAAGCGCCCTCTCGGCGGTCACGTCGGTGAAGGCGTTGATCCGCGGGTTCGTGGCGGCGATCCGCGCCAGCGCCGCCTCGGCGACAGCCGTCGCCGTCACCTCGCGGGCCGCCACCGCGGCGGCGATCCCGGCGGCCGTCGCCCAGGGCCCGAGCGGATCGGTCATGCGCTCTCCGGGCCGGGCAGGCGATAGACCGGTGCGAGGTCGATCGTCGTCTCGTCGAGCGGCACGTCGGCGACGACGGTCGCCATCTCGTGCGCGAGGGCGAGGAATCGCTGAACCCCCGGCCGCTGGCCGGGGGTGATCGTCAGTTCCACCAGCGCCGCGAGGGCGTCGATGTCGGAGTCGACCGGCGTCATTCGGCCGGCAACGGGGCCGCCGCGGCCGCCGGCTCGAGCGCCGGGACCGCGTGCAGGCGGGCGCAGACGAGAAGGACGCCCGCGACCATCGCGTAGCCGAGCGCGACCGCCGGGGTGACGTCGACGCCGAGCGCCGGCCCGTGCATGAAGCCGAAGAAGGTCAGGACGGCGCCGGCGAAGGCGAAGGCCGAGGCCTTCTGGAACTCGTGCTCGATGATGAAGACGGTTACCGCGGCGAGGATGAGGCCGGTCAGGATCGCGCCGTCGCCGAGAATGGTAAGCCCGTCGTAGAGAACACCGCCGCCCGCCATGCCGGCGATGAGGTCGGGCGTGACCTGGACTCCCGCGGCTCCGAGCGCGCCGTCGATCATCGTCTTGCCCCAGGCTGCGACGTTCGGCAGCAGCGCCAGCACGATCGCCGGAGCGTGCTTCGACGGCGTGGTCTGGAAGGCCTGCGCGCCGATCAGCATGCCGATGTAGAGCAGGATCGGCGAGATCGCGACGACCGGGACCAGCGCGAGGAGGAACGCCACGATGCCGAACCAGCACAGCACCAGCACCAAGACGCCGGTGGCGAAGGAGTAACCGATCCGGCCGCCCATGGCCTTCCAGCCCGGGTGGCCGATGTAGACCGCGTTGATGAACGGGTTGCCCATAAGGCAGCCGATCAGCGACACGACGCCGTCGGCGGTCAGCACGCGGGTGGTCGGGTAGTGGTCGCCGGCGGCCTCGGCCGACTCGACGTTGTCCATCGCCTCGACGAGGTCGTAGATGCCGAAGGGGATGGCGGTGACGAGGATGACGCCGAGGTACTGGAAGCCGTTGAAGACGCTGTCGAAGGCAGGGATGGGCAGCGAGAAGCCGAAGTTCGCCACCGCGTCGCCGATGCGCGCGACCGCCATGCCCCCGATCGGAAAGCCGAGCGCGGCCGAGCCCCAGGCGATGATCATGCCGAAGACGATCGCGACCGCGCCGGCCGGGATGCCGCGCGGGTAGCGCATGCCGCCGAACCAGGCGACGAGGATGACCGCGAGGCAGAAGAGGCCGATCGCCGGGGTCAGGAACATCTCGAGGGCGGGGCGCATCGAGATGAAGGCGATCGACACGCCGGCAAGCGTTCCGAGGAGGGCGGCGCGGGGAGTGATGTGGCGAATGTAGGGGGCGACGAAGCCGCCGATCATCAGGATGAAGCTCTGGAAGAAGACCCAGACGAGGCCGGCCTCCCAGCCCTGGACGGGGTCGCCGGTGGCACTGGCAATCGGCAGCATGATGACGAAGGTGACGACGAACATGTGCGGGACGCTGATCCCCGAGGGCAGCGCACAGACGTCGTCGCGGCCGGTCTTCCTGGCGAGGCTGTAGGCGAGCCAGGCGTAGTATCCGGTCGACAGGAACATCATCAGCCCGAGCGCGGGCAGGATGCGGCCGAAGACGAGGTCGGGCGGCATCTTCAGCACGAACTGCAGCAGGCCAGTAAGCACCAGCAGGTTGACGAGGATGTTGGTGCCGAAACCGAAAAGGGCGTTCCAGTCGCCCGGCGTCCAGAGCTTGGGAGTCTTCTGCATGTCCCTCTCCTGTTTTCAGGCCGCCGCGCGGACGCTTTCGAGCGCCCGGGCGAAGGCAATGCTGTCGCTGACCCAGCCGAAGATCCCGCCCTGGGCCTTGATCATCTCGAGGCCGACCCGGTGGAACTCGGGGAAGTAGGAGGCGCAGGCGTCGGCGAGGGCGACGCAGCGGTAGCCGCGGTCGTTGCCCTCGCGGATGGTGGTGTGGACGCAGACCTCGGTCGTCACCCCGCAGACCATCAACGTGTCGATGCCGTGGTTCTGAAGCACCTGCGCGAGGTCGGTCTGGTGGAAGGCGCCCTTGCCGGGCTTGTCGATGACGGGCTCGCCGTCGGCGGGGTAGAGGGCGTCGACGATGTCGTGGCCGGGCTCGCCGCGAACGAGGATGCGGCCCATCGGCCCGGGGTCGCCGATGCGTTTCGAGGGCGCGCCGCGGGCAACCTTGGCGGGAGGCGCATCGGAAAGGTCGGGGCGGTGGCCCTCGCGGGTGTGGATGACGAGGACGCCGGCGGCGCGGGCGGCGGCGATGGCTGTGGCGCAGGGATCGACGGCCCGCTGCAGGAGCGAGACGTCGTTGCCGAGCGCCTCGCCGAAGCCGCCGGGCTCCAGAAAGTCGCGCTGCATGTCGATGACGACGAGGGCGGTGGCGGCCGGGTCGAAGCCGATGGTGGCCGGCTCGGCGGCCAGGGCGATATGGGCCATGCGGGGTCTCCCTCTCGGAGGATCGGGGCCAACTTCACCCTTGGTCCGAGCGAAACCGGCCTCTGTCCAGCCTCCAAGCACGCGCCAACGCCGCTTTTTTAGGATTGCATGTAATCGTGCATGCAAATTAATCATAGCATGACCGCTTTTTGATCCGTTTCCCCGTTTGCAAGCGCGAAGGAGCCCGTATGAACACCGACCGAACCGACGTGGTCGCGGAGATTCGTCGAGCCTTCGAAGCCTACGAGGCCGCGCTGATGGCGAACGACGTCGAAGCCCTCACCGGCTTTTTCTGGCGCGATCCGCGGGCGGCGCGCATGGGCGGCGACGGAAACCTGTACGGCTGGGATGCGATCGCCGGCTTTCGCCGGGGGCGTGACGCGAGCGATGTCGCGCGGGAGCTCGGTCGGGTGGAAGTCCATGCCTTTGGTCAGGATTTCGGCACCGCGACCGCCGAGTACCGGCGGAAGGGCTCGGGGAGGCGGGGGGCGCAAAGCCAGACGTGGGTCCGCTTTCCGGAAGGCTGGCGCATCGTCGCCGCCCATGTCAGCCTTGAGCCGCCCAAGGCGGAGGATGCCGGCCGATGACGCGACGGAAGCCGCCGGAGACCCGAACGAGTCGGCTGGTTCGGGAACTGTCGGGCGAGATCGTGGCGGGTCGGCTAGGGCCCGGCGTCCGGCTCGACGAGCAATCGCTCGCCGACCGGTTCGAGCTGTCGCGCACCCCGGTGCGCGAGGCGCTGGTCCAGCTCGCGGCGATGGGCCTGGTGGAGAAGAGGCCGCACCGGGGAGTCGTGGTCGCACCGCTGACGGCCGAGAAGCTCACGCACATGTTCGAGGTGATGGCCGAGCTCGAGGCGGTCTGCGCGCGGCTCGCGGCCCGCCGGATGAGCGTGGTCGAGTGCCAGGAGCTCGAGGCCGAGCACCTGGCGGCGGCGGAGATTGCACGGGTCGGCGATTTCGAGCGCTACGAGGCGGCCAATCGCGCCTTTCACCGGTCGGTCTATCTCGGTTCGGGCAATCCGATGCTGATCGAGACCGCGGAGGATTTCCGTCGTCGGATCAATCCTTTCCGTCGGGCGCAGTTCCATGTCGAGGGCCGTATTGCCCGAAGTTTCGGGGAGCACGGCGCCATCGTCGCGGCCATCCTGCGGCGGGACGAGGAAGCGGCCTACCTCGCGATGCGCGAGCATCTGCTGACCGTGCGCGACGCCTCCGAGGCCTTCGTGACCGGGCGCTTCCAGCTGGAGCTCACCTGATCCGGCCGTGGACGGCCGTTCCGTCGAACCCCTCGCAGGAAGGCAACGCGATGTCGGACCAGTCCTTCGAAGTCGGCGAGCTCCGCGCCGCCTACGCCGCCGGGGCCTCTGCCGAGGCCATCGTGGACGAGGCCTTCGACCGCATCGAGGCGGCGGACGATCCTGGGATCTTCCTGCATCTCGAAACCCGCGACGCCATGCTGGCGGCGGCGGCAGCGCTCGGTCCCTACGATCCGGGCAAGCCGCTGTGGGGCGTTCCCGTGGCGATCAAGGACAACATCGACGTGGCCGGGCAGCCTACCACGGCCGCCTGCCCGGCGTTCGCCTACACCGCCGCCGAGGACGCGGCAGCGGTGGCGGCACTCCGCCGCGACGGGGCGCTGATCCTGGGAAAGACCAATCTCGACCAGTTCGCAACGGGGCTCGTCGGGGTTCGCACCCCCTATCCCGTGCCGCGGAACCCGCACGACGCGACGCGGATCCCCGGCGGTTCCAGCTCGGGCTCGGCGGTGGCGGTGGCGCGTGGCCTGGTGAGCCTTGCCCTCGGCACCGATACCGCCGGATCGGGCCGCGTGCCAGCCGGCCTCAACGGCATCGTCGGGCTGAAGCCGTCGCTCGGCCTCGTCTCCACTCGCGGCGTCGTTCCCGCATGCCGAACCCTCGACTGCGTCTCGATCTTCGCCCTGACGGTGGCCGACGCCTGGACCGGTCTCGCCTCGGTCTCCGGCTTCGACGCGGCCGACCCTTACTCGCGACCATTCTCACGTCCGTCGCTTGCGGCACGACCCCCGGTGGTCCGCGTCGGCGTGCCCGATGCCGGGTCGCGCCGTTTCTTCGGCGACAGCGCGGCGGAGGCCGCCTTCGACGCCGCGCTCGAAGTGCTTGCCGCGGAGGGGTGGGAGCTGGTCGAGCACGACTTCGCGCCGCTTTTCGCCGTCGCGGCGCTGCTCTACGAGGGCGCGTGGGTCGCCGAGCGGCAGGCGGCGATAGCGGATTTTCGCGGGGCCGCCCCCGCCGACGCGCTGCATCCGGTGACGGCGGGCATCATCGACGGAGCCCGACGGCTGACCGCCGCCGATGCCTTCCGCGGTTTCTACCGGCTGATGGCGCTTCGCCGCGAGGCGCAGGCGGTCCTCGACGGTGTCGAGGCACTGGTGGTGCCGACGGTGCCGCGCTTCTTCACGCTGGACGAGCTCGCGCGCGACCCGCTGCTCCCGAACAGCCGGCTCGGGACATACACCAACTTCGTCAATCTGCTCGACCTCTGCGGCCTCGCGGTGCCGACCCTTGCGCGCCCCGACGGGCTGCCTGCAGGCATTACGCTGCTTGCCGGCTCGGGGCGGGATGGGCTGCTCGCGACCCTCGGAGCCACGCTCGAAACCCGCTGCGATCAGCCCCTGGGTGCGACCGGGTGGCGCCGGCGCCATCCGCCGGCGTTCCAGACGGAGGCGCGCGAGCCGGGTGTCCTCGTCGCCGTGGTCGGGGCGCACATGCGCGGGATGCCCCTCAACCCGGACCTGCTCGGGCTTGGCGCCAGCTTCGTCCGCGTCGACCGGACAACGCCCGCCTACCGGCTCTATGACCTGCCCGGAGCCTCGCCACCCAAGCCCGGTCTGCTGCGCGTCAGCGAGGAAGGCGCCGCGATCGAGCTAGAGCTGTGGCGCCTTGACCACGCGGCCTTCGGTCGCCTCGTGGCCTCGGTGCCGTCGCCGCTCACCATCGGCGACGTCCGACTGGGCGACGGGTCGCTGGCCAAGGGCTACCTGGTTGAGGCCGCGGCGGTCGCCGGCGCGCCGGATATCTCGGCCTACGGCGGATGGCGCGGCTATCGTGCGGCGGCCGGATGATGGCCGGCAAGCGGCTTGCCGGCGCCGCGGCATTGTGCGAGAGATCGGCGGCGCTCAGGAGGACGGGCTTGCAAGACGCTGTTTTGCCGCCCATGTCCGCGACTTATACGAGCTTCGGGGCCTGCGTTTGACGCCAATCACCGAAACTGCGGAGCTGGCTCGGTTCTGTGCCGAGGCGGCGACGTTTCCCTTTGTCACCGTTGATACCGAGTTCCTGCGCGAGCGAACCTACTATGCCCAGCTGTGCCTGGTACAGCTCGCGCGGCCCGGCCAGGGGGACGAGGGCGCGGTGCTGGTGGATTCGCTCTCGGACCAGCTGTCGCTCGAGCCACTCTACGAGCTCTTCCGCAACCGCAACGTGGTCAAGGTCTTCCATGCCGCCCGGCAGGATCTCGAAATCTTCGAGACAAGCGCCGGAGTCCTGCCCGATCCGTTCTTCGACACCCAGGTCGCGGCGATGGTCTGTGGCTACGGCGACCAGGTGGGCTACGAGACGCTGGTTCGGCAGATCGCGCGCGCCTCGATCGACAAGTCGTCGCGCTTCACCGACTGGAGCCGCCGGCCGCTTTCCGCCGCTCAGATGACCTATGCGCTCGCCGACGTGACTTACCTGCGGCAGATCTACGAGGTGCTGTCGCATCGGCTGCAGGAAACGGGGCGGTCGGCCTGGGTGCAGGAGGAGCTGGCGCTGCTGACCGACCCGGCCACCTACCGCACCGAGCCCGAAGAAGCCTGGACGCGGATCAAGACCCGCTCGACGGCGCCGCGCTTCCTCGCGGCGCTGCGCGAGCTTGCCCGGCTGCGCGAGACGCTGGCGCAGAGCCGAAACGTGCCGCGCGCGCGCATTCTCAAAGACGACGCGCTGCTGGAGCTGGCCGCGAATCGCCCGAAGACGGCGGACGAGCTGGCGAAGTCGCGGCTGCTCCTGCGCGAGGGGCGACGCGGCGAGGTCGCCGACGGCATCCTCGCCGCCATCGCCGCCGCCGAGCAGGTTCCTGCCGCGGAGATCCCGCAGGCACCCGAGCAGCCCCCGCGCAAGCCCGGCGCCGAGGCGTTGGCGGACCTGCTCCGCGTGCTCCTGAAGGCCCGCGCCGACGCCGAAGGAGTCGCGCAGCGGCTGATCGCCTCGAGCGCCGACCTCGACGCCATCGCTGCCAGCGACCGGGCGGACGTGCCGGCGCTGCACGGCTGGCGCCACGAGGTCTTCGGGCAGGACGCGCTGCGGCTGAAGCGCGGCGAGATCGCGCTGTCCGCGCAGGGCAGCGCGGTCAGGGTCGTGCCGCTGCGCTAGCTTCGGCGTCGACGCCAGCGACGCCACCGAGGTTCAGGACGGTGGTGTTCTTGATCTCCTCCATGGAGAGCGCGGAGGTGACGTTGAAGATCGAGACTTCCTTGATCAGCGAGCGGTAGAAGGCGTCGTAGCCGCGCGCGTTGGTCACCCGGACCTTCAGGATGTAGTCGATGTCACCCGCCAGCCGGTGGGCTTCGAGCACCTCGGGACGGGACTGGACCGCCTTGAGGAAACGGTCGAGCCAGTCTGCATCGTGCTGCGAGGTGCGAATCAGCACGAAGAAGCAGCTCTCGAGCCCGAGCTTCTCGGGGTCGAGCAGGGCGACCTCGGCCTTTATCACGCCGGACGCGCGCAACTTGCGGATCCTGTTCCAGACCGGGGTCTTGGATGCCCCAACGCGGCGGGCGATTTCGTCGAGCGGCAGGTTGGCATCGACCTGCAGCAGCGAAAGAATGTTCCGGTCGAGATCGTCCAGTGCGGCGGGCATTCGCCGTTCCTCCGGTAAGCTGGAACTCCATCCTTGCGGCCGCAGCATACAGGGACCTTGTCCTTATTTGAAGCCGAGGATTGAGACTTTTAGGGAAAATGTCCTAATTTGAGCCTCGGGAATCCCTGAGGCCAAGCGCATGCGACACTACCCGGTATTTCTCGATCTGCGCGACCGCAAGGTGGTCGTCGTCGGCGCCGGGCCGGTGGCCGAAGCCAAGCTTCGGCTGCTGCTGAAGACCGAGGCGACGATCGTGGTCGTTGGCACCGAGCCGGCCGCGAGCCTGCGCCGCTGGGAAGCCGAGGGCCGGATCGTGCTCCTGGAGCGCGACGTGCGCCAGGAGGACGCGGCGGGGGCGGCGCTGCTCTACGGGGCGACCGGCGACGCGGCAGCGGATGCGCGGGTGGGTGAGATCGGCCGCGCTGCCGGGGTACTGGTCAACCTGGTCGACAACCTCGATGACAGCGACTTCATCACGCCAGCGATCGTCGACCGGGACCCGGTGACGGTGGCGATCGGCACCGAGGGCGCGGCGCCGGTTCTCGCCCGCAAGATCAAGGCCGAGGTCGAGGCGCTGCTGCCGTCGACGCTGGGGATCCTGACCCGGATCGGGCAGGGGTTCCGCGCGCGGGTCGAGGACCTCGACTCCCGGGCGCGCCGGTCGTTCTGGACCCGCTTCTATTTCGAGCGCGGTCCGCGCGCTCTCGATGGCGGGGAGGCGGCCGCCCGCGCCGAGCTGGAGCGCATGCTCGACGAGGGAGAGGCGCTGCAGCGCGGCTTCGTCCACCTGGTCGGGAGCGGCCCGGGCGATCCGGAGCTGCTGACGCTCAAGGCGCGGCGGCTGCTGCACGAGGCGGACGTGGTCGTGCACGACCGGCTGGTGCCGACGGCGATCCTCGAGCTCGCGCGGCGCGAGGCGGTGATCGTCGAGGTCGGGAAGGTCCCCTACGGCAAGTCGTGGAAGCAGGATGACATCAACGCGCTCCTGGTGCGGCATGCGGCCGCCGGCGCGTCGGTGGTGCGGCTGAAGGGCGGAGATCCGGCGATCTTCGGGCGACTGGACGAGGAAGTCGAGGCGCTGGAGGCGGCCGGGATCGGCTACGCGATCGTTCCGGGAATTAGCGCGGCCAGCGCCTCGGCGGCGGCGATCGGCCAGTCGCTCACCAAGCGCGGGCGCAACTCGTCGCTGCGCTTCCTGACCGGGCACGACGTCGAGGGCTTCGCCGAGCACGACTGGCGCGAACTCGCCAAGCCAGGCGCTACGGTGGCGGTATACATGGGCGTAAAGGCGGCGACCTTTGTGCGCGGGCGGCTGCTGATGCACGGCGCGGCGGCCGACACCCCGGTGACGGCGATCGAGAACGCGAGCCGGCCCGGGCAGCGGGTCTTCGCCACCACGCTGATCGAGCTGCCGGCGACGCTCGCCGAAGCGCGGCCGTCGGGGCCGGTGTTGATCCTCTACGGGCTGGCGCCGCGCGCTGCCGCGATGGCACTCGACGATCTCCGGGAGGCGCTCTGATGCCGCCGAAGAAGTTCCAGCCGCAGATGGCGACCGGCAACGATCTGCTCGAGGGTGACGTCGTCTACTTCACCTCGACCGGCGACTGGTCGCGCGAGATCGGCGATGCGGCGCTGGCGGTGAACAAGGAGGCGGCGGACGACCTCCTCGAGCGGGCCTCCGCCTTTCCGAACCAGGTGGTGGGCGTCTATCTGGTCGAGGCGGCGGTCGACGACCTCGGCCGCGCCTCCCCGGCGCATTTCCGCGAGGAGTTCCGCACCCGCGGGCCCTCGAACTATCCCGAGCACGGCCGGCAGGCGGAGCGAAAACATGTATGATTACACCGACTTCGACCGCGCGTTCGTGCGGGAGAGGGTGGCGGAGTTCCGCAGCCAGGTCGAGCGTCGCATCGACGGCTCGCTGACCGAGGCGGAGTTCCTGCCGCTTCGGCTGCGGAACGGCCTCTACCTGCAGCTCCACGCCTACATGCTCCGCATCGCGATCCCCTACGGGACGCTGAACTCGTGGAAGCTGCGGCAGCTCGCGATGATCGCCGAGCGCTGGGACAAGGGCTACGGCCACTTCACCACGCGGCAGAACATCCAGTTCAACTGGCCGAAGCTGAAGGACGTCCCCGACATCCTCGATGCGCTTGCCGACGTCGAAATGCACGCAATCCAGACCTCGGGCAACTGCATCCGCAACGTCACGGCCGACCACTTCGCGGGGGCGGCCGCCGACGAGATCGAGGATCCGCGGCCGACGGCCGAGCTGCTCCGCCAATGGTCGACCGACCACCCCGAGTTCCTCTACCTGCCGCGCAAGTTCAAGATCGGCATCACCGGCGCGCCGAACGACCGCGCGGTGACCAAGTCGCACGACATCGGCATCCGCATGGTGCGGAGCGATGCGGGCGAGCCGGGCTACGAGATTGCCATCGGCGGCGGCCTCGGCCGCACTCCCATGATCGCCAAGGTGGTGCGGGAGTTCCTGCCCAAGGCCGACCTGCTGCCGTACCTCGAAGCGATCCTGCACGTCTACAACCTGAGTGGAAGGCGCGACAACAAGTACAAGGCGCGTCTCAAGATTCTCGTCCACGAGGAGTCGCTTGAGGCGATCCGCGAGCGGGTCGAGGCGGCGTTCCTGGTCAACAAGGCGCACATGCGCCCGGTGAACCCCGAACTCGTCGCCGCGATCGAGGCTGCCTTCGCGGCGCCGGCCTTCGAGCCCGAGGTGGTACTGCCGCCGATCCTCGGCGCCGGCCTGCGCGCCTGGATCGACACGAATGTCGCGGCGCACAAGCTCGACCACTATGGCATCGTGACCGTTTCGCTGAAGCCGATCGGCGGCACGCCCGGCGACGCGACGGCCGAGCAGATGCGGGTCGTCGCCGACCTCGCCGAGGCCTACGGCCACGACGAGATCCGCGTCAGCCACGAGCAGAACCTGATCCTGCCGCACGTGCCGCGCCGGCACCTGCCGGAGGTCTACGCGCGCCTCAAGGAAGCGGGGCTCGCCACCGGCAACGTCGGGCTGATCTCCGACATCATCGCCTGCCCCGGCATGGACTATTGCGCGCTGGCGACCGCGCGCTCGATCCCGATCGCGCAGCAGATCGCCGAGGCATTCGCCGACATCGACCGCCAGCGTGACATCGGGCCGATGAAGATCAAGATCTCGGGCTGCATCAATGCCTGCGGCCACCACCACGTCGGGAATATCGGCATCCTCGGGCTCGACCGTGCAGGGGTCGAGAACTACCAGATCACCCTCGGCGGCGACGGCACCGAGTCCGCTGCGATCGGCGAAAAAGCCGGCCACGGCTTCGCCTACGACGAGGTCGTCCCGGCCGTCGAGCGGTTGATCGAGGCCTACCTCGACCTGCGGCTCGAGCCCGGGGAGAGCTTCCTCGCCGCCTACCGGCGGGTTGGCATCGAGCCTTTCCGTGCGGCTCTCTATCCTGAGGAGGCGCGGTCCGATGCTGCTTGATTCGGGCGCCCTTCGCGCCACTCCGTCCGCGAGCCTCGACGGCCTGCGGCTCGCTTACGAGGACGCCCGCGCCGAGGACGTCCTGGCGGGGGTCCTCGCCCAGTTCCCGGGCGAGGTCGCGCTCGTCTCGTCGTTCGGCGCCGAGGCGGCTGTGCTGCTGCACATGGTGTCGGATCTCGATCCCGACCTGCCGATCCTGATGATCGACTCGCTGATGCTGTTCGAGGAGACGCTGCAGTACCAGCGCGACCTGTCGGCGCGGCTGGGGCTGACCAACGTGCAGCACCTGCGGCCCGACCCCAACGACCTCAAGCGGCTCGACCCCGACGACACGCTGCACCAGCACGATGCCGACGCCTGCTGCGTCGTCCGCAAGGTGGCGCCGCTCGACCGGGCGCTGCGGCGCTGGCCGGTGACGATCTCCGGCCGCAAGCGGTTCCAGGCGGCGACGCGCGCCTCCCTCGAGGTGTTCGAGTGGCACCGCGAGCGGCTGCGGGTCAATCCGCTGGCGCACTGGAACCCGACGCAGATCCGCGCCTACATGGAGATGCACGACCTTCCGCGCCACCCGCTGGTCGAAAGGGGCTATCCCTCGATCGGTTGCGCGCCCTGCACCACGCGGGTCGCGCCGGGCGAGGACGACCGGGCGGGGCGCTGGCGCGGCACCGACAAGGTCGAGTGCGGCATCCACTTCGGCGCCGATGGCCGCATTATCCGCGCGGCGAGCTGAGGGAACTCCGATGACACTGCTGGTGACCGACGCGGGCTTCGGCCCGGACGATTGGGAGGGAGGATTCCTCTCGCTCGACGCGTTGACCGCCGGCGGGGAACTGCCGGCCGGCGCGCTCGCAGTCGACCTGCCCAACGACCGCGACCCGGCGGTGTTGGAACCCTGGCTCGACCGGCTGGCGCTGGTCCGCGTGGCCTTCCCGGCGATGGGGGACGGCCGCGGATTCTCGATTGGCCGCGAGCTGCGCGTGCTCGGCTACCGTGGCCGGCTGCGGGCTGCCGGCCCGCTGATCGCCGACCAGTTCCGCTTCGCGCGCCGCGTCGGCTTCGACGAGATCGAGTTGCCCGAGGCGGTCGCCGAGCGTCAACCCGAGGAGCAATGGCGGATCCGCGACCAGGGATCCTACCAGGACCGGCTGCAGGGCTGACGCGCCGCATCTGCGGGAACGTTGATTTCCAACCCATTGCTGCCCGTGCTATCCGTGATTCGGGGACATCGGGCAGGCTGGTTGATCTTGGGTTTTCGGTCGATGAGGCCGTTGCGGGCGCTCGCCGCCGCAGTGGCACTGGTCGTTGCGTCGGCGGGCGCGGCTTTGGCGTGGACCCCGGGCGACCTGTTCAAACCCTGCAACGGCAGCTGCGCCGTGACCATCTACGGCGGGAACTACGTGGAGAACTCGCTCGGTCAGGTGCTCGTCACCTCTCCCGAGTTGCCGATCGGCTGGAACTACGCCACGAACGACCACATCGTGGCGACCTCGATCTCGCGGACCACCGCCTGGTTCTGGCACCACTTCACGCTCGAGCCCGAGGTCGGGATGGCGCAGCGCTTCGGTCGGCAGGACGCGACCGAGGTCTGGGGCGCCTTCTTCTTCCGCTACCACGGCTTTCCGTGGGACGACAAAGTGCTGACCACAATCGCGGCCTCCACCGGGCTTAACTGGGCGAGCGATGTCACCGACGTGGAGCAGGACCGGGCGAACGACGGCAAGGGATCGCAGCTGATGCACTTCTTCGCCCCGGAGATCACCTTCGCCGATCCGGCGCGTCCGAATATCGAGCTCGTCTTCCGCATGCACCATCGGTCTGGCGTTTTCGGGCTCGTCAGCGACGCCTGGGGCGGGGCGCAGTACGCGACCGTCGGCCTGCGCATCCGCTTCTGACCGCGGTTGCGGAGCCGGGTCCGTCCCGCTAAGGACGGCGTCCGACGTTCGGGGTCAGGCATGCGCGACAAGAAGCTTTCGTTCGGACCACTGGTCCCCGGCATCCTCGCGATGGCGGCGATCGTCATCGTATCGAACGTCCTGGTCCAGTTCCTGGTCGGCAACTGGCTGACGTGGGGCGCCTTCACCTATCCCTTCGCCTTTCTCGTCACCGACCTGATGAACCGCTTCTACGGCGCCCGGGCCGCGCGTCGGGTGGTGCTGGCGGGATTCGTCGTCGGGCTTTTGTGCAGCTTCGTCGGGGCGCAGATCGAGGGGCCGTTCGGCCCGCTTGTCAGCCTGCGGGTCGCGATGGGCTCGGCGACGGCGTTCCTGGTCGGGCAGCTCCTCGATGTCGCGGTCTTTAACCGGCTCCGGGAGGGGAGCTGGTGGCGGGCGCCGTTCGTGGCGAGCGTGACAGGCAGCATCCTCGACACGGTCATCTTCTTCTCGATCGCCTTTTCGGCGTCGCTCGCCTTCATCGCGCCGCATGTGGATGTCGAGTGGGCGAACGAGGTCGTGCCGATTCTCGGGCGCGGGGCGCCGGCGCCGCTCTGGGTTTCGCTCGCGCTTGCCGATTTCGGCGTCAAGTTCGCGATCGCGGTGCTCGCGCTCGCGCCGTTTCGGGCGGCGCTCGGCTGGTACTATCAGCGGCCATGAGATTCCCGCTTGCCTTTTGCCCGGCGGCTGCCAACATTGGGGCAACCGTAACCAGCGAAAGGAGGTGATCCAATGTCGAGTGAGACTTTGGAGCGTGAGGCCGGGTTTACGCGGGTAGGGACCGCCTGAGGGGCAGCCCCCCAGCCAGGGACCGAGCCGCCGGGTTAGAGGCCTGGCCGGCCAACCTCCAAGCTCATGAATTCGAGGGGTCGCACTTCCGGTGCGGCCCCTCTGCGTTGCCGAGGCCAGCATGCTCCGGATCACCGACGAGATCGCCATCGCCGACTGGGAACTCTCCGAGACGTTCACGCGCGCCTCGGGGCCGGGCGGGCAGAACGTCAACAAGGTGTCCACGGCCGTGCAGCTCCGCTTCGAGGCGGAGCGTTCGCCGAACCTGCCGCCCGAGGCCAAGGCCCGTCTGCGTCGCCTCGCGGGCCGCCGCTGGGGTCAGGACGGCGCCCTCACCATCACCGCCGAGCGCCACCGCAGCCAGGCGCTCAACCGTGCCGAGGCGCGCGAGAAGCTGCGCGAGCTGATCCTCACAGCCCTCGTTCGCCCGACCCCCCGCCGCCCCACCCGCCCCACGACCGGCTCGGTGCGCCGGCGGCTGGAGGCAAAGGAGCGGCGTGGAGCGGTGAAGGCGTTGCGGACGGCCCCTCCGGAAGCGGAGTGACCGCGCGAGCGACGGGGGTGCGCCGCGTGCGGACAACTAACCAAGTAATTGATATTGCTTATATCTTGTTGGTGGCGTTAGTGCGGCGTTTACCGATGCCGGCACCGAGCCGCACTACAGAGTCTTGAGGTACTCCACCAATGCCGCCTTGTCCCCGGTCGACAGCGTGGTCCCGTAGACGTGCCCGCCATTGCCGTTGCCGCGCGCGCTCGTGTCGAAGAGGAAGAGGCGCGGGCAGTCGTCGTCGGATGGAGTCGAGCGGAAGCCGACCGCAGTCGGATCGTAGATGTCGCAGCCGCGCCAGTAGGTTGCCGGCCGCTCCTCGGGCGGATCGAGGAGCGCGGTCAGGGACGGGACCGCGCCGTTGTGCAGGTAGGGCGCGCGGAGCCAGATGCCGTCGAGGGGCTGGTTCGCGTAACCCACGTCCTTGACCATCGCCTTGCGCTCGACGCCGAGCTCGCGCGCCTTGGCGTTGGTGGCATCGGCGTTCGCCTGGGTCCAGGTGTCGAAGCGCTCGCGGTCGGTGCCGATCTCGGCGATCGGGGTGACCTTGCCGAAATGCTCGCCGCCGGGCTCGTGGCAGGCGGCGCAGTTCGCGGTCCAGACGTTCCTGCCTTGCGCCGCGAGCGTCTGGTCGATCGGGAACGGATAGGGCGGCGGCTGCTTGGCGCGCAGGTACTCGCGATGCTTGAGCATGTCATCCTTGACGGTCGCTGGCGGCGCGCCGATGCCGAGGGCGGAGTCGATGTAGACCGCCAACGGATCCTGGGTCTCGCCCGCCCAGTTGAGCGAGGTGCCCTCGCGGAGCCCGGCGTTCCAGATCGACGGGAAGTCGGCATTGTCGACGGTGTCGTCGTCCGGGAGCTTGATCAGGTTGAATTTGGTGAGGTTGAACGGCCCGTCGCGCCCGGGCCCCCACGCCGGGCGGCCGTGGGTGTGGATCCAGGCGAAGTCGTGCGCCTGCTCGAGGATGCGTTGCTTGGCGAGCGGGATGATCAGGTAGCTGTAGATCAGCTTGTCGTCGATCCCGAGGTCGAAGTTGCGCTCGATCTCCGGCATCATCCCGGCGGCGGACCAGCGCGGGTCGGAGGCGGCCGCCTCGAGGAAGTCGAGGAAGGCCATGGCGTTCGTGGTGTGCGAGGGGCCGGTCGGCACGATCACCGGATCGGCGTCGGGGCTCGTGCGGTAGCTCGCGGCGTGGCAGATGGCGCAGGTCTGGGTGATGCGCGGGAAGCCCACGGTCTTTTTCGAGAAGCCGACCGGCAACTCGCGGCCTTCCTCCCAGGGGATGCCGAAGGCGCGGTAACCGCCCGGGCCGGGCATCAGGTCGGCGAAGACCCGCGGCATGACGTGGAAGATCGGATAGGGAATGCCCTGCGCCCATTCGGCACCGAGCGAGCCGTATTTGAAACGCTCCTCGGCCGGGTCGGCGCACAGCCCGGCGCGGCGCGAGGGCTCGACGTCGCCGCAGACCTCCTGCGGGATGGTGCGGAAGAACTTAAACCAGGCGTAGTAGCCGCCGGCGATGCCGAGGACGGCGAGGACCGCGACGGCGCGCAGGACCTTGTACCATGGGCCGGGGTGGTGGTTCGCCGTTGCCATCTTCCGTCCCCCTCAGAAGGTCTTCAGGAATTCGATCAGCGCCCGCTTCTCCTCGGGCGCGAGCGCCGTGCCGTGGAGGTGGCCGCCGTTGCCGTTGCCGCGGCAGGGGCCGGCGTCGCAGGCGCCGTTCATCGCCGGGGCACCGGCGGGGCAGGCGGCAAGGCCGCGCGCGTCGGTCGCGTAGCAGAAGAGCCGCGGCCAGACCGCCGGGTCGATGCGCGCGGGGTCGCTGACGAAGCCCATCGCGCGCGGGTCGTAGACGTCGTAGCCACGCAGGAACATCTCGGGCCGCTCCTCGGGCGGGGCGAGCAGCGCCTCGAGCGTCGGCACCGAGCCGTCGTGCAGGTAGGGCGCGCGGAGCCAGACCCCGTCGAGGGGCGCGTTGGCGTAGCCGTTCGTCTTGCGGAAGGTCTGGAAGCGCTCGGACCCGAACTCGGCGTAGAGCAGGTTCTGGTTCACCGCAAGGTCGTGGGTGTAGTTGTCGAGGCGCCCGCGATCGGTGCCGATCTCGGCGATCGGCGTCACCTTGCCGACGTATTCGCCCGAGAAGTCGCGGCCCGAGGCGCCGTGGCATTCGGCGCACTCGCGGGCGTAGATCGGTGCGCCCTCGGCGGCCATCGCGGCGTCGAACTGGCCAGGGAAGACGTCGGTGAACTTCGGCGGCTCGGCAACTGCGAGCCAGTCCTCCATCCGCTTCAGCGAGGCCCGGTCGAGGATCGGCGGGGTCGCGCCGGTGCCGAAGGCGGCGGAGCGGTTGCGCTCGCTGACCTTGGAGTTGTTGCCGTCCCAATGCAGCTGCATCCCGGTCTTTTGGCCCTGCAGGAAGACCGCCGGGAAGTCGACGACGCCGATGCGCTCGCGCTCGGGAAGGTCGGCGAGGTTCCAGTTCAGGAGCGCCTTCGCGGGGTTGAAGGTATCGAAGCGGCCCGGGCCGAAGGTCGGCTCGTTGTGGACGAAGTCCTCGAAGCGGTCGACGATGGCGAGCAGCCGCTCGCGCACCAGCCCCACGCCGACGAAGCGGATGGCGAGCCGGTTGACGAGGTCGAGATCGATCCCCTCGGCGTCGATCTGGGCGAGGAAGCGGTCGGCGCTGAAGCGCTCGTCGACGGCGGCGCGCGCGAGGAAGCCCTGGAAAGCCGAGAGGTCGACGGTGTTCGACGGCATCCCGGCGACGACGAGGGGCTTGCCGTTGGCATCGACCCGGACGCTGCCGGCATGGCAGCCGGCGCAGTTGAGGAAGATGCGGTCGAGGCCCATCGTGTTGCGGAGCGACGTGCCCACGGGGCGCGGGTGGTGGAGCTCGGGCGGTAGGTCCGCGGGGTCCTCGGTGATGAAGCCGAAGGCGCCCCAGCCCTCGTCCTCGCGGCCCGGCGGCATCAGGTCGCGGAAGAGGGTCGGCATCACCTGCCACATGGCGTAGGGGAGGCCGAAGTTGCGGTCGCCGCCGGTCGAGCCGTATTTGAACTGGGCGACGGGGTCGGCGAAGGTCTCGGCCTCGTCGCGGGTCAGCCGCCAGGCGAAGTAGGCGCCGGCGACGAGGCCGACGAACAGGAGCACGAGGCTGAACCAGACCAGCCGGCGGCTCAGCCACGCCAGGAAGTCGCCGTGATCCTCGGGATCAGCCATCGCCGCCTCCGGTGAGCGTCGCGATCAGGGTCAGGACCGCCGTGCGTCGGAACGGCCCGGCGGCGAGCGCGGGGTCGCCGGAGCCTGCGAGCGCGCGCTCGAGCGGGCCGAGGTCGTCGGCAAGCGTGACGGCCCCCGCCGGGGCGATCCGCAGCCCCTCGATGCGGCGGCCGTCGCCGGCGCGTGAGGGGGTCGGGAGCCGGGCGCCGCCGGGCGCGAGGGGGAGGTCGGCCTGCCGCGGGGCGCCGGCGAGCGCGAGGGCGAGGCGGCCGGGGCGATCGGGACTGAAGAAGCCGTCGAGGCGCGCGTCCGGGCCGGTGCAGGCGAAGCGGGTCTCGGTGCGGTCGGAGGGCAGGGCGGCGGTTGAGGCCTCGCAGGCGAGCGGCACCGTCGTCGCCGCGGCCGGGATGCGGCGGAGGCGGGCATCGATCCAGCCGAAGTCGCCGGGGGAGAGCTGCGCGGCGACCGCCGCGGCGGCGGTCGCGAAGCCGCCCGGGGCGGGCTGCCACAGCGGAAGGGGCCCGCGCGGGGTCTCGGGGTCGAGGAGGCCGGTCGACTGGGGGTTGTCGGTGCCGCCCGACTCGAGCAACGGGTCGCGGTTGGGCAGGTCCTGCGAGATGGCGGCGGCGCCCTCGGGCCAGCGCCCGGCGGCGCGCGCCTCGAAGCCGGCGGTCCCCGGGCCGACCTGGCTCGCGACGCCGGTCAGGCCGAGCCGGAGCGCCTCGGCGAGGAGGGCGGCGCGACAGGCCGCGTCGGGGCAGGCTTCGGACCATAGCCAGTTGGCGAGGGGGATGGCGGCAGCGCGGTCGGTGGCGGCGTCGAAGGCCTCGAGGTCGTCGACGGTGCCGCGGACCGGGGCGCCGTGGAAGCTGTCGCCGAGGGGAGCGAGGCGGATGGCGACCTCGGGGTTTGCGTTCGACTCGCTCCAGAGCGGGCGGGAGAAGATCGGGGTGCGCGACTGGTGGCAGGCGACGCAGACGCGCGGCTCGGCGGGCGCCGCGGCGGCTCCCTCGGAGTAGCCGATGACCTCGTCGAAGGCGAAGGCGCCGGCCGCCTCGTCGTAGGCGATGACCTCGACGGCGTCGGCGGCCGGTTGGTAGCCGAGGAAGAGGCGGTTGGCGAGGCGCGGTGCGCCGGGTCCGGAGGCGGCGTCCCCGGTGACCGCGACGACGATGCGGGGCGAGGCGAAGTAGTCGGGGGCGGCGGCAAAGCGCTGCAGCGAGCGGCCGAGGGGTATGAGCGCGGTCGCGACGTTTTCGGCGCCGACGGTGGCCCGCAGGCGGTCGAGCAGATGCTCGAACGGGTAGGGGAGCCCGTCGGGGAAGACGGCGGCGAGGAGCGTGTCGGAGCCGTCGGCGTCGGGGGTAACCAGGGCCGGTGCGGCGCCGGCCGCCGGAGCGGCGGCGAGGCAGGCGGCCAGCGTGGCCGCGGCCCGGGTCAGTTGCCCTCGGCCGTCCGATCCTGTTCGCCGGGCCAGCAATCCTCGGCCACCTCGTCGCCACGCGCGAAGCCGTCGAGCCCGGCCTTCGCGACCTCGTCGTTGTAGAGAATGAAGTCCAAGAGGAAGATGCGGTTGGTGTAGGCGCGTCCGAGGTAGAACCCCGGACGGATCATGCGGATCTCGTCGCGGATACGGAGGCCGTTGCGCCCGGCAAGGGCGTCGGGGTGCTCCTGGTAGCCGGGGATGTCGTCGGTGAAGGCGTAGTCGATGATCACCGACTCGCGGCGGCCGTCGAGGAGGCTCTGGCCGCAGTAAAGCTTGGCGGGGAAGACGAGCCAAACGTCGGTCGTGGGGAGGACGTACTTGAGCGGCCCCTCGCGCGGCACGGTGGCCCTCGGAAGCTTGTCGGGGGCATCGATCAGCGGCCTGAGCGGGTGGAAGTCGTCGACGAAGTTCCGGAGGATCCTGTCGTCGCGGTAGAACATCTTGCCCTTCCAGAGCGCGCGGCCGGCCGCCTCGGCGAGCTCGACCTTTTCGGCGGCGACACGGCCCTCGAGGCCGCCGAGGATCTCTTCCAGCCGCGGCTTCAGCGTCTCGCCGCGGGCGAAGAAGAGGTCGCCGAGGTAGGGGCCGTCGGGGATCGGGCCGGCGGTCAGCCGGCCGTAGAGCTGATCGACTTCCTCCTGGTTCAGCGAGAGGACGTTCGCGGGCGTCAGGCTCGCGCGTTCGGCGCGGGTCAGCGGATAGTCGTGCTCGACGCGCGCCATGTCGACGCGGAAGACCTTGGTCGGGTTGTCCGGGTCGTGCAGGCTCGGCTCGGTCAGGGGCGCGAACGGGATGTCCGGCCGGACCGGCTTCGGGCTCTCCTGGTTGACGGCGAGGAGGTAGCCGAAGCCCGCGAGCCTGACTGCCCAGAGCGCCGCGACGGCGAGGACGAGGACCAGCACGATCCCGACGATCAGGCGGAGCGCGCGCTCGAGCATTCCGCGCTCCTCAGAGTGTCGCCACGAAGGCGATGAGCGCCTTCTTCTGCTGCTCGGTCAGCCCCTCGCCGAAGCGGTGGCCGCTGTTCTCCTGATGCTCGAGGAGGTTCGAATAATACTTCTGCACGAAGTCGTTGCCCACCTGCAGCGTCAGGTCCTGCGCCCTGCCCACCACCGCCTCCTTGTGCCCGGCGACGAGCTCGATCGAGCTGATTGCCGCGGTCTCGAGCAGCGCGCCGCGGATCGCCGCCAGCCCGTCGCGCAGCTCCTGCCGCTGCGCCGCCGTGAGCAGGTTCGCGTACTTGGTCTCGAACTTGCCAGGGTCGCTTTCGATCAGCACCAGGTCCTGGATCAGGTCCTTGTAGCGCAGCGAATTGACGTCGACGGCCGGGAAGCCCGCCGGAACCGTGAGGCTGAGCCCCAGGTCGTGCCCGAGGATCTCGAGCTTCGGCGCGATGTCGATGACGATCGGGCTGTCGAGCACGAACATCTTCGGGACGCGCTGGTCCGGGTTCAGCAGCTCCTCCATCGACGCCTTGTAGAGCGCGTACCGCCCTTCGACGCTCGGATCGAAAGGCATGCACCCGGGCGGATCCGCCAGCGGCTTCCCGGCAGCGTCGACGTAGGGCGAGGAGTAGAACTGCGGCGAGTCCGCACTCGGCGCGCCGCAGATCTCCGGCCCGATCGCGTTGTTGTGCATGAAGGGCGCGTGCGCCCAGGCCGACAGGAGCGAGATGTTGCGGTAGTAGCCGCGCCCGCCGCCCTTCATCACCTCGGGTCGGAGCGGATCGGCCGGCCGCGCCTGCTCCGCGGCCGAGGCGTACTGCGCCCAGACCCGGCTCTGCATGTGGTTCGAGTGCAGCGACCGCCCCGGATAGGTCCCGATCTCCGAAGCCGGGCGGACCTCGTCGTTGCCCAGCCAGTCGAGCCGGAGCGTCGGGTCGGCCGGGTCGGTCGCTAGGTAGTCTGCACTGCCTGGCTGGCTCGAATGGCAGCGCGCGCAGGTGTCGGTGAAGACCTGCCGCCCTTCTTCGACCGCGCCGTCGCCGAACTCGGCGTCGAGCTGCACCTCGAGATCCCGCGGTGACGCCAGCCCCCGCGCCTGCCAAAGGTCCGTCGGCCGCGCGGTCAGGAAGAAGTGGCGGATGTCGTCCAGCCGGTCCTCGATCGCCCGGAACGAGGCGCAGTCGCGCCGGCACTGCCCGATGTCGAAAGGCGTCTGCCCGTAGTTGCGCTGCTCGGGATCGGCGGCGCGCAAATCGGTAAGGTGGTTCACCCAGCACTGCTCGGCGCACGACCCGATGTTGAAGTAGACCCGCTGGATCGCCTCGTCGTAGCCGATCGAGTCCTCGCCGCCCTTCAGGACCGATGGCACCTCCTCGACCTTGGCGCTCCGCTCCCAGCATTTCCCCTCTCGCCCCGGCTCGCACCAGCAGGCATCGGGCGAGGCGTCGGCTGCGCAGGCCGACGCCTTGCGCCACTTCAGCACCTCGGCCGAATGCAGCGGGCGCCGCGCGAAGTTGATGATCGCGTTCATGGTGCCCGGGTTCGAGACGAAGTCCATCGGCAGCGCCGAGGTGTCGACGATCCCCGGTCGCGCCCGCGCGATCAGCTGCCACTCCAGCCGGTGCGGGGAAATCCCGCTGCCGAGCATGTTCGAAACCCGGCTGTACTGGTTCCCGACCAGCGCGTCGATGTTCTCCCAGCCCGGATGCTTCGGGTCCGCCGGCGGCTTCAGCGGGTCGTAGGCGATATGGCAGGCGCCGCAGGCCATGCCGATCCGGAACGGCGGCTCGACCGACCCGTCCCAGAGCCGGTTCTGCCGACTGTCGGGATCGGCCTGGTCCTTGGCGAGGAAGGCCGCATAGCCGGTCCAGCCGCCGATCTTCTCCCAGGCCGCCGCGTCGAACCGCGGGTTCGGGAACTTGCGCAAGCCGAGCGCGCCGGTCGACGTGCCGAACCGGAGATCGCAGGCGCTCTGCCGCTGGTCGACCGCCCCGTGCGGCGTCGATGTGTCGAAAGGCGCGTCCTCGAAGTCGCAGGCCGGATCGCGGTATCCTTCGCGGCCCACGAACGACAAGAGGCTGTCGTCGCCCGGGCACCAGGGCAGCCCGTAGGTCTCGCTCGGCGAGCGCGCGGGGCAGTTCGGGTCGCCCGGCACGCAGCAGTCGGGATCGGGGATCGCCCCCCAGGCCTCGAAGAGGTCGTTGCGCCGGTCCGCGCGCAGGATCGCGTACCAGTCGATCGCCCCGCCGATCCGCTGCGGGAAGCTGTAGGTGAAGAAGCGGTCGTTGAAGGCGGTCGCGAACATCCAGATCTCGCGCCCCGCGCGTTCGCTCGCGGTCAGCCCGGCGTTGGTGGCGGCGAAATCCGGACTTAGCACGCTCTGCGTCCGGCCAGGCAGGGCGGCACAGACCGCAACGGCGATGCCCGCCAGCAGAGGGAAGAGACGCATGCGAGTCCCCCTTTTGAAGAATTCGATCCGAGAAATCACCTGGCGAAAATCGGGGTGCGGGCAATAACGTGCCGTCTCTACGTGGAAAAGCTATCACTCGGCCGACGATCC
The DNA here is from genome assembly GCA_046348915.1 of Amaricoccus sp. GTDB lineage: Bacteria > Pseudomonadota > Alphaproteobacteria > Rhodobacterales > Rhodobacteraceae > Amaricoccus. The sequence continues at coordinate 44,504 of JAXMDH010000020.1, forward strand.
GTCAATTCTCGCGCCGGCTGCGGTTAGCCCTCCCGCGGGGGGTCGCGCATCAGCCGCTGGTGCAGCACGAAGTTTTCGACCGTAAGCTTCACCACCGTCGCGAGCGCGATCACCATCTGGCGTTCCGCCGGCACGCCCTGCGCGGCATACCTCGCGAACATCTCGGCGATCTGGGAGGCGATCAGCTCGTATACCGTATCGCGGTCGAGCGCGACCGATCCCCAGGCGATCGGATCGGCTTCCTCGACCTCGCGCGCCAGCGCGGCGAGTGTGCGGTGGTCGAGGGCGAAGCCGGCGGCGGTCATCGCCCCGGCATAGCATCCCGCGCGGGACACCGGCGAAAAAGTTGCGCCCGCGCGGTTGGGGGTCGCGCGGGCGCAGCAGGGCGGGGGTGGGGACCCCGGGGAATCAGCCCTGCGTCTCGTTGTCCGTTCCGAACCGCCGCAACCGGGTCGGTGCCGAGCGTGCGTCGCGAGCGCCCTTCACAGCCGCAGCCCCGAACGCGCGTCGAAAAGATTGGCCTTGCCGCGCGGGAAGCCGACCGCGACCCGCTGTCCGGCGACGAGATCCGTTGCGAGCCCGGGCTCGACCCGCAGCGACAGGAGGCCGTCCTGGAAGTCGAGGTAGCCGGTCGCGTCCGATCCGGTGCGCTCGGTGTAGCGCAGCGGCAGGTCGAAGACCGCCGCCGCCCCCGACGGCACCGTCCCCGGCGCCGCGAAATGCTCGGGCCGCATCCCGACGACCACCTCGGCGCCTTCGTCCGGGTGGCCGGCGAAGCGGTAGCCGTCGAGGTCGAAGCGCAGGCCCGAGGCGAAGACCGCCTGCACCTTGCCACCCTCCTTGGCGATGCGCGCGCGCTTGAGGTTCATCGCCGGCGCGCCGATGAAGCCCGCGACGAAGAGGTTCGCCGGCCGCTCGTAGATCTCGTCCGGGACCCCGAACTGCTGGATGACGCCGCCATTCATCACCGCGATCCGGGTCGCCATCGTCATCGCCTCGATCTGGTCGTGGGTGACGTAGACGATGGTCGGCTTCAGCTCCTCGTGCAGCCGCTTGATCTCGAGCCGCATCTCGGTGCGGAGCTTGGCGTCGAGGTTGGACAGGGGCTCGTCGAAGAGCAGCACCCCGGCGTGCTTGACGAGCGCCCGCCCGATCGCCACCCGCTGCCGCTGGCCGCCCGATAGCTGGGCGGGCTTGCGGTCGAGCAGCGGCTCGATCTGCAGCACCCGCGCCGCCCAGTCGACGCGGCTCTCGACCTCGGCGGCGCTGAGCCGAGCGGCCGACAGCCCGAAGCGCAGGTTCCCGCGCACGGTCTTGGTCGGGTAGAGCGCGTAGGATTGGAACACCATCGCCAACCCCCGGTCCTTGGGGTCGAGATCGGTGACGTCGCGCTCGCCGATCAGGATGCGCCCGTCGCTGACCTCGGCGAGCCCGGCGAGCAGGTTCAGGAGGGTGGTCTTGCCGCAGCCCGACGGCCCGAGCAGAACCAGAAAGTCGCCGTCCTCGATGGCGAGGCTCAGGTCGTCGAGGACGGTCACCGCGCCGTAGGCCTTCACGATGCGTTCGAAGCTCACCCGCGGCATCGGATCACACCCGATCGGCCCTGCTGCCGCCCGCCGCGTGAGGCACCGCCGAACGCCGAAGTCTCGCCTGCACGCCCAATGACTTCCCCCCGCGACCATCCGCTGCCGGGAGCAGTCGGTCCCCGCGCGTTATATTATCGTTAATCTGCCGTTCGGCCCCGATGCCGGTCAACCCACAATCCGGAGTAGGCGGCAGCTCTTGGGGAGATGTCGGCGGAGATCCGCCGATGGTGGTTGCCGCGGGGACCGGCTGGTCGTATTAACGATCACCCAGCTGTAGGGGCGCAGGCTTCGATGCCCGGATCGGTCGTTCGCCTCAAGGATATAGCCGCGCGTACCGGCTTCTCGGTCAATACGGTGTCGCTGGCTTTGCGCGACAGCGAGCGCATCCCCGACGAGACCCGCAAGCGCATCCGGGAGGCGGCGGCCGAACTCGACTACCTGCCGAACTTCGTGGCGAAGTCGCTGGTCAGCCGCGAGACCAAGACGATCGGGCTGGTGCTCACCGACGTCACCAACCCGGTGCTGACGCGCGTCGCGCAGGCGGTCGAGCGGCGGCTGGCCGAGCGCGGCTACGGCACGCTTCTCGGCGCCTCCAACGGCGACGGCGGCGAGGAGAGCCGCGTGCTCGAGATGTTCCGATCGCGTCAGGTCGACGGGATGCTCGTCTACCCGCACGGCCACCGGGCGCTCGACGCGGTGCGCCGGCTGCGCGACGGCGGGCTGCCGGTGGTGCTGCTCGCCGGCGACCGCGACTGCGGCCTCGACGTGGTCGGGACCGACGAGCGGCGCGGCGGGGCCAAGGCCGTCCGGCACCTGGTCGCGCGCGGGCACCGGCGGATCGCCATGCTCGACAGCTCGGGGCCGCGCGGCAACGGCGAGAAGCGCGCGGGCTACGCCCAGGCGCTGGCCGAGGCCGGCATCGACTTCGACGCGACGCTCGTCCTCGACCCCGGCGGCAGCTCGGTTGGGCAAGGCTGCGTCGCCTGCGCCCGGCTGCTGGCGCTGCCCGAGCCGCCGACGGCGCTCTTCGCCGACAACGACTCGCTCGCCCTCGGGGCGCTGCGCGCCTGTAAGCTCGCCGGCGTCGCGGTGCCCGGCGACCTCGCGATCGTGGGCTTCGACAACATCGAGTTCGCCGAGTACGCCACGACGCCGCTCTCGAGCGTCAACTACGCCGTGCGGACCGTGGCGCACCGCGCGGTCGACCGGCTGCTCGAGTTGATCGCCGGCGGTGACCCGCTACCCGAGCCGATGGTGACGATGATCGACCCGGCGCTGGTCGAGCGCGAGAGCACGCTCGGCGCGGGCCCGCGCGAAATCGGCCTTCCCCTCGCGATGAAGGCTCCCCTCGGAGTGCCCTGACCAGCCACGTGCCATGCCGCCTGGCCTCCGTGGCCGGTTGATAACGGGTTAATGCCGGCAAAAATTTCCCAACACTATAAATAACTTGCGATTCCCCGCATCGATCACTGCTCCGCGGGGGGCGCCGGCGGTCCGAGTTCGAAGGTGCGGAAGGCGGCGCGGAAGCCGGCGCGCTGCGGCGAGCAGCACATCGGGCCGACCCGTGCCGCGCCCGCCGGGAACCAGGCGAGCCGCAGCATGCGGAAGGTCAGGGGGTCGGGGTCGGCGGCCCAGTGGACGTGCACCGCGGTGCCGATGCGCGTCAGCCGGAGGCGCACCCAGGCCGGGTCACCGGGCAGCGGCATCGTCGACCAGTCGGAGACGTCGCGGGTCACGACCGCGCTCAGCATCCGCCGCCCGGCGACATATTCGATGCCGGCCTTGATCCAGGTCTCGGCGTCGAGGCGGAGCATCAGCCCCGCCTGGTCGTAGAGCTCCTCGTAGTCGCCCCGGAAGTCGACCGTGGCGCTGAAGTCCCCGGCGGCGGCCGTATGCCGGCAATGCCCGTCGTCGCGAACGAAGCCGTAGTGGGTCTTGCGCCAGAAGTCGGTCCGGTCGCCGGTCGTGACGGACAGCGTCCCGTCCGACTCGCTCCATTCCGGCGGTTCGTTCAGCCACTCCATCAGAACCTCCGGAGCCGCGACTGGATGCCGAAGAGATAGATCGAGACGCCTATGAGGATTATCGCGAACATCGCCGTCGCGATCGTCGCCCCCATGTGTGGGTCGCCGAGCTGAAGCTGGAAGCCGAAGAACGTCCGATAGAGGAAGGTCCCGAGGATGTCGGTGGCGAAGTTCGGGCCGGCGAGCGCCCCCTGGCTCACGTAGATCAGGTCGAAGGCATTGAAGTTGCCGACGAAGGTCAGGATCGAGATGATCCCGATCGACGGCAGGATCATCGGCAGCTTGATCTTCCAGAACTGCGACCAGCCGGTGATCCCGTCCATCTCGGCCGCCTCGATCACCTCGTCGGGGATGGATAGGAGCGCGGCATAGATCAGCATCATCGGGATGCCGACGAACTGCCAGACCGAGATCAGCGCCAATGTCGTCAGGGCCGTCGCCTCCTTGCCGAGCCACGGCTGGAAGAGCCATTTCAGCCCGACCGCGTCGAGCATCCCGGGCGCGATCCCCCAGACCGGCGACAGGATCAGCTTCCAGACAAAGCCGACGATGACGAAGCTGAGGATCGTCGGCACGAAGATCGCCGTCCGGTAGAAGACCGCGCCCCTGAGCCGCGGCGCCGACAGGATCGCCGCCAGCAGGATCCCGATCGGGTTCTGCACCAGCATGTGGATGACGAAGAACCAGAAGTTGTTGCCGAGCGCATTCCAGAAGCTCGCCGACCAGCGCGGGTCGCCGAAGAGCGTGCGGAAGTTGTCGAGCCCGACAAAGCTCCGGACCCCCTCGACGGTGCGGAAGAGCGCGAGGTTCAGCGTCGCGAACAGCGGAATGATCATGACCGCCGTGTAGACGAGGAACGCCGGCGCCAGGAACACGAGGATCTGCCAGCGGATCGGCTTGCGGTCTTCCATCGCCGGTCTCCCGGGTAGGCCCCGCCCGCGGTGGGCGGGGCCGGAGGGGCTACTGCTTCTGCGGGGCGTACCAGCTCGCGAGGCCGTCCTGCAGCCGCTTGGCGGCGGCTTCGGGGGTTTCGCTGCCGCGGATGACGTTGGCGGAGGCGTTCCAGGTCTCGTTCTCGAGGTTCGGGGTGCCGCGCGAGAGGATCTGGTAGGTGGAGCGGATCGTCGACTTGCACTTCTCGCGCCAGGAGACGAACTCCTGCGCCAGCGGGTCCTCGATCTTGACGGGCTGGTTGAGGAGCGGGAAGAAGCCCGGGAGCGCGTTGGCGTAGAGCTCGGCGAACTCGGCCGAGCCGACCCATTCGAGGAACTGCTTGGCGGCGTCGGCATTCTTCGAGGCGGCGTTCAGCCCCATCGCGATGTCGACGTGGTCGGAGATGTAGCACTGGTCGCCGGCGTTCTGCACCGGCGGCGGGAAGGCGCCCATCTCGAAGCTGTCGGCGATCTGGGTGCGGAAGGGCGCGATCTCCCAGGAGCCGGCCGGGTAGATGGCGGCGCGGCCGAGGGTGAAGAGGTTCTGGCTGTCGGGATAGGTCTGCGCCTCGAAGCCGTCGCCGAGGTAGTCCTTCCACTTGGCGATCTCGCGGAACGGCTGCACCCAGTCGTCGTCGGTCAGCTTCTGCTCGCCCTTGATCAGGGCGAGCCGGCCTTCCTCGCCTTTCCAGTAGTTGGGACCGATGTTCTGGTAGCCCATGGTCGCGGCTTCCCACTGGTCATTGGTGCCCATCGCCATCGGGATGTACGTCCCGTTCGCCTTGATCTTGTCGAGGACGGCGAAGAACTCGGCCTCGGTCGTCGGCGGCGTGACGCCGACCTCCTCGAAGGCCTTCTTGTTGTAGATGAAGCCGTGGATCACCGAGGCCATCGGCACGCAGAAGGTATGCGCGCCGTCGTCGGTCGACCAGGCGACCTTGGCGACGTCGGAGAAGTTCGCCATCGCCTTGAGGTCGGTGAGATCGGCGAGCTTGCCCTTGTTGTAGAGGTCGAGGCTTGCATCGAACGGGCGGCAGGTGATGAGGTCGCCCGCGGTCCCGGCGTCGAGCTTGGAGTTCAGGGCCGCGTTGTATTCGGTCGGGGCCGAGGGTGCGAACGTCACCTTGATGCCGGGGTGCGAGGCCTCGAAGGCGGGGATGATCTTCTCCTGCCAGATCGGCAGGTCGTCTTGCGCCAGCTCTCGATCGTGAGGCTCACGTCCTGGGCGAAGGCCGCGCCGCCGGCGACGAGCGTCGAGCCGAGGAGCAGTGTCGTCAGTCTGAAGTGCATCTTTCTCTCCCTGATGGTGGGCCGGTGGCCCTTCCGCTTGTTGGGCGCGCCTCGTGGCGCGAGGTATCGGGCATTTGTCAAGTAGTTGATTTGTAACGTTAAATCCTTTCAGGCTAAACCCTTCCTCAACCAGTGCCGGCTCGGTCGCGCTCGTGTCCCGGTACGGCGCGCAACCGGCGCGCCGGGACGGCCCGGGGGACGGGAGGAGGCCCGCGGCGCTTTGGCGCCGTCGCCCGCATGCGCGGGCCTCTGGGCCGAAGGCCAGGCGGAGTCTTCCTTGTTCCCGGAGGCCCGGGAGGGCTCTCGGGCGGCCCGAGGGGGGCCCTCGCCGGCCCCCTCGACCCCCCAGGCACTGCCCGATAGGTGAAGGGGGAACGGGGCGCTCGCGGCACGCGGGCGTGCGGGAGGGGGCGGTTCGGGGGAAGCGATCCCTCGGCACGGACAGCGTCGCCGCCCGCCGGGAACGGGCCTCGCCCGCGGGTCACGAACCGGCCCGAGCACCGGCGCGCAAGGCGGCGAGGGCGGGGCCGAGGTGGCCGCGGCTCGCCGCGAGGAGGCCGGCGGCCTCGCCGCCGGCGCCGGCGGCGGCGAGGATCGCGGGCTTGACCGCGCCGCCCGGGGCGGCGAGTGCGGCGCGGGCGGCGTCCTCGCCGGCGCCGGAGACCGCGGCGACGATCGCGACCGCGCGGCCGCGGAGCTTGGCGTTGTCCGCCACCAGGTTGACCATGTAGCCGTCATAGACGTGGCCGAGCCTCAGCCCCACGAGCGTCGAGATCAGGTTGAGCGCGATCTTCTGCGCGGTTGCCGCGCCCATGCGCGTCGAGCCTGCCACCAGTTCCGGCCCGCTGTCCAGCAGGACCGCCACGTCGGCCCCGACGAGGAGCGGGCTGCCGGCGACGTTGGCGATCCCGATCACCCGCGCGCCGCGGAGGCGGGCGGCATCGGCTGCGGCCCGCGTGTAGGGGGTCGTGCCGCTGGCCGAGACGCCGATCAGGGCATCGCCCGGTCCTATGGCGAGCGCGGCGACCGCGTCGGCGGCCTCGGCCGTGCCGTCCTCGGCGGCGTTGGCGAGCGCGAGCAGCGTGGCCGCCCCGCCCGCGATCAGCGCCGGGGTCCGGTCCGGGGGGATGCCGAAGGTGCCGGCGAGCTCGAGCGCGTCGGCGAGCGCCATCAGCCCCGAGCTGCCGGCCCCGGCGTAGGCGACGCGGTGGCCGGCGGCGATCGCCTCGGCGGCGACGGCGGCGGCGGCCTCGATCGCCGGGAGGGCGGCGGCGACGCATCCCGCGGCGGCGCGCTGGCCGTCGAGGAGCCGTGCCAGGGCCTCGGCGGCGGGTAGCGCGTGCAGCCCCGACGAGAGCTCGCTCCGGGTTTCGGTGCTTGCAGCCATGATTCCTCCCGCGCGCATGATGCCGCACCGGTGCCGGGCGTCCAGCTTCCCTTCCGGCATCGCTTTGCTATCGTCGGCCGCGATGGGGCTGTTCCTGGGAATCGACGGCGGAGGCACCGGCTGCCGGGCGGCGGTCTGCGATGCGGCGGGGCGCGTGCTCGGGCGCGGGGAAGGGGGGCCTGCCAACGTGTGGAGCGACCCGGACCGCGCGCTGGAGAGCATCCTGGCCGCCGCCGGGGCAGCCGCGACCGCGGCCGGCACGCCGCTCGCGCGGCTCGACGCCGTCCTCGGGCTCGCCGGCGCCAACGTGCCGGAGGCGGCCGAGCGGGTCGCGGCGCGGCTGCCCTTCGCGCGCTTCCGCATCGAGTCCGACGCCTTCGTCGCGCTGAAGGGGGCGCTCGGCACCGGCGACGGGATCACCGCGGCGCTCGGCACCGGGTCGGTCTACGGCGTGCAGCGCGGCGGCGAGGTCCGGATGATCGGCGGCTGGGGCTTCGTGCTCGGCGACCAGGGGAGCGGCGCGCGCATCGGCCGCGCGGTCTGCGAGGCGGCCCTCCTCGCCCACGACGGGATCGTGGCGATGACGCCGCTCCTCGCCACAACGCTCGACGCGGCCGGAGGGCCCGCGGGCGTGGTCGCCTTCGGCCAGCGCGCGACTCCGGCCGACTTCGCCCGGGCGGTGCCGGACGTGCTCGCGGCGGCAGCGGCCGGCGACCCTGCCGGCATCGCGATCCTCGGCGAGGCGGAGGCCGCGGTCGCCCGCGCCATCGACCGGCTGCAGGCCGACGGGCCGCTGCCGGTCTGCTTTCTCGGCGGGCTCGGGCCGATCTATGCCGAGCGCCTCGCCGGGCGCTACCCGGGGCTGATCCGGCCGCCGCTCGGCACGGCCCTCGACGGCGCGCTGGCGCTGGCGCGGGGGCTCGCGTGAGGCCGCCGCCCGCTCTATCCTAAGGGCCGACGACTTGGCCGAAGGGAGCCTGCGAATGACCGACGCAAAAACCCACATGCTGGCCGAGGTGGAGGAGATCCCTGCCGCGGCGGCGCGCTTCCTCGACCGCTCCCGCGGGGCCGTCGAGGCGGCGGCCGCGGCGATGCGCGCGGCCGACCCGGGCCTCGTCGTCACCGTGGCGCGGGGCTCGTCCGACCATGCGGCGAGCTACCTGAAGTACGCCGTCGAGCTCGTGGCCGGGATTCCGGTCGCTTCGGTCGGACCGTCGGTCGCCTCGGTCTATGGCCGGCAGCTCAGGCTCGGTGGGGCCGTCTGCCTCGGCATCTCGCAGTCGGGCCAGAGCCCCGACATCGTCGAGATGATGCGGAGCGCCGGCGCCGGGGGAGCGCTGACGGTCGCGGTCACCAACGATGCGGGCTCGCCGATGGCGGCCGCCTCCGCCCACGCCCTGCCGCTGATGGCGGGGGCCGAGCGGAGCGTGGCGGCGACGAAGACCTTCGTCGCCTCGGTGCTGGCGGGGCTCGCGCTCCTCGCCGCGTGGCAGGAGGACGCGGCGCTCCGGGCTGCGGTTGCAGCGCTGCCGGGGCAGTTCGAGCAGGCGCTCGCCTGCGACTGGGGCGCGCTCTCCGACCGGCTGGCGCGGACGAACTCGGCCTTCGTGCTGGGGCGGGGGCCGGGGTTCGCGATCGCCGCCGAGATGGCGCTCAAGTTCAAGGAGACGAGCGGGATCCATGCCGAGAGCTATTCGGCCGCCGAGGTGCTGCACGGACCGGCGGCGCTCGTCCAGGCGCACTTCCCGGTGCTGGCGCTCGGGGTCGAGGATGCGGCGCTGCCGCAGGTCATCGTGACGGCCGAGCGGCTGGCGGGCCAGGGGGCGGACGTCTTCCTGACCGCTGCCGGCGCCGGGCCGGCGGTGCAGGCGCTGCCGTCCGTCGAGGGCGTGCACCCGCTGACCGCGCCGCTGGTCGTCGCCGTCACCTTCTACCGCTTCATCGAGGCGCTGGCGCGGCGGCGCGGGTTCAACCCGGACACCCCGCCGCACCTGCGCAAGGTCACGGAGACGGTATGAAGGGGCGGCGCACAGGCGGCCCGCGCGTGTCGGCGTCATGGCCGCGCCGCGCGGAGGCGTCTGCGGGTGTGGTGGCCGACGAAGGAGGGATTGCCGGGGAAGCGCTCGATGAAGCGGCTGCTTCATCATGGCGCCCTTTCCATGCCGGGGGTGCGAGTCGGGCCGGCGTCAAGGCCGAGCCGCGCGGGCGCGCGGTCGCTTCGCGAGCCTTGACCCCGTCCCGAATCGCGGAATGGGGAACGGCCCGATGACGATCTTCGCTGGCGCCTCGGTTTTCGACGGAGCGCGGCTGCATGCCGATGCGGCGCTCGTCGTCGAGGAGGGGCGGGTCGCGGCGATCGTGCCGCGCGACGAGGCGCCGTCGGGGGCGCGGGTGCGCCTCGACGGCGGGGTGATGGCGCCGGGGTTCGTCGACCTGCAGGTGAACGGCGGCGGCGGGGTGATGCTGAACGGCAGCCCCGACCTCGACGGGATCCGCACGATTTGCGCAGCGCACGCCCGGCTGGGGACGACGGCGCTGATGCCCACGCTGATCACCGACACGCCCGAGGTGACCCGTGCCGCGATCGAGGCCGGGCTCGCGGCGGCCGCCGAAGGAGTCCCGGGGTTCGTCGGGCTGCACCTCGAGGGGCCGCACCTCGACCTGCGGCGCAAGGGGGCGCACGACCCGCGGCTGATCCGCCCGATGCAGGACGCGGACCTCGCGCTCCTTCGCGAGGCGGCGGCGCGCCTGCCGGCGCTGATCGTGACGCTGGCGCCCGCCAGCGCGACGGAGGCGCAGGTGGCGGCGCTGGCGGCGGCCGGGGCCATCGTCAGCCTCGGGCACAGCGACGCCACGGCGGCCGAGGCGGGCGCGGCCTTCGCGGCAGGGGCGCGGATGGTGACGCACCTCTTCAACGCCATGAGCCAGCTCGGCAGCCGCGAGCCCGGGCTCGTCGGCGCCGCGCTCGACGCCGACGAGGCGAGCGCCGGGCTGATCGCCGATGCGGTGCACGTGGCGCCGGTCTCGATCCGGGCGGCGCTGGCGGCGAAGCGCGGCTCCGACCGGGTGTTTCTCGTCACCGATGCGATGGCAGTGGCGGGGACCGGGCTCGACGGCTTCGAGCTCAACGGGCGCTGGATCGCGCGGCGCGACGGCAGGCTGACGCTGGCCGACGGGACGCTTGCCGGCGCCGACCTCGATTTCGCTCGGGCGCTCCGGGTGATGGTGCGTGAGGTCGGCATCACGCTGCCGCAGGCGCTCCGGATGGCGACGGCCGCGCCGGCGGCGGCGCTCGGCCGTACCGGGCGGCTCGGGGCGCTGGCGGCCGGGATGCCGGCCGACTTCGTGCACCTCGGGGCCGACCTCGAGCTGCGCGGCGTCTGGCGCGGCGGCGAGCCGGTCGAGCGCTGACGCTCAGCCGGCGAGCCAGGCGGTCAGGTGGTCGCCGAGCCGGCCGGCGAGCTGCACCAGGGTGTAGGTCGGGTTGCAGTGGCCGGTGGTGGCGAAGACGCTGGAGCCGCCGATGAAGAGGTTCCTCGTCTCGTGCACGCGGCAGTCGGCGTCGACGACGCCGGTGCGGTCGTCGGCGGACATGCGGGTCGTGCCCATGTGATGCTTGCCGCCGACCTCGTCGTCGCCGATGGCCGGGAACCGCGGCGGGTCGGCGAGCAGCCAGTCGGAGATCTGCACCCGGCCGATGTTCTCGTCGGCGAGGTGCTTGCCGAAGGCGGTCACGGCCGTGCGCATGGTGGCGATGTCGATCTCGGCGAGCTGCCAGTTCATCGCCACCCGGCGCAGGCCGAACGCGTCGCGCTCGTCGGAGAGGCCGACCCGGCTGTCGGGGTTGGGCGCCGCCTCCTGGGCGATGCGGACGACGCCGGTCTGGCCGGTCGGCTGCGGCAGCACCAGCCGGTCGGTCAGCGTGCGGTCGATGATCGGGTCGCGCACGAGCTTCTCGAGCAGGATGTTGAAGGCGTCCGGCGGCACGTCCTCGCGGGCGAGCGAGGGCAGCTCGTTGGGCCAGATCCAGCGCGGCTCGAGGCGCAGCCCGAAGTTCAGGCAGGCGTGCTCAAGCATGAAGAGCTCGGTCGGGGCGTAGAACTCGCGCTCGCGGACGAGGACCCGCAGCACGCACTCGCCGATTAGGAAGTGCGGGTGGTCGGCGAAGCAGCGGCCCACCCAGCCCGAGCGGTTGCCGATGCCCTCGGGGATCTGGCTGGTGAAGTTGAGGAGGAGGCGGGCGTTCTCGATCCCGCCGGTGCAGAGCGCGTAGGCGCGCGCCTTGACGGTGAAGCCCTTGTCTGCCGGGTCGTAGCTGCGGAAGACCGCACCGGTCACGGTCGTGAGCGCGTCGTCGAGCCGGAGGTCGACGAGGTTGGCGTTCAGGACCAGCGTGATCGCCGGCGAGGCCTCGATCTCGGGCCCGTACTTCTCGGCGAAGCGGGTCGGCGGCGAGAATCGGAACTGGAAGCGGTGGAAGTCGTAGGCGCTCTGCCGCATCGGCAGGTCGGGGGCCTCGCTGGCAGAGGGGATGTCCAGGATTTCGTCGGTCGCGGCACGGTAGGGGTCGAGGTCGATCTGCCCGATCGGCCAGCCCGAATAGGGCACCCAGGGCTTGGGCAGGAAGTCGACCGCCTCGAGCGCCCGGCTCCAGCCGCCCCAGTGGTTGGACGTGCCGCCAAAGTAGCGCAGGCGGCAGACGTCGAGGTCGAAGTACTCGAGGCCCTGGTTGATGCCGACGTAGCAGTCCTGGCTCTCGGCCGTGATCTCCATGCCGCCGGCTTCCATCAGCGCCACGCTGGCGCCCGCCGCCGCGAGCTTGCGGGCGAGCGTTATGCCCGCGGGGCCGGCGCCGATCACGCAGACATCGAAGGTCCGATCGAAGGCGCTGCGGTCGATGGTGGCGGCGTCGGTTATCATTTGTTCCTCCCGGGCCCGCCACCTTTGGCGCGCCGACCCGAGGCGTCAAGGGGCGCGGGATGGCGCCTTCGCGAGCCGCGCTCCGCGACATCCGGCCTGGCCTGCGTATCGGCGTCGCCGCCGGTCGGGTGAAGCTCTGGTGGGTGATGACGGACTCGAACCGCCGACATTCTCGGTGTAAACGAGACGCTCTACCAACTGAGCTAATCACCCTTCGCGCTGCCTGATAACGCGTGCCCCGCTCGGTTGGCAAGGGTAGGACGGCCCGCCGCGCCCGGCCGGCCGGAGCAGGCCGCGTTCACCAAATCGGGATGGACAGGAACCTGGCACGATGCTTCCGCACCGGCGCCCAAGCCATTGAGAACGCGTCAACCATGTCACGGTATTCATCGCGATTTCATGCTGCGTTCCGGTATTGTCTCGGCGCGGCGGGGCGTGGTACTCTCCCCAGGTTTGTCGAGCATGACTGCCGGTGGTGGTGAAAGGGGTGGCTATTCATGGCGAGTGGCGGGCATTTCTTGTTGAAGCGAACGCTGATAGTCGACAACTACGATAGCTTTACCTACAATCTGGTTCAGCTGGTTGCCGCCGCGTCCGGAATCGACCCGATCGTAATCTACAATGACGCTCTGTCGGAGAGCGAGCTGCGCAAGCTGGATTTCGATGCCGTCATCCTCTCGCCCGGGCCGGGCCGGCCGGAAAGGCGGCGAGACTTCGGGCTTTGCGAGACGATCCTGAAGGAGTTTCGCAAGCCGGTCCTCGGCGTCTGCCTCGGACACCAGGGCATCGGGCACTTCTCGGGCGGCACCGTGAAGCATGCTCCGGAGCCGATGCACGGGCGGCTGAGCAAGATCCGCCACAACGGCAAGCAGGTCTTCGAGGGCATCCCCTCGCCCTTCAACGCGACGCGCTACCATTCCCTGATCGTCAGCGACCTTCCCGACTGCCTCGAAGTGGACGCGGTCACCGACGACGGCCTCGTCATGGGCCTGCATCATACCGAGCTGCCGCTCTGGGGCGTCCAGTTCCATCCCGAGTCGATCGCCTCGGAACATGGCGACAAGATCATCCAGAACTTCCTCGCCCTGGCCGAGGAATATCTGACGCGGCAGTCGGACGAGGCTCTGGCCGGTGTCGCCTCGGCACCGGCGGAAGCGTCGAACGCCCTGAAGCCGATGTTCAAGCGGCTCGAGACCAGCCTTCCCTCCGACGCCTGCTTCGAGATCCTCTACGGCGACGCGCCGGATGCCTACTGGCTCGACTCGAGTTCGCACGCCCGCCAGCAGGGCCGCTATTCCTTCATGGGCGACGACCAGGGCCCGTACTCGGAGCTCGTCACCTACGACGTCACCTCGGGCGTAGTCGAGGTGCGGTCGCGCGCCGGCATCGAGACGTTCGAGGAAAGCGTCTTCGACTGCCTCGACCGGCGCATGAAGGCTATCGAGTTCATCGACGACCACGACATGCCGGTGCCGTTCAAGGGCGGCTACGTCGGTTACCTCGGCTACGAGCTGAAGGCCGACTGCGGCGGGCAGAACGCGCACCGGAGCCGCACCGCCGACTCCAAGATGATCTTCGCCGACCGCTTCGTCGCCTACGACCACGAGCGCGACGAGGCGTGGATGGTCTGCCTGGTGGAGCCGGGCAAGGAAGCCGACGCCCGCGACTGGTTCGACTCGGTCGAGACCCGGCTTGCCGAGAGCGGGTTCGTCCCGGGACCGGCGCCCGTCGCCCCGGGGCCGGTGGCCGAGAGCGAGCCCTGGGTGATGCGCCACGACCGGGACGCCTACCTCGACCGCATCCGCCGCTCGCTCCACGAGATCGCCGACGGCGAGTCCTACGAGGTGTGCCTCTGCAACGAGTGGACCCGGAGCTACGAGAAGGATCCGCTCGCGACCTACAAGGTGCTGCGCAGCATCAACCCGGCGCCCTATTCGGCGTTCCTGCGCTTCGACGACCTCAGCGTGCTGAGCTGCTCGCCCGAGCGGATGGTGCACATCTCCAAGGAGGGCCTGGTCAGCTGCAAGCCGATCAAGGGCACCATCGCCCGCGGCAAGACCGAGGGCGAGGACTTCGGGCTGATGGAGCAGCTCAGGACCAGCGAGAAGGACCAGGCCGAGAATCTGATGATCGTCGACCTGATCCGCAACGACCTCAACCGGGTCTGCCGTACCGGCACGGTCGCGGTCCCGCACCTTTGCGCGATCGAGTCGTTCGCGACCGTCCACCAGATGGTCTCGACGGTGGTCGGCGAGCTGCGCAACAGCGAGACGGCGGTCTCCTGCGTGCGCTCGCTCTTCCCGGGCGGGTCGATGACGGGCGCGCCCAAGGTCCGGACGATGGAGATCATCGACGGGCTGGAGGCGGGTCCGCGCGGGATCTACTCCGGAGCCATCGGCTATTTCTCGCTCGACTCGGCGGTCGACCTCAACATCGTGATCCGCACCGTCGTGCTCAACGGCACGCACGCGTCGGTCGGGGCCGGCGGCGCGATCATCGCGCTCTCGGACCCGGTCGGCGAGTTCGACGAGACGATGCTGAAGGGCGAGCTGCTGCGCACCACCCTGGTGCGGCTCGACCCTCTCGAGGGGCGGGACGGTGCCGCCGGCAGCATCCTGGCGGCCCAATGACCGAGGCCGACGCCCTTGAGCGGCTCCAGGCCATGCGGGCGGAGCTCGACGGGATCGATGCCGAGCTGATCGGGCTGCTCGGCCGCCGGTTCCGGACGATCCGCGCCGTGGCCGAGCACAAGCGCCAGACCGGGCTGGCCGTCATGCAGCCGTCCCGGGTGCAGGAGGTACTGGCCACCCGGTTGCGGCGCGCGGGCGAGGCCGGGCTTGACCCCAAGCTGGTCGAGCGGCTCTGGACGACGATCATCACGCACGCCTGCCAGATCGAGAATGCGGTGGGCGGGATCGAAGGCGGCGAGCTCATGTTCCAGGGCGTGAGCCTCGATCACGCCCGCGTCGAGGTCGACGACCTCGACGCTGCCTGCGCGGCGATCTGCCGGCGGCTGTCGTTCGAGCGGCTCGGGCAAGACGAGGGGAGCGACGACCCGGACGCGGCGATCCTCAAGGGCGGCGACATCACGCTCCTGGTCTCGGAACGCGCCCCCGGGCAGGAAGGCGACGTTCGCCCGGCGCACGTCGCCATCCAGGTCCACAAGCTGGCGTCGACGGTCAACGAGCTCAGGCGGCGGGGCAACTCCGTCGAGGTGAATCCCGAGTCGGGCTCGGGCGTCCGGATGGCGACGGTTTCGCTCGGAGCGCCGGCACACCTTTGCGTCCACTATGTCGAGCGGGCGCCGGGTGCGCGCCCGGTGGTGGCCGATCTCGACGCCCGGGCCGAACCCATCGGCGAGGAAGCCCGGCGGGAGGCGTAGCGGGCCGTGGCCGGCTTCGGGCGCGCGATCGTCGCGGGCGCAGGCGGAGGCATGGGCCGCATGTTCCTGGACCGGCTGGTTGCGGCCGGGGTCGATGCGGTCGGCGTGGATCTCCGGGCGGGCGACGGGGTCACGGCGGCCGACGTCCTCGAACTCTCCGGGGAGATGCGCCGCCTGCTCGGCGAGGTCGACCTGGCGCTTCTGGCGGTGCCGGACGGGGTGGCCGCGCGGGCGGCCGCCGGCGTCGCCCGGGCCATGGCGCCGGAGGCGGTGCTGGTCGACTGCACATCGGTGAAGGCCCCCTATGTCGAGGCCGTGGGCGACGCGGGCAGCTGCGGCCTCGTGTCGGTCAACCCGCTGTTCGGGCCGGGCCTCGACTGGACCGGGCGGTCCGTCGTGGTCACCGAATTGCGACGGCCGCTCCATCCCGAAAGGCTGACCGGGTTTCTCGAGGCCTCGGGGCTGCGGATCATCCGCCTCGATGCCGAGCGGCACGACCGTCTGGCCGCCGAGTCGCAGGCGCAGCTGCATGCTGCGATCCTCGGTTTCGCCATGTCGGCGAGCGCCGACGGAATGATCTTCGACACGCCGCCGAACCGCGTCATGCGCATGCTCGCGGCGCGGATCCTGTCGGGCGAGCCGCACGTCTACTGGAAGATTCAGACCTCGAACCCCTTCGCCGGCGAGGCACGGCAGCGGCTCATCGCCGCGCTGCAGTCGCTGGACGCGACCTGCCGCGCCGACGATCGAGAGGCTTTCGACCGGCTTCTAATCGAAGCGCGCGACCATCTCGGCGGTGACGCGGCGGAGCTCTCGGATCGGTGCGCGCGGCTCTTCGGCGCGCTGGACTAGGCAGTCTCCGAAAGGTCGGCTGCCCGAGGGGGCCGCCTCACCCGGTACGGCGGCCGGTGGCGAGGTTCGCCAGCAGCAGCAGCGCCACCGCCGCCACCACGATCGACGGCCCCGCGGGCGTGTCGAAGTGCCACGAGCCGGCAAGCCCCGCGACGGCGGCGACGGCGCCGACCGCGATGGCCCCGAGCGCCATCCCCTCCGGACTGCGGGCGAAGGCGCGGGCGGCCGCCGCCGGAACGACGAGCATCGCGGTGACGAGGAGGACGCCCACGACCTTGAGCGCCACCGCGACCAGAACGGCGAGTGCCAGCGTAAGCACCAGCCGCTCGAGCCGGGCGTCGATACCGGAGGCGGCGGCCAGGTCCTCGTTGAGGGTCGCGAGCAGCAGGCTGCGCCAGCGCCAGGCGAGCAGTAGCGCGACGAGCGCCGCGCCGCCCCAGATGACCAGGAGGTCGCCGCGGGTCACCGCCAGGATGTCGCCGAAGAGGTAGCCGATCAGGTCGACGCGCACGCCCTTCAGGAAGCTCAGCGCCACGAGGCCCGCTGCCAGCGCCGCGTGGGAGGCTACGCCGAGCAGGGTGTCCGCGGCGTAGCTGCGCCCGGCGAAGGCCGCCACAGTCAACGCCACCGCGACCGCCGCAACCGTGACGCCCAGGACGACCGGCAGGCCGGTCGCGAGCGCCAGCGTGACCCCGAGCAGCGCCGCATGCGCGGTCGCGTCGCCGAAGTATGCCATCCGCCGCCACACTACGAAGCAACCGAGCGGCCCCGCCGCTGCCGCGACTCCGATTCCGGCGAGCGCCGACCGCAGCAGGAAGTCGTCGAACAGGCTCATTCGCCCTCGCCCCCCGCCGACGCGTGGGCGTGACCGGCGTGTCCCGAATCATGCCGGTGGTCGTGCTGGTGACGGTAGAGCGCCAACGCGCCGCGGGTGCCGTAGCCGAAGAGCGCCTGATACTCGGGGGCCGCCGAAACCACCGTTGGCGTCCCTTCGCAGCAGACGTGCCCGTTCAGGCAGATCACCCGGTCAGAGGCCGCCATGACGACGTGCAGGTCGTGGCTGACCATGAGGACGGCGCAGCCGAGCTCGTGGCGGATCTCGTCGATCAGCCGGTAGAGCTGCGCCTCGCCGGCCTGGTCGAGCCCCTGTGCCGGCTCGTCGAGCACCAGGAGCTCCGGCCGGCGGGTCAGCGCCTGCGCCAGGAGCGCGCGCTGCAGCTGGCCGCCCGAGAGCGCAGCCAGCTGTCGTCCGCCGAGTTGGGCGATCCCGACCCGCTCCAGCGCCTGTGCGTCGACCGACCCCCGGCCGCCCGCGAGCGCCAGGAAGCCAGCGACCGTTAGGGGCAAGGTGCGGTCGACGGCGAGCCGCTGCGGCACGTAGCCGATCCGGAGCCCCGGACGGCGAACGACGCGGCCGGAACCGGGCCGCTCGGCGCCGATCAGCAGGCGGAGCAGCGTCGTCTTGCCCGACCCGTTCGGACCGACGACGGTGACGATCTCGGCCGGCTCGATCGCGAGGTCGACGCCCTGCAACACCGCATGCCCGCCGAGCGTGACGCCGAGCCCTTCGGCCGCGATGACCGGGGTCACGCGGCGGCCTCGCGGCAGCGGGCACAGAGACCCTCAGCCTCGACCACGACGCGCTCGATCGCGAAGCCGATCGCCGTCGCCTCGGCGGCGAGCCCTCGCGGTGTCCGCGCGAGCGGCGTCTCGGCGACACGCCGGCAGCTCCGGCAGACGAGGAACCCGGCTCGGTGGGAGCCGGCTCCGCCGGTGCAGGCGGCATAGGCTCCGAGCCGCTCGATCCGGTGCACGAAGCCGTTGCCGACGAGAAAGTCGAGCGCGCGATAGACCACCGGCGGCTGGCTGCCGAGCCCCGCGGCCCCCAGCCGGTCGAGGAGCTCGTAGGCGGTCATTGCCCGGTGCGACTCGAGCAGCGCCTCGAGCACGCAGGCGCGTGCCGGGGTCAGCCGCAGCCGCCGCGCCGCGCATGCCTCGGCGACCGCCGCCATCGCCTGCCCGCGGCAGGCGGCGTGGTCGTGGGCGCGGAAGGCCGGCGGCTCGGGTCGGGTTGACGGTTCCATTGTTATCTTATAACAGTTCGGCCTCAAGGAGCCGGCATCCTAGTCGTGCCGGTCCGCCGCGGCAAGGGTGGTCGCGGAGCGCGGGCGGATCGAAGGCGCGGAGGTTACGAATGCAGGGATTGCGACTGTTCTGCGGCCTGGCGCTGGTGCTGTCGACGCCCGTGGCGGCCGCCGTGCCGGTGGTCGCCACCGATATCCCGCCGGTGCATTCGATCGCCGCCCGGGTGATGCAGGGGGTCGGCGAGCCGGGCCTGATCCTGCCGCCCGGCGCCTCGCCGCACGGCTATTCGCTGCGTCCGTCCGAGGCGCAGCTGCTGTCGGACGCCGACATCGTGGTCTGGATCGGCCCGGCGCTGACGCCCTGGCTCGCCGACCCGATCGACGTGCTGGCGCCCGACGCGAAGCGGGTCACGCTGACCGACGCCCCGGGCGTCGTCACGCTGCCGGTCCGCACCGGCGCCTTCGAGCCCGACGCCGACGCGCCGCATCCGCCGATCGGCGGCACCGCGCCCGACGGCCACCTGTGGCTCGACCCGGAGAACGCCGTCGCCTTCGCCGGCGCCATCGGGGCGGCATTGGCCGCCGCGGACCCGGAGCATGCCGCGGCCTACCTGGCCAACGTCGAGGCATTCGCCACCGAGACCGCCGCCGAGGAGGGGGAGATCGCCGCCCGCGTCGCGCCGCTGCGTGGGCGGCCGTACCTCGTCTTCCACGACGCCTACCAGTATTTCGAGCACCGCTTCGACCTTCCGGCCGCCGGCAGCGTCGAGTTGCAGGACGGGGTGACGCCGGGCACAGCGCGGGTCGCCGCGATCCGCGACCGGGTGCTGAAGGGCGGCATCCAGTGCGCATTCTCCGAGCCCGAGTTCGAGCCGAAGCTGCTCTACACCGTCACCGAGGGCACCCCCGTCCGCCTGGGCGTGCTCGACGGGCTCGGCTCCTCGCTGCCGCCGGGGCCGGCGCTCTACCCCGCGCTGCTAGAGGGGATCGCGACGAGCCTCGAGGAGTGCCTCGGCGGCTGAGGCGCACGGTTTTGCGGTTCCCCCACAGGGCGCTTTCCGCTAAGCACCGGCAACGAATGCCAATCAAAGCGGAGCCGGGGGGTTTCAGCCGATGTCGGTAATCATTGATGTCGTGGGTCGCGAGATTCTCGACAGCCGGGGCAATCCGACCGTCGAGGTCGACGTGCTGCTCGAGGACGGCTCGATGGGCCGGGCCGCGGTGCCGTCGGGGGCCTCGACCGGCGCCCACGAGGCGGTCGAGCTCCGCGACAGCGACCCGGGCCGGTTCGGCGGCAAGGGGGTGCGCCGCGCGGTCGAGGCCGTGAACGGACCGATCTGCGACGCGCTGACCGGCTGCGCCGCCACCGACCAGACCGGCATCGACCGGACGCTGATCGAGCTCGACGGCACCGCCAACAAGGGCCGCCTCGGCGCCAACGCCATCCTCGGCGCCAGCCTCGCCGCTGCCAAGGCCGCGGCGCAGAGCCTCGGGACGCCGCTCTACCGCTATATCGGCGGGGTGTCGGCGCGGACGCTGCCGGTGCCGATGATGAACATCATCAACGGCGGCGCACACGCCGACAACCCGATCGATATCCAGGAATTCATGGTGATGCCCGTCGGTGCCGAGAGCCTTTCGGAGGCGGTGCGGACCGGGTCGGAAATCTTCCAGGCGCTGAAGAAGGGCCTCGCCAAGGCCGGGCACAACACCAACGTCGGCGACGAGGGCGGCTTCGCGCCGAACCTGAGCTCGGCGACCGCCGCGCTCGACTTCATCGTCAAGAGCATCGAGACCGCCGGCTACAAGCCCGGAAAGGACGTGTACCTGGCGCTCGACTGCGCCGCGACCGAGTATTTCAAGGACGGCGTCTATGACATGGCGGGCGAGGGCAGGAAGCTCTCGTCGGCCGAGAACGCCGACTACCTCGCCGGCCTTGTCGACGCCTATCCGATCATCTCGATCGAGGACGGGATGTCCGAGGACGACTGGGACGGGTGGAAGCTGCTGACCGACAAGCTCGGCGGCAGGATCCAGCTGGTCGGTGACGACCTCTTCGTCACCAACACCAAGCGGCTGGCGGACGGGATCGCCAGGGGGGTCGGGAACTCGATCCTGGTCAAGGTGAACCAGATCGGGTCGCTGACCGAGACCCTGGCTGCCGTCGACATGGCGCACCGTGCGGGCTACACGGCGGTCATGTCGCACCGCTCGGGCGAGACCGAGGACGCGACGATTGCCGACCTCGCGGTGGCGACCAACTGCGGGCAGATCAAGACCGGGTCCCTGTCGCGGTCGGACCGGCTGGCGAAGTACAACCAGCTGATCCGCATCGAGGAGGACCTCGGCGACAACGCGGTCTATGCCGGGCGCTCGATCCTGAAGCGCTGATGGGCGAGGCGGCGCGGCTCTACCTGATCACGCCGCCGGTCTTCGACGACGGCCTGCCGGACCGGATCGCGGCGCTGCTCGACCGGTTCGACGTCGCCTGCCTGCGGCTGGCGCTGGCGACCGTGGTCGAGGACGATGTCGCGCGGGCCGCCGATGCGCTGCGCCCGGTCGCGCACGCCCGCGACGTACCGCTGGTCGTGGCCGACCATCACCGGCTGGTGGGCCGGCTCGGGCTCGACGGGGTGCATCTGACCGACGGCAGCCGGCAGGTGCGCGCGGTCCGCAAGGCGCTCGGGAGCGATGCGATCGTCGGCGCCTTCGCCCGCGCCTCGCGCCACGAGGGGCTGACCGCCGGCGAGGCGGGGGCGGACTACGTGAGCTTCGGCCCGGTCGGCGCGAGCGGGCTCGGCGACGGGGAGACGGCGCCCCTGGAGCTCTTCGAGTGGTGGTCGGAGATGATCGAGGTACCGGTGGTCGCCGAGGGCGGGCTGACGCCGGAGATGGCCGGCGTGCTCGCCGGCCAGGCGGACTTCCTGGCGCTGGGGGCGGAGATCTGGGGGTCGTCCGCCGACCCGGCCACCGCCTTGTCCGGCTACTTCGTGCCGCGCGGCTGACCGCCCGCCTGTCAGCCGTTGCGGCCGCAGCCGGCCAGTGCGCGATAGACCTCCTCGCGGCTGACGCCGGCGTCGCGCAGCATGTCTTCGTTGCCGAGCATCCGCTCGTAGTCGTGGCGGACGCTGCGGATCTCGGCGCGCCGGGCCTTGCGGCGTGCGAGGGCGGCCTGGAGGGCGACCGCGGCGCGGCGCATGGCGTCCGTCAGCGATTCGTTCAATCCGAGGTCGGCGGCGATGGGGGCGGAGGCGTAGTTCATGCTGGTCTCCCTGGGTGCCGGTGCGGCGTTTCCGCTGCCGGATGATGGGGAGATCATGCCCGGGGAACTCGTCCCGGCTCTGTGACCGGGGTCACTGCCGGCGCAGGCCCGCCGTCGGCTGCGCCGAGAAGCTCGCCCGCACCGCCGCGTCGGCCGCCTGCGCCAACGCCTTGCGGTCTGCGAAGGCCGCGAGGTCGAGCGGGGGGTGGAAGGTCAGCTCGACGGAGCCGCCGGTCGAGCGCGCCATCACGTCCCTGAGGTGGCTGGCGAAGTCCATCTCGCCCCACCAGCCGTAGAAGGAGGCCGGCAAGCCCGGGCGCGGGCGGTAGGCGATCGTGACGGGCTGCACCGCGATGCCAGTCCCGAGATCGGGCGCGAAGAAGACCCCGAAGAGCGACGACTTGAACGGCAGCACGCGCATCCCGTCGGTGCTGGTGCCCTCGGGGAAGATCGCCATCCGGTCGCCCTGCCGGAGCCGCGCCAGCAGCTCGGCTTCCTGCCGCTTCGCCTCAGCCGGGCGGCGGTCGATGAACATCGTGCCGATGGCGCGGCCGATCAGCCCGATGCCGGGCCAGCTGCGAACCTCGGCCTTCGACACCAGGAAGGGCGCCGCCGCCCGCTGCAGCGCCACGATGTCGAGCCAGCTCGAGTGGTTGGCGACGAAGGCGCCGCCGCCCCGCATCGGCGTGCCGTGGCGCACGAAGCGCAGGCCCAAGGTCGCCAGCGCCTGCGCCGCCCAGAGCCGGACGATCGCCGGCCCGAGGCGCGTCGCCGAGCGGCCGGCGATGCGTGCGGCCAGGAGGTCGATGCCGCGCAGCGGCAGGAAGGCCGCGAAGAGGACGAGGAGTGCCACCGCCGACCAGCCGGCCCGAAGCACCAGCCGCAGCCGCTCGCCGCCGGTCAGCGGCGGCAGAACCGGCGGCTCGGCCCCGTTCCAGCCGGCCCTCACGCGGCCCCCGCATGATCGGTTCGGATTCCGGACTTTCCCGGCGGCGCCGCCGCTCCCGGCCGTGCGCACGCACGGCCTGCGCCCGCCTGCCCCCCGGGCAGGCGCACCCGGCGGTTCCGCCTGGCGGCGGGGTCGGCCCGGTTGCCCCACGTCTCGGCGACGGCACCGCTTGGCCGAGGTGCACCAGTCCCAGGCAGGCGCAGGCCGTGCCCATAGAGAGCGTCACCGTCTGGCGGCGCGAAGCGGTCACCCGGAGCCCGTCTCACTCCTTCGGGCCCCGCCCGCGCCGGTAGAACTGCAGGTACCGCTCGGTCATCCGCGCGGTGTCCATCACGACGCAGACGTCGATGGTGTTGAAGTCGTGGTCGACGAAGGCCCCGTCGCCGACGAAGCCGCCGAGCCGGAGGTAGGCCTTGATCAGCGGCGGGATCTTCTGCAGCGCCCGCGCCGCGTCGATCGCCTCGCGCGGCATCAGGTTCATGTCGAGGTAGTGCTCGGGCCGCGCCCGCACCCGCAGGTCGGGCGGCGCCAGGTGCTCGTGATGCAGGAACGCGAGCGAGTCGGCCAGGGGCGCGGGGTCGGTGCCGTGGAAGCTCGCGACGCCGAACAGGAGCTCGATCCGCCGCTCGAGCACGTAGCTCGCGAGCCCGTTCCACAGGAGGTGCATGCCCGGGCCGCCGCGATGATCGGGGGCGACGCAGGAGCGCCCGAGCTCGACGCTTTCGCGCCCCGACCCGGCGATCGCGTCGAGGTCGTATTCGCTCGATCCGTAGAAGCCCGGGCCGCTGCGCGCGACGGCGTCGGTCAGCAACCGATAGGCGCCGACGACCCGATCGAGCGGGTCGGCGATCGCGGGGTCGAGGCTCAGCAGCACCAGGTGGTCGACGAAAGGATCGAAGGCGTCCCACTCCCGGCGGGCCGCATGCTCCTCGGGGGTCGCGAGCGCCCCCATCTCCTCGACGAAAACCCGATACCGCAGCCGCTGCGCGCCCTCGCGCTCTGCCTCGGTGTCTGCGAGCTTCACCCGATAGCGGCTCGGGTCGATCTGCATTGAGCCCCCGGACGCCGGCCTGACCGGCCGCTGGCATCCTTTAGCGGCTCGCTCGGACTTAGGCAAACGCCTCGCCGCGCCCTCCGCCCACCCGGGCCGGTCTCTTTGCAACCGAAAGTTGTTTCTTTCGTGTTCATAGTCCTTTAATGCGAGTATGGGACTCGTTAAGCCGATCGGCCCTCGATCCCGAACTCGGGCTCGAGGCGAATCCGGGAGCCATCGATGACCACCTTTCCCGCATGCTCGAAGTTGACGGTGACCTTGCCGTTTATCACCGATTGCACCTGCCCGAGGCCCCAGTCCGGCCGGTCGGGATGGCGCACCAGCATCCCCGGCTCCAGGAAGTCGTCCATTGCTACCTCGCGCGGGCTGCCGCTATGAGCGCGCCCGACCTCGCGGCGCTGGTCAGCGCCCGGCTGTGCCACGACCTGATAAGCCCGATGGGCGCTATCGGCAACGGCCTCGAGCTGATGCAACTCGCCGGCACCCCTGGTGCGGCCGAGCTCGACCTCGTCAACGAGAGCCTCTCCAACGCGCTCGCCAAGGTGCGCTTCTACCGCATTGCCTTCGGGCCGGCCGAGCCGCACGGGCGGCTTGCGCTCGACGAGGCGGACCAGATCACCGACGCCATGTTCACCGGCCGTTTCACGGTCAGCTGGACCGCGCAGGCGATCGACTTGCCGCGGCCCGTCGCGCGGCTCGTCTGCCTCGCGCTCCTTTGCCTGGAAAAGAGCCTGCCGATGGGCGGCCACGTCCGGGTCGAGGTCGGGCCGGCGCGGGTGAGCCTCGCGGTCGACGGTCGGCGCACGGCGCCGCCGCAGGCGCTCTGGTCGCACGTACGGGACGGTGCGCCGCTCGCCGAGTTGAAGCCCGACGGCGTCCAGTTCGCGCTGCTGCGCCTGAGGCTCGGCGAGGGCGAGCACCGGCTGGAGGCGAGCTTCGACGACACCTCGGCCGAGATCGGGATCATCGCCGATCGTCCGGCCATGGCCGAAGCCCAGCCCTGAACCGCGCCATCTTGGCACGGTAGGTCGCGGCCGACCGCGCCAGCCCCTCGAGCTCGACCGGCGTCAAGTCGCGCACCACGCGCGCCGGGCGGCCGACCGCCAGCGTGCCGTCGGGTATCGACTTGCCCTCGGTGACGAGCGAGCCCGCACCAATCAGAACCCGCTCGCCGATCACCGCGCCGTTCTGGACCGTCGCGCCCATGCCGACGAGGCTGCCGTCGCCGACGGTGCAGCCGTGCAGGATCGCCGTGTGGCCGACCGTGCAGCCGGTGCCGATCATCAGCGGGAAGCCGTAGTCGGTATGGCAGACGCAGCCGTCCTGCACGTTCGAGTCGCGCCCGACCAGGATCGGCTCGTTGTCGCCGCGCAGGACGGCGTTGAACCAGACCGAAGCGCCGACATCGAGCCGCACCCGTCCGATCAGGGCCGCCCCGGGTGCCACCCAGACATCGCCGTCCTCCGGCAGTTCCGGGGCGACCCCGTCCAGTGAATAGAGGGTCATGCCCGCTCCTCGAATTCGGCGTTGAGGTGCCGCACCATCTCGACGAGCTCGGGGCGCCGCTCGCGGCGCAGCCGCTCGGCGGCGATGATCGCGCGCAGCTCCTCTTCGCACTGCTTCAGGTTCTCGTTGACCAGAACGTAGTCGTACTCGGCCCAGTGGCTGATCTCGTCGCGCGAGGTCGCCATGCGACGCGCGACGACCTCGGGCGAATCCTGGCCGCGCGCGCGCAGCCGGGCTTCGAGGGCCGCGATCGACGGCGGCAGGATGAAGATCGAGACGGCGGCCTCCCGCAGGTCCGACGCACGGATCTGCTGGCCGCCCTGCCAGTCGACGTCGAAGAGCACGTCCTCGCCGCGCGCAACCGCCGCCTCGACCGGGGCGCGCGGGGTGCCGTAGAGATTGCCGAAGACCTCGGCGTGCTCGAGCATCTGGCCGGCCTTCACCATCGCCTCGAACGCCGGCCGGTCGATGAAGAGATATTCGACGCCGTCGCGCTCGCCCGGCCGCGGCGGCCGCGTGGTCGCCGAGATCGAGAAGCGGACCTCCGGGTCGAGCTCGAGAAGGCGCCGCGACAGCGTCGACTTGCCGGCCCCTGACGGCGACGACAGGATGATCAGGATGCCGCGCCGCACCGGGTTCACCGGCTATTCCACATTCTGCACCTGCTCGCGCATCTGGTCGATCACGACCTTCAGCTCGATCCCGATCGCGGTCAGGTCGCTGGCCGATGCCTTGGAGCAAAGCGTGTTGGCTTCGCGGTTGAACTCCTGCATCAGGAAGTCGAGCTTGCGTCCGACTGGCCCGTCGGCGGCGAGGAGCCGGCGCGCGGCCTCGACATGCGCCGCGATCCGGTCGAGCTCTTCGGTCACGTCGGCTTTCACCGCGAGGAGCGCGAGCTCCTGCGCCAGTCGTGCCTCGTCGACGGGGGCGGCGGCTAGGAGCGCCTCGACGCGGCTCCGGAGCAGGGTCCCGACCCGGCCCGCGCGCGCCTCGGCGGTCGCGCGGGCGGCCTCGGCCAGTCCGGCGATCCGGTCGGCCTGTGCGGCCAGCAGTGCTGTCAGCGCCCCGCCTTCGGCACCGCGCGCCGTGGCCAGGCGGGCAATGAGGGGCTCGATCCCGGCTACGAGCGCCGCGACGAGCTCCGCGTCGTCGGCCGCGGCCGCGGGCTCGGTTTCGAGCACGCCCCGGACGCCGAGGAGGTCGGCGGCGGTCATCGGCGCGAGCTCGAGCCCGAGCCGGGCGGCGACGTCGGAGGCCGACAGCGCTGCTACGACGGCGCTTTCCAGGGCAGCAGGATTCACCCGCGGACCGGTGCCCTGACCGGGTCGCCCGAGCCGGAGCGTCACCGTTACCGAGCCACGCGCGAGCGCCCGGCCCGCCGCCGCGCGCACCGGGGCGTCGAGGGCGTCGAAGCCTTCCGGCAGCCGCAACCGAAGGTCGAGCCCGCGGCCGTTGACGCTGCGCGCCTCCCAGATCCAGCCGAGTCCGTCGCGCTCGCCGGCGAGGTCGGCGAAGCCGGTCATCGAGATCAGCGCCATGGCGGGCTCGCTCTATAGGCGAATCCCTGCCGAGGCGTTCGCCAAATTTGTCGCGAATTAAGATAATCGGTGCATTGCGCGCGACTTTGCGGCATGGGTGGTATAGGGTGTGAAGAAATCATTTACCTAGGGCCGGCGAGAAGGGCCGGTGGAGGGTAAGCAGGCAGGTTTCCGACGGTCAAGGTTCGAATGAACGATCTCATGCTCACGTCGCTCAAGTCGTACTGGGAGCGCCTCCGCGCCGGCCGCGTGGCCCCCTACCGGGCCGAGATCGACCCGCGGCAGTTCGAGCCCGCGCTCGAAAACATGTTCATCATCGAGAAGCTCGCGCCCGACAACATGCGCATCCGGCTCGCCGGCATGAAGATCTGCGAGATGATGGGGATGGAGGTCCGCGGCATGCAGCCGGGCTTCCTGATCGAGGACGGCGACCGCGTCCGCTTCGACCGGCTGCTCAACGTGGTCATGACCGAGCCCGCCGTCGTCGAGCTGAAGCTCGCGGCGCCGAACCGGTCCGGGACCTACCGCGCGACCATGCTGCTGATGCCGCTCAGGAGCGACTTCGGCGACATCAACCGCGTCATCGGTTGCACCTCGGGCGACGGCGACCTCTTCGCCCCGCCGCTCGCCTTCTCGATCGTCGACGTGGCGGTGACGCCGGTCGAGCCGAGCCAGGGCGCCGAGCCGCGGCAGCTCGTCCCCGGCTTCGCCGAGGCACCCGCGGGCTTCGCCGGCGCCCCCGCTCCGGCGGTGCCCAAGCTGCGATCGATCGATGGCAACCCGAACGCGCGACGGACGGCGCAACGGCGCCGCGCTTCCGGGTCATCGACGGCAAGTAGCCGAGCCCGGCCCGGTCCGCCAAACCGGCCAAACGGTTAAGAGCGCGCTAAGAGCTTAGCGCTTAATTCAGGGATATCAACGGCTTGCAAAGTGAGCGCGGCTTTGTCGTGATCGGCGGCAGGTAGGCTCGCAGCCCCGGAGCCGGTGGCTCCGGTTCTTGCACGTGTTCGCCTGCGTGGCTAGAGAGGCACGTTGATCCGAGGCCTCGTGTGCCTCGCCTTTTTCCGGGAGCGGCGATGTCGGCGGCGGAAAAGAAGCTGTTCGTGAAGACGTACGGCTGCCAGATGAACGTCTACGACAGCGAGCGGATGACGGCCGCTCTGGCGGCCCAGGGGTATGGGGCGGCGGTGGGGCCCGAGGATGCGGATCTGGTGCTGCTCAACACCTGCCACATCCGCGAGAAGGCGGCGGAGAAGGTCTATTCCGAGATCGGGCGGCTCCGGCGGCTGAAGGCGGAGCGTCCCGGGATGCTGATCGGCGTCGCAGGCTGCGTGGCCCAGGCGGAAGGGGCGGAGATCCTCGCGCGGGCGCCGGCGGTCGATCTCGTAGTCGGGCCGCAGGCCTATCACCGGCTGCCGGAGATGCTGCGGCGGCGGGAGGCGGGCGAGCGTCCGGTCGAGACCGAGTTCCCGGCCGAGGACAAGTTCGACCACCTGCCGCAGGACCGGCGGGCGCGGCGGGCGCCGGCGGCCTTCCTGACGGTGCAGGAGGGGTGCGACAAGTTCTGCGCCTTCTGCGTCGTGCCCTACACGCGCGGGGCCGAGGTGTCGCGCGGAGCGACGCGGATCGAGGCCGAGGCGCGCGACCTGGTGGCGCGGGGCGTCGTCGAGATCACGCTGCTCGGGCAGAACGTCAACGCCTACCGCGACGCGGACGGGGTCACGCTGGCGGCGCTGGTCGGGCGGCTGGCCGGGATCGCGGGGCTGGAGCGGATCCGCTACACGACCTCGCACCCGAGCGACATGGACGCCGAGCTGATCGCGGCGCACGGGACGGAGCCGAAGCTGATGCCGTTCCTGCACCTGCCGGTGCAGGCGGGCAGCGACCGGATCCTGAAGGCGATGAACCGCAGGCACAAGGCCGCGGACTATCTGGCGCTGGTCGGGCGGATCCGGGCGGCGCGACCGGACATCGCGCTGTCGGGGGACTTCATCGTCGGTTTTCCCGGGGAGACCGAGGCGGATTTCGCAGCGACGCTGGAGCTGGTGGAGGCGGTCGGCTACGCGCAGGCCTATTCCTTCGCCTATTCGCCGCGGCCGGGGACGCCGGCGGCGGAGCGGTCGCAGATCTCCCCGGAGGTGAAGGCCGAGCGGCTGCAGCGGTTGCAGGCGCTGCTGGTGCGGCAGCAGGCGGCCTTCCAGGCGGGGCTGGTCGGCCGGACGCTGCCGGTGCTGGTCGAGAAGCCCGGGCGGATGCCGGGGCAGATGGCCGGGCGGTCGCCCTACCTGAACGCGGTGCATCTCGAGGCACCGGCGGAGATGGCGGGAGCGATCGTGCCCGTGCGGATCGAGGAGGCGGGACCGAACTCGCTCGCCGGCGTTCTCGCGGCCTGAGCTCGCCGTTCCGGCTTGGCGGTCGTCCTGGCGTCGCGGGCAGTGTCCGGCGGCGCCGCGTGAGGCGGCGTCGGCGGCCTCCGGCGGGAGTATTTGAGGCAAGAGGAAGCTCGGGCGGCGGGGTGACGCGGCCTAGAGCGGGGTGATCGCGATCACGATGCCGTCGACGGCGGTGATGCGGACGCGGTCGCCGGGGAGGGGCGCCCGGGCGCCGGGGGCGAGGCGGGCGGGCCAGGGGACGCCGTCGACGGTCACCTTGCCCTCGTCGCGGCCGAACTCGAGCACCGTGCCCTCGCGGCCGACCAGCTGGCCGGCGCGGCGGTTGAGCTTCGGCTCGCCGCCGCCGGGCTGGCCGAAGCGGCCGACCAGCGCCCGGCCGACGAAGAAGAAGACGATGGAGAGCGCGGCGAAGATGCCGACCTGCTCGAAGACCCCGAGGCTCGGGACGATCCAGAGCAGGATGGCGGTGAGGAGCGCGGCGGCGGCGGCCCAGACCAGGACGGTGGTGATCGTAACCATCTCGGCGGCCGCGAGCAGGATCGCGAGCGCGACCCACCACCATGGCGAGACCCCTGGCATCAGCTGCCGCCCTTGGCCGCGCGGGCGAGCTCGGCGATCCCGGCGACCGAGCCGATCAGGCTCGAGGCCTCGAGCGGCATCAGGATGGTCTTGGAGTTCGGGCTGGCGGCGAGCTCGCGCAGTGCCTCGGTGTACTTCTGCGCCACGAAGTAGTTGACTGCCTGCACGTTGCCGGCGGCGATCGCCTGGCTGACCATGGTCGTCGCCTTGGCTTCGGCCTCGGCAGAGCGCTCGCGGGCCTCGGCGTCGAGGAAGGCGGCCTGGCGGCGGCCCTCGGCCTCGCGGATCTGCGCCTCGCGCTCGCCCTCGGCCTTGAGGATCGCCGACTGCTTGAGCCCCTCGGCCTGCAGGATCTCGGCGCGCTTCAGCCGTTCGGCCTTCATCTGCCGGCCCATCGCCTCGGAGATGTCGGGCGGCGGCGCGAGGTCGCGGATCTCGACGCGGGTCACCTTGACGCCCCAGGGCGTCGAGGCGTGGTCGATCACCGCGAGGAGCTTGACGTTGATCGCGTCGCGGTTGGAGAGCGCCTCGTCGAGGTCCATCGAGCCGAGCACGGCGCGGATGTTGGTCTGGCTGATGTTCTTCAGCGCCTGCTCGAGGTTGCGGACCTCGTAGGCGGCCTTCGCGGCCTCGACCACCTGGTAGAAGGCGATGGCGTCGGCGACGACCATGGCATTGTCGCGGGTGATCACTTCCTGCTGCTCGATGTCGAGCACGGTCTCCATCATGTTGATCCGCGAGCCGACCCGGTCCATCAGCGGGATCAGGAAGCGCAGGCCGGGCTCGAGCGTGCGGGTGTAGCGGCCGAAGCGCTCGACGGTCCAGTTCTCGCCCTGCGGCACCGACTTCACCATGGTGAAGATCAGGATGATCGCGAAGACGAGGATCGCGACCGCGGGGGCGGCGAAGGCCGGGATCCCGAGTTGCTCCATGGGTCTCTCCTCTGCGCCCGACGCCGGCCGCGGCTGGAACGGCCCCCCGGGGCGATTGTGCGGCAAGACGGGCGGCGAGGGAAGGGCGGGTGCGGGGGGTATCGGACAAAAGCCAAGCCTTTGATATATAATAACAAAAAATCATGACGTTAACCGGGCGTCAAGCATTGCCGACGCGGAAGGATGCCGGGCGAGCGTCGAGAAGGCAGGTGTGCGGCATGCGGCGAGGCTGTAGGGTGACCGCGCGGCGGGACGCCGCCTGCAACGGAGGCGCGAATGCCCGCGGCCACGCCGTTCTTCACCGAGCTGGGTGTCCTGCCCGTCGGGCCCGACCGCGGCTGGACGCGGCGAGCGATCGACCTCCTGCAGGGGGACGGGCGGCGGTCGGCCGACACGCACCTGGTCAAGCCGGTTTTTCGGGGCTTGCGCGGCATCTCGGTCTACCTCAAGGACGAGAGCACGCATCCGACCGGCAGCCTGAAGCACCGGCTGGCGCGGTCGCTGTTCCTCTATGGCATCTGCAACGGGCGGATCGCCGAGGGAACGACGCTGGTCGAGGCCTCGTCGGGGTCGACGGCAGTTTCCGAGGCCTATTTCGCCGAGTTGCTCGGGCTGCCTTTCGTGGCGGTGATGCCGAGGGCAACGAGCGCGGCCAAGGTCGACGCGATCCGGCGGTTCGGCGGGCGCTGCCACTTCGTCGACAGCGCCGCCGAGGTCTACGGGGTGGCGGCGCGGCTGGCGGAGGAGGCGGGCGGGCATTATCTCGACCAGTTCACCAATGCCGAGCGGGCGACCGACTGGCGGGGCAACAACAACATCGCCGAGAGCATCTTCGGCCAGATGCAGGGCGAGGAGCACCCGGTGCCGGACTGGGTGGTGATGAGCGCCGGGACGGGCGGAACCTCGGCGACGATCGGGCGCTACATCCGTTACCGCAACCTCGCGACCCGCCTCTGCGTCGTCGACGTCGAGAACTCGGTCTTCTACGAGGCCTGGCGCAGCGGCGACCGGGAGGTGACATCGCCGCGCGGGTCGCGGATCGAAGGAATCGGGCGGCCACGGGTCGAGCCGTCGTTCATTCCCGGCGTGATCGACCACATGGTGCGGGTGCCCGACGCGGCCTCGATCGCGGCGATGCACGTGCTGTCGGACCGGCTGTTCCGGCGGGTCGGCGGGTCGACGGGCACGAACTTCTTCGGGCTCTGCTGGATTGCGGCCCGCATGCTGCGTGAGGGCCGCGAAGGATCGCTGGTCACGCTGATCTGCGACAGCGGCGACCGCTACGCCTCGACCTACTACGACCCCGGGTGGCTGGCCGACGCAGGGCTCGACATCGAGCCGTACCGGGAGTGGCTGGAGCGGTTCCTGGAGACGGGCGAGGACGGGCCGGCCTGATCTGGGGTACCGGCGTGCGGAGCTGCCGCGGTTTGACCACCGCGAGGGGAAGTCCGGCGCCCGGGAGCGCCGCCGCGACCGTCAGCCCGAGGCAGCCTTTGGCGCCAGAGCGCCGGGAACCCCTTGCCGCTGTCCTCAGGTCGCGGGAACCAGCGGCGCCGCGTAGAGCGTCAGGACCTGCTTCGGCTGCCAGGGGTAGGGCGCATCGAGCCGCGTGACCGCCCCGAGCTGCAGCGGGTGCCCGGCGCGGGCGCCGAGCTCTAGCGCGAGGGCCGCCCCGGCGTCGGGGACGTCGGACCAGACGAGCAGCAGCGCCTCGCGCGGCCCTGGCACCGCAGTCTCGGCCCGTGCCACTGTCCAGTCCGGCCGCTGGTAGAGGAGGTTGCCTGCCAGCCACTCGGGGTCGGCAACGACGCGCATCCCGGGCGGCACGAGCGGCGCGAGCCCGCGGACCAGCGCCGCGACGGGCGCGTTGCCGCGGGCGGGCTTGCCCGGCGTGCCGGTGGCGAGCGGCACCGGAAGCACCAGCGCGACCGCGACGGCGGCGATCACGACAGCCCGCCCCAGCCACTTCGCCCCGGCCAGGGTCACGCGCGGCAGCAGCCAGAGCGTCGCCGCCGGCGCCGCGACGTAGAGGACCGGCTGCAGCCAGCGGTCCTTGGCGTTCGTAGCCCCCGAGAAAAGCACAGCCGCCAGCGCAAGCGCCAGCCCGACCAGCGCCAGCCGCACGAGGAAGTGGTCGAGGAGCGGCGCCGGCGGCCGCGCGCCCGGCTGCCGGCAGCGCCAGCGGATCAGCGCGACGACGATGGCAAGAACGACGAGAAACCCGACGGTGGCCGCGGCGAGCGAACCGATCCCCGCAAGCGCCGAGCCGATGACGCCGGCGCCCTCGTCCTGCCGCAGCTTGTAGAGCGACGCCGTCGCCACGTCCAAATGCCGCGCGATCCAGAGCACGGGGGCCGCGACGATCGCCGCCGCCACGGTGACGCTGACGGCGATCCCGGCCGGACGCAGCCGCGGCCGGAGCTCGGTCATCGAGGCGGCGGCGATCCAGAGCGCCAGCGGTACGAAGGCGAAGTTCGCCTTCGCCAGCAGCCCGAGCCCCAGCAGGGCGCCGAGGAGAAGGTCGGCGAACCGCCGCCGCTCGAGCACCCGGGTCCAGAAGACGAGGAGCGATGCCGCGGCGAGCGTCGTGGCCAGCACCGAATGGGTCAGCGCCCGCTGGCTCTCCCAGGCGATCTGCGGCAGCAGCGCCATGCTCGCTGAGGCGAGCCAGGCGGTCCGCGGCGGATGGACCGTCCGGACCAGCGCGTAGATCGCGAGGAAGGTCCCCGACAGAAGTGCCGCCTTGAGGAAGGCCATCGCCAGCAGCGGGTCGGGAAAGACCTTGAAGAAGCCCCACTGCAGCCAGGCGTAGAGCGGCGGCTGCGGCCCGTAGCCCCAGGCGAGCGAGCGCCCGTCAAGGATGATCTCGGCCTCGTCGAGCCCGAGGCTGCCGCCGAGGATCCGGCGCCAAATCGCCTGCAGCAGGAAGTAGATCGGGAAGCTCAACGGCCAGAGCAGGTCCCGCCCGCCGCCCGGCCCGGTGTCCGTTGCCGTCATTCCCGCCCCGTCCGCATGGCCGCGGCAATCGCCGCGGCGCTGAAGCACCATAGCTCGCCCGCAGGTCGACGGCCTTGCTGCCGCGGAGGCACGATCCCGCTAGCGCTCCGTGAACTTGAGCTCGATCCGGCGGTTCTTGGCCAGCGCCTCGGGGCTGTCTCCCGGATCGATCGGCTGGAATTCCCCGAAGCCCGTCGCCGCCAGCCGTTCCGGCGGCAGCCCCTGCACCTGGCTCATGTAGCGCACGACCGACAGCGCCCGCGCCTCCGAAAGCTCCCAGTTGTCGCGGAACGGCCCGCCCGGTGTCACCGGCGTCTTGTCGGTGTGGCCGTCGACCCGCAGGATCCAGTTGATCTCCGGCGGGATCTGGTCGGCGATCTCGCGGATCACCTGCGCGACCCGCGCCACCTGCTGCTGGCCTTCGGGTCCAAGGGTCGCCGACCCAGGTGCGAACAGCACCTCCGACGGGAACACGAACCGGTCGCCGACGACCTGGACGCCCTCGCGGTCGCCGAGGATCGCCCGCATCTGCCCGAAGAACTCCGAACGGTAGCTCTCGAGGTTGTGCGCCTCGGCCTGCAGCCGCTCCTTCTCCTTCTCCTCGAGGTCGGCCCGCCGCTTCTGCTCGACGGCCACCTGCGCCAGCGCCGAGTTGAGGTTGGCACCGAGGTTCTCGATCTGCACCTGCGCCGCCGCGTCCTTGGCCGCCGAGGCGTCGAGCGTCCCCTGCAGCGAGTTCAGCTGCTCGCGCAGCGACGCGGTCTGCTGGTTGAGGAGCGCCACTTGCCGCTGCCCCTCGGCAGACAGGTTCTTCTGCTCGGCGAGGAGCGCATTCGCCTGCGCCAGCTCCGCCGCCCGCTTCTCGGCATCGCTGAGCGCCGTCGCCTTGTCGGTTTCCAGCCCCTTCTTCGCCGCGTCGGCGGCCGCCAGCAGCGTCAGCGTGTCCTCGGCCTTCTTGCGCTCGGCCTCGAGGCTCAGCGTCATTGCCGTCAGCTCGGCCTGCGACGAGGCGAGCTTCTGGCGCAGCGCCTCGGCCGCCGCCGCCTCCAAGAGCCGGTTCGCGTCGGCCTCGGTGAACTTCGCCGCCTGCTCGTCCGCCTTCTTCATCGCCGCGTCGAGCTCGGCCCGCTGCTCCGCCGTCAGCCTGGTTGCGGCGTCGAGCTGCGCCTGCCCCTCGGCCGCACGCTTGTTGGCGGCGTCGAGTGCGGCCCGCTGCTCGGCGGTCAGCTTCGTCGCGGCGTCGAGCTTCTTCGCCTGCTCCGACGCCAGGATCGCCGCCGCCGCCAGCTGCGCCGCCTGGTCGGCCGTGAGCTTCCGCGCGTTGGCGAGGCTCGCCTCCTGCCCCGCCGCCGCGCCCTTCAGCCCCGCGACGTCGGACTGCAGCGAGGCGACCAACGCCTCCATGGCCTCCCGCTTCGCCGCGGCCAGACGCGCCTCCTCGGCCCCCTTGTCGAGCTCGGCCCGGGCCTGCGCCAGCGACGCCTCCAGCGCCTGCTGCGCCGTAAGCCGCTCGGCGCTCTCCTTCTCGGTGGCGGTCAGCTTGCCGGCGATCTCCGCTCGCTCCTTCTCCGCCGCCGTGAGCTTGCCCGAGATGTCGGTATTGCGCGCGATCAGGCTCGCGACCTGCGCCTCGAAGTCGGCGACCCTGGCCTCCGCCGACTGCATCTCGGAGGCGAGCTGGTCCTTCTCCGAGCTCAGCGCGCTGTTCGCCGAAGCCAGTTGATCGCGCTGCCCGGTCAGCGTGGTGACCAGCGCCTGCTGGGTATCGGCCCGCGTCCGCTCCAGCCCGAGCGCATCCGCGAGGTTCGCCACCTGCACCGACAGCCGGTCGAGCTCCTCGCCCTGCCCGGTGATGGTGTCGCGCAAGACGAACTGCACGATCATGAAGATCGACAAGACGAAGAACAGCACCAGGATCATCGCCGTCATCGCGTCGACGAAACCGGGCCATATCTGGGCCGAGAACCGCCCCGACCCGCGTCTGCTCAGCGCCATTCAGTACCTCCCGCGCGCCGCCATGGCGCGCAAGGCATCGGCGAGCCCCGCGATGTCCTGCCGGATCTCGGTGACGAGATCCTGCCGCCCGGCGCCGAGGTCCTCGAGGATCCGCAGCACCTGCGTGTCGATCGACCGGAGCCGCGCCCGGGTCTCGGCGTCGAGGCCGCTGCCCCCGCCTTCCTGCGCTCGCGCCTGCAGCGCCGCAGCCACCCGTTCCTGCGACAGCGCGATCCGCTCGAGGAGTGCGCGGTCCATCCCCTCGGCCCGCGGCGCCTGCGTCGGAGCGGGCTGCGCGGCCAGCAGTGCCGCCATCTTCTCCTGCCCCTCGGCGATCCGCTGCAGCAGCCCGTTGTCGACCTGGACCGGCTTCTGCGCCGCCAGCAGCTCGGCGAGCTCGATGATCCGCTGCTCGGTCTCGCCCGAGCGTGTCGCCCCCTGCTCGACCACCTCGCGCAGCTGGTCGATCTGCTCGGCGGTCTGCCCGATCACCATCAGCACGTTTGCCGCCGTCAGCGCCTCCTCGGGGTCGACCCCGGTGACGCCGAGCTTGGTGATCGAGGAGAGCCATTCCTCGAGCTCGCGGTAGAAGCGGTTCTGCGCGTGGCTGGCGAAGAGCTCGAGCAGCCCGACAACCAGCGATCCCGACAGCCCGAGCAGCGACGACCCGAAGGCCGTCCCCATGCCGCCGAGCTGTCCCTCGAGCCCGTGCATCAGCGTGTCGAACGACGCCATCGCGCTCTGCCCTTCCTTGGGCGCGAGCGAGCGGATGGTGTCGACGACGGCCGGGACCACCGTCGCCAGCCCGAAGAACGTCCCGAGAAGCCCGAGGAAGATCAGCAGGTTGATCAGGTACCGGGTGAGGTCTCGCTGCTCCTCGATCCGCTGCGAGACGGACTCGAGGATCGACCGCGTCGAGGTCGAGGTCAGCGCCCGCCGCGCCCGCCGCTCCGAGAGCATCGCCGCCAGCGGTGCCAGCAGCCGCGGCGCCTTGGTGAACTCGTGCCCCGGCCGGTCGAGGGCGAAGCCCTCGATCCAGTTCACGGAGGCGATCAGCGTCAGGACCTGCCAGAAGCAGGCGAGAACCCCGATCAGGAAGACGAACAGAATGAAGATCTTCAGGTACGGCGAGGCGAGGAAGATCTTCTCGACCGTCGGAAAGACCAGGACGGCCAGCGCGGCCGTCAGCCCGAGCACGATCAGCATCAGGACGATCTGCCGGACCGGCTGGGAGAACTGCGGTTCGGTCCGTTGGCTGAGCACCATATTCTGCAAGCCGCTCCGTCTCCTCGATCGCCGCGCGACCTTACGCTGGCCCGCTCCGCTTTCCAACCGGCTTCTCTTGCAGCACAATCTCCGCGGGACAGGAGACGAAAAGTGACCTCACGGCGCGACCTCCTCGAAGCCGCCGCCGCGGCCGCCGCCGCCGGCATCCTCGGCGTCGGCCCGGTGCGCGCCGACAGCCCGGCCAGCGACGACGACATCGACCGGCTCCTGCCGTCCTTGAGCAACTGGGGCCGCTGGGGACCCGACGACCAGCTCGGGACGCTGAACTTCGTCACCCCCGGGATGCGTGTGGCGGCCGCCCGCTCGATCGCGACCGGCCGCACCGTCTCGCTCGCCCACGAGCGGGCCGTGAACGACCCCGAGGGCGTCCGCAAGTTCCGCTACCAGAACTTTCACTACACCGACCCGCAGCCCGAGGAGGCCGGCACGATCGACGAGATCGGCGCCATCTACCACGGCTACACCATCACCCACCTCGACGCCCTCTGCCACCTCTTCACCCCCGGCGGCCGCGA
The DNA here is from genome assembly GCA_046348915.1 of Amaricoccus sp. Classification (GTDB taxonomy): domain Bacteria; phylum Pseudomonadota; class Alphaproteobacteria; order Rhodobacterales; family Rhodobacteraceae; genus Amaricoccus. The sequence continues at coordinate 81,968 of JAXMDH010000020.1, forward strand.
CGGCATGTACAACGGCTACCCGATCTCCCTCGTCACCGACGCCGGCGCCCAGAAGCTCGGCGTCGAGCGCATGGGCGAGCACGGCATCGCCGGCCGCGGCGTCCTCCTCGACCTCGCCCCTGGCGGTGCCCTTCCCCTCGGCAGCGTCATCCGCGCCGCCGACCTCGCCGCCGCCGAGGCTCGGCAGCGCGTGTCCGTCGGCACCGGCGACGTCCTCTTCGTCCGCAACGGCGGCGGCGCTTCCAACAGCTACCAGCTCGGCACCGGCATGCATCCCGACTGCCTTCCCTGGCTGCATTCCCGCGAGATCGCCGCGCTCGGCCACGACGGCGACGGCGACGTGCACCCGCCGCAGCCGGGCCTCGCCCGCTGGACCGAGCCCGTCCACATGATCGCCATCCCCTACCTCGGGCTGCCGCTGATCTGCGGCTGCGACCTCGAGGCGATCGCCGCCGCCTGCGCCGAAGAGAACCGCTGGAGCTTTTTCGTCAGCCTCGCACCCTGGCGCTTCAAGGGCGCGACCAGCTCCCCGGTCAACCCGCTGGCGATCTTCTAGCTTCGCTGGAATGCCGGCCGCCCGCGGTCGCGTCCCCGCGCGTGGCTTAGTTCCGGCGCGCGGAGCCATCGCCCTTTCCCATCTCCCCGAACAACTGTCCACCTTGTCCCCGGTCCCCACTACCCGATATGGTCAAGAAGGACGTAGGTTTGCGCTCCGTGCTGGACGGGTTCGGGCCGGGCGCGGTCATAAGAAGAGCGGCACGATCAGGAAGAGGAGTGCCGTCAACGCTCCGTTGAGCCCCATGGCGATACCGGCGAAGGTTCCAGCCTCCTCGCTGACCTGGAAGGCGCGAGCAGTCCCGATGCCGTGGCTGGCGATGCCGACGGCGAAGCCGCGGGCGGCGAAGTCGCGAATGCCAAGGGCGTTCATCAGCGGCGTCACGATTACCGAGCCGAAGATGCCGGTGAGCACGACCAGGACGGCGGCGAGCGCGGGAATGCCGCCGATCGTCTCGGTCAGGGCCATGGCGATCGGTGCCGTTACCGACTTCGCGGCCAGCGAGGCGAGGACCGGCTGCGGCGCGCCGAAGGCCCATGCGATGCCGACCGCCGAGCCGATCGCGGTGATCGAGCCGGCGGCGAGGGCGGCGAGCATCGGCACGAGGTTGCGGCGGACCGCGGTGCGGTTGCGCCAGAGCGGCAGGCCGAGCGCGACCGTTGCGGGCCCGAGCAGGAAATGCACGAACTGCGCGCCCTCGAAGTAGATCGGATAGGGCGTCCCGGTGGTGGCGAGGACCAGGATCAGCAGCCCGGCGGCGATCACCACCGGGCTGGCCAGCGGGTTGCGGTGGAAGCGCGCCGAGACGGCGTCGCCGATGGCGAAGGCGACCAGTGTTGCCGAGAGCCAGAGGAGCGGGGTCGAGGAGAGGTAGACCCAGATGCGGTAGATGTCGGGGGTGTGCATCAGTCGCCTCCGAACCGGCGCGCCATTGCGAGGAAGACGTAGACGGTGACGACGAGGGTCGCCGCGGTCGAGAGCACGATCGCGGCGGCGATCGCGAGCCAGTTCTGCGCGATGAGCCCCGCTTGTTGCACGACCCCGACGGCCGCGGGCACGAAGAGGAGCGAGAGGTTCCGCAGCAAGGTGTCGGCGACGGCGTCGAGGGCCGGCCAGGAGCGCCCGGCGACGAGCAGGATGGCGAAGATCAGCCCCATGCCGAGCACCGGCCCCGGGAAGGTGATGCCAAGGGTTCGGACCAGGATCTCTCCGGCGAGCTGGCAGAGGAAGAGCAGCGTCAGGGCGTTGATCATGCGGGTCCCCGTGTGGCGGTCGGTCGCCAGTGTGGGGCTGGCGGCTGGCGGCGGCAACGGGATAGCGTCGGTCGGAAAGCAGGAGAAGATGATGGTCGAGCCGGTGCTGCACTTCGGACGCGACGAGTACGCCGCGCGGCTGGCGAAGACGCGGGCGGCGATGGCGGCGCGCGGGATCGAGGTCCTGGTCGTGACGGACGCCTCGAACATGGCCTGGCTGACTGGCTACGACGGCTGGTCGTTCTACACCCCGCAGGCGGTGGTCGTGGCCGACGGCGACCCGGTCTGGTGGGGCCGCGGCATGGACACGGCCGGGGCGCTCCGGACCTGCTGGATGGGCGAGGCCGACATCGTCGGCTTCGCCGACTCCTACGTGCATGCCGAGGGGCGGCACGCGATGGAGGATCTCGCACGCCGGATCGCCGACCGCGGCTGGGGGCGGGCGCGGATCGGGGTCGAGATGGATAACTGGTGGCTGTCGGCGGCGTCCTATGCGGCACTGGAGCGCGGGCTGCCGGACGCCCGCTTCTCCGACGCGACCGGCCTTGTCAACTGGCAGCGCGCGGTGAAGTCGCCCGCCGAGCTCGGCTACATGCGCACGGCGGCGCGGATCGTCGAGCGGATGCACGCGCGCATCCTCGAGGTCGCCGAGCCCGGGATGCGCAAGTGCGACCTGGCGGCGGAGATCTGGGATGCGGCGCTGCGCTACGACGAGGGAATCGGCGCGGGCGGCGACTATCCGGCGATCGTGCCGATGATGCCGTCGGGATCAGATGCGGCGGCGCCGCACCTGACCTGGGACGACCGGCCGCTGGTGGAGGGCGAGGGGACCTTCTTCGAGCTGGCCGGGGTCTGCCACCGCTACCACTGCCCGCTGGCGCGGACGCTGTTCCTCGGGCGGCCGACGCAGGCGTTCCGCGATGCCGAGGCGGCGGTCCTCGACGGCATGGCGGCGGGGCTCGACGCGGCGCGGCCGGGCAATCGGGTCGAGGACATCGCCAACGGTTTCCTCGGCGTGCTGGCGCGGCTCGGGATCGAGAAGGACAGCCGGTCGGGCTATTCGATTGGGCTCTCGTATCCGCCCGACTGGGGCGAGCGGACGATGTCGATCCGGCCGGGCGACCGGACGGTGCTCGAACCGGGCATGACCTTCCACTTCATGACCGGGCTGTGGATGGCCGACTGGGGGTTCGAGATTACCGAGAGCATCGTGATAGGCGAGGCCGGCCCCGAGTGCCTGGCGGAGGTTCCGAGGCGGCTCTTCGTCAAGAACTGAGCCGCGGCGGCGTGGACAGTGGGGGCGTTCCATGAAATCGAAGGTCCGGCCGGTACGGGCGGGCATGGAGGAGAGATGCGCTGGCAGGAGGGTGACACCGCGCCGGCCGGGCTGCCGGCGTTCGACCTCGACTTCGTGCGGGCGCAGTTCCCGGCCTTCGCCGAGCCGAGCCTCTCTGGATGGGCGTTCTTCGAGAATGCCGGCGGGTCCTATGCATGCCGGCAGGTGATCGACCGGCTCGGGCGATTCTACCGCGAGCGCAAGGTGCAGCCCTATGCGCCCTATCCGGCGAGCCAGGCGGGTGGCGCGGAGATGGACGAGGCGCGGGAGCGGGTAGCGGCGCTGCTCGGGGTCGAGGCCGATGAACTGCTGTTTGGGCCGTCGACGAGCCAGAACACCTATGTGCTTGCGCAGGCGTTCCGGTCGATGCTGGTGCCGGGCGACGCCATCGTCGTCACGGACCAGGACCACGAGGCGAACTCGGGCGCCTGGCGGCGGATGGCCGGGGGCGGCATCGCGGTACGCGAATGGCGGGTCGATCCCGACACCGGGGCGCTCGATCCGGCGCGCCTGGCCGAGCTGCTCGACGAGCGGGTGCGGCTCGTCTGCTTCCCGCATTGCTCGAACATCCTCGGGCAGACCAACCCTGTCGCCGATATCGTGGCGATGGTGCATGCCGCCGGAGCGGCCGCCTGCGTCGACGGGGTCAGCCATGCGCCGCACGGCCTGCCCGATGTCGGGGCGCTCGGGGCGGACGTCTATCTCTTCTCCGCCTACAAGACCTACGGGCCGCACCAGGGTGTGATGGTCGTGCGGCGGGCGCTGGCCGCGCGGCTGCCGAACCAGGGGCACTATTTCAACGACCGGGCGGCGTCGAAGCGGCTGGTGCCGGCGGGGCCGGACCATGCGCAGGTGGCGGCCTGCGCCGGCATCGCCGATTTCGTCGATGCTCTGCACGACCACCACTTCGCCGACCAGCCGGAGCCGCGGGTGCGGGCGGCGCGCGTCGCAGCGCTGCAGCGGGCCCGGGAGACGCGGTTGCTGGAGCCGCTGATGGCGTGGCTCGCGGGACGGGCCGACCTGCGGCTCCTCGGACCGCGGACGGCGCAGGGCCGGGTGCCGACCGTGGCGATGCGGCTCGACCGCCGAGGCGAGGCAGTGGCGGCGGATCTGGCGGCGCACGGGGTGATGGCCGGGGGCGGCGACTTCTACGCGGTGCGGCTGCTCGAGGCGCTCGGGGTCGATCCTGGGCACGGCGTGCTGCGGCTGAGCTTCGTGCACTACACGAGCGAAGCGGAGGTGGCGCAGGCGATCGCCGCGCTCGAGGCCGTGCTCGGGCCGGCATGACGGCGCTGGTCTGGTTCCGGCGCGACCTCCGGCTCGGCGACCATCCGGCGCTGGCCGCGGCCGCAGATGGGCCGGTGGTGCCGGTCTTCGTGCTCGATCCCGAGACCGAGGCGATGGGCGCTGCGGCGCGCTGGCGGCTCGGGCAGGGGCTGGCGGCGCTGGCGGCCCGGCTCGAGGCGGCGGGGAGCCAGCTGTTGCTGCGGCGCGGGCCGGCGGTCGAGATCCTGCCGGCGCTGGCGCGGGAGGCCGGGGCCCGGGCAGTGCATTGGTCGCGGCTCTACGGCCCGGACACGCTGCCGCGGGACAAGGCGGTGAAGGCGGCGCTGGGCGCGGCCGGAATCGAGGCCGTCAGCCATCCGGGTACGCTGCTGCACGAGCCCTGGGAGGTCGCGACCGGGGCGGGGCAGGGGTTCCGGGTCTTTGCGCCCTTCTGGAACGCGCTGCGGCGGCTGCCGGTCGAGGCGCCGCTGGCAGCGCCGCGGTTGTGGGCGCCGGGTCACTGGCCCGCGTCTGATCGGCTGGCGGACTGGGGGCTGGACGCCGGGGTGGCGCGGGGTGCCGCCGCGCTGGCGCGGTACGCGCGCGTCGGGGAAGGGGCGGCACTTGATCGGCTCGGGGCCTTCCTCGACGGAGCCGTGGCAAAGTACGCGGCGGACCGGGACCGGCCGGACCTTTCCGGGACGTCGCGGCTGTCGGAGAACCTGGCCTGGGGCGAGGTGTCGCCGCGCACGGTGTGGCAGGCGGCGGTACGCGCGCGCCAGGAGGGAGCGGCCGGGGCGGAAGCCTTCCTGCGCGAGCTCGGCTGGCGCGAGTTCGCCTGGCACCTGCTCTGGCACCACCCGCAGCTTGCGACCGCGAACTGGCGGCCGGACTGGGACGCCTTTCCCTGGCGCGGCGACAATCCCGACGCCGATCGGTGGCGGCGGGGGATGACCGGCGAGCCGATGGTCGATGCCGGCATGCGCGAGATGTACGTGACCGGGACCATGCACAACCGCGTGCGGATGCTGACGGCGAGCTACCTGACGAAGCACCTCATGACCGACTGGCGGGTCGGGCTTGCCTGGTTCGCCGACTGCCTGATCGACTGGGACCCGGCGGCAAACGCGCTCAACTGGCAGTGGGTGGCGGGGTCGGGGCCCGACGCAGCGCCCTACATGCGCGTCTTCAACCCGGGGCTGCAGGCGGCGCGCTTCGACCCCGACGGCGCCTACCGGCGGCGGTTCCTGGCGGGGTTCGATGGCTCGCGTGCGCCTGAGGCGCTGGCGTTCTTCGACGCCGCGCCGCGGGCCTGGGGGCTCGCACCCGACGACCCGGCGCCCGAGCCGGTGATCAGCCACGCCGAGGGGCGGGCGCGGGCGCTTGCCGCCTGGGAAGCGTACCGGCAGTAGCGGCTCTCAGGGGCGTTCGGGCCGCACCACCAGGCAGAGGCATGGCTCGGCGCCTACCACCTCGGGATCGGCGCTGGCCTCGGGGGGCGGGAAGGCGAGGTCGCCGGAGCGATAGGTCGCTTCGCCTTCGCGGAGGCGACCGGCGAGCACGAGAGCGCCACCGGCGCCGGAGGGGCAGTGGGCGGGGACGGCGACGCCCGGGTCGCCGCGCATCAGGCCGACGCGTTCACGCGGGAATCCGTCGAGGTTGCAGGCGGTCAGCCCGGGCATCACCGGCCGCCAGTCGAGGTTGCCGAGCCCGGCTCCCAGGCAGCGGCAGATCGGGCGGGGCAGCGCCGGCTCGGCGGCGGGAGCCAGGGGCGCGCCGTAGGGCTCTGCAATGCGGGCGAGGGCGTCTTCGAGGCAGTGCTCGGCCAGGGGCACCGGGGCGCAGTCCGCGAGCAGGGCGCCGCCGAGGGCCTCGAGCCGCGTCGCCTTGTCGCGACAGGCGGGACACCAGGCGAGGTGGCTCGCGACCAGCAGCGTCATTCCTGGCGAGAGTGCGCCGGCGGCATAGCCGGCGATCGTCGCGGTGGGCGCGTGGCCGCTGGTCATCTCTGGCTGCCTGTCAACGCGAAGGTGACGGTGCTACGAGGCGGGGCGGCGATCGGATCACCGCGAAACCGAGGAGGCCCGGCGCTTGGACGAGATCTTCCTGCACCCACCGTTCGACGCGGCCGACCTGCTGAAGAAAATCCTGGGGCCCGGGGCTCCGCCCGCGTCGCGGCCGGCGACCCTTGCCCGGCATGCGGTCGCCGCCGACGCCGACGGGCTGCGCTTCGCGCTGGTTCCGGCGGCGGGCGAGGCGGTCGCGGGACGGCTGCTGGCGCTGTCGGCGGTGGCGCGGCGGCGGCTCGACTTCGCGATGGCGGCGCTCGGGACTGCGCCTTTGTCGGTAACGGTCGAGGCGAGCGGGCGGGTCGCCGTTACCGGCTACGGGCCGGGTCCGGACGCGGAACTTGCTGCCGGGTGGCCGCCGCTGAGCGCAGAGGCACGGGCGCGGCTCGGCGAGACGCTCGAGGAGGTCATGGGGCATTTCGGCGGGCGGACGCGCGAGGAGATGCCGGCGCTGGTGCCCGGCATCGCGATCCGGGCGCTGGGACGGGTTCGCGGCGCGCTCACCGAGACGCCCGCGGTGCTCGCCCCCGAAATCGGCGATCAGTCGGTCGAGACGGTGCGGCGGCGCTTCGCCTATGCCCGCTACTTCGGGGTCGAGGAGCACCTCTTGCGTCACCGGCGGTTCGATGGCGGGATGTCGGAGGTGGTCGAGCGCTCTGTCTTTACCAGCGGGGACGCGGTCACGGTGTTGCCGTTCGATCCGCGCGCCGGCACGGTGCTCCTGATCGCGCAGTTCCGTCCCGGGCCATACGCGCGCCGCGATCCGCGGCCGTGGTGCCTGGAGACAGTCGCGGGGCGCTCGGACCACAGCGAGGCGCCCGAGGCGACCGCCCGGCGCGAGGCCATCGAGGAGGCGGGCCTGACGCTCGGCAGGCTGGAACGGATTGGCGGCTATTATCCCTCGCCCGGCATCGCGTCGGAATACATCGTGGCCTTCGTCGCCGAGGCTGACCTCGGCGGCGCCGGCGGCAGCACCCACGGGCTCGCCGAGGAGCACGAGGATATCCGGACGATGGTCGTCACGCTCGACGCCGCGATGGCGGCGCTGGAGGCGGGCGAGATCCGCAATGCGCCCTTGATGCTTTCGCTGCTCTGGCTCGACCGGCACGCTGCGCGGCTTCTTGCGGCATGGGCCTAGCTTGATGCCGGAGGGTTCAGCCGCTAACTCTCCCGCGAGACCGGCCGGGAGGAGAGTTGTGATCGTAGCCGCCGACCTGCCGGCCGCCGTCGGGAACACCCCGCTGATCCGGCTGCGCCGCGCCTCCGAGGCGACCGGCTGCGAGATCTGGGGCAAGGCCGAGTTCATGAACCCGGGCCAGTCGGTCAAGGACCGCGCGGCGCTCTGGATCATTCGGGATGCCGTGGCGCGCGGCGCGCTGAAGCCCGGCGGCACCATCGTCGAGGGCACTGCCGGCAACACCGGCATCGGCCTCGCGCTGCTGGGCTCGGCCATGGGCTACCGCACGGTCATCGTGATCCCGGACACCCAGAGCCAGGAAAAGAAGGACATGATCCGGCTGGCGGGGGCCGAGCTCGTCGAGGTTCCGGCGGTCCCGTACCGCGATCCCGACAACTATATCCGCTACTCGGCCCGGCTGGCGGAGAAGCTGGCCGCGACCGAACCGGGTGGCGCGGTCTGGGCCAACCAGTTCGACAATACCGCCAACCGCCAGGCGCACGTCGACGGCACGGCGCCGGAGATCTGGGAGCAGATGGACGGCCGCGTCGACGGCTTCATCTGCGCCGTCGGGACGGGCGGCACGCTCGCCGGCGTCGCCTCCGGCCTGCGCGCCCGCGACCCGGGGATCCGGATCGGCCTCGCCGATCCCTACGGCGCGGCGCTCTGGCATTATTATGCCCACGGCAGCCTCGAAGCCGAGGGCGACTCGATCACCGAGGGAATCGGGCAGGGGCGGATCACCGCCAACCTCGAGGGGCTGGCGGTCGACATGCCGTACCGCATCCCCGACGCCGAGGCGCTCGAGGTCGTCTTCGACTTGCTGCAGCATGAGGGGCTGTGCCTCGGAGGGTCGAGCGGGATCAACGTTGCCGGTGCCATTCGCATGGCGCGCGACCTCGGCCCCGGGCACCGAATCGTGACCGTGCTCTGCGACCACGGCACGCGCTATCAGTCGAAACAGTTCAATCCGGCGTTCCTGCGCGCCAAGGGCCTGCCGGTTCCCGACTGGCTCGAGACGCGGCGGAGCGATCTCCCCGATGCCTGGGCCGGCTGAACTCGCGGGCCGCTGCCGGCTCGGCCTGGCGGCGCTGCTGCTCGTCCTCGTGGCGGCCGCGGCGCTGCCGGCCGGGGCGGAGGAAAGCGACGCCGCGCGTGCGGCGCGCTGGGCGGCCTTTGCCACCGAGGCGCAGGATCGGATCACTGCCGCCGACACCCCGACCGAGACGCTGGAGGCGATCCGCGTGCAGCTGGTCGAGCAGCGCGGGGAGGCGCTGGCGCTCGAGCAGGCCAAGCAGCCGGCGGTCGACGAGCTCAACAAACGGATCCAGGCGATCGGACCGCCGCCGGCCGAGGGTGCACAGGAGGCGCCCGAGGTCGCCGACCTGCGGCGCGACCTGCAGCAGCAGCTCACGACCGCGCAGGCGCCGGTCCAGACCGCGCAGGAGGCGGCGCAGCGTGCCGACACTCAGATCGCGGCTATCGACCGGGTGATCCGGGCGCGGTTCTCGGCCGAGCTCCTGAGCCGCGGCGCGAGCCCGCTCGCCCCCTCGACCTGGCTCACGACGTTCGAGGAGCTGCAGAGCCGGCTCGCCGACTACCGCGGCGCTCTCAATGACGAGCTGACCCGGCCCGATACCAGCGCCCAGGCGCGCCGGCAGATCCCGACGACGCTGCTGCTGATCATCGCCGGGCTCGTCCTTGCCTTCATGGTACGGCGCTGGCTGATCGAATGGCTCGAGCGGCGGCTGGAACGGACCACCAACCATCGCACGATCGCCTGGCTCGTCGCGCTGCGCAACGTCGCCCGGCTGGTGGTGCCGACCGTCGGCGCGGGGCTGCTCTTCGCTGCCTTCGACCCGTCGGGGTTGCTGGCGCGCACCGACCAGGGGCGCTTCTTCTCCATTCCGCCCTTTGTAATGATCCTGATCGGAACCGGCTGGCTCAACGGCAGCCTGATCGCCCCGAAGCACAAGGCCTTCCGGCTGGTGCCGCTCGAGGACGACGAGGCGCGGCAGGCGGCACGGACCACCTGGGTGCTGGGGCTCGCGGTCTCCTTCTCCTACCTCTTCGCCGGACTTGCGCTGCGCTGGGACCTCTCGACCACGACGCAGTCGGCGATGCAGGTGCCCTTGGTGCTGCTCGGTGCGCTGGCGCTCTGGCGCGGCGCGCAGCTGATGCACGTGGCGCAGCGGCGGATGGCCGCCGCGGTGCATGGCGACAGCTCCGACGCGCCGGGGACGATGATCGCCTTGCGGTTCCTGTTCATCCTGGTGCGGGTGATCCGGGCCACCGCGGTCGCCGCACCGGCGCTCGCCGCACTGGGCTTCCTGCCGCTGGCGAGCTTCCTCGTCTTCCGGACCGCGCTTGCGCTCGGGCTGTTCGGCGGGACGCGGGTGGTGTTCGATCTCCTGAACAAGTCCGCCCAGGTGCTGCTGGCGAGCCCGACCAAGGACGCGCGCGATGACGGCGGGCTGATCCCGGTCGTGGTCGCGGCGCTGATCGGGCTCGCGGCGCTGCCGCTGCTCGCGATGATCCTCGGCGCGCGGGCGAGCGATATCGCCGACTTCTGGCGCGGCATGCGCGAGGGCGTGACCTTCGGCGGCATCCGCCTGTCGGCCACGGCGGTCGTCACGCTGATCCTCGTCTTTGCGCTGGGCTCGGGACTGACGCGGCTCTTCCAGTCGCTGCTGCGCTCGACGGTGCTGCCGCGGACCAAGCTCGACGCCGGCGGGCGCAACGCACTCCTGGCCGGGGTCGGCTACCTCGGGTTTGCGGCCTCGGCGATCGCGGCAGTGTCGGCCGCGGGGCTCGACCTCTCGAACCTCGCCATCGTCGCGGGCGCGCTGTCGGTCGGCATCGGCTTCGGCATGCAGAACATCGTCTCGAACTTCGTCTCCGGGGTCATCCTGCTGGTCGAGCGGCCCGTCAAGGAAGGCGACTGGATCGAGGTGGGCGGCTTCTCCGGCTACGTGCGCGGGATCAAGGTGCGCTCGACCGAGATCGAGACCTTCGACCGCGCGATCGTCATCCTGCCGAACTCGGACCTCATCGCCGGGACGGTGTTGAACCGCACCCACAGGGGGCTGTCGGGGCGGCTGCAGGTACCGGTCAGCGTCACCTATGACGCCGACCCGAAGAAGGTCGAGGAGATCCTGATCGCGATCGCCGAGGAGCAGCCCTTGGTGCTCCAGGAGCCCTCGCCGCGGGTGCTGTTCATGCAACTCGGCGCCGATTCGATGGACTTCGAGCTCAGGTGCTGGCTGCGCGACGTCAACTTCTCGCTCTCGGTCCGCTCGGACATGAACTTCGAGATCATCGATCGCTTCGCCAAGGCCGGCATCCGCATCCAGTACTACGGCCGCGACCTGCCGCCGTCACCGCCCTCGGCGCCCGAGCTGCCGCCCGAGCCCGAGGCTGTGGCGCTCCTGCGCGCCAAGCAGGAGCGTGGGGCTGTCTGAGCGGTCCCCGGACCTGCAACTTTGCGGCCGGAGAACATGGTTAATGCTGGAAGCCCCTCGATTTCGACGTTATCGCGGATCGAGGTCCGGACGAAGCGGCGGCTTCGCTCGTCGATGAATGCCGGCCGGCCCGCTGGGGCGATGGTGCTCCGGATGTGGCCCGCAGCGGCGATGCTCTGACCGGCGCGGCCGGGGCGACCCGGCAGCTCGGGAAACCCGGCCGGATGGGACTTCCCGCGCTTGACTTCGAGCGGGCCCTCCGCGATATACGCGGCTCCCGGCGTCCCCGATGGGACGGGCGGGAGCGAGTTCATGAACGCGCGCAGTCCGCAGGCGCGGGGAAAGCCCCGCGAAACGCCGGCAACGGGGCCACAGGACGCGGGAAGACGAAGGAAGAACGCGGATGTTCGCGGTGCTGAAGACCGGCGGCAAGCAGTACAGGGTCGCCGCCAACGACCTCCTGACGGTGGAGAAGCTCGCGGGCGAGGCCGGCGATACCGTCGAGTTCAACGAGATCCTGATGCTGGGCGGCGACGAGCCGAAGGTCGGGGCGCCCTTCATTGCCGGCGCGATCGTTACCGCAGAGGTGGTCGAGCAGTTCCGCGGAGACAAGATCATCTCGTTCAAGAAGCGGCGCCGCAAGCATTCGTCGCAGCGCAAGCGCGGACACCGGCAGTACCTGACCAAGGTCCGCATCACCGACATTTCCGCCGGCGGCGTGAAGGCCGCCAAGGCGAAGGCCGAGGTGCCGGCAGCGGCCGAGACCGCCGACGCCGTCGCCGAGCCGGCTGCAGTCTGAGGAGGGGCACATGGCACACAAGAAGGCAGGCGGCTCGTCCCGCAACGGCCGCGACAGCAAGGGCCGGCGGCTCGGCGTGAAGAAGTACGGCGGCGAGGCGATCCTCGCGGGCGGCATCATCGTGCGCCAGCGCGGCACCAAGCTCTGGCCGGGCGAGGGCGTCGGGCTCGGGCGCGACCACACGATCTTCGCGATACGTGCGGGGAGCGTGAGCTTCCAGAAGGGGCTCAAGGGCCGCACCTTCGTCTCGGTGCTCCCGCCGGTCGAGGCGGCCGAGTAGCCGCACGCCCCATCGGCAGCGATTGTCGAGGAGGCCGGCGGCACCGCCGGCCTCCTTGCGTTTCACCCAGGTGTTCCGGCCATGTCCGAGGCAGCCCTCCACGTCCAGACCGAGATCGGCACCCCGCGGCTGCGGCTGCGCCGGCTGCGTCCGTCCGATGCGGCGCTGATCGCGCTCTATTCCAGCGACCGGCGGGTGGCGTGGATGACATCGGTGATCCCGCACCCCTATCCGCCGGGGCTGGCGGAAGCCTTCATCGAGCGGATGCTGGCGCCGGGGGCGAAGGAGCTGAGCTGGGCGGTCGATACCGGCGCCGACGGCGAGAACGGGCTCGTGGGGCTGATCGGGCTGAGGCCCCGCGGCGACGACGAGGCGGAGATCGGCTACTGGGTGGCCCCGGCCTTCTGGGGCGCCGGCTATGCCGGCGAGGCGGTCGAAGGCGTTGCGGGCTGGGCAGCGAACGCAGGCCTCCGCGCACTGACCGCGGGGGTGTTCCAGGACAACGAGGCCTCGACCCGGGTGCTGCTGCGCGCCGGCTTCGAGTACGTCGGCACCGACGAGATCCACGCGCTGGCGCGTGGAGCGATGGTGCCGACCTTCCGCTACCGGCGTGAGCTGGCTCCGGGCCCGCGATGAAGTTCCTCGACCACGCCCGCGTCGAGATCCGCTCCGGCACTGGCGGGCATGGCTGCGTCAGCTTCCGGCGCGAGAAGTTCGTCGAATTCGGCGGCCCGGACGGCGGCGATGGCGGCAAGGGCGGTGACGTGAAGGCGGTTGCGGTCGAGGGGCTGAACACGCTGATCGACTATCGCTATCAGCAGCACTTCTTCGCCAAGAATGGCCAGCCCGGGATGGGGCAGCAGCGGACCGGCAGGAGCGGCGCCGACATCGTGCTCAAGGTGCCGGTCGGGACCGAGATCCTCGAGGAGGACGGCGAGACGCTGGTCGCCGACCTGACCCGGGCTGGGCAGGAGGTGATGCTCGCGAAGGGCGGCAATGGCGGCTGGGGGAACCTCCGGTTCAAGTCGTCGACGAACCAGGCGCCGCGGAGCGCCAACCCGGGGCAGGAGGGGGTCGAGCGGACGCTCTGGCTGCGGCTGAAGCTGATCGCCGACGCCGGGCTTGTTGGTTTGCCGAACGCCGGCAAGTCCACCTTCCTTTCGGCCGTCTCGAACGCGCGGCCGAAGGTCGCCGACTATCCTTTCACCACTTTGCACCCGGGCCTCGGGGTTGCCGGCATCGACGGGGCGGAGTTCGTCATCGCCGACATTCCGGGCCTGATCGAGGGGGCGCATGAGGGCAGGGGACTCGGCGACGCTTTCCTGGCGCACGTCGAGCGCTGCGTCGTGCTCTTGCACCTCGTCGACGGGACCGCCGAGGACCCGGTTGGCGACTGGCGGGTGATCGACCGCGAGCTCGCGGCCTATGGCGCGGGGCTCGCGGACAAGCCGCGCATCCTGGTGCTAAACAAGTTGGACGCGCTCGATCCCGACGCCGCGACGAAGCTGGTGGCGGCGCTGAAGCGCGCGAGCAAGCGGCCGGTGCTGGCGATGTCCGGAGCGACCGGCAAAGGCGTTCCCGAGGTGCTGCGGGCCGCGCGAGACGCTATCGGCGCAGCGCGCGAGGGCGTCGGCGCGGAGGGATCATGGAGGCCCTGAGCGCGGCGCGGGCGAGCTCGGCCGAGCGACTGCGGGCGGCGCGGCGGATCGTGGTCAAGATCGGCTCGGCGCTTCTGGTCGAGGGCGACACCGGGCGGGTGCGGCTCGGCTGGCTGCAGGGGCTCGCCGCCGACGTCGCCGGGCTGCGCGGGCGGGGCAAGGACGCTATCCTGGTTTCGTCGGGCTCGATCGCGCTCGGCCGCCGCGTGCTGCGGCTGCCGGAGAGCGCGCTCTCGCTCGAGCAGAACCAGGCGGCGGCCGCGGTCGGGCAGATCCGTCTCGCGCAAGCGTACGAGACGGTGCTTGCGCCGCATGGACTTGCGACCGGACAGGTGCTCGTCACGCTCGAGGACAGCGAGAACCGCCGGCGCTACCTCAACTCGCGCCGGACGCTCGGGACGCTGATCGACCTCGGGGTCGTGCCGATCGTCAACGAGAACGACACCGTCGCGACCGACGAGATCCGCTATGGCGACAACGACCGTCTCGCGGCGCAGGTGGCGAGCATGGCCGGCGCCGATGTCCTGGTGCTACTCTCGGACGTGGACGGCCTCTACACCGCCAACCCGCGCCTCGATCCGGCGGCGCGGCGACTCGACCGCGTGACCGCGATCACGCCCGAGATCGAGGCGATGGCCGGCGGCACCGGCTCGGCACTGTCGCGCGGCGGGATGAAGACCAAGATCATCGCGGCGCGGGCGGCGATGCGTGCGGGCTGCGCCATGGCGATCACCCTCGGGGCGGTCGACCGGCCGCTGAGCGCGCTCGCCGACGGCGCGGCCTGCACCTGGTTCGAAGCGGACGGCGACCCGCACGTGGCGCGCAAACGCTGGATCTCGGGCATGAAGCCGCGCGGGCGGGTGGCGGTCGACGCCGGCGCCGTTGCGGCGCTCGGCCGCGGCAAGTCGCTCTTGCCGGCCGGCGTCACTGCGGTCGAGGGCAGCTTCCTGCGCGGCGACCCGATTGACGTCATCGGGCCGGACGGGGCAGTGGTCGGCAGGGCTCTCGCGGGCTATGATGCAAGCGAGGCAAGGCTGATCATGGGCCACCGCTCCGACCGGATCGAGGGCATCCTCGGCCATCCGGGGCGGGCGGCGCTGGTGCATCGCGACGACCTCGCGTTTTGAGGCAGGAAGGGAATCGATCGATGGCGCGACTTGGGCCGGACATGCGGGCGATGCGGGCGTGGGCGGACTTATCGATGGCCTACACGCGGATGCTGATGAATGCGGGCGAGGTGATTGCGCACCGCAGCCGGCAGATGGCGCTCGGCACCATGTCGCAGCCCGAGGCGGCGCGGATGGTGATGGAGAAGATGACCGCGGCGGCGACCTCGACCGAGAAGGCGGCGGTCGCTGCGATGCGCGGTGCGAACCCGGTCGGCATCGCCGCCGCCGCGCTCCGGCCGTACGGATCGAAGACTCGGGCGAACGCCCGGCGGCTGCGTAAGTAGCGGGTGCCGGGCATGGACGGCGGCGAGGGCATCGCGGACCTGATGCGCGGGATCGGCGCGGCCGCGCGGGCAGCGGCGGCCGAACTCGCCTTCGCCCCGTCGGAGCAGAAGGGTGCGGCGATCGTCGCCGCCGCTGAGGCGATCGCCGCGGAACGCGACACGATTCTCGCAGCCAACGCCGACGACATGGCAGCGGCCGAGACAAAGGGTCTGGTCGGCGCGATGCTCGACCGGCTGAAGCTCGACGAAGCGCGGGTCGCGAGCATGGTCGAGGGATTGCGGGCGATCGCGGCGCAGCCTGATCCGATCGGGCAGGTGATCGCCGAATGGGACCGGTCGTCTGGTCTGCACATCCGGCGCGTGCGGACGCCGATCGGCGTCATCGGGGTGATCTTCGAGAGCCGGCCGAACGTAACCGCCGATGCCGGCGCCCTTTGCTTGAAGGCCGGCAACGCGGCGATCCTGCGCGGCGGCTCGGAGAGCCTGAACTCGTCGCGGGCGATTCATGCAGGGCTCGTCGCGGGGCTCCGGGCGGCGGGGCTGCCGGAGGCGGCGATCCAACTCGTCCCGACCACCGACCGGGCGGCGGTTGGCGCGATGCTGACGATGACCGAATTCATCGACGTCCTCGTGCCGCGCGGCGGCAAGGGCCTCGTCGCGCGCGTGCAGGCGGAGGCGCGCGTGCCGGTCTTTGCCCACCTCGAGGGCATCGTGCACGTTTACGTCGACCGTGCCGCCGACCTTGGCAAGGCGCGCCGGGTGATCCTGAACGCCAAGACCCGGCGGACCGGCATCTGCGGCGCCGCCGAATGCCTGCTGATCGACCGGGCGTTCTTCGAGGCCGAGGGCGCGCCCTTCATCGAGGATCTCGTCGAGGCAGGGGTCGAGGTCAGGGGCGACGACGACCTCATCGGCCTGCCCGGCGTCGTGCCGGCGGGACCCGACGACTGGGGCCGCGAGTTCCTCGACATGGTGATCGCCGCGAAGCTCGTCGACGGCGTCGACGGCGCGATCGCGCACATCCGCCGCTACGGCTCGAACCACACCGACGCGATCCTCACCGAGGACGACGCAACGGCGGCGCGCTTCTTCCAGCGGCTCGACAGCGCGATTCTGCTGCGCAACGCCTCGACCCAATTCGCCGACGGCGGCGAGTTCGGCATGGGTGCCGAGATCGGCATCGCCACCGGCAAGCTGCACGCGCGCGGCCCGGTCGGGGCCGAGCAGCTGACGAGCTTCAAGTACCTGGTCGAGGGCGACGGAACCACCCGCCCCTGACGGGGAACGTGCCGGCTCCGGGAGATCGGCTGTTGTCCGATCCGCCACGGCGCCGACCGCGTGGCAAGGGGGAACTATCGCGAGCGCGACGACGCGGCTGGAATCGCCGGTACGCCTCACCCACCATATGCCCCGCGCGGTCGCTGGCGGCGAGTCGATCGGTCGCAGGCCGCATCAGGCGGTGGCGGAGACCTTTTCCGGCGCCGAGAGCCCGAGGATGGCACGGGCCTGGGCCGGGGTCGCGACGGGGCGGCCGTGCTTCGCGCAGAGCTCGACGACCCGGCGGACCAGCGCGGCGTTCGAAGGGGCGAGCGTGTCGCGGTCGATGCGCACGTTGTCCTCGAGGCCGGTGCGCGCGTGGCCGCCCGATGCGACGCACCACTCGTTGAGCGTCAGCTGGTCGCGGCCGATGCCGGCACCGCACCATTCGGTGTCGGGCGCGAGCCGCTTCAAGGTCTCGATGTAGAAGTCGAAGACCGGCCGGTCGACCGGCATCGCGTTCTTCACCCCCATGACGAACTGCACGTAGAGCGGCTTCGCCAGCCGGCCCGCATCGGACATCGCCACCGCCTGGAAGATGTGGCTGAGGTCGAAGGCCTCGATTTCGGGCTTGACCCCGTTCAGCAGCATCTCGGCGGCGAGCCAGTCGACCAAGTCGGGGCTGTTCTCGTAGACGCGGGTCGGGAAGTTGTTCGAGCCCACTGCGAGCGAGGCCATGTCGGGCTTCAGCCCGAGCATCGCTCCGCGCTCGCGGCCGGCGCCGGAGCGGCCGCCCGTCGAGAACTGCACGATCAGGCCTGGGCAGTGCGCGCGCAGCGCCTCGAGCAGGCGCGCGAAGCGGCCGGGGTCGGAGGTGGGTGTGCCGTCGTCGTTGCGCACGTGGGCGTGCACGATGGTGGCGCCGGCCTCGAAAGCCTCGTGCGCCGACTCGACCTGCTCGGCGATGGTGATCGGGACCGCGGGATTGTCGGACTTCTTCGGCAGCGAGCCGGTGATCGCGCAGCAGATGATGCAGGGCTTGTCCGTCATTTTCAACTGCGCTCCCGTTGACGCGGTCACCGATGCCCCCTCGTCATGCACCGGGGCCTGGCCGAGCTCAAGTCCTTGGGTCGGCCGAGCTCGATTCCGGGGGACTTACCCCACGATCAGGTGCTTCGGGCCGTAGGGAAAGCCGGTGATGTTGCGGTTGCCGTCCTCGGTGACGACGAGGATGTCGTGCTCGCGGTAGCCGCCGGCGCCGGGCGCGCCCTCGGGAATGGTGATCATCGGCTCCATCGAGACCACCATGCCCGGCTCGAGCACCGTCTCGCAGTCCTCGCGCAGCTCGAGCCCAGCCTCGCGGCCGTAGTAGTGGCAGAGGACGCCGAACGAATGGCCGTACCCGAAGCTGCGGTACTGGAGCAGGTCGTGCGAGGCGTAAATCTCGTTGAGCTCCCGCGCGACTTCGGAGCAGCGGTTGCCGGGGACCAGCAACTCCTTGCCGCGGTCGTGGACGGCGCAGTTGATCTCCCAGAGTCGCAGGTTCGCGTCGGTGGCGGTCTCGGCGAAGAGCGTGCGCTCGAGCGCGACGTAGTAGCCGGCGACCATCGGGAAGCAGTTGAGCGACAGGATGTCGCCCCGCTCGATGCGCCGCGAGGTTACCGGGTTGTGGGCGCCGTCGGTGTTGAGGCCCGACTGGAACCAGGTCCAGGTGTCCATGAGCTCGGCGTGCGGCCAGGTCCTGGCGATCTCTCGCACCATGGTCGCGGTCGAGTGGAGCGCCACCTCATGCTCGGGCGTGCCGACCCTCGCCGCCTCGACGCAGGCCGCGCCCCCGAGGTCGGCGATCCGCGCCATTTCGGTGATGTGAGCGATCTCCTCGGGGGACTTGACCATGCGGAGCCGCATTGCGGGCGCGGCGATGTCGATGAACTCCATGCCGGGGAACTCGGAGCGGAGCAGGTTCATCGTGTCGAGCGTGACGTGGTCGAACTCGATCCCGAGCCGCCGCACCCCGCCGGTCAGCTGGCGGACGGCATGGAACCAGTTGTCCTTTCGCCAGTCGGTGTAGGTGATATTCGCGCCGAAGGTGCGGCGCGCGGGCTGGCCGCCGTCGATGCCGGCGGAAATCGAGGTCGAGCTGTCCGGGGTTACGACGAGGCCGTAGCGCCGTCCGAACTGGCAGTAGAGGAAGTCCGAGTGGTAGTCGATGTTGTGGTACGAGGTGAAGAGCGCCGCGTCGATGCCGGCCTCCGCCATAACGCCGCGCGTGGCGTCGAGCCGGCGCTGCATCTCGCCGGCGGAAAAGGTCGGCGTCGCGCGCGGTCCGTTCCCGGTGAAGTCCTGCAGACGTTCGCGGGTCAGTTCGGTGCCGTCCATCCTGCCACTCCCTGGAGCGATTACGCGGAATGTCGGCGGTAAGGGGCGGCTTGTCAAAGCATGCCCGAGCGGCGATCGCGCGGCCGTGCCCGGCGTACGTTCACCGTCGAATGGACGAGGCGGGCAATTGCCCCTGGCCCGACGATCTCAAACCTTCTGCCGGATGATCCCGTTGGAATAGACTAGGGCCCGGTTTTCCGCTGCGACCCGGGCAAACATCAAGCCCTCGAGGAGCGGCCGTCCGGGAACAGCCATCCAGGATCCGTCATAGCTGATCGAGGACGCACGGGCAGGGTCCTTCACGGCTCGGTTACCCGAAACGATGTGGCTGCCGGTCGCGCCGTAGGGTGACAGCATCGCGGGCACGAACGTCGTCCCGAGCCGGTCGCAGAGGACGCGGAGCGCCGCCTCCGGCCGCAGGGCGAACTCTTCGTATCCCAGCGTCAGCCGCGGAATGCCGCGGGCGTCCAGCGCGGCGGCAATCTTGCGGGTGCCTTTCCGCCAGTGGTGGAAGGCCGTCCAGGCGGGCCGATCCTTCCGCCGTGCCCAGGACGCCGCCCAGGATCGTGCGTCGCGGGTGATGTGGATCGCTCGAACGTCGAATGCCTCCAGTGCGTCGAGGTAGGCATCCCCCCCGGGCGTGCTGTCCACGACCGCCACGGCCCCGGGCTTCGCCGCCAAGGCCGATGCGTGCAGCAACGGGTAGTCCACCGTCACGCCCCGCCCGTCGGCGAGCGCCATGCGCGACCAGACCGGGCAGTCCGCCGCGCTCCTGCCGCAGGTGCAGGCGAGATCCTCGCGCGGCCCCGTGCGCAGCTTTTGCCAGGCTTCGCCCGATGCCGCGCGCCTGGGGTCGAGCATCCGCAGGGCCTCGCCCACGCCGACGAGCTCCGGGGCGCATCCCAGGGCCGAGTCGAGAATTGTCGTGCCGCTATGGCCGAGACCGACGACGAGGATCAGGCGGGGTTTGGTCACCGGTCATCCCTGCAGGAGCGGGCATCCCCCGCCGCGCCCTTCTAGTCCGGCAGGACGGCCGGGATCAACCACGCCATCTCGACTGCCGAGGCAATCGCTCGAACGCCGGCCATGGAGCGGATCGATGGTCCGTGAGCGTGCGCCGCCACGGTGTCGTGCGGTTCGCAAACCACGCAAACCACGCAGTATTTCCCGGGGACTTCACGTTCCCTTACGCTCCGGACCGCAGGCAGGGAACCGGACTCGCTCAGGCCGTCGATTTGCCGCGCGCAACCTAAGGTTGCTGCCCGCCGCCATCCCCGGGGGTGGCACACCGTTCGCCAGCCTGCCGATGTGGAGGTCGACCCGATGCTCCCTCGGCAGCGCGCGCTCCCGCGAGAGGGCGTTTACCCCCGGATAACCCGTTAATATCCCTCGGGTTGATCCGAATCCGCGGCCTGCCTTATCCCTGAGGCACCTCTTGGGGGAGGGGTTGGGGGATGAGCTACCAGGCTTCGGTCCGGCGGACGTCGGATCCGCGCATTAACGGCGTCTTGCAGGGTTGGAGCTGGGGCGGGGGGACCGTCACCTACAGCGATCCCGACCGGGCATCCGACTACGGCGCCGGCTACCGCGCCGACTACGACCGCGACGGCCGTTCGGCGCAATACGACGGCTTCGCGCGGCTCACGTCGATCCAGCTGGCCGCGGTGAAGGGTGCGCTCGAGGGGCGCAGTCCGGCCGGCGTGGGCTTTGCGGTCGAGGGCTTCACGAACCTGGTCGTCCGCTACGCTGGCGCAGGCAGCGGCGCCGGCGACATCCGCGTGGCCCATGCCGACGACACGCCGACCGGCTATGCCTACCAGCCCGGGCCCGGGATCGGCGGCGACGTGTGGCTCGGCCGCGCCGGGCGCAACCCGGTGGCCGGCAGCTACGACAACCTCTCGATCATGCACGAACTGGGACACGCCCTTGGGCTGAAGCATGCGCACGAGACCGGCGGCCTCGGAGCGGTGCCGGCCGCCTGGGACACGCCCGAGTTCACCCTGATGACCTACCGCGCCTGGGCGGGCGGCCCGACCGCGAGCTACCGCTTCGAGGCCTGGGGCGCCCCGCAGAGCTACATGATGCTCGACATCGCGGCGCTCCAGCACGAGTACGGCGCCGACTTCACCACCAACGCCGGCGACACGGTCTACCGATGGGCGCCCGGGTCCGGCGACACGATGGTGAACGGGCGGGTCGGGATCGACGCCGGCGGCAACCGCATCTTCGCCACTGTCTGGGATGGCGGCGGCAGGGACACCTACGACCTTTCGGCCTACACGACGGGGCTGCACGTCGACCTTCGGCCCGGCAGCTACTCGGTATTTTCGGAGAAGCAGCTCGCCAATCTCGGCGGCGGGCCGAACCACGGTCATGCCCGCGGCAACATCTTCAACGCGCTGCAGTACGAGGGCGACACTAGGTCACTGATCGAGAACGCCACCGGCGGGTCGGGCAACGACTCGCTCACCGGCAACCACGCCGCGAATCGGCTCTTCGGCGGCAACGGCAACGACCGGCTGCAGGGCCTCGGCGGCGCCGACACCCTGGTAGGCGGCAAGGGTGCCGACGTCTTCATCTTCAGCGGCACGGAATCGAGGCCCGGCGCGTGCGACCGGATCGTGGCCGGCGGCGGCGCCGCCGCCTTCGAGGGCGCCGGACGCGCTGGCGGCGACGTAATCGACGTCCACGGCATCGACGCCGACGCCAGCCGGGCGGGCGACCAGGCCTTCGTCTTCGGCGGGAGCCACGGACGCGGCCACCTCTGGCTGACCCAGGTCGGCGACGTCAGCTACGTCTGCGGCAACACCGACAACGACGCGGCGTTGGAGTTCCGCCTGGCGATCCACGACGGCGCCTTGCGCCCGTCCACCTACCACGCCGGCGACTTCATCCTCTGAGGGATCCCTGCAAGAGGCTTTCCGGCTCGACCGACATGTAAGCTGCGCTCAAAGCGCAAGTATCTGAAAATGTTGTATTTCACCTTTAAGCGTTAACCAGCTGTTCATCGCCGGCCGCTCGTCTGGCGAAGTCGATCTGGCTTGCAGGGCGCACTCCCCGAGGCGCGCGATCGCACGCGACTCCGTTGGGCTCAGAACAGGAAGTCCTCGCCGGCGTATTTGTCGCCCAGGTGGTTCATGAGCAGTCCGACCGCGGCGATCTCGGCGATGTCGGCGCGATCGTCGAAGGCGACGTAGGCGCCCGGGTGTTCCGCGCGTTCGTCGCGGTTTTCGAACAGGGTCGCCGTTTCGCCGGGATTGCTCAGCACCAGCGAGTGGGAGTCCTCTGGCACCCGGTGCGAGACCCGCGTCGTCGCGTCCGGTATCGGCTCGCGGTTGACGATGTCGAGCAGCCGGTCAAGCAGCCGCAGCTCCCAGCGCTCGAGCAGCCCGGAGCTCGCCCAGGCGGTACCGCTATGCTCGCTGCGGTTTTCGCCGAAGCTGCCCCACGAGCCGTCGGCGGATACCGTAAAGCTCCCGGTATGGCCGAGCCCGTCGGCGCTCAGCTGATCGATCGCGATCGTGACGCTGCTCCATTCCGCGAGCGGCCGCTTGCTCATACGATCCCTCCCTGCTTGTCGCTGGTCGACGCCTCCCGATTTTGTCGCGATGCGATCTGGCGTGCATTAACATTTGATCGTACCGCGATCGTTGCCGGCCGCGATCGGGACGATCCGGTTCCGAAGACGCCGAATTTCCTTTGCCTGCCTGGCGACCGCGACCGTAGGCTCCGCGGCAAGAAGATCGGGGGGAGGCAAGATGGCGGACGACAGGGTTAGGTGGGGCGTGCTCGGGGCGGCGAAGATCGCGCGCGAGTGGGTGGTGCCCGGCATCCACATGAGCGACCGGGGCGAGCTTGCGGCCGTCGCAAGCCTGACACCGGGCAAGGCCGAGGCGCTGGCGGCGCCCTACGGCCGGGTCCGGCTGCATTCGAGTTACGAGGCGCTCCTCGCCGACCCCGAGGTCGACGCGATCTACATCCCGCTCCCGAACGACGCGCACGTCGAATGGACCGCGAAGTGCCTCGAGGCCGGCAAGCACGTGCTCTGCGAGAAGCCGCTGGCGCTGAAGGCCGAGGAGATCGATCCGCTGATCGCGCTGCGCGATCGGACCGGGCTCGTCGCCGCCGAGGCATTCATGGTGACACATCACCCGCAGTGGATCCGGGCGCGCCAGCTGGTCGCCGAGGGAGCCATCGGCGCGCTGAAGCAGGTCCAGGGGGCCTTCACCTTCTTCAACGACGACCCGGACAACATCCGCAACCAGGAGTCGCTCGGCGGCGGGGCGCTGCGCGACATCGGCGTCTATCCCTGCATCAGCACGCGCTTCGTCTCCGGCGCGGAGCCGCTGTCCGTGCCTTATGCCGCCATCGAGTGGGACCGCGGCATCGACGCCACCGCCCGCGTCGTCGCCGAGTTCCCGGGCTTCGGGCTGGAGTTCTACGTGTCGATGCGGATGGCGCCGCGGCAGCTCATGACGTTCCACGGCGACAAGGGCTGGCTGAGCGTGCACGCCCCCTACAATGCCGGCGCCTACGGCGATCCCGTGATCGAGATCCGCACCGCCGAGGCGCAGGTCGTGCTCGAGCGCTTCCCGCGCTCCGACCACTACCGCTCGCAGATCGACGCCTTCAACGCCAGCATCCTCGACGGCGCGACCTACGCCTGCCCGCTCGAATTCTCCCGCGGCAACCAGGTGCTGATCGACATGATCTACGCTGCGGCCGGCGGACGCGGTTGAGCGGCCGGGACGCCGCTGCTACCCTTCCAGCGCAGTCGGGGGAGGGGATCCATGACCGCGTTCAACATCGTGCGCATTCGCGTCAGGCCAGAACACCTCGACGACGTCCTGCGCTACTACGGGGAGCGCGACCTCGCCCTGCCGGGGCTCAAGGCGATGACGCTGGTGCAGACCGGCGAGCGCGACTTCTGCCTCATCGGCGAATGGAGCGACATGGAGGCGATCGCGGCGGCACGTCCGGCGATGATCGCCTCGCTCGACGAGCACCGCGCGAAGCTCGAGGATCTGGGCGGCGGCCTCGGCGTCACCGACCCGATCTCGGGCGAAGCGGTGGTCGAGCGACGTCTGTGAGAGAAACGCCCGCCCCCTGTTAGGGAGGGGACCGGGGCGCTGTACGCTGCGTGGTCCCCGCGGCCGAAGGCCGGGGTTGGTCTCCTTAGCCGCCTGGCCGCGGCGGCGCGTCAACGGCGACGGCATCGACGACGTCATCGTCGGAGCGTGGGACTACGGCCAAGGTAGCGTCGTCGGTGGCGCCTACGTCGTCTTCGGCTCCGAGCAGGGTTTCGGCGCGACCGTCGACGTGTCGGCGCTCGACGGGTCGGACGGCTTCAGCATCGCCAATTCCGACCTGACCGATGGACAATTCGGGACGGGCAGTTCGGTCGCCGGCGCCGGCGACGTCAACGGCGACGGGATCGACGACCTGATCGTCTCGGACAGGGACAACGACCTGGGCTTCGGATCCGCCCACGTCGTCTTCGGATCGCGCGACGGCTTCGACGCGACGCTCGACATTTCGTCCTCGACGGCACGAACGGCTTCGACATCAAGGATGTGGTGCGCGTCCAGGCCCGCGTCCGCAAGGCGACATGAACGGCGACAGCATCGGTGACATCCTCGTCGGCGACAGTGGCGAATTCGGCGGTGACGTCTTCGTGGTGTTCGGATCGCAGGAGAGCTTTCGAAGCGCCGTCGACCCGTACTCGCTCGACGGCACCGACGGCTTCGCCTTCGTGGAGCAGAGCGAATGAGAACTCGTCTGGGCAACGATAGTGCCGGCGACATCAACGGCGACGGCTACGACGACCTGATTGTCGGCGCCCCGAGCGCCGGCGAAGCGATTGGTCCTGGGCGGGACCGGGCGCGGCTACGTGGTGTTCGGCGGCCCCGGGGACTTCCCCGCCAGCCTCGATTCGGCCGCGCTCGACGGGACAAACGGCTTTGCCATCCCGGGGATCGTGGACGCGGGCCAGCTGGGCAACTCGGTAGCCGTAGCCGGGGACCTCAACGGCGACGGCATCGACGACCTCGTCGTCACGTCGTATGGGAGCCTAGGCGTAGGCGAGGGCGAGGCGGCCGCGTGGTCTTCGGCACGCGGTCGGGCTTCGCCGCGAGCTTCGATCTCGCCGACCTCGACGGGACGAACGGATTCCGCATCATCGGAACCGCTGCGCCAGGCCGAACATCAGCGGAGTCGCCGCGGCCGGCGATGTGAACGGCGACAGTATCGACGATGACCTGATCCTCCAGGGCTCGGAGACCCGCCGGCTCTTCGGCTCCTGCGGCAGCTACATGGCAGAGCATCGACGTGGCGTCGATCGAGAACGCCACCGGGTTCGGCATCATCCCGGTCGGTCTCGGCGTCTGGTGGCAAGTCGGACCGTCGCCGACGCCGGCGACGTCAACCACGACAGCATCGACGACCTCCGTCGTCGGGACCGTGCGACCGGGACCAGCGCCGTGATCTACGGCTCGACCTTCGGCGGCGTGAACGACCGTGCCGGTCGCCGGCGACGACATGGTGACGCCGCGCCCTCGACGTCGTCGACCTCGCGGCGGATCTGGCGGCAGCAGCGATCGCGACCCCGATCTCGACACGCTGACCATAAGCGAGATCGACGGCGCCGCGATCCTGCCGGGCGGCAGCGTCGTCCTTGCGTCGGGCTGCGCGTGAGCTTGTTGCATGACGCCGAGGTCCGGTTCGACTTGCCCGGCGCCCCGATCGGCTCCACCGCGTCCGACAGCTTCAGCTACACGGTGTCCGACGGGCGCAGCGGCAACGCCACGGCCACCGTCTCCGTCGACTTCGTCCAGGATGCGCTCGCGCTCGGCGCCCTCGACGGCACCACCCGGCTTCCGGATCGACGGTGGTAGCGACATCCTCTACGGTATCGACCGCAGCGTCGCCGGCGCAGGGGACGTGAACGGGGACGGCATCGACGACCTCGTCATCGGCTCGGGCGAGGACTACACGCTACGACGAAGGCATCGCGCACGTGGTCTTCGGCTCCTCGGCGGGCTTCGGTGCGACCCTCGACCTCACCGCCTCGACGCGTCCGACGGGTTCCGGATCGAAGGCATCGGCGGCAGCGTCGTCGCAGACGGCGCTGGCGACGTGAACGAGAACGGCATCGACGACTTCATTGTCAGCGGCGCCTACGAAACCGGCGTGGTCTTCGGCTCCGCCGCCGGATTCCCCGACGAGCCTCGACCTCGACAGCCTCGACGGAGCGGACGGCTTTCGCTTCGTCGGCGCCTACGGGGACACCCGCCTCTCCAACTGCGCCGGCGGGGCCGGCGACGTGAACGGAGACGGCATCGACGACCTGATCGTCGGTGGCCCGGGCGATGGCTCCGGCAGCACACCCAGGCGCCAGCTACGTGGTATTCGGCTCGGCTGCCGGCTTCAAGGGCGACGGTCGATCTCTCCGCGCTCGACGGCTCAGACGGGTTCCGGATCGATGGCGCCGCCCCTACGACCATCTCGGGGTGTCGGTGGACGCGGCGGGGAGACGTGAACGGCGACCAAGGATCGACGACCTCGTCGTCGGGGCGCCAGGCGGCCGGGGCCGTTACAGCGCCGGCTATGCGGGCGGCTCGGCCTTCGTGGTGTTCAGGTCGTCCACGGGGTTCAGGGCGAGCCTCGACGTCGCTGCGCTCGATGGCCACAACGGCTTCCGCATCGAAGGCGCGGCCGCCGGCGACCTCGCCGGCTTCTCGGTGGCGGGTGCCGGCGACGTGAACGGCGACGGCATTGGCGATGTCATCGTCGGCGCCCGTGGCGCCGATCCGGACGGGCGCGACGCGGCGGGGTCGAGCTACGTGCTGTTCGGGTCCGCCGCCGGCTTCGGCGCACGGGTCGACCTCGCGGCGCTCGACGGCAGCGACGGCTTCCGGATCGACGGCGCTGCCGCCGGAGACCAGGCGGCTGGTCGGTATCCGGCGCCGGCGACGTGAACGGCGACGGCATCGACGACCTGATCGTGGGCGCGCCCTCGGCGAGTTCGGCCTGACGTCCGGCACCGGTGCGAGCTACGTGATCTTCGGCTCGGCGGATGCCTTCGCGGCCGTCCTCGACCTCTCGGCGCTGGAGCCGAGACCGGCTTCGCCATCGCCGGAGACAGCGGACGATCGGTTTCCACGGCGGGCGACCTGAACGGGGACGGGATCGACGACCTGGTCATCGGCGCGCCCGAGGCGGGCCCCACCTGGAGCGAGGCGGCGTCGGTCGGCGGCGCCGGCTGCGTGGTGTTCGGCACGCGCAACCTCAGTGCCGCGGCCCCGGCGGTCGTCGCCGAGGACGAGGCACCGAACCGGCGGCTCGGCGAGGTGGGTATCTGGGCCGGGCGGCTACGATTTCGATGTGGGAGAGGCGCTTGCGTTTCGGTTCGGCGGCAGCGAGGCGGACCATCCTCCCGCATCCCGACCCGGGCGCCGGCGATCTGCTCCGGGACAGGTTCGACGGCGACACGGCAGACGCTTGGGCGGGCGCGGCCACAGAAGTCTCGGCGCTGCCGGCGGACAGCGAAACGCCGCTTCGGACGACCTCCTTCTGGTCTGACCGGACCGGACATAGACGTTGCGCCCGCGCGTTCGGCTATGGGGCGCGCTCACCGTGGACTCCGCCAAGATCAGGGTGACCCCCTTCGGGGCCGCTGGCGATGTTGAAAGGACGACAGGCCCATGAAAGCCGGCGATCTCCGGGAGAAGACTCCCGATCAGCTGCGCGACCAGGCTCGCGACCTGAAGAAGAGGCGTTCAACCTGCGCTTCCAGAAGGCGACCGGGCAGCTCGAGAACACCTCCCGCATGCAGGCCGTCCGCCGGGACGCCGCGCGGGTGAAGACGATCCTGAACCAGAAGGCCGCCGCCGCGGCTGGCAGTTCGAGCAAGACGGGGGCGGAGGCCTGAGATGCCCAAGCGTATCCTCCAGGGGACCGTGACGAGCGACAAGAACGACCAGACGGTGACCGTCCTGGTCGAGCGCCGCTTCACCCACCCGATGATGAAGAAGACGGTGCGGCAGTCGAAGAAGTACCGCGCCCACGACGCGACGAACCAGTTCAAGGTCGGTGATACCGTTCGGATCATCGAATGCGCGCCGATCTCGAAGACCAAGCGCTGGACCGTGCTGACGGAGACCGCCGCCGAGGCGTGATCCGCAAGCACTCCAGCTCAACGAAACCGCGGGGCAGGTCCCCGCAGGTCGGGAGTAGACTGAATGATCCAGATGCAGACCAATCTGGATGTCGCTGACAATTCCGGCGCCCGCCGGGTACAGTGCATCAAGGTCCTCGGCGGCTCGCACCGCCGCTACGCCTCCGTCGGCGACGTCATCGTCGTGTCGGTGAAGGAAGCGATCCCCCGCGGTCGGGTGAAGAAGGGCGACGTCCGCAAGGCCGTCATCGTCCGCACCGCCAAGGAAGTGCGCCGTGAGGACGGCACCGCGATCCGCTTCGACCGGAACGCGGCGGTGATCCTCAACAACCAGAACGAGCCGGTCGGGACCCGCATCTTCGGGCCGGTGGTGCGCGAGCTGCGCTCGAAGAACTTCATGAAGATCATCTCGCTCGCCCCGGAGGTGCTCTGATGGCCGCGAAACTCCGCAAGGGCGACAACGTCGTCGTGCTCGCCGGCAAGGACAAGGGCAAGAAGGGCCAGATCTCCGCGGTGCTGCCGAAGGAGAACAAGGCGATCGTGTCCGGCGTGAACGTCGCGATCCGCCACACCAAGCAGAGCGCGCAGAGCCAGGGCGGCCGCATCGCCAAGGAGCTGCCGATCGAGCTTTCGAATCTCGCCCTGGTCGACGCCGCCGGCAAGGCGACCCGCGTCGGCTTCCGCTTCGAGAACGGCGAGAAGATCCGCTTCGCCAAGTCGACCGGGGAGGCGATCTGATGCTCGACGCGACCGACTATACCCCACGCCTCCGCGCGCAGTACCGGGACACGATCCGGGCGGCGATGAAGGAGGAATTCGGCTACAAGAACGACCTGCAGATCCCGCGGCTCGACAAGATCGTGCTGAACATGGGGATCGGCGAGGCGACCAGCGACACCAAGAAGGTGCGCGCGGCCGCCGAGGATCTGACGCTGATCGCCGGCCAGAAGGTCGTCATCACCAAGGCCAAGACCTCGATCGCCGGCTTCAAGGTCCGCGAGGACATGCCGATCGGCGTGAAGGTGACGCTGCGCCGTGACCGGATGTACGAATTCCTCGACCGCCTGGTCACCGTGGCGCTGCCGCGCGTCCGCGACTTCCGCGGCGTGAACCCGAAGAGCTTCGACGGGCGCGGCAACTACGCGATGGGCCTGAAGGAGCACATCGTGTTCCCGGAGATCAGCTTCGACAAGGTCGAGCAGGTCTGGGGCATGGACATCGTGATCTGCACCACCGCGCCGACCGACGCCGAGGCGAAGGCGCTGCTCGGGCACTTCAACCTGCCCTTCACCGACCGGGCGCAGGGGAAAGAGTAACATGGCAAAGACCAGCATGATCGAGCGCCAGAAGAAGCGGGTCGCGATGGTGGACAAGTACGCCGCCAAGCGCGCCGAGCTGAAGGCGATCGCCAAGAACGACACGCTCTCGCGCGAGGAGCGCTTCAAGGCCGCCCTGAAGCTCGCGAAGCTGCCGCGGAACTCGTCAGCGACCCGGCTCCACAACCGCTGCGAAGTGACGGGGCGGCCGCGGTCCTACTACCGCAAGCTCAGGATGTCGCGCATCGCGCTCCGCGATCTCGCCTCGAAGGGGCAGATCCCGGGCATGGTCAAGTCGAGCTGGTGAGGGAGGCCCGGAGATGGTGAACGATCCCCTGGGCGACATGCTCGCCCGCATCCGCAACGCCCAGTTGCGGCACAAGTCGACGGTGCGCACCCCGGCCTCCAAGGTCCGGAAGTGGGTCCTCGACGTCCTGAAGGCCGAGGGCTACATCCGCGGCTACGAGGAGGTGACCCAGGACGGCCACCCCGAGATCGAGATCTCGCTCAAGTACTTCGACGGCCAGCCGGTCATCCGCGAGCTCAAGCGCGTCTCGACCCCCGGCCGCCGGGTCTATTCCGGCGTCAAGGAGATCCCGCAGGTCCGCCAGGGCCTCGGGGTCGCGATCGTGTCGACGCCGAAGGGCGTCATGTCCGATGCACAGGCCCGCTCCGCCAATGTCGGCGGCGAGGTTCTGTGCACCGTGTTCTGAGGAGGACGGGATGTCTCGCATCGGAAAGAAGCCGGTCGAGCTGCCGAAGGGCGTGACCGCCTCCGTCGACGGGCAGACGGTCGAGGTGAAGGGGCCGAAGGGTACCCGCTCGTTCACCGCAACCGACGACGTGACCCTGGCCGTCGCCGACGGCGCCGTATCGGTGAAGCCGCGCGGGCTCTCGAAGCGGGCGCGCCAGCAGTGGGGCATGTCCCGCACGCAGGTGGCGAACCTCGTCGAGGGCGTGACCACCGGCTTCAAGAAGGAGATGGAGATCACCGGCGTCGGCTACCGCGCGGCGGTGCAGGGCAAGGTCCTGAAGCTCCAGCTCGGCTACAGCCACGACGTCGACTTCGCGATCCCGGAGGGCGTGACCATCACCACGCCGCGGCCGACCGAGATCACCGTCGAGGGCATCGACCAGCAGGTCGTGGGCCAGGTCGCGGCGAACATCCGCGAGTGGCGCAAGCCCGAGCCCTACAAGGGCAAGGGCATCAAGTACAAGGGCGAGTTCATCTTCCGCAAGGAAGGGAAGAAGAAGTAGGGGCGCGAGGAACATGGCGAACAGCAAGCGAGACCTGTTCCAGAAGCGCCGCCAGCGCGTCCGGAACAAGCTTCGGAAGATGGCGGGCGATCGTCCGCGTCTCTCCGTGCACCGCTCGTCGAAGAACATCTCCGTCCAGCTGATCGACGACCTCCAGGGGAAGACCCTGGCCGCCGCCTCGACGCTGGAGAAGGACCTGGGCTTCGTCGGCAAGAACAACAAGGAAGCGGCCGCCCGCGTGGGCTCCGAGATCGCCGCGCGTGCGAAAGCCGCGGGCGTCGAGGAGGTCTACTTCGACCGCGGCGGCTTCCTCTTCCACGGCAAGGTCAAGGCCCTTGCGGACGCCGCCCGCGAGGGCGGCCTCAGGTTCTAGGGGTAAGGACATGGCAAGAGAACCGAGGGGCGAGCGGCGCGACCGGCGTGACCGCGACGAGAACCCCGAATTCGCCGACCGGCTGGTGGCGATCAACCGCGTGTCGAAGACGGTGAAGGGCGGCAAGCGCTTCGGCTTCGCCGCGCTGGTCGTCGTCGGCGACCAGAAGGGCCGCGTCGGCTACGGCAAGGGCAAGGCCCGCGAGGTGCCCGAGGCGATCCGCAAGGCGACCGAGCAGGCCAAGCGGCAGATGATCCGCGTGCCGTTGCGCGAGGGCCGGACGCTGCACCACGACACCAACGGCCGCCACGGCGCCGGCAAGGTCGTGATGCGCTCGGCCCCCGCCGGCACCGGCATCATCGCCGGCGGCCCGATGCGCGCCGTCTTCGAGATGCTCGGCGTCCACGACGTGGTGGCGAAGTCACTCGGCTCGCAGAATCCCTACAACATGGTCCGCGCGACGATCGACGGGCTGCAGCAGGAGACGAGCCCGCGGCTCGTCGCCCAGCGCCGCGGCAAGAAGGTCGCCGACATCCTGCCGAAGGCGCCCGACGCCCCTGCGGCCGAAGCGCCCGCGGCGGAGGCCTGATCATGGCGGCGAAGAAGGAAGCGGCCGTGAAGACGATCGTGGTGAAGCAGATCGGCTCGCCGATCCGCCGCCCGGCCATCCAGCGCGAGACCCTGAAGGGCCTCGGGCTGAACAAGATGCACCGCACCCGCGAGCTGCCCGACACCCCGTCGATCCGCGGCATGGTGGCCGCGATCCCGCACCTCGCGGTGATCGTCGAGGAGCGCGGCTGAGGCCGTGCCTTCGCCCCTCTGCGAGGACCCGTATCACGCCCCGGCCGCGAGGCCGGGGCGGCGCTTTGCGTGGAGCCGATTGCGAGCGCGCACTCGAAGGGATTGCCGCCGAGGTCCTGTCGGTCGGATGATGGTCGTAACAGCGCTCGCCCACCGTGCCCCGCTGGTTACCGCCGACGCTCGCCTGCTTGCCTATGCTGGCGATGCCTGCATGGACTAGGGCCGGCCCGGTCGAAGCTTCCAGCTCTTGTAAAGGCGCGGACGGTCTTGAAGCAGCGGCTGCTCCCACTGCAGCGCTGAATTGTACAACTGTCGATATATGGGTTGCCAGGCCGCCGATAGCCCATAATATGGGGGGAGAGAGTCGCGGGCCAGCGGGTCCGGAAACCACAGGCAGCAGGGTCGGGCGTGAACGTTCAGTCACTCGAATCGCCGGAAGCGGCGGCGGTCGGCGCGGTGGTCCAGCCGCTGCAGGTGCGGGGCCGGTCGTTCACCGCGGTCGCGATCCGGCTGCCGGCGACGGCGGACAAGGCATTCTTCGATGCGCTCGAGACGCTGATGCGGCAGGCGCCGCACTTCTTTGTCAACGCGCCGCTGGTTCTCGACCTCGAGGAGGCGCCGGACATCGTCGCCAAGGCCGACTTCGTCAAGCTGGCGCGGCAGCTCAGGGCCCGGCGGCTGATCGCGGTCGGGGTGCAGAACGCCACGCCCGAGCAGGGCACGGCGGCCTTCGGCGCCGGGCTCGTGACCCTGCAGAACGGGCGCGACGTGGCGATCGAGCGCGGGGCCAAGGCGGCGATGGCGAAGGCGCCCGAACCGGCGAAGGCCGAGGCTCCGGCGGCGAGCCTCCTCGTCACCGAGCCGGTGCGCTCGGGCCAGCGCATCTTCGCCGAGCGCGGCGACCTCGTGGTGATGACGGCGGTGAGCTCGGGGGCGGAGCTGATCGCGCGGGGGCATATCCACATCTACGGGCCGCTGCGCGGACGGGCGCTGGCCGGGGTCGACGGCGACCTGTCGGCGCGGATCTTCTGCCAGAGCCTCGAGGCGGAGCTGATCGCGGTCGCCGGGCTGTACCGGACCAGCGAGGACTTTCCCGCCGACGTGCGCGGCA
This sequence comes from Amaricoccus sp., assembly GCA_046348915.1. Taxonomy (GTDB): domain Bacteria; phylum Pseudomonadota; class Alphaproteobacteria; order Rhodobacterales; family Rhodobacteraceae; genus Amaricoccus. The sequence goes on from JAXMDH010000020.1 coordinate 114,945, forward strand.
AGCGGGTTCAGGCGTTCCTGAAGGACGACGCCTTGACCATCGAGCCCGTGAAGTAACCCCGAAGAGCAACCTCAGAGCAGGAGAAGCACCGCTTGGCAAAGATCATCGTAGTCACTTCCGGCAAGGGCGGCGTCGGAAAGACCACGTCGACGGCCGCCATCGGCGCGGGCCTCGCGATGCGTGGCCACAAGACCGTCGTCATCGACTTCGACGTCGGCCTGCGCAACCTCGACATGATCATGGGCTGCGAGCGGCGCGTGGTCTTCGACTTCATCAACGTGATCCAGGGCGACGCGAAGCTCGGCCAGGCGCTGATCAAGGACCGCCGGCTCGACAAGCTGTCGGTGCTGCCGACCTCGCAGACGCGCGACAAGGACGCGCTGACCAAGGAAGGGGTCGAGAAGGTACTGGGCGAGCTGCGCGAGCAGTTCGACTACATCATCTGCGACAGCCCGGCCGGCATCGAGCGGGGCGCGCATCTGGCGATGTACTTCGCCGACGAGGCGGTGGTGGTCACGAACCCCGAGGTCTCGTCGGTCAGGGACAGCGACCGGGTGCTGGGGCTCCTGTCGTCGAAGACCAACCGCGCCGAGAAGGGCGACGGCGGGGTCAAGGCGCATCTGCTCCTCACCCGCTACGACCCGGCGCGGGTCGCGCGCGGCGAGATGATGAAGATGGAGGACATCCTCGAGATCCTCTCGATCCCCCTCCTCGGCATCATCCCGGAGAGCACCGCGGTCCTGAAGGCCTCGAACGTCGGGACGCCGGTCGTATTCGACACGAAGTCGAACGCGGGCAAGGCCTACGAGGACGCGGTCTCGCGGCTGATCGGCGAGCAGATCGAGGTCAAGGTGCAGCCCGAGAAGGCCGGCCTCTTCCAGCGGCTCCTGAGGCGGACGGCATGACGATGCTGAACTTCCTGCGCTGGCCGAGGCAGAACAGCTCGGCCGACACCGCCAAGGAGCGGCTGCAGATCCTGCTGTCGCACGAACGGACCGATCGCTCGGGGCCGGACTACCTGCCGCTGCTGCAGCGGGACATCCTCGAGGTCGTCAAGAAGTACGTGCGCGTCGACCGCGACGACGTCGACATCAAGCTCGAGCGCGGCAACGACCTGTCGACGCTCGAGATCAACATCGAGCTCCCCGGCGCCCGCACCCTGCAGGTCGGCGCCGCCTGAGCCACGCAGGTCCGCACGGGCGGGCCTGCGATCACCTCGCCGGTGGCAGGTCGGGGGCTTGCCGGCCGTCCGCGTGCGGACAAAAGGTAATCCATTGATATGTAATGACTTCGGGCGCGGCCGTTAGTGCGGCGTTCACCATTGGCTGCGTTCCGCGGCGGAGCCCGACGCATCCCACCAGCGCAGCACCCGCAGCGCCCGGAGCGTGATCCAGCGCGAGGGTTCGCCCGGCGCGCCCTCGACCGGGAACCAAACCCGCCCGCGCAGAGTACGGTCGAGCGGCCAGCAGCCGTCGGGGAGTCGCCGGCGGCGGAGCTCGGCGATCGGCTCGGCGAGGCGGGGGTCGCGGACGCCGGCGGCGCGGAAGTAGTCGAGCCCGCGCAGGAAGTCGTGCCGCCAGCGTTTCGGATGTGTGAGCCGCAGGTAATCCGGGTCGGCCGGCGCGCCGGTCGAGAGCCGGCGGTAGAGACACCGGGAGAGCAGGAATTCCTCGCCCGAGCGGCGCGCCTCGGCCACCTCCGACGATCGGCCGGCGGCTCGCTCGAATTCCAGCAAGCCCTCGAGCACGTTGATCGTGGTGTCGAACGAGCTCCGGACCGAGCCGTTCGCCCGCTCGCAGTTCCAGCCGCCGTCAGGCTGCCGCTCGCCAAGGAGCCGCGCGACGATCGGGCCGACGTCGACCCCGAAGTACGCCCCGGACGCCACCGTCCGGCCGTTGATGCATTCCTCGACCTCGCCCTCCCAGAACGGCTGCCCTCCCTCCTCCCAGCGGGAGTTCGCGCCGACCAGCGCCACCGTCTGCCGGGCGCTGTCGGAGTCGGGGTCGAGCCCGAACTCCCGCAGATCGCTCAGCGCCCAGCATGTGGCGGTCCAGGGCTGGCCCGTCTCCTCGCGCCGGTGCCAGTCGACGGCCTCGTCCCAGAAGGCCGCGCCCGCCCACTGCCCGTCCGGGTCCCGGGCGGCCAGCATCCGCGCCCCCCAGCCTTCGCCCTCGACCCGCGCCCGCTCCGCTCGCCACGCCACCTCGGGCGCGTCGAGCAGGTCGCGCATGACCTGCCAGCGGATCGCCGGGTCGGAATCGAGCAGCCAGTCGATGATGGCGGGAGAGGCGGGCATGGTGGGCCGGTCCTGAATCACGAGACTGGCGATCATGCTGCGTGCCGGGCATTCTCTCGGCAACAGCGTTCGACGGATGCGAAGATGTCGTCGGCGACCCGACGCCAGGTGGATTCGGGATGGCCATAACCCTCGGATCCTCAACGCCTTCGAGCCGGTGATCTTCTACTCGATCGCCCGCTCCATTGCGCACCTGACCGCCGCCCCGTGCCACGTTCGAGACGAACTGCATCCGCGGCATCACGGCGAACCGCGAGCGGCTGCGCGTTAAGCGCCGAGAGCTCGACCGGCATCGTCACCGCGCTCAACCCTACGTCGGCTACGCCGATGCGACCGAGGTGGCGCTCGAGGCGCACCAAAGCGGCCGAAGCGTCGGCGAACTCGTCATCGAGAAGGGGCTGATGACCTGCGCGAAGCTCGACGCGGTGGTCGGCCCCCGAGCTCCTGACCCCGCCCGCAGCCGCTCGCCCGACCCCGCCGTGGCTCAGCCCGGCGCGCAGAGCCAGTCGCCGAGCCCGCGGAGCATCGCGGCGCAGGCGGCTAGCTCCGTGGGCAGGATGTACTCGTCGGCGCGGTGGGCGCGGGAGATCTCGCCGGGACCGCAGACGATCGCGGGGATGCCCGCGGCCTGGAAGAGGCCGGCCTCGGTGCCGAAGCTGACCGAGGCGAGCGGCGTATGGCCGGTCAGGCGGGCGAGGAGGTCGGCGAGGGCGGGGTTGTCGGCGGAGGCCAGCGCGGGGTAGCGGGCGCGCTCGACGTGGGTCGCGCGGATGTCGGGGCCCGCGCGCCCGACGATGGCGGCGAGGTCGGCGAGGACGCCGGCCGTCACCGTTTCGGGTGGCTGTCCGGGGACCGCGCGGGCCTCGATCTCGATCTCGACGCGGTCGGGGATGATGTTGACGGCGGTGCCGCCGCGGATCACGCCGGCCTGCAGGGTAGCGTGCGGCGGGTGGAAGCGAGGGTCGAACGGGCCCTCGGCGGCGAGGCGGGCGGCCCGATCGCGGATGGCGAGCAGGAGCTCACCCGCAGGGTAGAGCGCATTGGCGCCGAGCGCGGGGTCGGAGGAGTGGCCGGCCTTGCCCTCGATGACGATGCCGAGGGCGTGCTTGCCCTTGTGCGCCAGCACCGGCCGCATCCCGGTCGGCTCGCCGACGATGCAGCCGGCGGGGGCGGGGCAGAACTCGGGCAGGTGTTCGATCAGGTGCGGGGCGCCGCGGCAGCCGATCTCCTCGTCGTAGGAAAAGGCGAGGTGGACCGGGCGCGCCAGCGGCATCGCGGCGAAAGCCGGAACCATCGCCAGCACGGCGGCGAGAAAGCCCTTCATGTCGGCGGCACCGCGGGCCACCAGCCGCTCGCCGTCGCGGGTCAGGCGGAAAGGGTCGCTGGTCCAAGCCTGGCCCTCGGTCGGGACGACATCGAGGTGGCCCGACAGGATGATGCCGCCGGCGACCTTAGGCCCGATGGTCGCGAAGAGGTTGACCCGGTCGCCTTCCGGACCCGGGATGTCGATCGCCTCGACGCCGGCCGCAGCGAGGAGGCCGCGGACGTGCCCGGCAATGGCGGCGTTCGGAAGGCCAGGCAGCGAGGGGAAGGCGACGAGGTCGGCGAGAATGGTCTCGGCGGCGGTCATGGTCGAAGCTCACGTGCGCGGGGCCTCGGCGGCCTGCCAGCCCATAGCATACCGTCCCCGGCGGGTCCTAGTGGGACAGCCTCGGACGCGACTGGACGGCCATGGCGATCCCGGCCGCAAGCCGCTCCTGATGGTAGGGCTTGTCGATCCGCGGCAAGTCGATGTCCGGCTCGGCGGGCAGGTCCGCATAGCCCGTTGCCAGCAGGATCGGAAGGTCGGGTCTCAGCTGCCGCGCAGTCGTCGCGAGCTCCATCCCGTTCATCTTCGGCATGGAGTAGTCGGTGATCATCAGATCGACCCGGTCGACATCGCTCAGGATTTCCAGCGCGCGCTTTCCGGAGTTGGCCTCGAGAACCTCGTGGCCGAGGTCCTCGAGCATGTCGACCGTGCTCATCGCAATCAGCGCGTCGTCATCGACGATCAGGATGGTCATCGACGGAACGTCCTCGACGCCCGGATCGGGCGGCGCGGCGCGCTCTTGCACGACGGCGGTCGTGACGGGCAGCCACAATTCCGCCCGGGTTCCGTGCCGTTCTTCGCTGGTCAGCCGCAGTGCGCCGCCCAGTTGCAGCGCGAGCCCGTGGACCATAGAGAGGCCGAGGCCCGTGCCCTTGCCCAGCTCCTTGGTGGAGAAGAACGGGTCCGTCGCCTTCCGGAGCGTCTCCTCGCTCATGCCTTGTCCGGTGTCGACGACGGAGACGCGCACGTACTGTCCAGGCGGAAGATCCGCGATCGTGCCGTCCGCCTGGTCGGCCGCGATCGTCAGCACACCGCCCTCCGGCATCGCGTCGCGTCCGTTGACGACAAGGTTCAGCAGCGCGAGCTCGATCTGGTTTGCTTCGATCAAGGCAGGCGGCAACGAGGCAGGAAGGTCCAACCGCACTTCGATACCGGCCTCGACCGCGCGTTCGATGAGATCGATCATCCCGCGAACGACCTCGGCAAGATCCCTGGGCTCGAGCTGCAGATCCTGCTGCCGTGCGAAGGCGAGCAGACGCTGGGTCAGCGCGGTGCCACGCTGCACGCCCTGCAAGGCGCCGTCGATGAGGCGAAGCGTTCGCGGATCGCTCGGCAGATGCTTGCGCAGGAGCTCGAGATTGGCGAGCACGGCCATGAGCAGGTTGTTGAAGTCGTGCGCCACACCGCCGGTCAGTTGACCGACCATCTCCACCTTTTGCGCCTGGAGCAGCTTCTTTTCCGTGCGTTCCCTTTGCTCGATCTCGGAAACCACGGCTGCATGCGCCCGTTCGAGCTCTTCCGTCCTCTCCCTGACGCGTTCTTCCAGAGTCTCGTTCAGCCGTTGCAGTGCTTCCTCTGACGCCTTCCGAGCGGTGATGTCCGCCGAGACACCCACGAGGCGGCGCGTTCGGGTGTCGCTTTCGCGGAACAGCCGGGCGCGGACTTCCGCCCAATGCAGGCTCTCGTCTGGCCAGACGACGCGGTGTTCGATCGCGTAATCCCGGTCGTGGTCCAACGTCCCCCGTATCGCCGACTGCATCCGCACGCGATCGTCGGGATGGACGCTCGCGACCAGTTCCTCGATCGAAAGGGGCTCGTCGGAGCGCCGCCCGAACTGCGCCTTGCAGGTCGCGTCGGTCGTCAATGTCCGTGTGGACAGGTCCAACTCCCACGACCCGAGACGGCCGGCCTGCAGCGCTGTGCGCAGCCTTCGTTCGCTTTCATCGAGCTCTTCTATCCGCGAACGTGCTTCGTACTGCCGCAGCCGACCCTTCATCGCACTGCGCGCCATGCTGATGAAGGTCATGGGATGGAACGGCCGTTCGAGGAACGTCACGTTGCCCAGCGAGGCATACAGCTCGCCGGTGTCTTGATTTGGATCGTGCCGGGCCGCCCCCCGGGTCAGGAGTATGAACGGCAGATCCGACCACGCGGGTTGCTCGCCGACGCGACCCGCAAGCGCGCGCACCTGCGTTGGAGGCACCGCTTCGTCCGTCGCCACGACAAACAGCGTATCCTCATCGATGTGGGCTCGAAGCGCTCCGACGTCCTCGCACACTTCCGCGGCAATACCGGCCCGGCCGAGGAGCCCGAGAGCCACGGATGCATCACGTCCGTGAGGAGCGAGTATCAGGCCCCTGGGGCCGCCCGATCTAGGCTTGACTGTCATCCCTGGCTGCCTGAGCTACCGGCGTACCGTTCGCAGGCAACGTCGGAACTCCGCGAAGGATGCCTTGGAAGTTTTCGAGCGGATCGCCAAACATCAGGCCGCGTTCAGTGATTTGAAACTCGCGGATCGAGTCCTCGTGCTTGCCGGTACGCTTTTTTACGACCGAGATCGCGCGCCTGACCCGGCCCCAGGCTTCGAAGTAGCGGAGAAGTATCACCGTGTCCGCCAGGTAAGTCACGTCGACAGGGGCTTTCATCTCGCCGAAGAGCCCATGCTGAGCCACGGTCAGGAAGGTGTTTGCGCCCTGGCGATTCAAATACTGAAGGAGTTCGTGTATGTGCAGCAGCAGCGCGTTCTCCTGCGGCATTGCAGCCTGATAGCCGTTCAGACTGTCGATTACGACGCATTTGACCCCAGCCCGGTCGGCGCGGTTCCTGACGCGGTGGGCAAACTCGCCCGGGGACAACTCGGCGGCATCCACCTGCTCGATCTGGAGATGACCGGCCTCTCGCCAGCCCTCGAGATCGAAGCCGACGGCCTTGGTGCGGTCGAACAGAAGCCCGAGTTCCTCGTCGAAGATGAACATCGCCGCTTTCTCGCCGCGTTCGATCGCAGCTTGCACGAACGGCAGGATCAGCGTGCTCTTTCCACTCCCGGCCGGCCCCAGGACGAGGGTGCTCGATCCTTTCTCGATGCCGCCGCCGAAGATCTTATCGAGCTTGTCCATGCCGCTCGTGAGCGGAACCCTCGAAAATCGGGTTCGATGTTCGGAGGCGACGAGGCGCGGGAACACGGCGACCTCGCCGGTCCGGATGGCAAAATCGTGATAGCCGCCGCGGAACGCCTGGCCGCGGTACTTGGACACCCGCAGCCTGCGACGTTCGGCGCCATAGTCCGGGGCGAGCTCCTCCAGCTGGATGACCCCATGCACGACGCTGTGGACGGTCTTGTCGGTCAGTTCCGACGTCAGATCGTCGAGCAACAGCACCGTCACGCCGAGACGCGAGAAGTGGTGCTTGAAGGCCAGGATCTGCCGGCGGTACCGGAGCGAGCTCTGGGCGAGGAGACGAATCTCGGACAAGCTGTCCACGACGACCCGCTCCGGCTTGCAGCGCTCGAAGGCGTCGAAGATGAGTCGGATCGTCTCGCCCAGTTCGAGGTCCGAGGAGTAGAGGAGCGTCTGCTCCTGGTCGGTGGCGAGCAGGCTCTCGGGAGGTACCAGCTCGAAGACTTCGATGTTTTCGTGGAGCTGCCATCCGTGGGACGCGGCGCCCGCGCGGAGTTCAGACTCGGTCTCGGAGAGGGTGATATAGAGGCACTTCTCACCTCGTTCCGCTCCCTGCATCAGGAAACGGAGAGCCACGGTGGTCTTGCCGGTGCCAGGGTTTCCCTCGAGCAGGAACACATGCCCCTGCGAAAAGCCTCCCGCGAGGATGTCATCTAGCCCCGCAATCCCGGTGCCGGCCTTGCCTTGTCCGAGGGTCGTCTCGCCCATCGGTCCTCCCGTCGCTGAGACGATCGATGGCCGTGCTAGGACCATCGGCAAACGCCAGATCATAGAGGCCCGCGAGGCGTCTGTCAGACGTTGCCATGTGGCTGGCGCGGACACCGGCCGTCCAACGGACGACGCGCGTCAGGGTTCCGCCCCGGTGCAAATAGATCGTCTCGGCACTGCGACCTTGCCCGCGGCTCGTCGCGATAACGGACGCGGGCGCCCGATTCCAGCGCGCTACCGGGTTCCTGACCCGCGCCGCCTGGAGGGAGCTTTCGCGGCCGGCGGCCGGGGATCGTCGCCGAGAGCCAGCCCTGCAACATCTTCCGTGCTGGGGACCGCGACGTAGCCGTCGGAATTCGTCGGCGGGACGGGATCGGGGTTGCGCGGACCCGGCATGGCGACGTCCGTCGGGGCACCCCCGGTCGGTTCCTCCGGCCGTTCGGGGACCGGCTTCGCGTCCGGGACGCCGGCCCCGCCGCGATCGTCTTCCGGTTCCTTTCTCGTCACCGGAACCGTCCCGGGGCCGGCGCCATCGGAGCCGGACTCGACGTGGCTCGGTGTATCCTTCGGCGCCGTTCGCGGATACTCGAGCTCTGCCCGCCCTTCCTCGATCAGTTGCCTCGCGCGCATCCAATGGTCGTGGTCCCGGCCGTCCGGACGCCCCTCGGCTTCCCAGATGGCATGCGCGACGCGGGCAATTTCGTCATTCTTGGGCATGTCGGCCGGAACGCTCATGTCAGCTTCTCCATCGCGGAAACACTCCCGTGCAACGCGAGGAGGACCATTGGGTTCGGCAAAAGTGAAAACTCCGCGGGACACTCCGGGCGACTGCCGCGAGCGGCGGGTTCACCCGGACGCCCTCGCTCTCAACCTTCGGCGTGTCCTCGAACGCAGCCCGGCTGCGGAACTCGCCGGATAGAAGGACGTTTGCCGGCACTCAGCAGGAAGTTGCGATGGCAAAGACGACGACCGACCATTCAACCATTCGCAAGTGGGCGGAGGCGCGGGATGGCCACCCGGCCCGGGTGAAGGGCACCGGCGATGCCGAGGACGCGGGTCTCCTCCGTCTCGACTTCGGAAAGCCGGAGGAGAGCCTCGACTCAATCACCTGGGAGGAGTTCTTCGACAAATTCGAGGACAGCGGCCTCGCTCTTCTGTACGAGGATGAGCCAGACAACCGGTTCAACAAGCTCGTCAGCCGGTAGCCCGCGGGGGCAGCGTCTACACCCGCGTGGTGGGTCAGGTGGGGTCCGGCGCGCCCTGTCCGAGGCGCATTTCCCAGCCTTCGGCATGAACGTTGAGGTAGGCATTCGGATCGTAGGGATGCGCCTCGATCGCCTCGATTTCGAGGTCGATGCCGAGGCCGGGAGCGGCGGGCAGCGAGAGGTGCCCGGTGGCTGGGTCGATTTCGGGATGCCAGGTGACGAGGTCGCGGGTCCAGGGATCGTTGAAGGCGTCGAAATGCTCCTGGATCAGGAAGTTCGGCACGGCAGCAGCGAGCTGCAGGCAAACGGCGGTCGCGATCGGGCCGCCGCTCTGGTGCGGAGCGATCCAGCTGCCGTGGGCTGCGGCGAGGGCCGCCACCTGCATCGCCGGGCCGATGCCGCCGAGCGACATCGGCTCGGGCTGGAAGATGTTGACCCCGCCGCCCTCGGCCAGCGCATAGAATTGTCCGACGGTGTCGTACATTTCGCCGGTCGCGACCGGGATGGGGCTGCGGTGGCCGACTTCGTGCACGGTTTCCTGGCGGTCGCGCGACGTCGGCTCCTCCCACCAGTAGATGTCGAGGTCGGCGAAGCGGTCGGCCGCCTTGAGCGCCGCGATGGCGGTGAAGCGGGCGTGGACGTCGACGAGGATGCGCGTGTCGGGCGGCAGGCCGTCGCGGAGCGCCCGGCAGATCGCGTAGGCGAGCTCGAGCTCGTCGCGGTCTAGGAAGCCCTGGCCCGTCCCGAAGGGGTCGAGCTTGAAGGCCTTGAACCCCTTGGCGATGACGGCGCGGGCGGCGTCGAGGAAGGCTTCGGGCGTCCGCTCGGTCCGGTACCAGCCGTTGGCATAGCCGAGGACGCTGTCTCGCACCCGGCCGCCGAGGAGCTGGTGCACGGGTGCGCCGAGCGACTTGCCGAGGATGTCCCAGCAGGCGACCTCGATGGCGGCGATGACGGTCCGGTGGATGTGGCCGCCGTCAAGCGAGACGCTGTCGAGCATCCGCTTCGCGAGGGCGGTGATGCGGCGCGGATCCTGGCCGATCGCGAGGTGCTTCAGCTCGTGCACGCCCGCCTCGGTGGTCGCGATGAAGCCGTTCAGGGTTCCCTCGCCGACCCCGTGGATGCCGGCGTCGGTGTCGACGCGAACGAAGAGCCAGTTCTTCCAGCCAGCGCCGACGGTGAAGGTCTCGACCCCGGTGATCTTCATCGCATCGCCCCAAGGCAGGCGGCGGTCAGCGCCTCGGCGGTCAGGCCGTAGCGGGCCTGCAGCGTCGGCACCGAGCCGCACTCGATGAAGCGGTCCGGCAGCCCGACGCGCGTCAGCGGCCGCAAGAGCTTCGCCTCGAACAGCGCCTCGGCGACCATGCTGGCGAGACCGCCGGCGCTGACGTGGTTCTCGGCGACGACGAGGCGCGGCACGGAGGCGGCGAAGGCGGTGACCGCGGCGGCGTCGAAGGGCTTGATCGTCGGAACGTGCAGGACACCGGCCGCCACGCCCTGGCCGGCGAGGGCGGCGGCGGCGTCGAGCGCGCGCTCGGTCATCAGGCCGGTCGAGACGATGCCGAGGTCGGAGCCTTCGAGGAGCGGCGCCGCCTTGCCGATCTCGAAGCGGTGGCCGGGATCGAAGACGACCGGCACGGCGCCGCGAAGCAGCCGCATGTAGACGGGGCCGCGGTGGTCGGCAATCGCCTCGGTGGCGGCGGCGATCTCGGTGGCGTCGCAGGGGTCGATGAGGACGAGACCCGGGATCATGCGCATCAGTGCGAGGTCCTCGATCGCCTGGTGCGTCCCGCCGTAGCCGGTGGTGAGGCCGGGGAGGCCCGCGACGATCTTCACGTCGAGCTGCGAGTGGGCGAGGGCGATGGCGATGAAGTCGTATGCGCGCCGGGTCGCGAAGACGCCGTAGGTGGTGGCGAAGACGGTCTTGCCGGTGCGGGCGAGGCCGGCGGCGACGGCGACGAGGTTCTGCTCGGCCATTCCGACGTTGAAGAAGCGGCCGGGGCAGGCGTCGCGGAAGGGAAGGACGTCGGTGTATTTGCCGAGGTCCGCGGTCAGGCCGACGATCTCGGGCCGGGCGGCCGCGATCCGGGCCAGCGCGTGGCCGAACGGGGCTTCGATGGTCGGCCGCGGGCCGGCGGCCTCGTCCTGTCCCATGACGAGCGTGCGTGCAGTCATGCCCGTGCCTCGAAGTCGGCGATGATGCCGTCCCACTCGGCGACGTCGACGCGGAAGAAGTGCGACTTCTCGCTGGCCTCGATCCGTGGCACGCCCTTGCCGGGGAGGGTCCGGAGCACGATCGCCTTCGGCCGGCCGCTCGGCGCGCGGGCTGCGCGCAGCGCCTCGACGATCGCCTCCATGTCGTTGCCGTCGATCTCGGCGGTCTGCCAGCCGAAGGCGCGCCACTTGTCGGCGACAGGCTCCATGTCGAGGACGACCGGCCCGTCCGCCTGGATGCCGTTGCAGTCGATGAGCGCGACGAGGCCGTCGAGCCCGAAGTGGGCGGCGGACATCGCCGCCTCCCATGTCGAGCCCTCCTGCAGCTCGCCGTCGGAGAGCTCGACGAAGACCCGCGCGTCCGACCCATCGAGCCGCAGGCCGAGCGCCTGCCCGACCCCCTGGCCGAGGCCGTGGCCGAGCGATCCGCCGATCACCTCGACCCCCGGCGTCGAGTCGAGCGTCGACATCTCGAGCCGGCTGTCATCGGCCCCGTACGTCGCGAGCTCGGCGACCGGGATGATGCCGGCCTCGGCCAGCACCGCCCAGAGTGCGATCGAATAGTGCCCGGTCGAGAGCAGGAAGCGGTCGCGGTCCGCCCAGGCGAGGTTCGCGGGATCGTAGCGCAGCTCGTGGAAGTAGAGCGCCGCCAGAAGGTCCGCGACCCCGAGCCCCTGGCCGATGTACCCCTGTCCCTGCCCGCGCGCCATCTCGAGCATGTTCCGCCGCAGCCGCGTCGCGCGGGCGCGGAGCGCGGGGAGATCGGCGTGCTCGGCGAGGGCGTTGCGCATCTCAGTCCTTGTCCAGCCCGCCCGAGACGTTGAGCCGGGCCGCCGTCATGTATGCCGGCGCGTCGAGCGCAAGCCAGACGACGGCCGCCGCGATCTCGGCGATCTCGGCACGGCGGCCGAGGGGCACCCGCCGCGTCCGCTCGTCGAGGAAAGCCTGCAGGTCGCCGCGCCCGTTGACGCGAGCGAGGTCCGCCTCGGTCGAGCGCTGCATCTCGGTGTCCATCATCCCCGGCGCGAGGCCGTTGACCAGCACCCCGTAGGGCGCCAGCGCCACGGCGAGCGCCCGGGTGATCGAGTCGACCCCGGCCTTGCTGGCGGTGTAGGCGGTGTAGTCGGGCAGCGCCATGCGCGAGCCGGGCGAGGTGATGTTGACGATCCGGCCCGACCGCTGCGCGCGCATCACCCGTCCGGCCGCCTTGCAGGCCATCGCGAGTGCGGTGACGTTCAGCGCCAGCGTCCGCGTCCAGGCTGTCCAGCTCGATTCGAGGAACGGCTCGATGACCCCGTATCCGGCATTGTTGACCAAGGCGTCGATCCCGCCCCAACGCTCGACCACCCGCCCGACCGCGGCCTCGGGCGCGCCCTCGAGCGTCAGATCGGCCGCGATTGCCTCGACCTCGCCCGCCGCGATGCGCGCCGTCTCGGCGAGCCCGTCCGCGTTGATATCGGCGATTCCGACCCGGCAGCCGCGCGCGGCGAGCTGCAGCGCCACCTCGCGCCCGAGGCCTGCGGCGGCCCCGGTGACGAGCGTCCGCGGAGCCTGCGGGAGGGCGGCGGTGGTCAAGGGCATCCTCCCACGCTCGTTCTTGAGGTTTTGTTAACGGTACCATAGGCTGCGAGTCAACCGGGCGGAGAGCGCCGGAGGGAGGACGATGAAGGTCACCGCGGTCGAGACGCTGCTCCTCGGCGAGTTTCCCTTCCTCTTCTGGCTGCGCGTCCATACCGACGCCGGCATCATCGGCACCGGCGAGACCTTCTGGGCGCCCGGCCCGGTCGCCGCCTACCTGCACGACAACGTCGCGCGCTACCTGATCGGCAAAGACCCGCGCGACATCGAGCTGCACGACCGGACGCTCGGCAGCGTCTACGTCGGCGCCCGCGACTCGGGCGCCGAGGTTCGCGGCAACTCGGCCGTCAACCTCGCGCTCTGGGACATCCTCGGCCAGTCCGTCGGCGAGCCGGTCTGGCGCCTGCTCGGCGGCCGGACGCACGCGAGCGTGCCGCTCTACAACACCTGCGCCGGTTACGGCCACGTCCGCGCGACCGCCCGCCACGCCCTTTTCGAGCGCACCGAGGACTGGTCGCTGAAGCCCGGCGACGCGTCCGAAGGCCCCTACGAGGACCTCCTAGCCTGGCGCTACGACGCCGGCGCGCTGGCGCGGAGCCTCCTTGCCGAGGGCATTCGAGCGATGAAGATCTGGCCGTTCGACGTCGCTGCCGAGGCCTCGATGGGGACGCGCATCGGGCTGCCCGACCTCGACCGCGCCCTCGAGCCCTTCGCGCAGGTCCGCGACGCCGTCGGCCGCGAGATGGAGATCATGGTCGAGCTGCACGGCCTCTGGACGCTGCCGCCGGCCCTCCGCATCGCCGAGGCGCTGAAACCCTACGACGTCGCCTGGCTGGAGGAGCCGGTGCGCTACAACGCCCTCGACTCCATGGCCGAGCTCGCGCGGCACACCTCGATCCCGATCGCGGCAAGCGAGCGGCTGGCGACGCGGCAGGCGTTCCGCCAGCTGATCGACAAGCGGGCGGCGTCGATCGTGATGATCGATCTCGCCTGGTGCGGCGGATTGTCGGAGGCGCGCAAGATCGCCAACATGGCCGAGGCGAGCGAGCTGCCGGTCACGTTGCACGACTGCACCGGACCCGTCGTGTACGCCGCGAGCTGCGCCTTGTCGGCCACGCTCCCCAACGCCTGCTGGCAGGAGGCGGTACGGGCCTACTACGCCGGCTGGTACCGCGAGATCGTCGCCGACCTGCCGCCGATCGTCGATGGCCGGGTCGCCCCCCTCGATGGCCCCGGCCTGGGGCTTGCACTGCGGCCGGAGCTCTTCGAGCGGCCGGACGCGGTGGTGCGGAGAACCGGGGCGTGACGGCGAACCTGCCCGACCGGACGACGCTCCTCGGGCTCTACGAGGCGATGGTGCTGCTGCGGCGGTTCGAGACTGCGGCGCAGGTCGCCTGTCGGGCCGGCGAAACGCCGGGGTTCCTGCACCTCTACATCGGCGAGGAGGCCGTGGCAGCGGGGGTCTGCGCGCACCTGCGGCCGAGCGACTGGGTTACCTCGACCCACCGCGGGCATGGGCACGCGCTCGCCAAGGGCGCGGATCCCCGGCGGGTGATGGCCGAGCTCTTCGGCAAGGCCGACGGGCTCTGCGGGGGGCGCGGCGGGACGATGCACCTCTACGACCGGTCGGTCGGGCTCTTCGGGACGAACGGCATCGTCGGCGCCGGGATCGGGCAGGCGGCCGGCATCGGCATGGCGATGCGGGCGCAGGGGCGCGACGACATCGCGGTCGCCTTCTTCGGCGACGGCGCCTCGAACCACGGGGCCTTTCACGAGGGGCTGAACTTTGCTGCCATCGAACGCTCGCCGGTGGTCTTCGTCTGCGAGAACAACCTCTACGCCACCGCGACGCCGCTGCGCGAGGTCACGCTGAACCCCGAGGTGGCGACCCGGGCAGCGGCCTACGGCATGCCCGGCGTGGCGGTGGACGGCAACGACGTGCTGGCGGTCTGGACCGCGATGCGCGAAGCCGTCGCCCGCGCCCGCCGCGGCGACGGGCCGACGCTGATCGAGGCCAAGACCTACCGGACGGTCGGCCACCATGAGGGCGACCCGGTCACCGGTACCTACCGCACGCAGGAAGAGGTCGACGCCTGGGCCAAGCGCGATCCGTTGGACGCCTTCCGGCGGAAGCTCCTCGACGAATATCGCGAGGCGAGCCTGCAGGAGCTGCGGGCGATCGACGGCCGGATCGAGGCGGCCGTCGCCGAGGCGCTCGACTATGCCCGCAGTTCGCCCGAGCCCGATCCCGCGACCGTCCGCCGCCACGTCTACGCCGAGCCGATCAACCCGCCGGAAGCGTTGCAGCCGCCCGCCGCCGGCGCGACCCGCGAGCAGGGCTGGCTCGACGCCGTCCGCGACGGCATCGCCGAGGAGATGCGGGCGAACCCGGCGATCCTCTACTTCGGCGAGGGGACCGGGGAACGCGGCGGCAGTTTCGCCCATACCAGGGGGCTCTGGGCGGAGTTCGGCCCCGGGCGGATGGTCGACACGCCGATCTCCGAGCAGGGGTTCACCGCCGCGGCCGTCGGCGCCTCGGCGACCGGGGCGCGGACGGTCTCGGACCTGATGTTCGCCGACTTCGCCTTCGAGACCGCCGGCCAGATCTTCCTCCAGGCCGCCAAGCTCCGCTACATGTCGAACGGCCAGATGGCGGCGCCCATGGTGGTGCGTGTCGGCGCCGGAGCGCTCCGGAGCGCCGGCCCCCACCACAGCGGCATCTACCACCCGGTCTTCGCGCACATGCCCGGCCTAGTCGTCTGCGTTCCCTCCACCCCGGCCGACGCCAAGGGCCTGATGAAGACCGCACTTCGCGCCGGCGACCCGGTCGTCATGCTCGAGCCCAAGGCCCTCTTCGCCTCGAAGGGCGAGGTTCCCGAGGGCGAGCATTTCGTCCCGTTTGGCGTCGCCCGCATCGCCCGCGAGGGCGACGCGATCACGCTGGTCGCCGCGGGCCAGATGGTCCCGAAGGCGCTCGAGGCCGCCGGGGCGCTGGCGGGGCAGGGGCTGGAGGCGGAAGTCATCGACCTTCGCACCATCATGCCCCTCGATGTCGCGACGATCGTCGCGAGCGTGCGCAAGACCCACCGCCTCCTCGTCGTCGACGAGGGCTGGGCGATGTGCGGCATCGGCGCCGAGATCGCCCAGGCGGTCAACGAACTTGCCTTCGACGAGCTCGACGCCCCGGTCGGCCGTCTGCATCCGTTCGCGACCTCGCACCCCTTCGCGCCGGTGCTGGAACGGGCGATGCTCGTCGACACCCTCCGCATCGTCGAGGCCGCGACCCGCGTCATCGCCGGCACCGCCCCCATCCCCGACCACTGGCGCGCCCCAGGCCTCGCCGCCGCGATCGCGCCGATCCCGGTCGCGGTATCGGCGCCGGAGGCGAAGCCGGCCGCCACACGCTCCCTGCTCGCCGAAGGGGAGGTCGAGATCACCATGCCTTCGGCGACCTCACCGTCTCCGAGGGCAATCTCGTCGCCTGGCGCAAGGCTGTCGGCGACGCCGTCAAGGCAGGCGAACTCATCGCCGAGATCGAGACCGACAAGGCCGTCGTCGAGATCGAATCCCCCGTCGACGGCACCCTCGCCGCAATCGAGGAGGAGGTCGGGGCCACCATCCCGATGGGGGCGCGGATCGGGCGCCTGCGCAAGTCTTAGAGAGTGTTGCCAAACCTCGTGCTGCTCACTAGCATCCGCACATGTGCGGATGAAGGGTCGCTCAGAAGCGATGCCCTGCCTACCCTACAGGAATTCGTTGGTAGGGTAACACATTGCCAGTATGCTTACCCTACGAATCTTTTTTCGTAGGGTAAGTGAGATGATGCAGCCCCAGAGCGCGATCGGGGTGGCCGCCTGGACCGACCTCCTCCGCTTGCTGAAGGACGCCGGTGTCTCCGACCTGCGCGGCGCCCCAAAGCTCAAGACCGTCGGCACAAGACGGTACTGGTACGATCAGTACCGGATCGGGACCGAGGTCGTCGACCGCTACATCGGCGAGGACACCCCAGCGCTCCGCGCCCGCCTCGACCGCCACCAGGACATTTCCCGCGATCTCAAGGCGAACGAGCGCGAGCGCGCCCGCCTGATGCGCATCCTCCGCGCCGAAGGCTACCTGATGGCCGACGCCGGCACCGGCCAGGCGGTCGCGGCGATGGCCCGCGCGGGCGTCTTCCGCCTCGGCGGCACTCTGGTAGGCACCCACGCCTTCCGGCTCTACGAGGGCGAGCTGGGCGTGCGGATCGGCTTCGACCAGTCCGCGGTGACCGACGACATCGACATCGCGAGCTTCGAGCGGCTGTCGATCGCCCTCGGCGACCACGTGGAGGAGCCGCTGACCGACGTCTTCTCCCAGCTGAAGTTCGCCCCCGCCCCGTCGCTCGAACCCGGCAAGACCTGGCGTTGGCGCCAGACCGACCGCACCACCCTCGTCGAGTTCCTGACCCCCTCGTTCACCGACGACGAGGGCATCAGCGACCTCCCCGCCCTCGGCGTCAGCGCCCAGAGCCTGAACTTCCTTAACTTCCTCCTCGCCGAGCCGCTGCAGGCCCCGCTCCTCTACCGCTCAGGCGTCTTGGTGCAGATCCCGCGCCCCGAGCGCTACGCCATCCACAAGCTCGTTGTCGCCGACCGCCGCCGCGAAGGCCCCGACGCCCTCAAGTCCCGCAAGGACCGCGCCCAGGCCGCCTTCCTGGTCGAGGCCCTGAGCGAAGAGCGCCCCGACGACCTCGCCGCAGCCTACGCCACCGCCCTCGCCAATGGCCCGGCCTGGCGGACGCGTCTCGCGGCGACGCTCGAGCGCCTGCCCGCCACCGCGGAGCAGCTATCGCGACTGGCGTGACGCCGTTTGACAGCCGCCTCATGGTAACGGTAACATCACCCGACCGCGGCGGAGACGGCGGTAAGCCCGTCCCTCCACGGCCGATGGGCGAGGAGGAAACCCGCATGCTCAGGACACTGTGCGTCAGCCTTGCCGCGCTCGCCGCCGTGGCGGCCCCGCAGGCCCCGGCCTTCGCGGCCAGCAACGAGCCTTACGTCATCTACCTCTCGAACAACTTCATCGGCAACGACTGGCGCCAGCAGATGGAGCGCGTCGCCGGCGTCGCCGCCGGCAAGGACCCGCTCAAGGGTAGGGTGGAACTGCACATCGAAAACGCCGAGGGCACGGTCCAGGGCCAGATCAACTCGCTCAATAACATCATCCGCGAGAAGCCCGCCGCCATCCTGATCGACGCGGCCTCCGCCGAGGCGCTGAACCCGACGATCGCCAAGGCCTGCGCGGCCGGCATCGTCGTCGTCACCTTCGACCAGACCGTCACCGCCGACTGCGCCTACAAGCTCCACTCGGACTTCGACATTATGGCCAACAACCAGGCCGAGTGGATGGCGGCGATGCTCGGCGGCAAGGGCAAGGTCCTGATGGACGACGGCCTCGCCGGCGCGCCGATCTCGGAGCAGTTTGCCAAGAACTTCGCCAAGGCCTTTGCGAAATATCCCGGCATCGAGGTCGTCGGCCACTACAACGGCAACTACGCGCTCGGGCCGGAACAGCAGGGCGTGGCGGCGCTCCTCGCCGCCCACCCGCAGGTCGACGGCATCCTGACCCAGGCCTACGGCACGGGGGCGATGCAGGCCCTGAAGGACGCGGATCGGAAGCAGGTCCCGATCGTCGCCGCCGCCTTCAACGGCACCGGCGTCGCCTGCGCCCAGACCGAGGGCGCGCGCTGCTGGCTCGGCGCCAACCCCCCCTCGCTGTCAGCAGAGGCGATCAAGCTCGCGCTCGACGTCCTCGACGGCAAGGCGCCGGCCGACAAGACCGTGCTCTTCAACTCGCCGGGCCTGACCACCGATCCGATCGATGTTCCGGGCTACGCGCCCGGGTCGACCGCGGTGAAGATCGAGCTCGGCAAGACGGTCTTCCCCGAGCTCGCGCCCGGGCTGTCGCTGCCGATCTCGCCCGACTGGGTGACGATCACGCCGCAGGAGGCCTCCCGGAGCTGAACGGAAGGCCGCGCCGTCAAGCGCATTGACGGCGCGGAACGCTCGCTGGCAACGTGACGGCGAGCGCAACCAGAACGGGACGAACCCGAGCGCGCCGGCCGAACCAATGGGAAGGAGACGAAACCCGATGCTGAAGACGATCTGCGCCAGCCTCGCGGCCCTCGCCGCCGCGACGGCGCTGAGCCCGGCGGCGCCCGCGCGCGCCGAGGGCAAGGCACCCTACGTCATCTACCTGTCCAACAACTTCGTCGGCAACGACTGGCGCCAGCAGATGCAGCGGGTCGCCCAGGTCTCGGTCGACAAGGGCCCGCTGAAGGGCAAGGTCGACCTTCACATCGAGGTCGCCGAGGGCACCGTCCAGGCGCAGATCAACTCGCTCAACAACATCATCCGCGAGAAGCCCGCCGCGATTCTCGTCGACGCTTCCTCCGACTCGGCCCTCAACCCGACGATCAAGCGCGCCTGCGAGGCGGGCATCGTCGTGATCAGCTTCGACCAGACCGTGACCGAGCCCTGTGCCTATACCGTCGGCTCCGACTGGGACATGATCCCGGCGGTGCTCGCCGAATGGATGGCCGAGCAACTCGGCGGCAAGGGCAACGTCATCGTCGACCGGGGCCTCGCCGGGGCGCCGATCTCGGCGCAGCTGCAGGGCGGCTATGAGAAGGTGCTGGCCAAGTATCCCGACATCAAGATCGTCGGCTACTACAACGGTGAATACGCCCTCGGCCCGGAGCAGCAGGGCGTCGCCGCCCTCCTCGCCGCCAACCCGCAGGTCGACGGCATCCTGACCCAGGGCTACGGCTCGGGCGCGATGCAGGCCTTGAAGGATGCCGGCCGGCCCATGGTGCCGGTCACGGGCTTCTCCTACAACGGCTCGGGCGTCGCCTGCGTCGAGACCGATGGGGCGAAGTGCATCCTCGGCGCCAACCCGGCGTGGCTCTCGTCCGAGGCGCTCAGGCTCGCCGTCGACATCCTCGAGACCGGCAACAAGCCCGCCGAACGCGCCGATGTCGTCCGCGCCGACTTCATCACCACCGATCCCTTCGAGTCGAAGCTCTACCCGCAGGCGAAGATGCAGAAGATGGACGCGGGCAAGACGGTCTTCCCCGACATGCCCCCGGGCCTCACTTTGCCGATCACTCCGGACTGGGTCGAGATCACCCCGGCCGAAGCCGCTGGCGCCAGCTAGGCCGAGCGCCCCGCGGCCGACTGCCGCGGGGCCATGAACCGAGCCCGCCGACCCATGGACCTGATCGAAGTCTCCGGGCTCCAGAAGCGCTTCGGCGGCATCGTCGCCCTAGACGGCGTGTCGTTCGCCGCCCGCGCCGGCGAAGTGCACGCGCTTCTCGGGGAGAACGGCGCCGGCAAGTCGACCCTGATCCAGATCCTCGCCGGCGCCGTCCGCCACGACGCCGGCGAAATCCTCGTCGACGGCGAGCCCTATCGCCCCGCCGGCCCCGACGCGGCCGAGGCCCGCGGAATCGCCGCCGTCTTCCAGGAGCTCTCGCTGGTTCCCGACCTCACCGTCGAGCAGAACGTCTGGTTTCGCCACGCGCCGCGCACCCGCCTCGGCACCGTCGACCGCCGGGCCCTGCGACGCCTGACGACCGATCTCTTCGCCCGCTACCGCTTCCCCTCGCTCCGCCCGGACGCCGAGGTCCGCCGCCTGACCCTAGCCGAGCGGCAGATCGTCGAGATCGCCAAGGCGCTCGCCAGGTCCCCGCGCATCCTGATCCTCGACGAGGCGACCTCCGCGCTGCCCGCCCGCGAGGCCGAATGGCTCCTTGCCCTGACCCGCGAGCTCGCCGCCGAGGGCCGCCTCGTCGTCTTCATCTCGCACCGGATGGCCGAGGTCCGCGGCGTCGCCGACCGGCTGACGATTTTCCGCAACGGCCGGACCGTCGCCGCGCACGAGGCCTCCGCGGTCACCGACGACGCCATCGTCACCGCGATGATCGGCCGCCACCTCGACCGCCTCTACCCCGAGCGTATCCCGACCGCGACCGGCCGCGTCGCCCTCCGCGTCCGCGACTTCGCCGGGCCACGGCTCCGCGGCGTCGACCTCGACCTCCTCGAAGGCGAGGTGCTGGGCGTCGGCGGACTGCAGGGGCACGGTCAGCGCGAGCTCTTCCAGGCGCTCTTCGGCGCCGGCCGCGCCTCCGGCGCAGTCGAGCTCTGGGGCAGCCCCGCCCGCATCGCTTCCCCGCGCCAGGCGCTCACCGGGCGGGACGGTATCGCCCTCGTGCCCGAGGATCGCCGCGGCCAGGGCCTGCTTCCGGCGAAGAGCGTGCGCGAGAACCTGACCCTTGCCGTCATCCGCCGCTTCTCGCATCGCGGGCTCCTCGACCCGGCGCGCGAGGCAGCGCTCGTCCGCGAGATGGTCGATTTCCTCAAGATCAAGGCCGGAACGCCCGAGCAACCGGCCGGCACCCTCTCGGGCGGGAACCAGCAGAAGGTCATCTTCGGCAAGATGCTCCTGACCGAGGCGCGCGTGCTGCTTCTCTACGACCCGACGCGCGGCGTCGACGTCGGGACGAAGGGCGAGATCTTCCAGCTGATGCGCGACCTCGCCGCCCGGGGCTATGCCATCCTCTTCTACTCGAGCGACCTGCCCGAGCTCGTCCACGTCGCCGACCGTGTCCTCGTCATGCGCGATGGCCGCGTCGCGGCCGCCCTCGCCGGCGACCGCATCAGCGAGGCGGCGATCCTTCGCGCCGCCGTGCTCGACGAGGCCGCCTGAGATGACCGGCTCCGGCCTCGAAGCGGCACCGCCGGCCGCCCAAACCGTCGCCGTCGACTGGCTGGTCGACCGCGCACCGTTCCTGGTAGCCTGCGCGATGCTCGCCGCGATCGCGCTGCTCTACGGCAGCCTGCAGACCGGCGTCTTCACCCTGGACGAGCTCAACCTCGACACCGCCGCCGCGATGACGCTGATGCTCGCCGCAACCGGCCAGACCATCGTCTTGATCCGCGGCGGCATCGACCTCTCGATCGGCGGCATGATCAGCCTCGGCACGGTCATCGCCGCCACGCGCTTCGGCACCGATCCGGCCTCGGTCGCCGCCTGGTCGCTCGCGATCCTCGCCCTCGGCTTCGCCGTCGGCGCGCTCAACGGCCTCCTCATCACCGCCCTCGGCCTGCAGCCCTTCCTCGTCACCCTCGCGACCTGGTCGATCCTCGCCGGCCTCGCCATGCTGATCCTGCCGACCGACGGCGGCAGCTTCCCCGGCTGGTGGCTCGGCTTCGGCTATGCCCGTCTCCTCGGCCTCGCAAGTCCGGTCTGGCTCCTCCTCGCCCTCGTCTTCTTCTGGACCTGGTTCCGCGCCACCCCCCTCGGCATCGCGATCCAGGCCACCGGATCGAGCGAGAAGTCCGCCTTCCTGTCCGGCGTCTCCATCGCCCGCATCAACGTCGCGACCTACGGCCTCTCCGGCTTCTTCGCCGCCGCCGCCGCCCTCTACCTGACCACGCAGACCGGCGCCGGATCGCCCACGATCGGCAAGGACTACATCCTCCTCTCCGTTGCCGCCGCCGTCATCGGCGGCGTCAGCCTCTTCGGCGGCCGCGGCCATCTGGTCGGGACGCTGATCGGCGCCTGCATCCTGACGCTGATCGGCAACCTCGTCTTCGTCCTCCACGTCTCGAGCTACTGGCAGCCGGTCGTGTCGGGCGTCATCCTCCTCGTCGCCGTCCTCGCGAGCTCGCTCGCTGAGCGCTCCGCCCGCAGGCGCGCCGCATGACCGTCTTCCTCGCGAAGAACCGCCTGATCCTGCTTGCCTGGGCCGGCATGCTCGTGCTCCTCCTCGTCACCGCGCTCTTCTCGCCGGGCTTCCTGTCAGCCTCGAACCTCCGCTCGGTCCTGGTGCTCGCGGCCTTCACCGGCATCGTCGCCCTCGGCCAGACCTTCGTCATCATCGGCGGCGGCATCGACCTGTCGGTGCCTTGGGTGCTCAACTGCGCGGCGATCCTGATGACGCTCCTCTGCGGCGGCCAGAACCTGCCGCTCCTCTGGGTCGCCCCGCTCATGCTCGCCGGAGGCGCGGCGATCGGGCTGGTCAACGGCACCGGCGTGGCGGTCTTCGGCGTCCCGCCGATCATCATGACCCTCGCTGCCAACGTGATCCTCCAGGGCCTGATCCTGGTGCAGACCGGCGGCTCGCCGACCCCGGCAGCACCGCCGCTGATCCGCTTCCTATCGGTCGGGCGCCTCGGCCCGGTGCCGGTCATCGTGCTGATCTGGGCTGCTCTCGCCCTCGTGGCCACGGTGCTGCTGTCGCGCGCCGCCTTCGGCCGGCACCTGTACGCCCTCGGAAGCAGTCCAACCGTCGCCAGCTTCTCGGGCGTGCCGGTGGCGCGAACGACGATCCTGACCTACGTGATTTCCGGCATGATGGCGGCGCTGGCCGGCATGCTGTTGACCGGATATTCCGGCCAGGCCTACCTCGGAATGGGCGACAGCTACCTCTTCACCTCGATCGCGGCCGTCGCGATCGGCGGCGCCTCGATCCTCGGCGGCAGCGGTCACTACATCGGCACCGTCGCCGGAGCGCTGGTCCTGACCATCCTTTCCGGGCTGCTGCCGGCGCTCAACCTCTCGAGCGGCGCGCTCCTCGTCGTCTACGGCGCGGTCATTCTTCTCACCGTCTCCATCGGCAGCGAAAGGCTGGCCGGCCTGTCCCGGCTGGCCTTCGGCAGGAGGAACCCATGACCGAGATCACCTGCGTCGTCGACGCCCGCGCCGAGCTCGGCGAGGGCACGCTCTGGGATCCCGCCGCGGGCGTCCTCTGGTGGATCGACATCTGGGGCCCGCTCATCCACCGCTACGACCCCGCGACCGGCCGCGACGACATCTGGGAAGCCCCCGAATACCTCGGGTGCCTCGGCCTTCGCGCCGCGGGCGGCCTCGTCGTCTCCATGGTCAGCGGCTTTTACTTCTTCGACCCCGCGACCGGTCGCTTCGACCCGATCGTCGACCCCGAAGCCGATCTCGCGACGACCCGCTTCAACGACGGCAAGCCCGATCGCCAGGGCCGCTTCTGGTCCGGGACCATGTTCGAATCCCCCGGCAAGCCGCTCGAGTTCGTCGGTTCGCTCTGGCGCCTCGACCCCGACCTCTCGGTCCACCGGATGATCGAGGGCATCGGCTGCTCCAACGGGCTCGCATGGAGCCCGGACAGTCGGACGATGTACTTCTCCGACAGCCACGCCGGCGCGGTCTGGGCCTACGACTTCGACCCCGCCACCGGCGATATCGAGAACCGCCGGACGTTCATCGACATGACCGTGACCGGCGGCGTCGCCGACGGCGCGACCGTCGATGCCGAGGGGTGCTACTGGGTCACGATCCCCGTCACCTCCAAGGTCGCGCGTTACGATCCCGACGGCCGGCTGATGCAGGAGATCATGCTCCCGACTGACCTCCCTACCTGCTGCGAGTTCGGCGGGCCGGACCTCGACGTTCTCTACGTCACGACCGCGGTGCTGCGCCGTCCGGCGGAGCATTTCCGCGGCCGGCAGAACCCGGGCGGGTTGTTCGCGGTCCGCACGGGTCACAAGGGCCTGCCGCTTCCCCCCTTCGCGGGTTGAAGCGGCGCGCAAGAGATACCGCTCAGAAAAGAGCTCGTCTGTTGCCGCGTGAGCGGCAACGACTAATAGCAGTTTAAGACGCCGAGAAAAAGTCTTTGTATTTCATGTGGTTGAGTTTTGTGCGCAGCTTGCAGAGCCGCTCAGGCCGATGCCTCCGGCGCCTCGGGGCGCCCTCTTTCGGAGGTCTCAGCGCGGCGCGGCTTCGCCGCCGAGGCGGCTGGCGGCGCGGGCGAAAAAGTCGTCGCCGCCGAAGTTGCCGGACTTGCGCGCGAGGACGCGCGCCGGGCCGCCGCGCATGGCCGGAACGCCCGGGTCGATCTCCGGCCCGATCTCCAGGCTCGCGATCCCGAGCCCCTCGACCACCGCGCCCGAGGTCTCGCCGCCGGCGCTGATCAGCCGGGTGGTACCGCCGGCGACCAGGAGCCGGGCCAGCTCGGCGAAGAAGGCCTCCAGCGCCTTCGCGACCCTCTCGCGCCCGTGGCGCTCCTGCACCGCCCGGACCGCCGCCGGGTCCGCCGAGGAGAAGACCAGCGGCAGGTCCCGCTGCGCCAGCGCCCAGTTGGCGGCCGCCTCCGGGGTGGCGTCGCCCGCGAGCACCGCTTCGGGGTCGACCTCGCGAGCGGGACCGCCGGCGGAAATGTGCCGCGCGACCTGCGTGCGCGTCGCCCGCGAGCAGGACCCTGCCAGCGCGGCCGCCGGCCCCGGTTGGCCGCGCCATTCGGGCAGGGCAGCGGCCAGCAGCCCGCGACGGCGGAAGGCGTCGGGCAGGCCGAGCGCGATGCCGGAGCCGCCTGTGATCAGCGGCACGCCCTCGGCGGCATGGCCGAGGGTAACGAGGTCGGCATCGCGGATGGCGTCGGCCACAACGAACGGCCGTCCGGCGCGAAGTTCGTCGTCGAGCCGCGACCGGACCGCGGCCTCGCCGGCCCAGACGATGGCCGCGGGCAGGTTCCCGACCGCACGGCGGGTCTGCAGGCCCAGCCAGCGCCGCAGGTCGGGGTCGGTCATCGGGGTCAGCGGATGGGACTCCATGCCGCTTTCGTTGAGCAGCCGGTCCCCGACGAAGAGATGGCCCTGGTAGACCGTTCGGCCGGCCCCCGGGAAGGCCGGGCAGAAGATCACACGGTCGGCGCCGAGCGCGTCCGCCAGCGCGTCGGCGACCGGGCCGATGTTGCCCTTGGGCGTTGAATCGAAGGTCGAGCAGTATTTGAACAGGATCTGCTGGCAGCCTTGCGCGCGCAGCCACCCCAGCGCCTCGAGCGACAGCCGGACCGCCTCGTCGCGCCGCAGCGAGCGTGACTTCAGCGCGACGATGCCGGCCTCGATGCCGGGACCCGCGGCGTCGCCCGGGGTGCCGCAGTATTGGACCGTCCGCATGCCGGCCTTCACCAGCGTGTTCCCGAGGTCGGAAGAGCCGGTGAAGTCGTCGCCGATGCAGCCTAGCAGCACTCCACGTCCTTTCTGACTCACGCCGCCAAAACCGTTCCCGGGACGACCGGACGGCGCTATCCCTGGGGCAACCCGACGGGGGCGAAGAGGTCGTCGTCGCCGATCTCGAGGCGGCCGATCAGCAGGCTGCAGGTCAGGTTCGACACGAGCTGCGTCCCGACCGAGCCGCGCCACCAGCGCGCAAGCCCGCCCTGGCGCCGGTGGCCGACGACGACAAGGTCGGCTCCGACCTCGCGCGCCGCGGCGCCGATCTCCTCGGCGGGCTCGCCGAGCGCAAGTCGGGAATGCGGGTGGAACCCCATTGCGGTCAGCCGGCGCACCCCCTCGGCGAGGATCTCCTCGTAGGCCTGCTGCTGCTGAAGAAGAAGGCCCGGAACGGTCGATTCGCCCATGACGAGGCCGGTTGACAGCTCGACTACCGCGAGGAGGAAGACTTCCGAGCCGCAGAGCTGCGCCAGCTTGGCGCCCTCGCGCAGCGCGAGCCGCCCTTCCACCGTCCCGTCGTAGGCCAGAAGCACCTTGCCGTACAAAGCCGCCTCGATTCGCCACCGCCTCTCACTTATGGTTAGCGGCCCCGGGAGGGCGGGTCGAGTGCGAGGGCGGAACGGAAAAGGCGCCCGCGAGGGGCGCCCGTCCTTCATCTCGTGACCTGTCGGTCAGGGGTCAGACAAGGCCTTCGCGCTGCATCTTCTTGCGCGCCAGCTTGCGCGCCCGGCGGATGGCCTCGGCCCGCTCGCGGGCCTTCTTGACGGACGGCTTCTCGAAATGCTGCCGGAGCTTCATCTCGCGGAACACGCCCTCGCGCTGCAGCTTCTTCTTGAGCGCGCGCAACGCCTGATCGACGTTGTTGTCACGAACCATTACCTGCACTGTGTCTTCACCACCTTCCAGCGTTGTTGCGTTTCGATAATCGGCAGGAGGGCGCTATATAGCGGTGCGGGGCCGGGCTGTCCACCGGTCCGATGGATAAAACTACCGGGGAGTCCAAGGCCATGACCGACGCGGACCGGCTCGACCAGACGCGAAGGGCGGTGCTCGCCGCCGCATTGCCGCACGTCGCCTTCGACGGATGGACCGGCCGGACGCTGTCCGAAGCCGTCTCGGACGCCGGCGCCGACCCCGCGATGGCCCGGCTCGCCTTCCCGCGCGGCGGCGTCGACCTCGCCCTCGCCTTCCACGACGACCGCGACCGAGCGCTGGCCGAGGACCTCGCCCGCGGCGACCTCGCGGGAATGCGCTTCCGCGACAAGGTCGCGCACGCCGTGGTCCGCCGCCTCGAACTCGTCGCCCCCGAGCGCGAGGCCGTGCGCCGCGGTGTCGCGCTGTTCGCCCTGCCGCAGCACGCTGCCGCAGGGGCGCGCGCGATCTGGCACACCGCCGACACCATCTGGACCGCGCTCGGCGACTCGAGCCGCGACTTCGCCTGGTACAGCAAGCGCGCCACGCTGGCGGCGGTCTATTCCTCGGCGCTGCTTTACTGGCTCGGCGACGACACCCCCGGGCAGTCGGCGACGCGCGACTTCGTCGGTCGCCGGATCGACGACGTCATGCGCTTCGAGGAATTCAAGGGCAGGGTCCGCGGCAATCCGGTTGCGGCCGCGCTGCTGAAAGCGCCGCTGTCGATCCTCGATCGCATCCGCGCCCCCGGCGAACAGGATCTGCCGGGCAGCGTGCGCCGCGGCTGAGGCCCTGGCGCGTCAGGTCGCCGCGACGACCCACGGCTCCGGGTAGTGGAACTCCTCGAGGTTCACCCCGCCGCCGATGCGGTCGACGATCAGGAAGGCTGCGGGCCGGCCGAGCGGCGTTAGGACCCCGTGCCAGGCGTTCCGCAGGTAGTTCACTCCCTGGCTACCGCTGGTCAGGAACACCCGCGGCGTTCCCGGGCGCCCGTCCTCGTCGGGGGCGACGATGACCAGGAAGGGGTCCTCGGTCATCGGGACGAAAGCCTGACTGCCGAGCGGATGCCGCTCGACGAGGTCGAAGCTCAGCGGCAGCGCGTACGGCCGCCCCCAGCCGACGCTGATCCCGGCCCGGGCGCCCCCGCCGGCGAAATCCATCCGCGCCAGGTCGTGGAAGCGGTCGCACATGCCACCATTGATCGGGAAGCTGGCGCCGACCGCCTCGATCACATCGCCGAACGGGGCGAAGGCCTCGCGGGTCAGCGGCTCCGCTACGATAGCCCGCCCCGCCGTCTCCGTGCTCATGCTCGATCCTCCCTCGTGCTTGCATTTCCCCTCCGCCGCCGCCGGCTGGCTGTCAAGCCATGGACCGCCGCCGACACCGCCGGTAGCATCCGCGGGAACCGCCCGGAGGAGCCTTTTGAACGCCGTCGACGCCTACGCCGAGCTCTCCCGGCACCTGCGCCGGATCACCGCCCTCGAGCAGGTCGCGGGGCTGCTTAACTGGGACCAGGACACGCAGATGCCGCCCAAGGGCGCCGCCCAGCGCGCCGAACAGGCGGCGGCGGTCGCCGCGTCGCTGCACGCGCTCGCCACCGATCCGCGCATCCCGGACTGGATCGAAGCCTCCGGGCCACGGGAGGGCGCGGCCGCGGTCAACCTGGCCGAGGCGGCACGGCTGCACCGCCGCGCCGTCCGGGTTCCGGCCCTGCTCGCTGCCGACCTCGCCACAGCCGCCGTCGAGGGGCAATCCGCCTGGGAGGCGGCGCGCGAGGCTGCCTCCTTCGCAGCCTTCGCGCCGGCCCTCGAGCGCATGGTGGCCTTGAAGCGGGCCGAGGCCGACTGCCTGGCCGAGGCCGGCCGCAGCGGCTACGACGCGCTCCTGGACGACTTCGAGCCGGGCGCCACGGCAACGGAGCTCGAGGCCCTGTTCGGCGCGCTCCGGCCCGGCCTCGCCGCGCTGCGCGCGCGGATCGGCGCGGCTGCGCGCCCGATCCCCGTCCTCGCCGGCCGCTTCCCGCGCGAGCGGCAGCTCGCGCTGGCGCGGCGGATCGGCGACATCCTCGGCTACGACTGGCAAGCCGGCCGTCTCGACCTCGCCGCACACCCGTCCTCGAACGGCGGGGGTGGCGACGTGCGCATCACCACCCGAGTCGACGAAGCCGACCCGCGCGAATGCGTCTACGCCACCATGCACGAGGTCGGCCACGCCATCTATGCGCAGGGGCTCGATCCATCGCTGGCGCTGCTGCCCGCCGGCGCGCACGCGTCCATGGGCGTGCACGAGAGCCAGTCACGGCTGTTCGAGAACCAGCTCGGCCGCAGCCGCGCCTTCTGCGACTGGCTTTATCCGGCGCTGAGCGACAGCTTCGGCGCGATCGGCGTCGAGGGGCCGGCCGAGCTCTACCGCGCGGTCAACGCGGTCGAGACCGGCTTCATCCGCACCGACGCCGACGAGGTGCACTATAACCTCCACGTGATGCTCCGTTTCGACTTGGAACGGTCGCTGATCGGTGGCGACCTCGCGGTCGGCGACCTCGAGGCCGCGTGGAACGACCGCTTCCTCGCCGATTTCGGCCGAGCCGTACCCGACGCGCGCCGCGGGGTGCTGCAGGACGTGCACTGGGCGGTTGGGCTCTTCGGCTACTTTCCGACCTACACCATCGGCAACGTCTATGCCGCCGAGCTCGACATCGCGCTGCGCCGCGACCTGCCGGACCTCGACGCGCGGCTCGCTGCCGGCGACTTCGCCCCGATCGTCGCCTGGCTCGGTCCGCGCGTCCACCGCCGCGGCCGGCTGCTGGCGCCGCCGGCGCTGATTGCCGAGGCGACCGGCCGCAAGCCGGATGCGGCAACGCTCCTCGGCAGCCTCGAGGCGAAGTACGACGCCCTCTACGGTCTGTGACCCGACCCGTGCCCGGTGCTACGCATCCGCCCCGGCGAACTGCAGCTGGTAGAGGTCGGCGTAGAGCCCCTGGCGGGCGAGGAGCTCGGCGTGGGTGCCCTGCTCGACGATGCGGCCCTTGTCCATGACGACGATCAGGTCCGAGTCGAGCACCGTCGACAGGCGGTGGGCGATGACGAGCGTGGTGCGGCCGTGGGCGAGGCGGTCGAGGGCATCGCGGATCAAGGCCTCGCTCTCGGCGTCGAGGGCGGAGGTGGGCTCGTCGAGCAGCAGGATCGGGGCGTCGCGGACGATGGCACGGGCGATCGACAGCCGCTGGCGCTCGCCACCGGAAAACTGGCCGGCAGCGGGGGCGACCGGTGTCTCGTAACCCTGGGGCAGCGCGAGGATGAAGCCGTCGGCGGCGGCCGCCTCGGCGGCGGCCTCGATGTCGGCGCGGAGTGCGTCGCGGCGGCCGAAGCCGATGTTCTGCGCGATGGTGCCGGAAAGCAGTACGGAC
Source organism: Amaricoccus sp. (assembly GCA_046348915.1). Classification (GTDB taxonomy): domain Bacteria; phylum Pseudomonadota; class Alphaproteobacteria; order Rhodobacterales; family Rhodobacteraceae; genus Amaricoccus. Next base: position 144,831 of record JAXMDH010000020.1, read on the forward strand.
TCCTGACTGACGACGGCGATCTGGTCGCGGAGCGAGGCGAGCGTCAGCGATCGCAGGTCGTGGCCGTCGAGGAGGATGCGGCCGGCGGTCGGGTCGTAGAGCCGCGGCAGCAAGTTGAACACCGTGGACTTGCCGGCGCCGGAGCGACCGACGAAGGCCACGCGCTGTCCTGGCTCGATGATCAATCCGAAGCCGTCGAGCGCGACGTGGCCGTCGGGATAGGCGAAATGCACGTCCTCGAAGCGGATCTGGCCGATGGCGCGCTCGATCCGGTCGGGACCGTCGACGATGGTGTTCTCGGCGTCGAAGAGCAGGAAGACCCGGTCGAGGGCGGCGGCGCCCTGCTGGACAGTGGCGAAGTTGCCTCCGAGACGGCGGGCGGGACCGGCGACGACGCCGAGGCCGGTGAGGAGGCCGGTGAAGTCGGCGACGGTGATGGTCCCGGCCTGGATGCGCAGGCCGACGACGAAGAGGAGGACGGCGACGGCGACGCCGATCAGGGCCTCCATCATCGGCGCGACGCGCGCCTGCCAGCGGGCCTGCCGGATGCGCAGGCCGAAGAGCCGCTCGAAGACGAGGCCGGCGTTCTCGGCCAGGGGCTCCTCGAGCCGGTAGGTCCGCGCCATGCGGATGCCCGACAGGCCCTCGGTGACCTCGGAGGTCATCGAGGCGACCTCGGCCTGGGTCGACTTCGCCAGCCGTCGCAGGCGGCGGCCGATGCGGTTCACCGGGATCAAGGCGAAGGCGAAGATCAGCGAGATGCCGATCGTCAGCTTCCAGTCGATCGACAGCATGAAGCCGACGGTGACGACGATCGTGAGGATGCCGGTCACGCCGCCGAGCATCGAGCGGACCGCGGTGCCGATCAGTCCGATGTCCGAGGAGAAGCGGGCCGCAAGCCCCGCCGGCGCCTCCGTCTGCAGCCGGGCGAGGTCGGATCCGACGAGGCGCTGGAACATGGTCTTGCGGAGCTCGGTTTCCATCCGGTTGGTAACACGGTTGCCGGTGACCTCCTTCCAGTACTGACCGACCGCGCTCGCGCCACTCAGCACGACGACCCCGAGCGGGCCCCACCAGAGCACGCTCGCCTCCTTGTCCTGAAAGGCGGTCATCACGAGCTGGATCAGCTTGGAGTAGCCGCCGGTCGAGAGCGCGACGAGCCAGGTCATCGCCAGCGAGATCGCGAGCATCCCCCAGTGCGGCGCCAGCCAATCGCGCCAGAGCCGCCACCAGGGCGAGGCGCTCGGCGTGTCTCTGGCGTCGGGCATGGCGGGATCCGGTCGGCGCCGGGTTCGTCCGGCCGGCGCCGGGGGTAGCACGCGGTCCGCGCGGCGACCAAGCGGATTCGCCGTTTCCTCTGCCGTGGCCCGCCGCTAACGTCCGGCGCGCATTCGCCCCGGAGCCTGCCCATGACCCTTTCGCGCGGCCGCGACGTCCTCGCCATTCCCGGCCCGTCGATGATCCCCGACCGGGTGCTGCAGGCGATGCACCGCCCGGCCCCGAACATCTACGAGGGCGAGCTCATCACCCTGACCGAACGGGCGATGGCGGACCTGAAGCGGGTCGCGGGGACCACGGGCGAGTTGGCCATCTACATCGGCAACGGCCATGCCGCCTGGGAGGCGGCGATCGCCAACCTGCTCGGGCCGGGCGACAAGGCGCTGGTAGCGGCGAGCGGCCGGTTCGGGCTCGGGTGGGCGGCGACGGCGCGGCAGATGGGGGTTGACGTCGAGGTGATCGACACGGGCTTTCGCGACCCGATCGACCCGGAGCGGATCGCCGCGCGGCTCGCCGCCGACCGTGCCCATGCGATCCGCGCTGTCCTGGCGGTGCACACCGATACGGCCTCCTCGGTTCGGAGCGATGTCGCGGCCCTGCGGCAGGCAATCGACGCGACCGGGCACCCCGCGCTTCTGGTCGTCGACTGCATCGCGAGCCTCGCCTGCGATCGCTACGAGATGGACGCCTGGGGTGCCGACGTCACTCTCGCCGCCAGCCAGAAGGGGCTGATGACCCCGCCCGGCATGGCCTTCACCTTCATCGGCCCTCGGGGGCTGGCGGCGCGCGTGCGGTGCCCGAGCCCCTATTGGGACTGGGGGCCGCGGCTGAAGCCCGAGGTCTTCTACCAACGCTTCGCCGGGACACCGCCGACGCACCATCTCTACGGGCTCGCCTGCGCGCTCGGGATGATCCTAGAGGAGGAGGGGCTCGAGGCGGTCTGGAACCGGCACGCGGTGCTGGCCCGGACCGTCTGGGCGGCGGTCGACGCCTGGGGCGCCGGCGGGTCGTTTCGGCTCAACCTCCCCGACTCCGGAAAGCGGAGCCACGCGGTGACGACGATCCGGACAGCGCCGGGCGAGGGCGCGCGGCTCCGGCGCTGGTGCGCCGACGTCGCCGGCGTCACCCTCGGGGTCGGGCTGCCGGCGCCCGGGGTCGACCCCGAGGGGCTGTTCCGCATCGGCCACATGGGTCACCTGAACCCGCCGACCCTCCTCGGGACGCTGGCGACCGTCGAGGCCGGCCTGCGCGCCCTCGGAATCCCGCACGGCAAGGGCGCGCTGGAAGCGGCGGCGGCGGTGGTCGCGGGCGTCGGGACGGCGGCCCTCAACCCGGTGGCGGAGGCGGCGGAAATCACGTAACGCTGCCCCGGGGTGGGCTGGATTTCAAAAAAGGAGGGACCTTTGGGAAGAGTGATGCTGCTGCTGGCGGGGGCGACGTTCGTGCTCTCTGCCTGCGCCAACGAGACACCCGAGCAGAAGCACGAGCTGGGCTGTGCCGCCGGCACGTTGACCGGCGCGGTACTGGGCGGGCTCGCCGGCAGCCTGGTCGGCGCGGGCGTCGGCAATACGCTGGCGATCTCGGCCGGGGCCGGTGTCGGCACCGCGGTCGGCGCCAAGCTGACCTGCGCGAAGTGAGGGAGGTGGGCATGAGGACGTTCCTGATCGCCTGCGCGGGCGCGCTCGCGCTGGCTGGCGCCGCCCAGGCGCAGCAGATGACCACCAAAGAGCTCGCCGCCGTCGACACCAACGGTGACGGCGTGATCGACGCGACCGAGTTCGCCGCCTTCACCGACCGGGCGTTCAAGGCGCTCGACATCAACAAGGACGGCTCGATCAGCAAGGAGGAGGCCGGCTCGGTCATCAGTGTCGAGCTCTTCACGGTCACCGACACCAACGGCAACGGCTCGATCAGCCGGGCCGAATTCAGCGCCAAGACCCAGGCCGACTTCGCCGCGCTGGACAAGGACGGCAACGGCAAGCTGAACTGACCGGAGGGCGGCCGGTCCCTGCCGGCCGCCCGCATCCCGCTTCCAGCGTGGACGCGATGATCGCTATGGATAGCGAGGGCATAAGCCACTATGGCTAGGGGGCGCCACAGGCGGCGCTCGCCAAGGGAGATACGAATGCGGAAGGGACTGGTCCTCGCGGCGCTGGCCGCCGTCGCAATGGCCGGCAGCGGCTGCACCAACAACCCGCAGACCAACAAGGAGCTGCAGTGCGCGGGCGGCGTGCTCGGCGGCGCGGCACTCGGCGGCCTGATCGGCAACCAGTTCGGCGCCGGCAAGGGCAAGCAGGCGATGACCGCGGTGGGCGCGGGCGCAGGCGCGGCGGTCGGAACGCAGACCAACGCCTGCAAGTGAGCCGGCCCGGCTCTCTCCCGGGGAGGGAGCCGGTCATGGACTTGCGAATTGACAGTCGGCGGCGGGCTGCGGTTAATCGCGCCGGCCGCCGCGGGCGGCGGATCGTATTTGCATAGGGGGCGACGATGGCTGACCTGATCGCGGTGGTCTTTCCGACCGAGGCGAAGGCCGAGGAGGTCCGGGAGAAGATCCTCGGGATGCAGAAGGACTATCTGATCGACATCGGCGACGCGGTGATCGCGACCAAGAACGCCAACGGCAAGGTCAAGCTCAACCAGCTGATGAACACCACCGCCGCGGGCGCCGCCGGCGGCAGCTTCTGGGGGCTGCTGGTCGGGCTCCTGTTCCTCAACCCGCTGCTCGGTGTCGCCGTCGGCGCCGCCTCCGGCGCGATTGCGGGTGCCCTGACCGACGTCGGTGTCGACGACAAGTTCATGAAGGGCCTCGGCGAGGCCGACATCAAGGAAGGCGAGGCGATCCTCTTCGTGCTGGTCAAGAAGGTGACTGGCGACAAGGTGCTCGAGGAGCTCAAGGGCGTCGGCGGCACCGTGCTGCAGACCTCGCTCGACCACACCCGCGAGGACGCCCTGCGCAAGGCCCTCGCCGGCGAGACCGCCGCCGCGACCAGCTGATAGCACCTGGGATGATGCGCCCGGGAACTCCCGGGCGCACGCGGCCGTTGCCGCTGCGGCGCACGGCGAGGAGGTGGATCCATGTTGTGGACGGCATCCCGGCTCGGCGACTTCGAGCTGCAGGCGACGGACGGACCGATCGGCGCCATCCGGGACTGCCTGTTCGATGCGGGCAACTGGACGGTCCGCTGGTTCGTCATCGACACGGGGAACTGGCTGCCGGGGCGAAACGTGCTGATCGCGCCCGCCCATATCGATGCGCGCGAAACCGACCGCCTCGAGCTCCGGCTCGACATTACCCGCGATCAGGTTCGGGCGAGCCCGCCGTTCGACGACGACGAGCCGGTATCGCGCGAGTACGAAGAGGAGATCGTCGCCCACTACGGCTGGCAGGGCTACTGGACCGGCATCGGTCACCCGGCTCCTGCGCCTGGCGAGCGCGGGGTTCGCTCGGCGGACGCGCTGGTCGGCTGCCATATCCAAGCCCGCGATGGGCGGATCGGCCACGTGGACGACGTCCTGATCGATCCCGACGGCTGGGTCGTGCGCTACCTTGTCGTCGACACCCGCGACTGGTGGCCCGGCAAGCTCGTCCTGCTGGTTCCGCAGGCGTTGAAGGGAACCGAGGCGGCGGAGCGGACGCTCGAGGTCGACCTGACGCGCGAGCAGGTCAGGAACGGGCCGGCGTTCGATCCCGAGCAGACGATCGACCGCGCCATCGAGGAGCAGTTCCTCGGCTACTACGGCTACCCAGTCTACTGGTAGCGCCGCATCGACGCGTTCACCAGCGCCGAAACTGGTTAACGGCGGACCACCCCCGATCCCGGGGGTTACCGCGCGAGAGCCGACAAGCGAAGCCGCGCCGGCAGCGAATTAGGAGGGATCGTTCCGCTTCGGGCGCGTCGCTCCGCTGCAGGCCTCTCCTGCTCCCGCGCCGGCTGAGCCCGCGTCGCCGAGTGCCCCGGGGAGGGCGGCCTCGAAGGCATCGAGGTCGGCGGCCCGGCCGGCGCCGACCCGGATGCAGCGGTCCTGCGGCGCCACCGTCGGCTTGCGCACGAAAATGCCGCGCGCGAGCAGCCCATCGAGCACGGCCCGCGCGAAGGCGCCGTCGCGGCCGCAGTCCACGGCGACGAAGTTGGTCGCCGACGGCAGGGTCGTGAGCCCGTTCGCCGCCGCGACCGCGCCGATCCGCGCCCGCGCCGCCGCAACCTCGGTTCGGACGTGGGCGATCCAGCCCGGATCGGCCAGCGACGCCAGCGCGCCCGCGACCGCGAGCCGGTTCACCCCGAAGTGGTTGCGGACGCGGTCGAAGGCGGCGATCAGGTCCGGGTGCCCGATCGCGTAGCCGATCCGGGCGCCGGCCATCCCGTGCGCCTTCGAGAAGGTCCGCATCCGGATCACGCGGCCTTCGTCGGGGTCCATGGGCGACAGCGCCTCGGCCGGCGCGAAGTCGGCATAGGCCTCGTCGAGGCAGAGCACCGCTCCGCCGGGGAGCCGGCCGATCATCTCGGCGATGCGCACGCCCGAATGCCAGCTGCCCATCGGGTTGTCGGGATTGGCGAGGTAGACGAGCGGCGCGCCGGCCTTGCGCGCGAGGAGCAGCAGCGCTTCCGGATCCTCGGAGTCGCCGCGGTAGGGCACGGTCAGCAAGCGGCCGCCGAAGCCCGCCACGTGGTAGGCGAAGGTCGGATAGGCGCCGGCGGAGGTGACGACCGGGGTGTGCTGGGCGACCAGCAGCCGGACGAGGTTGCCGAGCAGTCCGTCGATGCCCTCGCCGACGGCAATATGCGCCGGGGTCACGCCGTGGCGGGCGGCGAGCGCCGCCTTGATCTCGAAGAGGTCGGGGTCGGCGTACATCCACGCCTCGGCCGCCGCCGCCTGCATAGCGGCGATCGCCCGCGGCGACGGACCGAATACACTCTCGTTGGCGCCGATGCGGGCGGCGAACCGGCGTCGGGAGGCGCGCTCCAGCGCCTCCGGCCCGGTGAAAGGGACGGTGGCGGGAAGGCTGGCGGCGAGGGGCGTCAGGCGCATGGCACGGCAGGTTTGCGCGGATCGCCGCGGGGGCACAAGACGGCTTGCTCCGCCGACCGGCAAGTCGCTACCGTCGCGCTCTGTCCCGGCGGCGAGCCCGCATATGCTCCAGATCCTCGGCGACCTCGTGCCCTATGCGATTCCGGTGGCGCTGAGTCCGCTGCCGGTCATCACGCTCGTGATGCTGCTGCTCGCGCCGGCGGGGACTCGCGGCGGCCTCGGCTTTCTAGCCGGCCGGGTTGCGACGCTGGCGGCGGTCGCCTTCGCGGTGGCGCTGCTGGCGGGTCAGCTGGCGCGCGATCCCGACGGCGCTGACCGCAGTGCCTGGATCCGGATCGCCCTCGGCTGCCTGCTGATCGCCGGAGGGTGGCTGGTGTGGCGGCGCCGGCCCGGCGAGCCGACCATCCCGGCCTGGATGCGCGCCATTGAATCGGCAAGCCCCGGCAGGGCGCTGCGGCTCGGCGCGCTCCTGACGGTCGCCAACCCGAAGGAGCTGGCCTTCGTGGCGGGTGCCGGGGCGATCATCGGCGCGGTCGCGCTGCCGCGGCCGCAGGCGCTCGCCCTGGCGGTGCTCTTCGCGGCGGTCGCGTCCCTCGGCGTCGCCGCGCCGCTCGTCTGGGCGCTCGCGTCCGGACCGGCGGCGCGCGAGCGGCTCGCGGCGCTGCGCGACGGGCTGGTCCGCCACCAGGCGCTGATCATGGCCGTCATCCTCGTGCTGATCGGGGCAATGCTGGTCGGGAGCGGCATCGAGGCGCTGTGACATGCCCGCCCCGACCCAGCTCGATGCCGACGGGGTCGAATCCGGGGAAGACGCTTTCAGCGACAACAACGGCTCGTAGTATGCGAGCAACCTTCGCGGGCGAACAAACTCCGAGAGGTCTCCTGGATCTGTCAGAGGCCCGCGAGGCGGGCCTCGGCGGCGCGCAGGACGGCGATCTCTTCTTCGGCGGCTTCGAGGCGGGTGCGCTGCTCGTCGACGACGTCCTCGGGAGCCTTGGCGACGAAAGCCTCGTTGGCGAGCTTGCCGCGGATCCCCTGTGCCTCCTTGCCGAGCTTGTCGAGCGCCTTCCGCAACCGCTCGCGCTCGGCGGCGATGTCGATCACGTCGGCGAGCGGCAGGCAGAAGGTCGCCCCCTGAACGGTCAGCGTAACGGCGCCGCGGGGGGCCTCCGGGGCGGATTCGAACCGGTCGATGCGGGCGAGCTTCGCGACCATGGCCCGGTTGCGCTCCAGCGCCTCGACCTGCGCGGGCGTCAGCGCGAGCTGCACCAGCGTCGCCCGCGCGCCGGCGGGGACATTCATCTCCGAGCGGACCGAGCGGATCGTCTCGATCAGCCCGATCACCCAGTTCATCTCGGCGTCGGCGTCGGCATCGATCAGCTCCTCGCCGTAACTCGGCCAGTCGGCGTGGCAGAGGAGCTTCGGGCGAGCCGCGGTCTGGTCCCAGAGCGCCTCGGTGATGAACGGCATGAAGGGATGCATGAGCACGAGGCACTGGTCGAGCACCCAGGCCGTGGTCGCGCGGGTTTCGGCGGCAGCGGCGGGATCGTCGAAGAGGGGCTTCGCGAGCTCGACGTACCAGTCGCAGACCTTGCCCCAGACGTGCGCGTGCAGCGCATTGGCGGCATCGTTGAAGCGGTAGCCGTCGAGGGTGGCGTCGAGGGTCGCGCGCAGGCGGCCGGTCTCGCCGACAATCCACTTGTTGGCGGTGAGCGTGACCGCCGTCGGATCGAAGGCCGCGTCCGGGCGGCAGTCGTTGAGCTCGGCGAAGCGGGCCGCGTTCCAGAGCTTGGTCCCGAAGTTGCGGTAGCCGGCGATGCGGTCGCGGCTGAGCTTGAGGTCGCGGCCCATCGCGGCCATGGCGGCGAGGGTGAAGCGGACGGCGTCGGCGCCGAACTCGTCGATCAGCTCGATCGGGTCGAGGATGTTGCCGAGCGACTTCGACATCTTCTTGCCCTTCTCGTCGCGAACGAGGGCGTGGATGTATACCTCCTTGAACGGCACCTCGCCGACGAGCTCGAGCTGCATCATCATCATCCGGGCGACCCAGAAGAAGATGATGTCGAAGCCGGTCACGAGGGCGCTCGTCGGATAGTAGCGCGCGAGCTCGGGCGTCTTGTCCGGCCAGCCGAGCGTTCCGATCGGCCAGATGCCCGACGAGAACCAGGTGTCGAGGACGTCGGGGTCGCGGTTGACCTCGACGAACTTCGCGATGCCGCTCGGGCCGGGGTACTGGGTACCGAAGCGGTAGGTCGGCGTCGGCTCGGCGACGATGCGCACCTCGATGCCAGGCCCGTAGTAGGCTTCGGCGGCGACTCGGATTTCCGGGACGCTGGCGCCGATGAAGATCTCGGGGTCGGCGGAGTTGGGCCGCGTGACGGTCTCGCTGTCGCCGAGGCCGACGAAGGCTTCCTTCTTCGGCCCGTACCAGACGGGGATCTGGTGCCCCCACCAGAGCTGGCGCGAGATGCACCAGGGCTCGATGTTCTCGAGCCAGTGGAAATAGGTCTTCTCGTCCCGTTCCGGAAAGATGCGCGTGCGGCCATCGCGGACGGCGGCAAGGGCCGGCCCGGCGAGCCGGGCCGCGTCCACGAACCACTGATCGGTCAGAAATGGCTCGACGGCGACCTTTGACCGGTCGCCGTGCGGCACGGCATGGATCTCCTCGTCGGAGCCGTCGAGCCAGCCCTGTTCCTCGGCCAGGGTCAGGATCAGGTCGCGGGCCGCATAGCGGTCGAGCCCCTCGATGTCGGCGAGCTCGTCGTCAGGGTCGATGCCCTCCCAGAACGGCAGGTTGTCCTTGAGCGCGATCTGGGCGCGGTTGTCCATCACGCTGATCGCCGCGAGTCCGCAGCGCCGCCCGACCTCCCAGTCGTTGAAGTCGTGCGCCGGGGTGATCTTGACCGCGCCCGTCCCCTTCGTCGGGTCGGCGTAGGCATCGGCGACGATCGGAATCGAGCGGCCGACGAGCGGCAGCCGGACCGTCTTTCCGACCAGGTGCCGGTAGCGCTCGTCGTCGGGATGCACCGCGACGCCGCTATCGCCGAGCATCGTCTCGGGACGCGTCGTCGCGACGACCAGGTAGTCGCGGGTTTCCCACTCGGTCGGCTTGCCGTCCTCGTCAAACGCGACAGGGTGCTTGTAGCTGGCGCCGCCCTCGAGCGGGTAGCGCAGGCGCCAGAGGTGCCCCTTGGTCTCGACCTGCTCGACCTCGAGGTCCGAGATCGCGGTCTCGAAGTGCGGGTCCCAGTTCACCAGCCGCTTGCCCCGCGAGATAAGCCCACGGGCGTGAAACTCGACGAACGTTTTCAGCACTGCCTCGTGGAAGTGCTCGTCCATGGTGAAGCGATTGCGCGACAGATCGAAGGAATCGCCGAGCCGGCGCGACTGCGCGAGGATCGTTCCGCCCGACCCTGCCTTCCATTCCCAGACCTTGGCGACGAACGCCTCGCGGCCCATGTCGCGGCGCGACTCGTTGCCGGTGCGGGCGAGCTCGCGCTCGACGACCATCTGGGTCGCGATGCCGGCATGATCGAGGCCGGGCTGCCACAGCACGTCGAAGCCGCGCATCCGGTGCCAGCGGACCAGGATGTCCATCAGCGTATGGTTGAAGGCGTGCCCCATGTGCAGGCTGCCGGTGACGTTCGGCGGCGGCAGCAGCAGCGAGAAGGGCTCGGCGTCGGGCTTCGCGTTGGCGCCGGCGCGGAACGCGTCGGCCGCCTCCCAGCGAGCGGAGATCGCTGGCTCCGCCGTCGCGGCGTCGAAAGTCTTCTCCATCGGCATGGGCAGGCTTCCCCGAACTAGGACGGGGCGGTTCTTAGCGCCGGCACCGGGCGGGGAAAAGCCCTGCAGCCAGAGATCGTCGTGACAGCGCGGCCGGGCTGCGGTTGAATGAGGCCGCCATGACGCTTGCCGGCTTCCAGCGCGGACTGCGCCCGTTCCTCGTCGCGTTGCCGGCCATCGGGCTGACCGCCGGCCTCGCCCTGCTGGCGGCGGGCGAGCCGAACATTGCTGGCTGGGTCTGGACCGCGGCGGCGCTGCCGGTGCTGGCCGCGCTCCTGCTGGAGATCGTGACGAGCCTCGCGCGCGGCGACGTCGGGCTCGACATCGTCGCCTCGCTGTCGATGACGGCCGCTCTGGCCTTCGGCGAGGCTCTGGCGGCGGCCGTGGTGGCGCTGATGTACTCGGGCGGCCAGTATCTCGAAGCCTTCGCCGAGCGGCGGGCGGGGCGCGAGATGACGGGCCTGCTCGAGCGGGTACCGCGCGTCGCGCTCCGCCACGGCGACCGGGGCCTCGAGGAGGTGCCGCTGCAGGCGGTGGTCGCCGGCGACCGGCTGCTGATCCGCTCCGGCGATGTGGTTCCGGTCGATGGCACGGTGGCGGACGGCATCGCCACGCTGGACGAATCGGCGCTGACCGGCGAGCCGCTGCCGGTGACCCACGTGCCGGGGTCCACGGTGATGAGCGGGCCGACCAACGCGGGCGACGCGTTCGAGATGACGGCTGCGCGGCCGGCGGCCGAAAGTACCTTCGCCGGCATCGTGCGGCTGGTCGAGGACGCGCAGCGCTCGCGCGCGCCGATGGCGCGGATGGCCGACCGCTTCGCGCTCTGGTTCCTGGCGCTGACCCTCGCCATCGCCGGCGCCGCCTGGGGGCTCACCGGCGACCCGGTCCGGGCGGTTGCGGTGCTCGTCGTCGCCACGCCCTGCCCGCTGATCCTCGCGGTCCCGGTTGCGCTGGTCGCCGGGCTGTCGCGGGCGGCGCGCGAGGGCATCCTGATCAAGGGCGCGCAGGGCCTCGAGGCGCTCGCGCGGGTCAGCGTCATCGTGCTCGACAAGACCGGGACGCTGACCCGGGGGCAGCCGAGGCTGGTGGCGGTCGAGCCGGCCGCCGGCTTCGAGGCCGAGGAGGTGCTGCGGCTCGCCGCCTCGCTGGACCAGGCGTCGAAGCACCCGGTCGCCGCCACGATCGTCGCCGAGGCACGCAAACGCGGGATGGCGCTCGCGGTGCCGGCCGCGGTGATCGAGACGGCGGGCGAGGGGATGGAGGGACGGCTCGCGGGTCGCGGGGTCGTCGTCGGTGGTCCCGGCTTCGTAGCGGCAAGGCTCGCGCTGGGCCCGCCAGCGGACGCCGCGGCGCACGAGCTGGCCGTGGCGGTCGCGGTCGACGGCCGGCCCGCCGGCACGCTCGTCCTCGCCGACACGTTGCGCCCCGGGACCGCCGCGCTGATGGAGGCGCTGCGCCGCGCCGGCGTCCGGCGGCTCGTGCTGGCGACCGGCGACCGTCCGGAGGTCGCTGAGGCGGTGACGGCGGGGCTGGGCTTCGACGCGGTACACGCCGGGCTCGCCCCGCGCGACAAGGTCGCTGTGGTGCGGGCGGAGCGTGCCGAGGGCTCGGTGATGATGATCGGCGACGGGGTCAACGACGCACCGGCGCTGGCCGCCGCCGACGTCGGGGTCGCCATGGGCGCCCGCGGGGCGGCGGCCGCCGCGGAGGCCGCGGACGTCGTGCTGCTGGTCGACCGAATCGATCGCATCGTCCCCGGCCTCGCGATCGCGCGCCGCGCTCGGAGGATCGCGCTCGAGAGCGTCGTCGCCGGACTCGGACTGTCGATCGTGGGCATGGTCGCGGCGGCGTTCGGGCTGATCAGCCCGGTGCAGGGCGCCTTGCTGCAGGAGGCGATCGACGTGGCGGTGATCCTGAACGCGCTCCGGGCCCTCGGCGGGCCGGGCCGCAACTCGGGTTAGACCCCTCAGCGCTGCCCGGGCGGTCCGATTTGGCTTCGCGCGCCGCGGACGGCGCGGGTGCGGCGGCGCGATGCTTGCGCGCGCTCTGGCCCGCGGGCAGGTTCCGCCGCGAACGGGGACCGGATCTGGAGAATCTGATGGACTTTTCGCGACGCGCGGTGACCACCGCCGGGATCGGGGCGCTGGCGATGGCGGCCGCCCGGCCGGGGCTGGCGCTCGACGGGCCGATCAACGACATGATGGAAGGCGGCGAGGACTTCTTCCTCGCGCTCGAGGCTTATGCCTTCGCCTATCCGCTGATCACGATGGAGATGACCCGGCGCGTCGTCACCAACGTCGAGAAGCCGGAGGGCACGCGCGGGCCGATGGGCAACCTGATCAAGCTCCGGGAATACCCGAACGCCTCGTTCCGCGACGTGACGGCACCCAACGCCGACACGCTCTACACCACCGCCTTCCTCGACGTAGGCGACGAGCCCTGGGTCGTCGGCCTGCCCGACCTCGACGGCCGCTACGCGCTCTTCCCGTTCCTCGACGGCTGGACCGATGTCTTCGAGGTGCCGGGCAAGCGTACCACCGGGACCGCGGCGCAGACCTATGCGATCACCGGGCCGGGCTGGAGCGGGACGCTGCCGCAGGGCGTCGTCGAATACAAGTCGCCGACCGCTATCGTCTGGCTACTGGGCCGCATCTACTGCACCGGCACGCCCGAGGACTACGCCACGGTCCACGCGCTGCAGGACCAGGTGAAGCTGATGCCCCTCTCGGCCTGGGGCGGCGACAGCTACACCGCGCCGACCGGCAAGGTCGACCCGAAGATTGACATGAAGACGCCGGTGCGCGATCAGGTGAACGCGCTCGATGCGATCGAATACTTCACCCTCTTCTGCGAGCTGATGAAGCGGAACCCGCCGTCCGAGGCCGACGGCCCGGCGCTGGCCAAGTTCGCCGAGATCGGCATCGAGCCCGGCAAGGACTTCGATGCCTCGAAGTTCAACCCGGCGCTCGCCAAGCGCGTGCCACAGGTCGGCTTCGACCGGATCATGCTGCACTTCAAGACCAGCGACGACATCAAGCACGCCAATGGCTGGGGCTTCACCCTGAAGACCGGGCTCTACGGCACCGACTACGTCCAGCGGGCGCTCATCACCGCGATCGGGCTTGGCGCCAACCGGCCGCAGGACGCGGTCTATCCGACCTCGCTCAAGGGTGCCGGCGGCGTCCTCGGGCGCAACTATATAGGCTCCGAGAGGTACGTGATGAGCTTCAAGAAGGGCCAACTGCCGCCGGTCAAGGGCTTCTGGTCGCTGACCATGTACGACAAGAACTTCTTCTTCGTGGAGAACCCGCTGAACCGCTATTCGATCAGCGAGCGGCAGGACCTGAGGGCCAATGCGGACGGCTCGATCGACCTGCTGATCCAGCATCAGTCGCCCGGCAAGGACAAGGAGTCGAACTGGCTGCCGGCGCCGCCGGACCAGTTCACGCTGATGCTGCGGCTTTACTGGCCGAGCGAGAGCGACCCGTCGATCCTGAACGGCACCTGGACGATCCCCGAGGTGCGCAAGGTCGGGTGATGCGGCCTCAGGGTGGTTGACGCGGGGATCCGGGAACGGTGGCGAGTCCGGCCGTGTTTGCAACGGTTTGGGCTGCCTGGAAGGCGTATGGAAAGCGTATGGAAAGCGCCCATACGATTTTGACGGTCGGGTAAGGGATACGGCCGAATCGCCCATGGTCGCGAGGACCGAGCCAATCACCCGGACGTCCGACGACGTCCCCCTTGCCACCCGCCCGCGGGGCGCCGATCCTCGCTGGCATGGCAAAGCGACCGACCCCGCCCGGATTGCGCATCCGCGTCGTGTTTGCCTCCGGCGCGTTCATCGGGCCGGGCAAGGCCGACCTGCTCGAGGGGATCCGCGACACGGGCTCGATCGCCGCTGCCGGCCGGCGCATGGGGATGAGCTACAAGCGCGCCTGGACGCTGGCCGAGACGTTGAACGCGATGGCCCGTGCGCCGCTGATCACCGCGGCGCGCGGTGGCGCCGGGCACGGCGGCGCCAGCCTGACCGCGCTCGGCGCAGACGTGCTGGCGGCGTACCGCGGCATGGAGGCCAAGGCCGCAGAGGCCGCAGCAGACGAGATCGCCGCGCTGCGAGCGGCTGTGAATATGTCTGATCGGAAATAACGCTTGCGGCACCGAGGGCGATCGGCCGATATATCCTGACGACCATGTCGAAGGGGAAGGTCATGTCGTACCGTCGATCGGTCCGCAGCTTCGCGCTCGCCGTCATGGCCGCGGCTTTCATCGCGCCCGCGGCCTTTGCGGCGGAGGCCGTCGTCTTCGCGGCGGCGAGCCTGAAGAACGCCCTCGACAACGTCGCCGCCGACTGGGCGCAGGCGAGCGGCGAGAAGGCGACGATCAGCTACGCCGCCAGCTCGGCGCTCGCAAAGCAGATCGAGCAGGGGGCGCCCGCCGACATCTTCTTCTCCGCCGATCTCGACTGGATGGACTACCTCGCCGAGCGCAAGCTGATCGACCCGGCGACGCGCAAGAACCTGCTCGGGAACGAGATCGTGCTCGTCGCTCACGGTGCCGACGCGAAGCCAGTCGAGATTGCCAGCGGCTTCGACCTCGCGGGCGCCCTCGGCGGCGGCAAGCTCGCGATGGCGAGCGTCGACTCGGTGCCGGCGGGCAAGTACGGCAAGGCGGCGCTCGAGTCGCTCGGAATCTGGGACAGCGTTGCGCCGAGCGTGGCGCAGGCCGACAACGTGCGCGCGGCGCTGCAGCTCGTGGCACTCGGCGAGGCGCCGCTCGGCATCGTCTATGCGACCGACGCCCATGCCGAGCCCAAGGTCAGCGTGGTCGGGACCTTCCCCGATGACACGCACCCACCGATCGTCTATCCGGTGGCGCGGACGTCCTCGAGCACCAGCGATGCCGCGAAGAGCTTCCTCGACTACCTCGCGACCCCCGAAGCGCGCGCACGCTTCGAGGCAGAGGGCTTCGTCGGGCTCGACTGAGGGCGCATGACCGTGCTGTCGCCCGCGGAATGGACCGCGGTCTTCCTCTCGCTCAAGGTCGCGGTCTGGGCCACCGCCGCCAGCCTTCCCGTCGGCGTACTCGTGGCGCTGGCGCTGGCGCGCGGCAACTTCCCGGGTCGCGAGCTCCTGAACGGACTCGTGCACCTGCCGCTGATCCTGCCGCCGGTCGTCACCGGCTACCTGCTTCTCCTTGCCTTCGGCCGGCGCGGGCCGATCGGGCAGCTCCTCGCCGAGGTCGGCATCGTCTTCGCCTTTCGCTGGACCGGCGCGGCGCTCGCCTGCGCGGTCATGGCCTTTCCGCTGATGGTGCGGGCGATCCGGCTCGCCGTCGAGGCGGTCGACCCCCGGCTGGAGGAGGCGGCGGGGACCCTCGGCGCCGGCAGGGTCGCGACCTTCGTCCTCGTCACCCTGCCGCTGATCCTGCCCGGCATCGTCGCCGGCGCGATCCTCGCCTTTGCCAAGGCGATGGGCGAGTTCGGCGCGACGATCACCTTCGTCTCCAACATCCCCGGCGAGACGCAGACGATCCCGACGGCGATCTACACCCTGCTGCAGGTGCCGGGGGGCGAGACGGGCGCGTTGCGGCTCACCCTCGTGTCGATCGGGATCGCCATGGCGGCGCTGCTCGCGTCGGAGGCCGTCGGACGCCGGGTCGCGCGGCACGTCGCCGGGCAGGGATGAACCTCGACGTTCTCGTCCGCCACGACTTCGGCGGCTTCCGGCTCGACGCCGCCTTCGAGGCGCCGGCCGGCGTCACCGCGCTCTTCGGCCCCTCGGGTGCCGGCAAGACCTCGGTCGTCCACGCCATCGCCGGGCTGCTGACCCCCGACCTGGGCCGGATCGCCGTCGACGGCGCCGTCCTTCTCGACACCGCCGCCGGGATCGACGTCCCTCGCCACCGCCGCCGTGTAGGCTGCGTGTTCCAGGACGCACGGCTCTTTCCGCACCTCTCGGTGCGGCAGAACCTGCTCTTCGGCCGCCGGTTCGCTGCCGAGCCCGCGACGTGGGCCGAGGTCGACCGCATCGTCGCGCTCCTCGGCATCGGCCACCTGCTCGCCCGCCGCCCCGGGGGGCTCTCGGGCGGCGAGAAGCAGCGCGTCGCGATCGGTCGCGCGCTGCTGGCGAGCCCACGCATCCTCTTGATGGACGAGCCGCTCGCCGCTCTCGACGTCGCCCGCAAGGACGAGATCGTCCCCTACCTAGAGCGTTTGCGCGACGAGGTCCGCGTCCCGATCCTTTACGTCAGCCACGTGGTGCCGGAGGTGGCGCGGCTCGCGACCACCGTGGTTGCACTGGCGGATGGCCGGGTCGTTCGCAGCGGCCAGGCCGCCGCGGTGCTGTCGGACCCCGATGTATTTCCCGCCGCCGAGCGCGACGAGGCCGGCGTCATCCTGACCGCACGCCTCACCAGCAACGACGCCGGCGACGGCCTGAGCGAGCTCCTGCTCGACGGCGCCCGGCTGCTGGTCCCGCGGATCGACGCCCCGGTCGGCGCGCGTCTCCGTGTCCGCATCCGCGCCCGCGACGTGATGATCGCCCTCGCGCGACCTGACGGCATCAGCGCGCTCAACATGCTGCCGGTCACCTTCGACACCGTGCTGCGCGACGACGGGGCGATGGCCGAAGTGGCGCTGCGGCTCGGCGAAGACGGGCGGGTGATCGCCCGCATAACCCGTCGCTCACTCCGCACCCTCGGCCTCGCGCCGGGAAGGCCATGCTTTGCGCTCGTCAAGTCCGTCGCCGTTGGACGACAGGACCTCGGCGTGTTCGACGAGCGCGAGACCTGAAGGCCCTCCCGGACGACGGGCGCGGTGCCTGACGGGACGCTCCCCACCCCTTCCGAAACAGTTAACGCCAGACTCAATTATACCGTAGGATCAACAATATAGCGAGGATGCGCACCTCTGTGCACCCTCGCTCGTCGGCGAGGACGATAGTCCTCGCCGAGCGACAGAACACCGCCGCGGCGGCTTTTCAGCGCTTCTCCTCGGCCATCTCCACCGCCGGCGCCGGACGCGGGACTGCGGTGAGAGGCGTCCCCTGCCGGTAGAGGCCCTGCCGCGCCAGCATCCAGCCAGGATACTCGGGCGGCAGCGCGCTCGCCGCGTCGAGGGCGGCGAGATCGTCCTCCGACAGCGCCAGCGCGGCGGCGCCGATGTTGTCGGCGAGCTGGTCGGGGCGATTGGCCCCGACAATGACGCTGGTGACATGCGGCCGCGTGAGCAGCCAGGCGAGCGCGACCTGCGCAACGCTCGCGTCATGCCGTCCGGCGACCTCGCGCAGCGCTGCGAGGACGCCGGGCAGTCGGGCGCGGTCCACGGGCGGGAAGTCGAAGCTCGCCCGCCGGCCGTCCGCCGCCGCACCCTCGCCGTCGTACTTGCCCGACAGCAGCCCGCCCGCGAGCGGGCTCCACACCATAAGCCCGATCCCCTCGGACCCGAGCATCGGCGCGATGTCGCGCTCGAGGTCGCGCCCGACGAGAGTGTAATAGGACTGCAGCGAGGCGGTCCGCGCGAACCCGCGCCGTTCGGCGATCCCTTGCGCCTTCGCCACCTGCCATGCGGCCCAGTTCGACAGCCCGACGTACCGGACGAGGCCCTGCTTCACCAGCATGTCGAGCGCCTCGATCGTCTCCTCCATCGGCACGCCGGTGTCGAAGCCATGCACCTGGTACAGGTCCACGTGGTCGAGCTGCAGCCGCTTGAGGCTCGCCTTGGCGGCATCGAGAAGGTGCCCCCGCGATCCCCCGCTGCCGTTCGGACCCGCTCCGGTGCGCCCGAAGCCCTTCGTGGCGATCACGAGTTCCTCGCGCGGCAGGCCGAGGTTCCGGATCGCCTGCCCGGTGAGCTCCTCGGCGCGGCCCTCGGAGTAGACATCGGCGGTGTCGATGAAGTTGATGCCGGCGTCGAAGGCCGCGTGGATCAGCCCCTCGGCCTCGGATTGCCCGAGGCTGCCGATCTTGCTCCAGACCTCGCCCTTCCCGCCGAAGGTCATGGTGCCGAGGCAAAGCTCGGAAACATAGAGGCCGGTCCGGCCAAGGGACTTGTAGCGCATGCCGTCATCCTTCTGTTCCGCGGCCGCCCAACCGGGGCCGTCGCATTCGGATCTGGCATCCGGGCGCACCGAGCGGTAGCCCGATGCTCGCCGGGGCTTGCACGATCCGATCAATGCGCCATCTGCGATGGCAGGAAGGGACATCCATGCCAGCGATCGACGAACTTCGCGAGCGTATCGCCGCCGCCTGTCCCGCGCCCGGGCGCCAAGACCCGATGCCGCGCGTAACCCTTATGCGGTCCGATGGGCCGACGCCGGCGGGCGGAACGATCTACGAGCCGGTCGCCTGCTTCGCCGCGCAGGGCAGCAAGCGGCTGATCCTCGGCGAGCGGGTCTACGCCTACGACCCGGCCCATTACCTCGTCGTCGCGGTCGGGCTGCCGGTGATCGCCGCGATCACCGAGGCGAGCCCGGAACGGCCGTATCTCGCGCTGGCGCTCCGGCTCGACCCGGCGCTTCGCGTCCATGCTGATCGAGATGCCCGGGACTGCGGGGCCGCGGTCCGCCGGCATCGGCATCGCACCGATCGGCCCCGACCTGCTCGATCCGGTGGTTCGCCTCGCCCGGCTCGCCGACCGGCCTGGCGACGCCGCCGCGCTGGCGCCGCTCGCCGAGCGCGAGGTCCTCTACCGGCTCCTCTCGGGACCGCAGGGCGGGATGCTGCGGCAGGTGGCGCTCGCCGACACCCGGCTGGCGCAGGTCGCGCGCGCGATCGCCTGGATCCGCGCGAACTATGATCAGCCGCTCCGGATCGAGGCGCTGGCGGAACTGGCGGCAATGAGCCCGGCGACACTGCACCGGCATTTCCGTGCGGTCACCGAGCTCTCGCCGCTGCAGTTCCAGAAGCACGTTCGGCTGCAGGAGGCGCGCCGCCGCCTGCTCGCCAACGCCGCGGACGCCCGCCACGTGGGCTTCGCGGTCGGCTACGACAGCCCGTCCCAGTTCAGCCGGGAATATGCCCGGCTGTTCGGCGCTCCGCCCGCCCGCGATGCCGCACGCCTGAGGGCCAGCGGAGCGCCGGCGGCGACGTCTCCCTAGGCTGCCGAGCCGGGCGGCCCGGGGGCGGCCCACGTGCACGCTGCCGACTACCACACGGGACTTCGCTGAGCCGGCACCGGCCCGGAACGGGTGCGGAACCAAGCCCGGTGAACGGCGTTTGGGCAACATCGGTCGGCGGGACGCCGTCCGCATCGACGTATCATAACGAAAGGACTAGTCGTGAAACGCACTCTGCTCCCGGCCGTTTCCGCCGCAGCCCTGTCGGCAATCCTCGTCGCGGGTACCCCCGCCTTCGCCGCCAGCCTGACCGAATCCGCTTCGCAGGGCCTGGCTGTCCTCGGCATCGCGACGCCGCCGCCAGACAGCCTCAGCGACGCCCAGGTTCTGAGCATTATGAACGTGCTCAGCTCGTCCGATTCGAGCAATATCCAGAAGCGGCACATCCAGACGATCATCGGCGAGAACGAGGCGTCCGGGAACGGCGTGGGCCGGTTCGGCGTCGCGCAGCTCCGCTCGTCGGTCTCCTCGGACTTGGCTGCGCTGGGGCTCGATGCGTCCGGCGTCGACACGCTGACGCTGTCGCAGCTGGCGCAGATCGAGAACGTGACGGCGTCGCAGGTCAGCGATACCGTCAAGAAGGGCCAGATCGCGGAAATCCTGGGCAACGAAGCGACGCAGACTCAGCGCCTGGGCGTCCGGCAGCTGTCGGACTCGACCAGGGCCGACCTCGCCAAGCTCGGGCTGGACGCCGAACAGGTCGACGCATTGACCCTGTCGCAGATCGCTCAGATAGAGAACGTCATGAGCTCGTCGGCGAGCGACGCGTCCAAGCGCGACCAGGTCAATTCGATCGTCTCGCAGTAGCTTCCGCTTGTTGGTGCGGGCCGGCCGGCGACGGCCGGCCCGTTTGCGGGTCAGGCGGCCTTTGCGCCGGTCATCTGGTGCAGCTGCGCGATCGTGGCTGCATCGAGTCCTAGGGCGCTCGCGAGATCGGACAGGTACTGCTTCTCCTGGCCGGTGTCGGCATCGATGGCGAGGATCGACGCGGCGTAGATCTGCGCAGCCTGTGCCGGGTTTCGCGCCTCGGCCGCGAGGCCGGCGATGTCGATGGGCGTCGACATCTGTTCGAGGACGAACTTCTTTTCCTCGTCGGTGACGTCGCCGCTGCTGATCTTGCCGATGATCTTCTTCATCTCGTCCTGATCGATCTGGCCGTCGGCCTTGGCCGCGCTGATCATCGCCTTCAGGAGTGTCTTCTCAGCATCCGGCCCGGTGATCGCCTCGACCTCGGTCTCGGTGACCTGCGGAGGCTGGGCGGCGGCGCCGGCGCGAGCCTCCGCAGCGCGCTTGAGCGCGCTGACCGCAAGGGTGCCGAGGATCGCCATGGTGCCGCCGCGGGCCGCGCCACCGAGGCCGCCGCCGAGGATCGCGCCGGCGAGCGCGCCGATGCCACCGATCTGCGCGCCGGACAGCGAGCCGACCTGGTCCTTGCCCAGGAAGTCGCGTGCCTTGTCGGCGAAGCCCCCGGAGCCCTGCTGCAGCCCGGAGGTGTCGAGACCCGCCTTGTTTAGCGCGCCTGTGATCTGCCCGAAGATCTGGTCGAGCCCGCCGCCCCCCTGTCCGAGGCTATTGGCGGCGTTCTGCAGCCGGTTCTGGGTGCCGGATTGGCCGGCCAGGCCCTGCTGCATGATCTGTCCGAGGATGTCGCCGAAGCTCATTGGATGTCTCGCTCCCCTGTCTTCACCGGCGATGGCTCCCCCACCGGATGCACCTGCCGGCCCGTGGGTGCCTGCCTAGCAGAAACCGGCCGTTGCGCATAGGCTTGCGGCGTCAGCCGGCTGACCTCGTTCGCGGAGCGATTTGGCAAGTCGAGCCGCCGAGTGTGGCGAGGCGAGCGCGCCGATGCGAGGTTAGCGCCGGGACGCACGGTCGGCGATCGGCCGACCGACGGAGTCTGGCAGCCATATCGGGCGCGTGTTGAGAATCTCCATCCGGAGAACAGGGCAAATAACCAAGCCGCCCGCTAAGTGACTGAAAGAATGGCGCGGTTGACGGGGCTCGAACCCGCGACCTCCGGCGTGACAGGCCGGCACTCTAACCGACTGAGCTACAACCGCGCGAGGGCGAGGCGGACGTCGCGGTCCCGGGAGGGGGCGGCGCCGCGTCACCGGGGCCTTGTAGGGGGGCGGTTCGGAAGCGTCAAGCGGATTGCGACCGGCTTGTGGGGTCCGGTCGGAGGTGGTTCTCTCGGGGCGACCCGGGGGAGGATGCGATGACCGACGATGCATTCTGGGCCGCGGCGCTTGCCGAGGCCGAGGCGGCCGATGCAGCTGATCCGCTGGCCGGGTTCCGGCACCGGTTCCGGCTGCCGCCCGGCGTCATCTACCTCGACGGCAACTCGCTGGGGCCGGCGCCGGAGGCGGCGCTCTCCGAGCTGCGGCATGCGGCCGAGACCGAGTGGGCCCAGGGGCTGATCGGCAGCTGGAACAGCGCCGGCTGGTGGATGATGCCCGAGCGCTACGGCGACCTGATTGCGCCCTTGATCGGTGCGGATGCCGGCGAGGTGGTGGTGACCGACACGACCTCGCTCAACCTCTGCAAGGCCTTGCATGCGGGCCTGAGCCTGCGGCCGGATCGACACGTCGTCGTGGCAGAAGGGGACTGCTTTCCGACCGACGTCTACGTCGCGCAGGGGCTCGCGCTCGGGCGGCCGGAAGTGCGGCTTCGGCTGGAGGGAATCGACGGACCGGAGCTCGAGGGGCTGATCGCCCACGACGTGGCGGTCGTGCTCGTGAATCAGGTCGACTACCGCACCGGGCGCCGGCGGGACGTGGCGGAGCTGACGGGACGGATCCATGCGGCGGGAGCGGTTGCGGTCTGGGACCTCTGCCATTCGGCCGGGGTGATGGAGGTGGGGTTGAACGCGGCCGGTGCCGATCTCGCGGTCGGCTGCACCTACAAGTACCTGAACGGCGGGCCGGGCTCGCCGGGCTTCGTCTTTTGCGCGTCGCGGCATCAGGCGACGGTGCGGCAGCCCCTGACCGGCTGGTGGGGGCATGCGCGGCCCTTCGCCTTCGAGGGGCGCTTCGAGCCCGATCCCGGGATCCGCCGCTTCCTGTGCGGAACGCAGCCGATCCTGTCGTTTCGCGGGATGAAGGCGGGGCTGGAACTCGCGGCCGAGGCCGGGATCGCGGCGGTCAGGGCGAAGAGCGTGGCGCTGACGGCGCGCTTCGCCGGGCTCGCCGAGGCGGCGACGACGCGGTTCGGGGTCGGCATGTTCGGCCCGCGCGACCCGGAGGCGCGCGGCAGCCAGGTGGCGCTGACCCATCCCGAGGGCTACGCGGTGATGCAGGCGCTGATCGCCCGCGGCGTCGTCGGGGACTTCCGGATGCCGGACATCCTGCGCTTCGGTTTCGCGCCCCTCTACGTGCGCCACGTCGACGTGGTGCGGGCGGCCCGCACGCTCGAGCAGGTCTTGGCGGGGCGCGCTTGGGATGATCCGCGCTACAAGGCGCGGTCGTCAGTCACCTGAACCGGCGCGACGAGAGTGCGGTAGAAGGCAGTCGAAGCGCCAAGGAGCAAGCGTGGGTGCGGATTGCGGCCCGGAGCCTATGGCGCACTGCCGCGGGAGAACATCAAGTTATTGAATTTATGTTATTTATTTAGGCGGATTTTACCGAATCTTAACCGGCCGGACGGCTGCGGATCGCGAGCAGCGTTGCGGGCCAGCGGACGGATCGGGTTGACGCCCGGGGGCGGGGGGGGGCCGCGGTCGCTCCACGGGGCCTTGTCCGTCAAGTTCTGCGGAGACAGGTGGCTTCGAGGATGGCGCGGCGGCGGTGGGGACGAGCCGTCTGCTCGCGGAGGTCGGTGTCGAGGTAGGGACCGGCTTCGATCCGGTTCTCGTGGGTCTCGACAGCGAGCACGCGGACGAGGCGAAGGCAGCCTTCGGCGTTGCGCGATCGCGCCTCACCCGCGGGCTTGCCGGCGTTGGACGGCCGCCGCAGAGTGCCGGCGGGAACGGAGGGAAGGGCGGTGATGCAGGAGGGCGCTGCGATCGGGACGGGCCTCGCGCCGGCGGATGGCGCGGTGCTGGACCGGCTCGTTGCGGCGCTGGGGCCGGGCGCGGTCGCGGCTGCCGAGCCGCGTTACCTCGAGGAGCCGCGCGGGCGCTTCCACGGCCGGGCCGCGGCGGTGTTGCGGCCAGCCTCGACCGAGGCGGTGTCGGCGGCAGTCGCGATCTGCGCGGAGGCGCGGGTCGGCATCGTGCCCTATTCCGGCGGCACCGGGCTCGTCGGCGGGCAGATCTTCGGCGAGGGCCCGCTGCCGGTCGTCCTTTCCTTCGAGCGGATGGCGCGCATCCGTGACCTCGATCTGACCGACGGCCTGATGGTAGCCGAGGCGGGCTGCGTGCTGGCCGATGTGCATTCGGCGGCGCGGGACGTCGGCAGGATCTTCCCGCTCACCCTCGCCTCGGAGGGCTCTGCCCGGATCGGCGGGCTGCTCGGCACCAACGCCGGCGGCATCGGCGTCATTCGATACGGCAACGCCCGCCACCTCTGCCTCGGGATCGAGGCGGTGCTGGCCGACGGCAGCATCGTCCGCGACCTGAGCCGGGTGGCCAAGGACAACATGGGCTACGACCTCCGCGACCTGCTGGTAGGGTCCGAGGGAACGCTCGGGCTGATCACCGCGGCGAGCCTGCGGCTCTACCCGCAGCCCGCCGAGGTCGCCACCGCTTGGGTTGCCGTCACGGCGCCGACGACGGCGCTCGACCTGCTCGGGGCGCTCCGCGAGGCGCTGGGCGGCAGCATCTCGGCCTTCGAACTTATCGGCGCCGAGGGCTTGGCGTTCCTGGCCGAGGTGCTGCCGCAGGTGCCGCAGCCGCCAGCGCTGCCGACCGGATGGCGGGTGCTGGTCGAGGTCGCCGAGGGCGAGGGGGCAGAGGTAAGCGCGCGGCTCGAGGCGGCGCTTGCGCAGGCGATCGAGGCCGGCACCGTGGCGGATGCCCTCGTCGCCCAGAGCGCGGCGCAGCGCGACGCCTTCTGGCGGGTGCGCGAGACGATCCCCGAGGCCAATCGGTTGATCGGGGCGATCGCGAGCCACGACATTTCCGTGCCGCCGTCGCGGCTGGCGGAGTTCCTGGCGCAGGCTGGGGTGCGCATCGCCGCACTCGACCCGACCATGCGGATCAACTGCTTCGGCCACCTCGGCGACGGCAACCTGCATTACAACGTGTTCCCGGCGCGGGGCCGCGATCGCGCCGACTACGAGAGCCTGCGCAAGCCGGTGACACGGCTGGTGCACGACCTTGTCCACACGCTCGGCGGGTCGGTCGCGGCCGAGCATGGTGTCGGGCGCCTGAAGGTGCCGGATGTCGTGCGCTATGCCGACCCGGGCAAGCTCGCGGCGATGCGGGCGGTGAAGCGCGCCCTCGATCCGCTCGGGATCCTGAACCCGGGGGCGATCCTGTGAGGCGGAGATGCCGCCCCTTCTCTCGGGGGGAGAGAAGGGGCGGAGATTAGCGCCCCTTCTCTCGGGGGAGGAGAGAAGGGGCGCCGGATCCAGACTGGAGGGTCTGAGGATTGCAAGCAGCCCGTCCGTTTGGACACCCTCTTTCTGACGGCAATTGGTTACCAAAAGTTTAACGTGCCCGGCAAGATTCATCTTTAGGTTGTTTTTCGGGAGTCCTCACGCTCCGCCGCGTGGCGCAGTGGCGTCGCGTCTGTTTTTACCGGCTATTTCAGTCCCTTCCCGCAATCTCCCGGCGAAGCCGCGCGGTCAACGCTTCCCGCCGGCGACCGGACCTCGACCGCGGAGCGGCAACGAGACCCGGAGGCGCGGGATCAGCTGGGGCCGGGGCGCAGCAGCGAAAACACGGACTCGACAGCGGTATAGTCGCGGCCGGCCAGGCGGGCTACGGGGCGGTAGCGCGTGACATCGACCCGGCCGTCGGCGATCGCAGACTCGTCGATGTGGATGCCGATCACCTCGCCGATAACCAGGTGGTTGGCGTCCCCGGGCAGGTCGATGATGCGCCACAGCCGGCATTCGAGCGCCGCCGGCGCCCCGGCCACCCGGGGCGGGGCCACCAGCCTGCAGGGCAGCGGGTCGAGTCCGGCGGCGGCGAACTCGTCGACATCGGGCGGGAACGGCGCCGAGGTCGCGTTCATCGCCTCGCGCAGCGCGAAGGACACGACATTGGCGACGAACTCGCCGCGGCCGCGGATGTTGGCGAGCGTGTCCTTGCGGCCTCCGCGCCCCGTCTTCTCGCCGTTGCTGGCATAGGCGACCATCGGCGGTGCCTCGGCTACGGCGTTGAAGAAGCTGGAGGGGGCGAGGTTGGCGCGGCCATCCGCGTCGAGGGTCGCGATCCAGCCGATCGGTCGCGGGGCCACCAGCGCCTTGAACGGGTCGCGGACGAGGCCGTGGGCGTCGATGCCTGGCCGGAGGAACATCGCGGAAGCTCCCGGGAATTCGCGTTTGCCGCGACCCTACGTGCGTGTTAGGGCGAAGTCGACCCGGGCTCCTGACCCCTCCCAGCCGATGTTCCGCATCCTGACCGAGACGCCCCGCGACAGCGCCGAGGTGGAATTCCTCTACGACCTGGCCTTCGCGCCGGGGCGCACCGCGCTGAGCTCGTACCGCCTGCGCGACGGCGTCGACCCGATCCCGGAGCTGAGCCTGGTGGCGCGGGACGAGTACGACGTCCTGGCAGGCGCCATCCGGTACTGGCCGGTCCTGGTTGGCACCGGCGCTGCCCCCGCGCTTCTGCTCGGGCCGGTTGCAGTGCATCCGACGCGGCAGGGCGAGGGGCTCGGCGCGATCCTGATCAACGAAAGCCTGTGGCGCGCGGGCCGGCGCGGGTGGAGCCGCGTGATCCTGGTCGGCGACGAGCCCTACTACCGGCGCTTCGGCTTCGGCCGGGCGGCGGCGCGCACCCTCGCGTATCCCCCGCCGACCAATCCGGACCGGCTGCTGGCACGGGCCCTCGTCCCTGGCGCCTTCGCCGACGTTGCGGGGCTGGTTCGGCGCTGGGAGGGAGCGAATCTGCCGGTAGCGGCCCGCGGCGGGACAGAGGCGGTGGGGAACCGAGGCTGGCAGACGACGTTGGGACCGGGAGCGTAGGAGGGATGCAATGCTGAGCCATCGAGTGGAGACCTGCCCCGGCGACCTTGCGGTCCTGCGCGACCGCCTCGATGCCATCGCGGGCGAGGGCGCCCGCATCATCGCCGTCGTCTGGCAACCGCAGCGCGTCGAGGAGCAGGACCAGAGCACCGCCTTCGATTCGCAGGGAAGCTTCGTCATAGTCGCCGAGGACAGTTTCGAGGATCCGCTTCGGGTTCGCGAGCCCGCCATGGCGGAGACGGTGCCCGACGTCGTTCCGATGAGCTAAGCGGACTTCGCCGTCTCTCGTCAGCCCTGAAATGACGGAGACACGCTGTTGATCAGGCCGCTTCCGGATGCGCCGCTCCCGTTAAGCCATCAATATCCTTGAAGTTGCGATTCTTTTGTCGCAAGCCGATGATGATGGCGGAGAAGGGGGAGTGCAGATGTATCCCAGCATGGAAGCCCGCATCGCCTACGGCCGCTCGATCCGCGAGCGCGCCTTGTGCCTGCACGAAGCCTATGGCGAGCTGGCCGCCGAGAAGGCGCAACGCGCCGCCGACGAGCCGGGCCTCGCGGCGGCAGAGCGCTCGTTCTGGGAAGCGGTCGCGGCCCGCCTCGCCCGTCAGGCCGGCGGGCTGCCGGCACACTGAGAGCGCAAGCCTCAGGCCCGGCCACCCTCCGCGGACAGGAGCCTCGGGTCGATGGAGATAGACCGAAGCGCCGCGCCCCATTTCTCCGTGTCGCGCAGGCCGAACACGAGCTCGGAGTCGGCAGGCGCGGTCAGCCAGCCGTTGGCCTGGATCTCGCCTTCAAGCTGACCGGGCCCCCAGCCGGCATAGCCGAGCGCGAGGAGTGCTCGGTTCGGGCCCTCGCCCTTCGCCATGTCCTGCAGGATGTCTACGGTGGCCGTCATCGCGAACTCGGGGCTGACCGCCATGCTCGACTCGGCAACCTGGTACTCGGCCGAATGCAGCACGAAGCCGCGGCCGTGCTCGACCGGCCCGCCGAAGTGCACCCGCGTCCCCTTCAGGTCGACGGTGGCGGGGATCTTGAGCTGTTCGAGCAGGTCGGCGAAGGACAGGTCCGGTGCGGGCTTGTTGACGATCAGGCCCATGGCGCCTTCGGCCGAATGCGCACACATGAAGATCACCGACCGCTCGAAGCGCAGGTCGCCCATGCCGGGCATGGCGATCAGAAGCTGGCCGTCGAGAAAGTGGGCGTCGCGGGAGACCATGCCAGAAGCATGGGCCCGATGCCGGGCGAATACAAGCGAGCGACTCCGCCGAGCCCTCGCCGCAATGTGACTGTCGCGGCGGGGGTTTTCGTGGCAGAGCGGGCCGTCATCATCGTCCCGGAACCGAATGCGCGTCCTCGTTGCCGCCCTCCTCCTCTGCGCCGCGGGCGCTGCCGGTGTCGCGGCACAGACGTTGCCGCAGGGCGTCCGCGAGGTCACGATCCTCGAGGGATGGCGTCAGCCCGACGGCAGTCGCATGGCTGCCGTCGCAATCCGTCTCGCGCCGGGCTGGCACACCTACTGGCGCGTGCCGGGCGACGCCGGCATCCCGCCGAGTTTCGATTGGTCCGGGTCGAGGAACCTCGCCGACGTCGCCTACGAATGGCCGCACCCGGAAATCTTCGAGGCCGATGGCTTGCGGACGCTCGGGTATGCCGGGATGCTGGTGCTGCCGGTGCGGCTCACCCCGAAGGATCCCGGCGCGCCGCTCGATCTCGCGCTCGAGGCGAGCTTCGGGGTCTGCTCGGACATCTGCGTCCCAGCCGACGCCGCCGCCAGAGCCCGCATCGCCCCGGACGCGCCCGATGGGGGGCGGCCCGCGATCGAGGCGGCGCTCGCCGCGCGGGCGCGCACCGCCACCGAGGCAGGCGTGGTCGGCGCGACCTGCGGCCTGGCGCCAGCTACAGGTGGCATCGAGGTCGAGGCGCGGGTGACCTTCGCCGATGCTCCCGCCCCCGGCCAGGTCGCGGTCGTGGAATCGGACCAGCCGGACGTCTGGATCGGCAGCGCCGAGAGCGAGACCCGCGGCCGGACCGTCGTCCTGCGGGCTCCCGTGGAGGGCGCTGCCGCCGGCCCGGTCATCGAGCGGCGCGCGTTGCGGCTGACCGTGCTCGACGACAGCCGCGCCGTCGAAATCGAGGGCTGCACCGCTCCCGGCTGAGCGCTATTCCTCGGGCTCGGTGGTGAACATCAGCGGGTAGCCCTCGCGCTGGCCCATGTCGGTCGCCTGCGTTGCCTTGGTCTCGGCGATCTCGCGGGTATAGACCGCGACGACGCAGCAGCCCCGCTGATGCGCGGTCAGCATCACCCCGCGCGCCTGGTCGCTGTTCATGCGGAAGACGGCGCGCAACACCGTCACGACGAACTCCCGCGGGGTGAAGTCGTCGTTCAAGAGGATGACCTTGTAGGCCTTGGGCCGTGCGGTCTTCGGCTTCGCCTCGACCCGCGGCCGGGTAATGCTGGTGCTCATCGGCGCGCAACGCTCCCGTGGCCGTGGCGTCCAGTATGGGATGACCGCGGAGCGTCGCACAAACACGGCCGCCCGTCCATGGCGGGCATCGGTCAAAAAGCGGCGAACCCGCGCGGGGCGCGCTATCATTGCCGGCATGACCCTGCGCGACACCGAGAGGGACGGACCGATCACCGCCCGTTGGTCCACCGGGGCCGACGGACGCGGCCTTGCCGAGACCCACGGCGACGCCTGGCGCTATGCCTATGCCGGGATCATCCCCGGGGTGACCCTCGAACGGATGCTCGCCCGCCGCGGGCCGGGCTGGTGGACCCGCATGCATGTCCGCGGCTTCCGGGCGCTGGTCGTGGAGTGCGACGGCGACCTCGCCGGTTACGCGACGCTCGGTCGCAGCCGGATGCAGACCCGCGAGCCCTGCGGCGAGATCTACGAGCTCTACGTACGGCCCGAGTGCCGGGGCTGCGGGCTCGGGCGTCGGCTGTTCGGGCGGGCGCGGCGCGAGCTTGGCCGGCACGGGTTCGAGCGGCTGATGGTCTGGGCGCTGGCCGAGAACGCGCTCGCCTGCCGCTTCTACGCGGCGATGGGCGGCACGGAGGCCGGCCGCTGCCAGGACCGCTTCTGCGGCACGCCTCTCGACAAGATCGGATTTGCCTTCGGCTGACGCGGATTGTCGTCCGCTCGCGGGTGTCCGCACGCGGACAGACAGCCAAGTCATTGTTTTTATTGAAACACGCTCTGCGCGTTAACCGGATTTCAACGACTGTCCGCACCCTGCGGCCCCGCCGGATCGATGAGTCCCGCCGCGCAGCCGGCGGGGACGCGGCGGGCGGCGCGGATCAGCCTGCCGGGGTCGGCGCCCGGGGCGATCGTGCCGTCGAGCCCGATCGTCAGCTCGGAGATCAGCGTCCGCGGGCCGTCGTCGACGCAATGCATTTCGACCCTCGATCCGGCACCCGACCCGAAGGCGGCGTCGAAGGCGGCGCGGATCGTTCTTGCGTCCACCTCCTCGCCGGTGCGGTCGGCAAAGAGGTCGCCGACGGCGGAGGCGTTCACCGCGTCGGCAATCCAGAGCAGGTCGGTGAAATAGGCCTCCGGCCCGCCGCCGTGGCAGGTGCCGTGCTTGAGCCACTCGTGGCGGTCGAGGAAGCTCGCGGTTCCCGGCATCGCCGCGCGCAGGCGGTCGCGGGTCGCGGGCGTGAGCTCGACCGGCGGCAGGTCGCGCCACCGGCCGGCCTCGTCGAGTACGACGAGATCGGCCGGCACGCCGCAATAGGTCTGCCCCTCGGGCTGCGGCCACAGCCCGTGCACCGACAGACGCGACGGCGCCGCCCGGCGGCACTCGCGCGCCGAGGGCCGGGTTTCGCAGAAGGCCGGCAGCCAGTTCAGTGCCAGCACGTTCTCGGTCGATTCGCCCGCCGCCCCGCCGGCCGGCTCTGCCTCGGCGGTGCCACACGATGCCTGCACCCAGCGGGCGGTGGTGACGGGCGCCTCCGGCACGACGATCTGGAAGTAGTCGCCGCCCGGGGCGTTCACCGCGGTCATCGCGTAGGACCGGCCCGGCTCCGTCATGACCTGGCCGGGATTGGTGCGGCGGTTCTTCGACTGGAAGGCCTCGCAGGCGGAATGCGCGACGAAGGTCCCGCCGAGCTCCTCGGCCGCCAGGGCAGGACCGGGCAGTATCAGCGCAACGGCGACGGCGAGCCGCGGGCTTGCCTTCTGCCGCCACTGCCGCACACTCGGCGCATGACCCTCAAGCTGCACTTCCACCCGCTCGCTTCCTTCTGCCACAAGGCGCTCGTCGCGCTCTACGAGCACGGGCTCGACTTCGAGCCGGTGGTCGTCGACCTCGGCGACCCCGACTCGCGCGAGGCCTTCGCGAAGATCTGGCCGCCGCTCAAGTTCCCGGTGCTGCAGGACGGCGACCGCGGCGCGACCGTAGCGGAATCGACCATCGTCGTCGAATACCTCGACGCCTTCCACGCAGCACCCGGGGTTCGCCTGATCCCGGCCGATCCCGACCGCGCCTGGCAGGCGCGGCTCTGGGACCGCTACTTCGACCAGTACGTCGAGCTGCCGATGCAGAAGATCGTGACGGACGCGCTGCGGCCCGAGCAGGGCCACGATCCGCATGGGGTGGCGGAGGCGCGCGCCGGGCTCGCCAGCGCCTATCCGTTCCTCGAGGCGCGGCTCGGCGCGCCCTGGGCGACGGGCGACGACTTCACCCTGGCCGACTGCTCGGCGGCGCCGGCGCTCTTCTACGCCGACACCGTGCAGCCGCTCGGGCCGGACACCCCGCGACTCGCCGCCTACCTCGGCCGGCTGCGGGCGCGCCCGTCGTTCGCGCGGGTGCTGGAGGAAGCCTCACCCTACTTCGCGATGTTCCCGCTCGACCCCAAGCCGCGGATCTAGCGCAGCCGATTGCCGTCGGCGTCGAAGGCGCGCACGTCCTTGAGGCGGAAGCCGGCGCGGATCGCGTTGCCGGACTTAAGCTGGGCGCCGTCGCGCTCCTCGACGATCACCCGCTCGCCGCCGGCGAGGTTGCCGTGGACGAAGGAGGTGCCGCCGAGATGCTCGACGAAGTCGACGGCGACGTCGATCGCCGCGTCGGGCGTGTCGTCGCGGTCGAAATGCTCGGGCCGGATGCCGATCGTGACTGGCGCACCGGCCGGCACCAGGCCGGCGGCGAACGGGGCCGGGATCTCGATGCCCGCGAAGCGGACAGTGCCGCCGGCCTCGGCCGTGCCCGGGAAGAAGTTCATCTTCGGGGAGCCGATGAAGCCGGCGACGAAGGCGTTGTTCGGATCCTCGTAGAGCGTCATCGGCGGCCCGACCTGCTCGACGCTGCCCTTGCGCAGCACGACGATCTTGTCGGCGAGCGTCATCGCCTCGGTCTGGTCGTGGGTCACGTAGATCATCGTGTTGCCGAGGCTCTCGTGCAGCTTGGCGATCTCGACGCGGGTCGCGACGCGGAGCTCGGCGTCCAGGTTCGAGAGGGGCTCGTCGAACAGGAAGACCTTGGGGTTGCGCACGATCGCCCGGCCGATCGCGACCCGCTGGCGCTGGCCGCCGGAGAGCTGGCTGGGACGGCGGTCCTGCAGCGCGTCGAGCTGCAGGATCTTGCTCGCGACGGCGACCCGCTCGTCGATCTCGGCCTTGGGCCGCTTGCCGATGCGGAGGCCGAAGCTCATGTTCTCCTTGACGGTCATGTGCGGGTAGAGCGCGTAGCTCTGGAACACCATGGCGACGCCGCGCTCGGCCGGGTCGAGCTGGTTGACGCGCTGGCCGTCGATGGCGATCTCGCCGCCGGTGATGCTTTCAAGCCCCGCGATCATGCGCAGCAGCGTCGACTTCCCGCAGCCCGAGGGGCCGACGAAGACCGCGAACTCGCCGTCCTCGATCCGGAGGTCGACGTCGTGGATGATGTCCACAGGCCCGTAGGACTTCTTCGCCTTCTTAAGCTCCACGATCGCCATGTTCGTTCTCCCTGCGTCTGAATTGCGGAAAACCGCGTCCCTAGCGCGCCCGGCCCTGCGGGCGGAGCTGCCAA
Source organism: Amaricoccus sp. (assembly GCA_046348915.1). Lineage (GTDB taxonomy): Bacteria > Pseudomonadota > Alphaproteobacteria > Rhodobacterales > Rhodobacteraceae > Amaricoccus. The sequence continues at coordinate 177,119 of JAXMDH010000020.1, forward strand.
ACCGTTGCGTCGGTGATCGTCTCGGGGTCGGCCTCGAGCCGCACCGCCGTGATCGGCCGGTCACTGTCGATGCGCTTGGTGCCGCACCAGCGCCCGCCGTCGGCGTAGACCTCGACGAGGCCCACGTCGACGAAGACCCGGATGTCGCGGACGGGGCCGGTGTCGACCATCAGGCGCAGGCGCTGGCCGCGGAAGCGGGCCCATTCGGCGACGAGCTCGAGCGTCTCGCCGTCGTGGACCAGCGTCATCGGGTGGTCCGGGTGGTCGAGCGCAAGCCGGAAGGGGCCGCCGGCCGTGAAGGCGACCTCGGCGAGGCCGTCGGGCAGGAGCACGCCCTGCACGAGCGAGGCGCGCGAGTCGGCGAGGGGGGCGGTGCGGAGCGCCTCGACCGCCTCGACCGGCGGCGTCAGCAGCGCGCCGTCGCGCCAGACGAGGCGGCGCACGAAGGTCATCGCGCTCGGGAAGTCCTGCCCCGGGCGGACCTCGGCCCAGTTGGCGGCCCAGGCGATGCCGACCGGGCGGCCGTCGCGGACGAAGCCCTGGAAGGCATAGCAGTCGCCGGCGAAATCGAGCTCGCGGCGGGCGATCTCCTCGAAGCGGCGGCCGTCGAACCGGCCGACGAGGACGAGGCTCGGGTTGAGCCGGCCGCGCACCAGCCGTCGGTGGCCGATCAGGCCGAAGACCAGCGCGAAGAGGCCCTGGCCGTCGCCGTCGAGCGGGACGAGACAAGGGCATTCCGCCGGGATCGAGCGCGGCAGCGGCTCGCGGTGGAGGGGACCGACGAAGCGCCAGCCGCCGGCCGCCTCGGGGTCGGTCGTCTCGTAGAGGGGGACCAGCGCGGCGCCGGCGTCGTTGCCGCCGAGGAGCATCTTCCACAGCCCATCGGGCCCCATGAACACGTAGGGGTCACGGAAGTCGTTGCCGTAGCCCGGCAGCGGCGGGCGGCGGTCGACGACGGTGCTGGAGGGGCCGACGGCGAGGAGGTCGGCGGAGACGGCGGTCATCTGCCACTCCTGCTCGGGCCGGCCGTCCTCGCGGTCGGTGTAGAAGATCCGCAGGCCGCCCTCGGCGCGCGGGATCGCGGAGCCGGAGTAGGCGCCGCCCTTGCGGGCGGGGTCGGCGAGCATCTCGGGGCGCGGATGCAGGAAGACGGGCAGGTGGGTCCAGTCGACGAGGTCGAGGGACGCGGCATGGCCCCAGTGCATCGTGTCCCAGCGCCGGGCGTGCGGGTAGTTCTGGTAGAAGGCGTGGGTGCGGCCGCCGACGGTGGAGAGGCCGTTCGGGTCGTTCATCCAGCCGAACGCGGGCGCCAGGTGCAGGCGGAAGCGCGGCGTGTCGGGCGCGGTGGTGCGGAGGGGGCGGATGCCGTCCTCGAGCACGCGGGCGGGGTCGAAGGCGTAGCAGAGCGAGACGCTGGTGTCGGCCGGGTTCCAGCCGACGGCGAGGGTGCCGGTGGCCGAGACCGGGTGCTCGCGCATCTGGAAGTCGTCCGAGGCCGGACCGGCCAGCGCCAGCTCCCGTCCGCCGGCGTCGCGCAGGTGGACGCGCGAGGCGGCGGCGGGCTCGGCCGGCTTCAGCCAGAGGTGCAGCGTCTCGCCAGCGCGCACCTCGGCGGTGAAGCCGCTCTGGCCCCCGGTGGAGTCGCGGGCGTCGGGGAGCATGGTCACCCCTTCACGCCCGAGCTGATGACCGAGCTGACGAACCACTTCTGGAACAGGAGGTAGAGGATCAGGACCGGGATCATCATCACGACCGAGGCGGACATCGCGAGGTTCCAGTAGATGCTGTCGGCGCCGAAGAAGCCGGCGATGCCGACCGAGATCGGGCGCGCGTAATTCGACTGCGTGACGAGGAGCGGCCAGAGGTACTGGTTCCAGGTCTCGATGCCGAGGAGGATCGCGACGGTGGCCAGTGCCGGCAGGCTGATCGGGAGGAAGACCTTCCAGTAGATCTGGAACGGCGAGGCGCCGTCGACGATCGCGGCGTCGTAGAGGTCGCGCGGCACCTGGGAGAAGAACTGGTAGAGCAGGAAGACGTAGAGCGGGCTCGCCCAGAACGGCAGGATCTGGGCGGAGAAGCTGTCGGCGAGGCCGAGGTTGTTCATGATGTTGAGGAGCGGGAGCACGATCGACTCCTGCGGCACGATGTAGAGGCCGATCATCGCGGTCAGCACGATCGCGCGGCCGGGGAGGCGGCCCCAGGCGAGGACGAAGGCGGCCATCGAGTTGAAGAACATGCCCCCCGCCAGCGTGAAGACCAGCACGATGATCGAGTTGGTCAGGTAGCGGGCGAAGGGCTGGTTGCCGGAGAAGGTCAGGATGTCGCGGTAGTTCTGCAAGGTCGGGTTGGTGACCCAGAAGGCTTTGAAGCTGCCCATCTCGGCGAGGATCTGGAAGCGGTCGGGCTTGAGGCTCGCGACCACGAGCAGGAAGAGCGGCGAGACGACCACGAAGGTGATGATCGCGATCGAGACGATCTTGACCATCGGGAAGCGGTCGGAGGTGCCGGGGAGCGGCGCGTCGACGGCGGTCATTTCGGATCCCTCAGGACGACGCGCTGCACGAGCGAGATCGCGAGCACGATGAAGAAGAGGATGATGGCGACGGCCGAGGCGAGCCCGAGCTTCTGGCCGACGAAGCCGACCTGATACATGTATTGGACGACCGTCACCGTCGAGTTGCGCGGGCCCCCCTGGGTCAGGATGTTGACCTGGGTGAAGAGCTTGAAGGCCTGGATCGTGGTGATGATCAGGACGAAGATGTTGGTCTGGCGGAGGCCGGGCCAGGTCACGAAGCGGAAGCGCTGCCAGGTCGAGGCGCCGTCGAGGCGCGCGGCTTCGTAGAGGTCGCCGGGGATGCTCTGCAGGCCGGCGAGGTAGACCACCATCTGGAAGCCGTAGGCCTGCCAGGCCGAGAGCAGCACGATCGCGGGCATCGCCGAGCGCGGGTCGCCGAGCCAGTCGATCGGGCCGCCGAGGCCGAGGGTCAGGAAGCCGACGATCTGGTTGAGCGGGCCGGTCGGGAACTGGAAGAGCGTGCCCCAGATGACGCAGACGACGGCCATCGAGGTGATCGCCGGCAGGAACAGCGCCCCGCGGAAGAAGTTGCGCGCCGGGATCTTCTGGTTGATCAGGAGCGCCATCGCCAGCGCGAAGCCGCACTGGATCGGAACCACCAGCACCGCGAAATAGGTGACGTTGAGGAGCGCCCGCCAGAAGATCGGGTCGGTCAGCACGTTGACGTAGTTGTCGAAGCCGACGAAGCGGACCGGCCGCGGGATCAGCCGGCGGTTGGTCATCGACATCGGGAACGACAGGATGAACGGCAAGAGCAGGAAGAAGGCCACGACCGCGCAGGCCGGCAGCAGCATCAGGAGCTCCTGCCATCGGGCGCCGATCAGCCGTTTCGGGCGCGCCGCCTCGGCAGGGCGGGTCATCGTCAAAGCCGGCGCAGTCATGCTCTGCCCCTTTCTCGAAAGCGGGTGGATGGGGGCGGGAAGGCCGCAGCCTCCCCGCGCCGGGCGGCGTCAGTTGCCGCCGAACGGCGGGTAGCCGTCGTTGTCCTCGATGTCGGCGTCGATCGCCTGCGCCGCCTTGGTCAGCTCTTCCTTGGCGTCGGCGCCGTCGAGGATGTTGGTGATCGCCGTCTGCGTCGCCAGCGTGATCTCCGGATAGGCCGGGTGCAGCGGGCGGGGAACCGCGGTCTTCGCGGCCTGCTCGAAGGCGACCGCCATCGGCCCACCCTCGGCGTAGAGCGGCGAGGCTGCCCCGAAGGACTTCAGCCCCGGAAAGCCCGAGTGGTCGCGGTAGGCCTGCTGGTAGGCCGGGTCCTGGATCATGAAGCTCAGGAACTTGCCGGCCAATTCGGGGTCGGAGGCGTCCTTGCTGATCGCGTAGATCCAGGTGCCGTTCGGGCTCGCGCCCTTTTCGCCGAACCTGGGCAGCGGCAGCGCGATGAGGTCGTCACCCATCGTCTTCACCGCCTCGGCGTAGAGCCAGAAGCCGCCCCAGGCGAGCGCCGCCGGCCGACCCTCGACGTAGAACTGGTTGGTGCCGGCCGACTGCGGCACGACCCATCCGTTCTTGACCCACTCGGCCATCATCTCGGTCGCCTTGACGCAGGTGTCGCTGTCGAGCGTCCCCTCGGCCTTCCACGTGGTCCGGTCGATCAGGTCGCAGCCCGAGGATACCAGCAGCGGCTCGTAGCCGTAGGGGATCCACTCGGTCTTGGTGCCGTAGCCGCGGAAGAGGTCGATCGGCCACTTGACGCCGTCGGCCGTCGACAGCTGCTTCAGGATCGCCTGGAACTCCTCGCCGGTCCAGGCGTCGTCGACGCCCTTGGGGATGCGGATATTCAGCGACTCGAGCTGCTTCTTGCTGGCGTAGAGCACGACGGTCGAGTCGATCAGGCTCGTCGCGTAGAGCTTGCCGTCCGGCGGGTACGTCCCCTGGCTGACGTTCGACGGCGTCATGTCGTCGAGGAGCTTCTTGTCGATCAACCCGTCGATCGGCTGCAGGAAGCCCGACCAGACGTAGTTGGACAGGAACGGCGCATCGAGCTCGATGATGTCGGGCAAGTTGCCGGCCGAGACCGCCGCGCCGATCTTCTCGTTGTAGGAGTCGTGCGGCGTGTGGATCAGCTCGATCGTGGTGCCGGGGTTGGCAGCCTCGAAGGCCTTGGCCGCCGCGCTGATCGCGTCGATCTCGTAGGGGTCGCCCTGGAACATCATCTTCAGGTCCGCGGCGTTGGCCGGTGCCGTCGCGGCGAGGGCCGCGAAGGCGGCTGCCACGGCGCCGGCGCCGAGGCCGGCGCGCAAGCGGGATTTCATCGAAGGCATTCTGTCTCTCCTCCTCCCACCATTTCCGGGGCGCTTCACACCGAAGCGCGCTCGATCAGCCGGAACGGTATCTTCTGCAGCGGTTGCTTCGCCGGCGAGGTGCCGGCGAGGATCTCGGCGGCGCGGCGCCCCATCTCGCGGTAGGGCAGCGCCATCGTCGTCAGCGGCGGGTCGAGCCGGCGGGCGATCTCGGCCTGGTTGTCGAAGCTCGCGACCGCGACCTCGCCCGGGATGTCGACGCCGTGCCGGCGCAAGGCCCCGTAGACCTCGAGCGCCACCCGGTCGTTGCCGCAGAGGATGGTGTCGGGCGGCACCGCCTCGTCGAGCCATGCCGCGACGTGCGCCGGCACCAGGCTGGCGGCGAACTCGGTGTAGCGCGCTCCGCGCGTCGCGGGCCGGATCCAGCTTTCGGTGACGGGGATGTCGCGCTCGGCATGGGCGGCTCGCAGCCCCTCCTCGCGCAGGCTGCCGGCGAGGATCCCGGGCAGGTTCAGGAAGGCGATGCGGCGCCGGCCGCGCTCGAAGCAATGCTCGACGATCTCTCGCGCCGCTTCCCGCTCGTCGGGGACGATGGCCGGGATCTCGCCCGAGGTCTCGCTGCAGTTGAGCGCGACGTCGATCGCCCGCCGCGCATCGGCCTCGAGCGTGATGCTGCGGTGATAGGCGGTCGCGTAGGCGATGCCCTTCGGCAGGAACCTCCGCGCCTCGGCGAGCCCGTCGCGCGCGCTGCGGGTGGCGCCGACGTTGATCGCCACCACCGCGAGCCCGTACATGCGGGTGGCGTTGTCGAGGCTGCGGACGAGCTCGGTGGCGAAGGGCAGCGTGATCAGGCCCTCGGCCACGAGCCCGATCACCGGCAGCACGCCCTGGCGCATGCCGCGCGCGATGATGTTGGGCTGGTAGCCGAGCTCGTCGGCGAGGGCGCGGATCCGCTTGCGGGTCTCGTCGGACATCCGGATCGAGGTGCCGTGCAGCGCCCCCGAGACCGTCTTGACCGACACCCCGAGCTTCTCGGCGATATCGCGGAGCTGGACCTTCTCTCCCACGCGACCTCTTCCCCCGTATCCCGAGCTGTTCCGCTTGGGTTAACGATTACTCAACACATTCGGTTGGGCATGTCAAGCGAGTCGCGCCGTGCCCGAAGACGGCGGTCAACGGTCGGACGCCCGGCGGGTCGGGTAGGGCCGACGCAGACGGACCCCCGCCAGCGGTGGACGGCCTTGCGCGCTTTGAAGCCGCGCCGGCGGCGACTATCTTCGGGGGCAGGGAGGACCGCCATGACCGCCGGCTACGAAGCCACCGACCGCGCCGTCCTGCGCCTGTCCGGGCCGGACGTGCGCAACTTCCTGCAGGGGCTCGTCACAAACGAC
>JAXMDH010000021.1:0-175301 GCA_046348915.1 Amaricoccus sp.
TCCTTGGCGTGCTCGATCGCCTTCGCGTTGATCTCCTCGAGGCTCTCGCGGGCGCGCGCCTGCAGCTCCTCCGCGGTCGACTGGTCGAAGCCGTCGATCGAGGTCAGCTCGTCGAGGTCGACGTAGGCGACCTCCTCGAGATTGGTGAAGCCCTCGGCGACCAGGAGCTGCGCCACCATCTCGTCGACGTTCATCGTGTCCATGAAGAGCTGGGTGCGCTCGGCGAACTCCGCCTGCCGCCGCTCGCTCTCCTGCGCCTCGGTCAGGATGTCGATGTCGAAGCCGGTGAGCTGGCTCGCCAGACGCACGTTCTGGCCGCGCCGGCCGATCGCGAGGCTGAGCTGCTCGTCGGGCACGACGACCTCGATCCGCTCCGAGTCGTCGTCGAAGACGACCTTGGACACCTCGGCCGGCTGCAGCGCGTTGACGAGGAATGTCGCCGGGTCCTGGTTCCAGGGGATGATGTCGATCTTCTCGCCCTGCAGCTCCGAGACGACCGCCTGCACGCGCGATCCGCGCATGCCGACGCAGGCGCCGACCGGGTCGATCGAGCTGTCGTAGGAGATGACGCCCATCTTCGCCCGGCTGCCCGGGTCGCGGGCGACGGCCTTGATCTCGATGATCTGGTCGTAGATCTCCGGCACCTCCATCTTGAAGAGCTCGGCGAGAAACTCGGGCGCCGTGCGGCTGAGGAAGATCTGCGGCCCCCGGGTCTCGTGCCGGACTTCGCGGATCAGCGCCCGGACGCGGTCGCCGTTGCGGAAGGCCTCGCGCTGGATCAGCTGGTCGCGGCGCAGGATCGCCTCGCCGCGGCCGACGTCGACGATGACGTTGCCGTACTCGGTCCGCTTGACGATGCCGTTGATGATCTCGCCCTGGCGGTCCTTGAACTCCTCGTACTGGCGCAGCCGCTCCGCCTCGCGGACCTTCTGCATGATGACCTGCTTCGCCGACTGCGCGGCGATCCGCCCGAAGTCCATCGGCGGCAAGGGGTCGATCAGCCAGTCGTCGAGCTGCGCGTCCGGCTTGATCCGCCGCGCGTCGGCGACGGTGAGCTCGGTGAAGAGGTTCTCCGGCTCCTCGACCACGTGCCGGTGCCGGGTCAGCGCGAGATCCCCGGTCTTGCGGTCGATCTTCGCCCGGATGTCGTACTCGGCGCCGTAGCGCGAGCGCGCGGCCTTGCCGAGCGAATCCTCCATCGCATCGATCACGAGGAGGGGATCGATCATCTTCTCCCGGGCGACCGCGTCGGCGATCTGCAAGAGCTCAAGCCGGTTGGCAGAGGTCACGCTCATTTCACATCTTCCTCATCGGAGGCTTCTTCTTCGGTCTCTTCCACGATCTCGTCGAAATCAGCGGGGTCGAAACCCTGCGCCTTGCGTCCGGCGAGGCTCTCGGCGATCAGCGCGTCGGTCAGCACGAGCTTCGCGTCGGACACCATGTCGAACGCGAGCCCGATCGTCCCTTCGGGGATCTCGAGCAGCACCTCGCCGTCCTGGACGCCAGCGAGCATCCCCTTGAACCGCCGCCGCCCCTCGATCGGCTCGGCGGTCTCGAGCTTCGCCTCGTAGCCCGCCCACCGCTCGAAGTCCTTCAGCCGGGTCAGCGGCCGGTCGATGCCGGGGCTCGACACTTCGAGCACGTATTCGCTCGCGATCGGGTCCTCGACGTCGAGCACCGCCGACACCGCACGGCTGATCCGCGCGCACTCGTCGACCTCGATGCCGCCGTCGGGCCGCTCGGCCATGATCTGCAGCACCGCGCGCTTGCCGCCCATCAGCCGGATGCGCACCAGCTCGAAGCCCATTCCCTCGATCGTCGGCTGGACAATCGCGGCGAGGCGTCGGTCGATGGCGGCTTTGGCAATCAGGTCGTCCAAGGGCGCTCCGGAACGTAAAACAACAAAAAACGGGCCCGCGGCCCGTTCCGAGGAGATCGGTGGAGAACCGGTACAAGGCCGATCCGCCGCTGTTGTCAGCGGATATAGGAGCCTCGTGGCGGCGATGCAAGATCAATTCGCGCGGGTCTCGCCGCAGCCGCGACGACCGGTCGCGGACGCTTGTGAACCGACCGAAACGCGCCGATCCTTGCGCCGGCGCGGCCGGAGGCGGGCGACTTGGATCAGGCGAGGACCTACCGCCCGGATATCGACGGGCTGCGCTGCGTCGCCATCCTGACCGTCGTCCTCGCCCACGCCGGCATGCCGGGCCTCGCCGGCGGCTACGTCGGCGTGGACGTCTTCTTCGTGATCTCGGGGTTTCTGATCACCCGCATCCTCTGGGACGAGCTCCCCGGCTATCCCGCGACCCTTGCCGGCTTCTACGAGCGCCGCGCCCGGCGCATCCTGCCGGCGCTGATGGCCGCGATGGCCGCGACGCTCGCCGCCGGCTTCGTCGCGCTCGGGCCCAGGGCCTTCGCCGAGCTCGCACGCTCGGCGATCGCCACCACGCTCTTCGTCTCGAACGTCCTGTTCTGGAACACCAGCAGCGACTACTTCGGCGCCGACGTGCGGCTGGCGCCGCTCCTCCACACCTGGAGCCTCGCGGTCGAGGAGCAGTTCTACATCCTCTTCCCGCTCATCCTGGCGCTGATCGCCCGCGGCGGCCGCCGCCGCGCGCTCCTCGCCATTGCCGGCATCTGCCTCGTCTCCTTCGCCCTCTCCGAGCACGCGCTGCTGACCGGCCGTCAACAGGCGGCCTTCTACCTATTGCACAGCCGCGCCTGGGAGCTCGGCCTCGGCGCCGCCCTCGCCCTCGGCGCTCTTCCCGTCCTGCGCGGGCGGCTCGCCGCCGAAGCGATCGCCCTACTCGCGGCCGCGGCGATCCTCGTCCCGGTTCTCGCCTACGGCTCGGCGACGCGCTTCCCCGGGCTCGCCGCGCTGCCGCCCTGCCTCGGAACCGCCGCGCTGATCTGGCTGCACGGATCGCGCGGAACCGCGGTCCGGACCGCGCTCGCCTGGCGCCCGGTCGTCTTCGTCGGGCTCATCTCCTACTCGGTCTACGTCTGGCACTGGCCGATCATCGTCTTCGACCGCATCCTCCACGGCGAGCCGACGCCGCTGCGCTCACTCGCCTGCATCGCCCTTTCCCTCGCGGTCGGCGCTGCCTCCTGGGCCTGGATCGAGCGCCCCTTCCGCCGTCCCTGGGGACCGCTTCACACCCGTCGCGCCGTCTTCGCCGCCTCCGCCGCCGCGATGGCCGCGATGACCGTAACCGGCGCCGTCATCTCCCTCTCAAACGGTCTTCCCGGCCGCTTGCCGCCCGTCGCTGCGCGCGCCTTCGCCGCCGCCGACGACACCAGCCCGCTCGGCGACCATTGCCGCGGCATCGCGCGCATCGGCGATACGGCGTGCCGCTTTGGCGCCCAGCCCGCCGGCGAGGCCGCCGACTTCCTGCTCTGGGGCGACTCGCACGCCGGCGCGGTGCTCCCGGGTGTCGAGGCGGCCGCGGTCCGCGCCGGCAGGAACGGCTTCGTTGTCGGCCAGACCGCCTGCGCGCCTCTCCTCGGCGTCGACCGCATCGACCTCGGCACCGACAGCCGCTGCTCCGATTTCGCCGCCGCCGTGCTGAAGTTCCTGCAGGGCCGCGACGACATGCCGGTGGTGATCCTCGCTGGCCGATGGGCGCTCGCGGCCGAGGGCAGTCGCTCCGACGAGCCCGAGCGCAACGCGCTCCTTGCCCCGCGTGCCGGCAGCCTGCCGTCGGGGACAGTCGCCGACAACCTCGCCGTCTTCCGCGCCGGCCTTGCCGACACGGTCGCCGCGATCCGTGCCACCGGCCGCCGCGTCGTCATCCTCGGCGGCGTGCCCGAGATCGGCTGGTCGGTCCCCGACGTCCTCGGCGCGCACCTCATGCACGGGACACCCCTGCCGCCCGCGCCCACCGCCGGTGAGGTTGCGTCCCGCAACGCCCGCGTCGACGCGGTCCTCGCCGAGCTCGCGCGCGAGCCCGGTGTCGCCGTGCTTCCGCTCGCCCCGATCTTCTGCACCCCTGGGTGCGCTGTCAACGACGCCGAGGGCCGGCCGCTCTACGTCGACGACGACCACCTGAGCCGCACCGGCGCCGCCGAGATGCTCGGCGGCCCGATCCATGACGCGGTTTGGGGGGCGGGCGCGATGGCCGTCCGCTGACCGCCTAACCGGCGTAGGGGCGCACGATGTCCTGCGAACCCAGGCGCTGGAACAGCACCACGCTGCCGGCCGAGTGGCGCGGGTCGTAGACGAAGCCGTGCCCGGCCATGGTCGCGAACAGCCGCTGGATTCCGGAGAGGCCGGTGACGTGGTCGTGCATCTCGAGGAAGATCCGGTCGACCCCAGAGAGATCTGCGTCGTGGAACAGGAAGGTCTCTGCCCCCTCCACGTCGCAGACGATGAGGTCGATCCCTTCCTCGCGCAGCAGCTGGTCGAGGTTCATCGTCGGAACCTCCACCGTTCCGACAAAGGGGTTGGGCGCCGGCGCCAGCGAGCCCATCCAGAAGTCCTGCCTGAGGTAGAAAGTCGCCGATGACACCGGCTCGTTGGTGAGCACCGCGTTGATCCGCCGCACCTTGCGCACGCGGTTGCGTACGTGCAGACGCACCATGTAATCAAGCAGATACGGGTTTGCCTCGACCGCGACGATTCTGCTGACCCGCCGCTGCCGTGACAGGAGCGTCGAGATGAAGCCGATGCCGGCCCCGATCTCGAGCACCCGGTCTCCCGGCCGGACGATGTGTGGTATCTGCCGCGATTCCTCGGCCTCGAACCGGCCGGCGAGGATCGCCTGATGGATCGCCGGCGTGATCACCGCCGGATCGAAGGGAATTGCGACCCCGGAGCATTCGATGGTCGCCTCTGGCGTGCATTCAAAGGCAGATGATTCGATCATAAGTTGTACTAGGCGGAATCCCGCTCACCTGTCACGCCCCTCGATGGTTGGATGGCAAACAACCTCGCCCTGTTGCATCCGTGCAACGGCTGTCGGCCGCGATCCGATTCCAGGATGGCAGCGAAGGCGTTGAGGAAGCGTTGACGCCGCTTAGCGGGGGCTGCGCTTGGCGAGGATCCGCTGCAGCGTCCGACGGTGCATGTTGAGCTGGCGGGCGGTCTCCGAGACGTTGCGATCGCAGAGCTCGTAGATCCGCTGGATGTGCTCCCAGCGCACCCGGTCGGCCGACATCGGGTTCTCCGGCAGTTCGGGCCGGCCACCGTCGGTCGAGAGCAGCGCGCACATCACGTCGTTGGCGTCGGCGGGCTTGGCCAGGTAGTCGGTCGCGCCGATCTTGACCGCCGCCACCGCCGAGGCGATCGCCCCGTACCCGGTCAGGACGACGATGCGGGCGTCCGGCCGGCGGCTGCGCAGGTGGGCGACCAGCTCGAGCCCGTTGCCGTCCTCGAGCCGAAGGTCGACGACGGCGAAGGCCGGCGGTGCGGCATCGGCCACCGCGCGGCCGGCGGCGACCGAGTCGACCGCGGTGACTTCGAACCCGCGCTTCTCCATCGCCCGGCTGAGCCGGCGCAGGAAGGGCTCGTCGTCGTCGAGGATCAAGAGGGTCCGGTCGGGACCGATGTCGTCGAGCGGCACGTCCATCGCGGGCTCTCCTCCCGTTGCCCGCCGTCAGAGCTTGGCGGCGAAGCAGGAAACCGACGCGGCCACGTCCTCGGGGCGCGCGTCGGAGGTGAAGAATTCCAGGAACCCGACCTTCGGCGCCATCAGGTAGGTGAAGGTCGAGTGATCCATCAAGTAGTAGTCGGGGTCGTCGCCCGCCTTGCGGTAGTAGACCTTGTAGGCCTTCGCGGCAGCCGCCACCTGGTCGGGCGTGCCGGTCAGCCCGACGATCGCGGGGTCGATCGACTGAACGAAGTCCTGCACGGCCGCCGGCGTGTCGCGCGCGGGGTCGATCGACACGAAGACGTTGCCGACATGGCCGCCCTTCGCGGCCACGTCCTCCGCCGCCAGGGCGTTGCGCGACATGTCGGTCGGGCAGATGTCGGGGCAGAAAGTGTAGCCGAAATAGACCAGCGTCGGCCCGGTGATCGCCTCGGCATCGGTGACGGTGCGCCCGGCGCCGTCCTCGAGCGCGAACGGCCCGCCGATCGCGGCCGCACCGCCGGCGACGTTGCCGCGGCGGCAGTCGGCGAAGGGGTCGGCGCTGGCCCGGTTCATCACGACGACGGTGGCGACCGACAGACCAACGATCACCAGGACGGACGCGACGATCGCTGAGATGCGGGCCATCGACGGGCGAACCCCTCCGCGCGCGGGCCGCGCGCCGGCGACCTTGTGGCACGCACGGGGGTGCATCACAAGGCCGCGGCCCGGTCAAATCCCTTTGAGCGAAGACGCCGGCGCTGCTAATCGGGCGGCCATGTCGGAACCGACCCTGCCGCTCCTCGCCCGCAACGCCCCCAGCGACTGGGTGCGGCTGAGGACGCTGATCGTGCTGCGCTGGCTCGCCGTCATCGGCCAGTCGGTCGCCCTCCTCGCCGCGGACTTCGGCTTCGGCATCCAGGTACCGCACGCCCAATGCGCGCTGGTGATCGGCGCCGCCGTCGTCTTCAACCTCGTCGCGATGACGGTCGCCGCCGAGAACCGCCGCCTCAGCGAACGCGAGGCGGTCCTGACCCTCTGCTTCGACCTCTGCCAGCTCGGCACGCTGCTCTACCTGACCGGGGGCCTCGAGAACCCCTTCGCCCTGCTGCTGATGGCGCCCGTGACGATCAGCGCCTCGGTGCTGAGCACGCGGGCCACGATCCTGCTGGCCGGAGTCGCCGCCGCGATCATCACGCTGCTGACCCAGGTCTACGTGCCGCTGCAACTCGCCAACGGCGAGGAGCTGGCGCTGCCGGACGTGCTGGCCTTCGGCAGCTGGACGGCGCTGCTGACCGGCACCGCCTTCCTCGCGGTCTACGCGCGCCGCGTCACCGGCGAGACCTTCTCCATGTCGCAGGCGCTGGCCGCGACCCAGATGGCGCTCGCCCGCGAGCAGCAGCTCTCCGCGCTCGGCGGCGTCGTCGCGGCGGCGGCGCACGAGCTCGGGACGCCACTCGCCACGATCAAGCTCGTCTCGACCGAGCTCGTCGAGGAACTCGCCGGCCAGCCGCAGCTGCAGGAGGACGCGGCGCTGATCCGCACCCAGGCCAACCGCTGCTCGGAGATCCTCCGCGGCATGGGCCCGCGCGGCAAGGAGGACGTGCTCGTCCGGCACGCGCCCTTCTCCAGCGTCGTCGAGGAGGCGGCAGCACCGCACGCCGACCGCGGCATCCGGGTGATCACCCGCATCGAGGGCGCGCCCCTCGAGGACGGGCCCGAGGTCCAGCCGCTGGTCGCGCGCCGTCCCGAGATCATCCAGGGGCTGCGCAACCTGATCCAGAATGCGGTCGACTTCGCGCTGACGACGGTCTGGATCGACCTCGACTGGACCGACAGCGAGCTCCGGGTGGTGATCGGGGACGATGGCCCGGGCTATCCCGCCGACCTGATCGGCCGTATCGGCGACCCCTTCGTCCGCCGGCGCACGCCGCCCCCCAACGACGAGCGCCCCGGCTATGCCGGGATGGGGCTCGGGCTCTTCATCGCCAAGACGCTCCTCGAGCGCAGCGGCGCCCGCATCTCGTTCGGCAACGCCGAGCCTTGCGACGAGGCGCCGCAGGGCCCGCCGGAGTTCGCGCGTCCGACCGGCGCCGTGGTGAGCGTTTCCTGGCCGCGCGCGCGTGTCTCCCCCGAGGCCTTCGCCGCGGCGCCGCTGGCCGCGAACGCCCCGGTCGCGGGATAGCCCTCAGTGCCCCCCGCCACCCCCCGGCGGACCGCCGGCGGGCCGCCGCAGCAGCGGGACGAAGAAGACCATCGCCGCGAAGAGCAGGCCGACGATCAGGAAGATGTCGGCAAAGGCCATGACCAGCCCCTGCTGTTGCACCAGGCCCGCCAGTCGCTTCAGCGCCGCCGCCCCGGCATCGGCGCCGAGCGCCGGCGTCAAGGATTCCGTCATCCCGGCCAGCCGTTCCTCGGCCACCGCCGCGCCCCAGGCGACATGCTCGCCGAGCCGCGCGACATGCAGGTCGGTGCGGGTCTGCAACAGCGTGTTGATCGCGGCGAGCCCGAAGGCGCCGCCGAGGTTTCGCGTCAGGTTGAAGAGCCCCGAGGCGTTCTTGATCTTGTCGGGCGACAGCGTCCCGAGCGCGAGCAGGTTGATCGGGATCATGCAGCACATCAGCGCGACGCCGCGCAGCGCCTGCGGCGAGAACAGCTCCCAGAACGCCCAGTCGGCGGTCAGCCCGGTCAGCACCAGGCTCGACACCGCGAAGCCGACGAGCCCCACGACGATGATCCGCCGCGGATCGGTCCGCCGCACGAAGGCGCCGACGAGCGGCGCCGTCAAGAACATGAAGGCGCCGGTCACAAACACCGTCTCGCCGATCTGCAGCGCGTTCATGCCGCGCACGCGGGCGAGGTACAGCGGATAGAGATAGGTCAATCCGTACAACCCGATCCCGAGCACGAAGGTCAGCGCCGAGCCGACCGCGAAGTTGCGATCCCGGAAGGTGCGCAGGTCGACGATCGGGGTCTCGGCCGTCAGGACCCGGGCGAAGAAGGCGACCCCCGCCACCAGCGCAGCCATGGCGAAGAGCGAGATCGTGCGGTCGGCGAACCAGTCGTTCCGCTGCCCCTCTTCCAGCACGTACTCCATGCTGCCGAGGAAGATCGCCATCGTCGCCAGCCCGAAGAAGTCGAACCGCCGCAGCAGCGCGTAGTCGGGCTCGTCGAAGTCGACGAGGAGCCAGGCGGTGACCGCCGCTATCGTGCCGGGAATGACGTTGACCAGGAACAGCCAGTGCCAGGAGAAGAGCTGCGTCAGGTACCCGCCGACCGTCGGCCCGACCGTCGGCGCCAGGGTCACGGTCAGCCCGACCAGCGCCATCACCATCCCCTGCGCCCGCTTAGGGAAGACGGTGTACGCGGCGGCGAAGGCGGTCGGGATCATGCCGCCGCCGATGAAGCCCTGGAAGGCGCGGAACACGATCATCTGCTCGATCGACGTCGCCGTCGCGCAGAGGACGCTCGCGAAGGTGAAGCCCGCCGCCGAGATGGTGAACAGCACCCGCGTCGAGAGCGCCCGGCTCAGGAAGCCCGACAGCGGGATCATGATGACCTCGGCGATCAGGTAGCTCGTCTGCACCCAGGAGATCTCCTCCGGGGCCGCCGACAGCCCCGCCTGGATCTCCGACAGCGATGACGAGACGATCTGGATGTCGAGGATCGCCATGAACATGCCGAAGACCAGCGCGAAGAAGGCGATCAGCCTCCGCGCGGTGATCTCCGGCTCCTGCGGCGCCGCCATGGCCGGCGCCTCACCCGTTGGCGGGCGTCGTCCGGACGTCCGCCGACACCGAAACCGAAAGGCCGGGCCGCAGCCATCCCTCAGCCGCCGCATCCGCCGGGACCGCAATCCTGACCGGCACGCGCTGGACGACCTTGGTGAAGTTGCCGGTGGCGTTCTCCGGCGGGAGCAGGCTGAACTGCGAACCCGAAGCCGGGGCCACGCCCTGGACCGTCCCGATCAGCCTGCGGTCCGGAAACGCGTCGAAGTGAAGCGTGACGTGCGTGCCGGGCGCGAGCTCGGCGATCTGCGTCTCCTTGAAGTTCGCCTCGACATAGACCTCGGCGAGCGGCACCACCGCGAGCAGCCGCTTGCCCGGCGCCACAAGGTCGCCCTTCGCCACCGACAGGTTGCCGACGGTGCCGTCGAACGGCGCGCGCAGCACCGTGGCATCGAGGTCGCGCTGCGCCTTGTCGCGCGACGCGGCGAGCCCCGCGATCGTCGCCTGCGCCTCGGCCTTCTGCGCCGTGATGACCGCCCGGTTCGCCCGCGCCGTCGCGACGCCCGCCTCGGCCTCGCGTACTGCCGCTTGCGCCGCGGCGTCCGCCGCCTGCGCGCTCTCGAGCCGCTGTTCGCTCGCGACGTCGCTGCTGGCGAGCCGCTGGTAGCGCGCGAGGTCGGCTGCGGTCGCCGCCGCCTCGGCCTTCGCCGCCTCGACCTGCGCCTCGGCCTGGGCAATGCCCGCGTCGCCCGCCGCCGCCTGGCTGTCGATCCGCACCAGCGCTGCCTGCTGCCCGGCGAGCTGCGCCTCGGCGAGCGTCAGCGCGTCGCGGTAGTCGCCGTCCTCGAGCGTGACGAGCGGCTCGCCGGCCCTCACCGGGTGGTTCTCGACCGCCGGAACGCTGGCGACGTAGCCCGGGATCTTCGGGGCGAGGATGGTGAAGTCCGCCTGCACGTAGGCATCGTCGGTCGAGACCATGAACCGCCCGACCGTCCAGTAGCGGAAGCCGAGCCACCCGAGCCCGGCCAGCACCAGAATCGCGAGGAGCGATAGCACGATCCGCTTGCGGCCGCCGCCCGCCTTGACCGCGGACGGCGCCTCGGGAGCGACCGCCTCCGGCGCCGTCGGCACGACGGCCGGCTGCGGGGACTGGCGGCGATCCTCGTTCAGATCCTTCGGCATCGCGTCCCTCCCGCTGCCTGGCCCGGCACGATTCGTTGACCGAACCGTTCGGTCGGCGGTTGACATAACTCAACGGAGAGCGCAGATCAAGCTGACCGAACCGTTCGGTCAAAATTAGCCGGCAGCAGCGCCGGCGCACGGAGGCGAAGGATGGCAGCCGATTCCGCTCTCGACGAACGCCAGGCGGCGGACGCCGTTCCCGAGAGCGCCAAGCGCAAGCAGATCCTCGACGGCGCCCGCCGCGTCTTCTTCGCCCAGGGCTTCGCCGCCGCCAGCATGGGCGAGATCGCCCGCGAGGCGAAGGTGTCCAAGGGCACGCTCTACGTCTACTTCGACAGCAAGGAGGCGCTTTTCGCCGCGCTGATCGAGGAGAGCAAGCGCGCGACCGCCGAGCGCCTCGTCGAGCTCGACCCCGACAACCCCGACGTCGCCGCGGTCCTGACCGCCCACGCCGCCGGGCTGATCGACAAGCTCGCCTCGCCCGACCACGTCGCCATGGTCCGCATGGTGATCGGCGCCGCCGAGAAGTTCCCCGCCCTCGCCCACGCCTTCTACGAGGCCGGCCCGGCGCACGGCCGCCGCCGGCTCGCCGCCTACCTCGAGGCGCAGCACGCCCGCGGCCGGCTCCGGCATCGCCGACCCCGAGATAGCCGCCTGGCAGCTCCTCGGCATGTGCTGCCACCCGGTGACGGTCCACGTCGTCCTCGCCGACCAGCCCCGCCGCCGCCCGACCCGCGCGTGCGCTGTATGCCGAAGCCGCCGGCGTCGCACCTTCCTCGCAGCCTACGCCGCCCCCGCCTGAGCCCCGGCCTTTTCCCTTCCCCCGGTTCCCCGCTCTCTTCCCTAACCCTATCGGGCAGGTTCCCCCGCCCCTGGGGGGCGGGGGAAGGGTGGGGGACTCGCGCAACGGCGCGCAGGGCCCCGCGCGCTTCAGCGCGTGGGGAGAAACGACACCGGGGCGCAACGGCGCCCCGACCGCCCCCGAGCTACGGCCCGAGCTGCCCCTGCATCGCCGTCAGGTCCGGCTGCCCCGGGTTCGCCCGCCAGCCCGTCGGCCACCGCCTGCCGCGCGCCCGCCGCATCGCCGGTCGCCGCCCGGATCTGCGCGATCATCGACCAGGCCGGCACCAGCTGCGGGTCCATTGCGACCGCCTCGCGGAAGGCCGCCTCCGCCGCCGGCAGGTTCCGCACCTGAAGCGCCGCCCCGGCCATCTGCATGTGAGTCTCGGGAAAGTCCTGCCGGAGCGCGACGCTCGCCCGCCACTCGGCCGTCGCCCGCGCCAGCGCCTGCCGCGCCGCCTCGCTCCCCGCGGCAGGATCGGCCCCCAGCATCGCCTTCGCCGCCTCGACCCGCACCGAGGCGAGCGGGTCGCCCAGCACCGGCGCCAGCCGCGCCAGCCGCGCGTCCGCCGGCACCGCCCGCTGGATCCCCGCCGCCGCCGCCCGCACCAGCGGATCGGGATCGGCGAGGAGCGGCGCGACCCGGTCGGCGACCCCCGGATCGGCGACCGGCGTCAAGAGGTCGAGCGCCGTCGCCCGCACGATCCCCGCCGTCCCCGTCTGCCCGGCCAGCGCCACCAGATCGTCCGTGCGCGCCGCCGGATCCCAGCGTGCCGCGGCAACGGTCGTCGCGAAGCTCGGCCCCCGGTGGCTGCTCTCCGGGAAGCGCTTCGCGATCTCCGCCGCCGCCCAGGCCGCGTCCCTGTCCTTGTGGCAATCGGTGCAGGCGTTCGGCCCCCCGGTCTCCGCCGACACGTCCGGCCGCGGCACCCGGAACCCGTGGTCGCGCCGCCGGTCGATGCCCATGTAGACCCGCTCCGGCATGTGGCAGCTCTTGCATTCGGCACCGGGCGTCCCCGCCGCGTGGAAGGTATGCGCCGGATCGTCGTAGGCGGCCTTCCGGAGGGTCGGAAACCGCGGGTTCCCCGCCGGACTGTGGCACTGGGCGCAGACCGCGTTCCCCTCGGCCTTCAACCCCAGCGAATGCGGGTCGTGGCAGTCGCTGCAGCGGACCCCCCTGGCGTACATCTTCGCCTGCAGGAACGAGCCCATCTCGTAGTCCTCGGCGAGGATGGTCCCGTCCGCCTCGTAGACCCCCTGCCGCAGCAGCGACAGCGTGTAGCTGTCGTGATAGGGCGTGCCCGGCAGCGGATTGCCGTCGCGCAGGTCCTCGCGCCGCGAGTGGCAGCCCGCACACTGCTCGATCTGCACCTCGGCCGAGCCCGCGAGATCCACGGTCAGCCCGTGCGGCGTCAGCCCCGGCCATTTCACCGGATCGTAGCCGTCCGGATCCCTGGCCCAGGCCTCGTGCGCCTCCCCCGGCCCGTGGCAGGCCTCGCAGCCCACCCCGATCTCGGCCGCGTGCGGCTGGTACGTGTCCGACGCCGGCTGGTAGTTCCGGGTGTAGCCGGTCGCGTGGCACTCGGCACAGCGCGCCTCCCAGCTCTTGTAGGGCCCGGTCCAGTGCAGCCCGTCGTGCGCCTCGAGCACCTGGTCGGGATAGAGGTCGTACCAGCGGTGCTGGACGGTATCCCAGGCGATGTCGAGGGCCTGCGTCCGCCCCGGCTCCGGCGACAGCAGGTACTGCTGCAGCGGCCGGATTCCCGCGACCCCGACCACCTCGAACTTGCGCACCTGCCCGCCGCCATCGGCGGTCTCGACGAAGTACTTGCCGTCCTCGGTGGTGAACCGCGACGTCACCCCCCGGCTCGAAAAGCTCGCCCCGCCGAAATCCCCCAGCACCGTCTCCGGCCCGGGCAGGGTCCACGCCAGCTGATGGTCCGACCCCTTCCACAGCCCCGCCTCGGCGCCATGACAGGCGACGCACCCCGCCGAGCCGACGTACTGCGACGGATGGCTCGCCGGCATCTGCGCCGCAAGCGCCCCACCCCCGAGCGAGACCGCCGATGCCAGAGCGAGAAGGAACCGTCGCACCACCAAGTCCTCCCACCCCGGGCACCGGGCACCCTATCCCCCGCCCGCGCCGACCGGCAAGCCGCACCGCGGCTCCCCCGCCCCGCACCCCGGGGATCGCCGGAAGCCGACCCCCGTGGACGGACCGCGCCGCCCGACGCTAGTCTCGCCCGGACCGGGCCAGCGCCGCCCGGCGGACCCGAGCCCGAGGACGCCGCGTGACCCCCGCCGCCTTCATCGCCAAGTGGAAGCCGGTCGAGCTCAAGGAGCGCTCGACCGCCCAGACCCACTTCAACGACCTCTGCGCCCTCCTCGGCCTCGACGACCCGGTGACCGCCGACCCCAAGGGCGACTGGTTCACCTTCGAGAAGGGCGCGAGCAAGACCGGGGGCGGCGAGGGCTGGGCCGACGTCTGGCGCAAGGGCTGCTTCGGCTGGGAGTACAAGGGCCGGCACAAGGACCTCGAGGCCGCCAACCGACAGCTCAAGATGTACGCGACGGCGCTCGAGAACCCGCCGCTCCTCGTCACCTGCGACACCGACCGCATCGTCCTGCGCACCAACTTCACCAACACCGTCGAGGAGATCCACGCCCTCGTCCTCGACGACCTCCTCGACGGCGCGAAGCGCGACCTCCTGCGCGCGGCCTTCACCGAACCGGACCGCCTGCGCCCGAAGCAGACCCGCGACGCCCTGACCGCCGAGGCGGCGGCGAAGTTCTCGACCCTGGCACTGCGCCTGCGCGACCGCGGCCACGACCCGCAGGTGGTCGCCCACTTCGTCAACCGGCTGGTCTTCTGCATGTTCGCCGAGGACGTCCGCCTGCTGCCCGACAAGCTCTTCCAGCGCATGCTCGAAGCCGCCCGCACCGCACCCGCCGACTTCGCCACCCACGCCGCGACCCTGTTCAAGGCGATGCGGGGCGGCGGGCTCGTCGGCTACGACCGGGTCGAGTGGTTCAACGGCGGCCTCTTCGACGACGACACGGCACTGCCGGTCGACCGCTTCGACATCGACGAGCTCCTCGCCGCCGCCCGCCTCGACTGGAGCCAGATCGACCCCTCGATCCTCGGGACGCTCTTCGAGCGCGGCCTCGACCCCGGCAAGCGCAGCCAGCTCGGCGCCCACTACACCGACCGCGACAAGATCATGAAGATCGTGAACCCGGTCGTCGTCGAGCAGCTGGTCGCCGAATGGGCGGAGACGCGCGCCCGGATCGAGGCGCTGCTCGCCGCCGCCCCGCAGGCGACGGCGGAAAAGCTCCTCCGCGGCCCCGACCTCGCCGCCCGCACCCGCGTCCTCAACGCCGCCCAGGCGCTGCACCGCGGCTTCCTCGACCGCCTGAAAGCCTTCCGCGTCCTCGACCCCGCCTGCGGCTCCGGCAACTTCCTTTATCTCGCACTGCGCGCGCTCAAGGACATCGAGCACCGCGCCAACCTCGAGGCCGAGGCCCTCGGCCTGCCGCGCGGCTTCCCCGAGGTCGGCCCGGAGGCCGTCCGCGGCATCGAGCTCAACCCCTACGCCGCCGAGCTCGCGCGCGTCTCGGTCTGGATCGGCGAGATCCAGTGGATGCGCGCCAACGGCTTCGACGCCTCCCGCAACCCGATCCTCCGCCCGCTCGACACCATCGAATGCCGCGACGCCATCCTGAACCCGGACGGAACCCGTGCGGAATGGCCCGAGGCGGACGTGGTGGTGGGCAACCCGCCGTTTCTCGGGGGGAAGAAAATGCTCTCAGTTGTGGGAGACACCTATACCTCTCGCCTGCGAAGGCGTCGTGCGCCCCGAGGCCGACCTCGTGGTGTACTGGGTCGCCATGCTGGGGCACATGCGGCAAGGGCGGCTGGCGCCGGCCTCGTGGCGACGAACTCCATACGCGGCGGCGCTAACCGCAGATGCTGGAGCGCATGTCCGTGACCTCGATCTTCGACGCCTGGGACGACGAAGAGCTGGACCATCGACGGCGCCGGGTCAGGGTATCGCTCGTCTGCCTCGATTGGGCGGCAAGCCACGGCATCCCGCCTCGACGGGGTCGAGGTGGAGGAGGTCCATTCGGACCTGACTGCACGTGCCGTCGGCGGACGAAGGGTTGACGACCAAGGCAAGCGCATGCCGCTGATACTTCAGTCGCATTTATGGGTGACACGAAGGAGGCGACGCTTCGATACCCAGGCGATGAGCGCGGTTGTGGCTTCAACTACCGCTGAATCCCAACGGGCGGCCAAACTCCGATGTGCTGCGTCCATGGATGAATGGAATGGACGTGACACGACGCGGCCGGCAAATGGATCATAGATTTCGGTGTGGACATGCCCGAGACCGACGCCTCGCTCTATGAGGCGCCTTTCCAGCGTATGGCCAGAAAAAATTGCCCCGGCGCGGGTGGCTCGCCAAGCTCGCGGCTATGCGAGAAGGTGGTGGGTCCACGAGCGCCCACGTCCGGAGATGTGGGCAGCTCTGGCTAGTGCTCGCGTTCATCATTACCACCGCTGTTGCAAAGCATCGCTCTGTTTGGTTAGACACCAGTGTCTGTCCTGACCATCAACTCATCGCCATCGCCCGCGACGACGACACGACCTTCGGCATCCTTCATTCCCGCTTCCACGAGCTCTGGTCCCTTCGCATGGGCACATCGCTGGAGGACCGCCCCCGCTACACCCCCTCCACCACCTTCGAGACCTTCCCCTTCCCCGAGGGCCTCACCCCGACATTCCTGCCGCCGCCTACGCCGGCGATCCCCGGGCGCAGGCGATCGCGGCGGCGGCGGAGCTGAACGCCCGGCGGGAGGCGTGGCTGAACCCGCCCGACCTCGTCGTGCGGGTGCCGGAGGTGGTACCGGGCTATCCCGATCGGCTGCTGCCGAAGGACGAGGCCGCGGCGGAGGTGCTCAAGAAGCGGACGCTGACCAATCTCTACAACCAGCGGCCGGCGTGGCTGGAGCATGCCCATGCCCGGCTCGATGCGGCCGTGGCCGAGGCCTACGGCTGGGGCGAGGACTGGCGGGCCGGGCGGCTCGGCGAGGAGGAGATCCTCGCCCGCCTCTTCGCGCTCAACCAGCGGCGGGCGGCCTGACGCGCGGGCCGGGCCGGGCGCGAAAGTGGCAGGAAGCGGGGCTCGACGGCCGGCATCGCGGTCGCGTGAGTGCGGACAATGGTGAACATCGCCTTAACGCCGTTTGCCGATGCCCGTGATTTCAATGACTTGACCATCTGTCCGCGTGCGGACAGACCCTTTGTCCGCACCCTCGGCCCGCCTCAGCGGGTGCGGCGGATGCGGTCGAAGGCGACGGCGATGATGATGCAGGCGCCGATGAAGGTCCCCTGCCAGAAGGCGTTGATCCCGAGGAGCCCGAGACTGTTGCGGATGATCTCGATCAGCGCCGAGCCCACGATCGCCCCGAAGGCCGTGCCGATGCCGCCGGCGAGATTCGCCCCGCCGATGACCGCCGCCGCGATCACCTGCAGCTCCATCCCGGTGCCGATGTTGGTCGTCACCGCCCCGAGCCAGCCGGTCTGGACGATGCCGGCGATCCCCGCCGACAGCGCCGAGATCATGTAGACCGCGACCTTGATCCCCCGGACCGGCACGCCGGTCAGCGTCGCCGCGTGCTCGTTGCCGCCGATCGCGTAGAGATAGCGCCCGAACTTGGTCCAGCGCAGCACGAACCCCGTGAGCAGGGCCAGGATGATCATGTAGAGGACGGGGTTGGCGATCCCGAAGGTCGACCCGCCGCCGAGCGCGAGGAGCTTCTGGTGGTCCGGCCCGAACTGGAACACCACGGTGTTGTTGGACGCGACCATCGCGAGGCTGCGCGCGATCGACAGCATGCCCAGGGTTATGACGAAGGGCGGGAAGTTGAAGTAGGCGATCATCACCCCATTGAAGGCACCGATGACGAGCGCCGTCAGGATCGCGACGAAGATGCCGACGTAGATCGAGTAGCCGGCGTGCATCGTCACCGCGAGCACCATCGAGCAGAGGCAGAGCACCGACCCGACCGACAGGTCGATCCCCCCGGTGATGATGACCATCGTCATCCCGAGTGCCACGATCGCGGTGAAGGTGAAGTTGCGGGTGATGTTGTAGAGGTTCTTCGAGGTCCAGAACGCCTCGGTCAGGTGCCCGAGCAGCGCGCAGGCGACCACGATCGCGAGCAGCACCCAGAAGGCCTGGCTCGAGAGCAGGAGCGACAGCCAGTTGTGCTGCTTGCGGGAAATCGCGTCGTCGAGGGTCACGGCCATCTCGGGAACTCCTCAGACCTGTTCGATCGCGCCGGTGATCAGCCCGGTGATCTCCTCGGGCGAGCTCGTCTCGGTGCGCTTGTCGGCGACCTTGCGGCCGCGGCGGAGCACGATGATCCGGTCGGTCACCTCGAAGACGTCCGGCATGCGGTGGCTGATCAGCACCACGGCGATCCCCTGCGCCTTGAGGTGGCGGATGTGGTTCAAGACCTCCGCCACCTGCCGCACCGAGATCGCCGCCGTCGGCTCGTCCATCAGCACGATCTTGGCGTCCGCGAGCATCGTCCGCGCAATCGCCACCGCCTGCCGCTGCCCGCCCGACATCATCCGGATGAGGTCGCGCGGCCGGGTCTCCGACTTCAGCTCCTTGAAGAGCTCGCCCGCCCGCCGGTACATGCCGCCATAGTCGAGGATCCGCACCGGCCCGACCGGCCGCCGCATCTCCCGCCCGAGGAAGACGTTCGCCGCCGCGGTCAGGTTGTTGCAGAGCGCGAGGTCCTGGTGGACGATCTCGATGCCGTGCTGCCGCGCCTCGATGGGCCGATGCAGCACGATCTCGCGCCCGTCCATCTTCATCGTCCCGTGCGACGGCGGAAAGTTCCCGGCGATCATCTTCACCAGCGTCGACTTGCCCGCACCGTTGTCGCCCATCAACCCCACCGCCTCGCCGGGCTCGATCGAGAACGACACGTCGTTGACCGCCTGGATGGCGCCGAAGTGCTTCGAGATGTTGGCGAGCTCGAGAACCGCCACCTTCAGACCTCCCATCCCGCGGCGCGGCCGCGCACCACGGCTCTTCAGGCCGGTGGCGTCGCCGCATTAGCCGAACCCGCTTCCCTGCGTCAACGGCGGCGCCGAAGCGGCCTCGCCGGCCGCCGGTGCGCAGCGTTCGCCATTATCCATAAGAAACGTTGACGGGCGGCGCCAGCTAATATTATCTGTTTCGAGGGAGGCGCTGTTCCCGCGACCCGGCGAAGACCGAGGGCGGAGGGTTCCGCAGCGGCCTCACCGTGATGGGAGGATCAGAATGACCAGACTGACGCTTCTGGCGGCAGCCGCCGCCGTGGCCATCGCCGGCCCCGCCCTTTCCGCCGACAAGAAGCAGCTCGTGATCGTGGTGAAGGGCCTCGACAACCCCTTCTTCGAGGCGATCCACCAGGGCTGCGAGAAGTGGAACGGCGAGAACAAGGACTCCGAGTACGAATGCTTCTACACCGGCCCCGCCTCGACCTCCGATGAGGCCGGCGAGGCGCAGATCCTGCAGGACGTGCTCTCTAAGTCGACCACCGCCGCGGTCGCCATCTCGCCGTCGAACGCGCCGCTGATCGCGCAGACGCTGCGCACCGCCGCCCCGTCGATCCCGATCATGACCGTCGACGCCGATCTCTCCAAGGAAGACGCCGCCCTTCGCAAGACCTATCTCGGCACCGACAACTACACGATGGGCTACAAGATCGGCGAATACATGATGAAGGCCAACCCGAAGGGTGGCAAGATCTGCACCATCGAGGGCAACGCGGCCGCCGACAACATCCTGCGCCGAGCCCAGGGCATGCGCGACGCGCTCTCGGGGCAGAAGGGCCTCGCGACGCTGGCGGGCGAAGGCGGATGGACCGAGGTCTCGGGCTGCCCGGTCTTCACCAACGACGACGGCGCCAAGGGCGTGCAGGCGATGACCGACATCCTCGCCGCCAACCCCGATCTGGTCGGGTTCGGCATCATGGGCGGCTGGCCGCTCTTCGGCGCGCCACAGCCCTACCGCGACCTGTTCAAGCCGATGGCCGACAAGATCGCGTCGGGCGAGTTCGTGATCGGCGCCGCCGACACGATCGGGGACGAGGTGGCGATCGCCAAGGAGGGCCTCGTCACCGCCCTCGTCGGCCAGCGGCCGTTCGAGATGGGCTACAAGGCGCCCGCGGTGATGATGGACCTGATCGCCGGCAAGGCGGTCGACGATCCGGTGTTCACCGGCCTCGACGAGTGCACCAAGGACACGACCGACACCTGCATCCAGAAGTAGCGTCACCAAGCGCTCAGCCCGGGGCTCGTCCGCGAGCCCCGTCCTCGGGGACCGCCGCAAGGCGGTCCTTTTTCATTACCGGGGCCATGCGGGCGAGCCGGGGCGCCACGGCGGAGACCGCGAGGCCGGCAACCAGGAACCAGGCCGCGGCATAGAGGTAGGTCGCCATCAGGAAGGCCGGGCGCTGGTCCGTGGCGATCACCCGGTTGGCGCGCGACACGATCTCGTCCACGCCGATGACCGAGGCCGTCGAAGAGGCCATCAGCACGATCAGGAAGTACTGGAGCCAGGCCGTCAGGAAGGTGGCACCCGCCCCCGGGACCCCGTCGCCGGCTTGACGGCGCCGCGCGAGCCACTGGTCCGAGGCGAAGCCCGTCACCGGGATCGTCAGCGCGAACGTCGCCTTGATCGCGAGCGGCACCGTAACGACCGTGCCGCCGCACGCCAGCTCCGCCGGCAGCAGGAAGGCGAGATAGAACATCAGGACGAAGCTCGGGACGTTGCGGCAGATGCTCGTCGCGAGCGCCGCTGCCGCGCGCAACGGTCCGGACGTCACAACGCGCAACCGGCCGAGACCGGCACCCGCCGCGGTCCCGAGCGCCATCGCCGAAGCCGCGATCAGCAGGTTGCGGGCGAAGCCGCCCGCCAGGTACGGGGTCCAGGCCAAGAGCGCCGCGGCGGCGCTCATCGGCCTGCGACCAGCCGCCGGCCGCCGCGCAGCACCGTGAGTACGCCGAGCACGAAGAGGAAGTAGCCGACCAGGAGCAGGTTCATTAGTGTCGCCGCATCGGCGCCCTCGGAGAGCAGGGCGCCGACTGCCGACACCGCCTCGGGCAGCGCGATGGTGCTGGCGAGGCCCGCGGCCTTGACGATGTTGACCGAGACCGCGACGAGCCCGTCGTAGCAGCGTTCGACCGCCGCCGGCAGTAGCCGCACCGCCGGCACCTCCGGACGCTCGCGTGCGAGCTGACCGAGGGCGACAGAAACCAGCGCCGCGTTGCTGCCCCCGGCGTAGAGCGAGAGCACCAGCGCCGCGACGGCGAAGCTTCCGGGCGCGGCTCCCCAGCCTGCCGCCACCAGCCCGCCGAGCCCGAAGAACACGATGTAGAGCTGCAGGAGCGGCGGCGTCATCCGGCAAACCGCAACCAGCGCCCGCACCGGGCCGCGCACCGCCGTGCCGCGCGGCCCGGTCGGCGCCGCCGCCAGCGCCCAGGCGAGCCCGCATCCGGCAACGAGCGAGCCGGCGATCGCAACGAGGCTCACCGCCGCCGTCAGCAGCGCGCCACGGACCAGGCGCGCACGCTCGAACCGGTCGAGGAAGGCGCCGCCCGGTGCATCCCGCTCCACCGGGGTCGGGCCGCCGAGGCAGGCGGCCGGAAAGACGCCCGCCGAATCGCGCCCGCAGTCGCCCGACCAGCGCGCGCGCTCCTCGGCGAGAAAGGCGCTGGGCGGCAGGCCCCACCGCGCCTGCAGTGCGACGAGCCGGCCGCTCCGGTGCCATTCGGCGACCCGGTCGGCGACGAACCGGCCCCAGGCGGTGCTGCCCTCGCCCTTGCGGACCGCGACGGACCAGGGCGTCGCCAGGATCGCCGGCATCGCCAGCCGGTAACCGCCACGCTCGGGTGCGCGCAGCAGCTGCGCGAGCACGCTGTCGTCGAACGCCCAGCCCACGCAGCGGCCGTCGCGCAGCGCCATCAGCGCGTCGCGGTTGCCCGGAAACACCACCGGCTCGATCAGGTAGCGCTCGATGAGCGTCCGGTTGTAGAAGGCACCCTCGCTCAGGCAGACCGGCCGCCCGCGCAGCTCGCCCCAGTCGTGGAACGGCGTAGCCGCACGCGCCATCAGGCCGACGCCGCTGGCGTAGTAGTGCGGCAGGACGAGGTCCGCCGTCCGTCGCCGCTCCGGCGTGTCGCCCATCGTGGCGATGACGAGGTCGACCTGCCCGAGCGCGAGCCGCTGCAGCCGGTTGGCGCCGGTCACCGGCACCAGCTCCAGCCCGACCCCGAGCCGGTTGGCAAGGTCGCGGGCGAGGTCGGGCTCCAGCCCGACGATCGCCCCGTCGGGCGCCACCATCCCCCAGGGCGGATAGTCGGCCTTGACCCCGACGATCAGCCGGCCCCGGTCGAGGATGCGCTGCAACCTCCCCCCGTCGCCCGCCGATGCGGGAAGCGCCGCCAGAGCGGCCAGCGCGAGCGCCACCAGCGCCCTCATTGACGGGGCTCCGGCCGCGCGACGGCCACGAGCCCATAGCCCTGCGCCACCGGGAGCAGCGGGGCGACCAGGCGATCGAGCGTCCGCAAGACCGGCGAGCGCGCGACGGCGGTCTCCGGGAACAGGCTCTCGGCCGCCAGTCGTTCCACGGCGAAGCCGGCGGCGGCGAGGTCCGCCGCCAGCGCCCGTGGGTCGTAGAGCTTGTACGGCAGCTCGACCGCACCTTCGGAAAACCGCCGCACGTAGCGGATCTCGTCGCGGCCTGCGACCTGCCGCTGCAGCGCACGAAACCGGCGATGCCGGTTCGGCACCGACAGCACCAGCCGGCCGCTCTCCGGTCGCAGCAGCGAATGCAGCCGCCGGAGCAGCCGCTGCCGTGCGTCGCGCCCCTCGACGTGCGACAACACCCCGAACAGGCAGAGGACGAGGTCGGCCGGCCCGTGCCGCGCCACGTGCCCGGCGACCGCGTCGGCGTCGGGACCGAGGACGACCAGCCCGGCCGGCGCCGCCCCCCGCAGGCGCACCAGCGCCGCCGGGCAGATGTCGAACCCGGCCGCGATCCCGGCTCGGCCGGCGAGCGGCAGCAGGTAGCGCCCGCTGCCGCAGCCGTAGTCGATCACGTGCCCCCCGGGCGCCAGCAGCCGCCGAATCAGCCGCAATACGGTGGGATTCGGCCGCGGGTAGCGGCGATCGTAGGCGCCGGTCGCGAAATAGGGCGCATAGGCCGTGGCGGTGGCGGCTTCGCCGAAAGGCTGGAGTCGGAGCGGGAGGTTCATGCCTCACTCCGGCGAGATGCTGCCGGCGCCGAGGTACTCCTGCACCAGCCCGCGCCAGGCCGGGCTGCGCAGTCGCTGCATCAAGGCCCGATCGATCGCCGCGCGCAGCTCCGGCCGGCGCGCCGACACGCCCCAGCCGTAGGGTTCGAGCCGGTAGGTTGCCGCCTGCACCGACACGGCGCCCGAATACTCCGGCAGCCGCGCCAAGTAGGAGAGCTGCGCCCAGTCCCCGAGGACGGCGTCGACCTTGCCCGTCGCGAGCATCGCCATCGCCTCGCCCCAGGCAGAGGTTGTCAGGCAGCGCGTTCCCGGGTCGGCCGAAGCGCGCGGCACGCAGGCGGGATCCATCACCGTGATCGGACGGCGGCCTTGCGACACCCGTTCCAGCCGATGGTCGTCCGCCGGCATGGCCGGGGCGGGCGGCGCCGGGACGGCCGCGTCACGCATCAGCTCCTCGAGCATCGCCTGCGAGGTCGAATCGACCAGCGTCGCCACCCGCATTGCCGGCAGGTCGGCGGGAGCGACGTCCCGGCTGCCACCGATCGAGCCGACGAGGGCGGTCGTGAGCACGCCGAAGACGGTCGCCGACAGCACCGCCCCCACCACCGCCATGAGAATCTCGAGCGCCCGAAGCCCCGCCGACCGCGCGTCGCCCATGCCCTTCAGGCCGACGGTCCGGACCACGGACTCGACGGCGAGACCCACGAGCACCCGCGGTACCGTCTCGGCGGCGTGCAGCGCGGCCTCGCGCCGCAACGCCCAGCGCAAGGCCATCGCCAGCACGAGGTTAGCGGCCAGGAAAAGGCCGATCGCCGCCGGGACGCCCCGCTGTCCAAGTGTCGTGCCCAGGGTGCCGGCAGCGTAGCGGAAGTCGATGCTGCCCGCGGAGCGCCGGGCGACCGTTATGCCCGAACTCAGGTACTGGTGGGTAAAGTCGAACCTGTCCATCCGCTCGGCGGTAATCGTAAGCGGCGAGATCACCACGTCGAGCGTCCCCGCCGCGAGCGCCCGCAGCTGTTCGCCGAGCGGACAGGCGACGAAGGCGGTCTCGCCTATCTTGCCCTCGGCCTGCAGCTCGCGCTCGATGCTCGACCAGAGATCGAAGGTCAGACCGCGCCGGCCGCGGATCGGGTCCTCGGTGATGAACGGCGGCGCCTGGCGAATGCCGACGGCCACATCGACCGCAGCGGGCCGGGCGCAGTCCGCGGCCGCCCGCGATCCCGCGATCGCCAGCACCGCGACGAGCAGGGCGGTCGCCTCCCTCCGCATCCTTGCCTTTCCGGGGCCCGTCATGCGTCGGGCGCGCCCCAGCTAAGGCGGTGGGTGGTTGACGAAGCCTTAAGCGCGGCGGCCGCCGCCGCCCGGTGGGAAACCCTAACGCCCGGTTAAGGCCGGCAAGAAAATCCGTTCAATTTCAGCTGCTTGCCTTTTGCCCGATACCACCGTGGCTAGCGCAGCCCCAGATGGCGCAAGTAGCGCGCTTCGAGCGCCCGGAAGATCAGCACGACGGTCAGCGTGATCGCCATGTAGAGGACGGCGGCGGTCACAAAACCCTCGTAGGCGAGATAGAACTTGGCGTTGAGCGTGCGCCCTGCCCCGAGGATGTCCTGCAGCGTGATCGTGCTCGCGACCGCCGAGCCGTGCAGCATGAAGACGGCCTCGTTGCCGTATTGCGGCAGCGCCCGGCGCAGCGCCGAGGGTATCAGCACCAGGAAATCCACCTGGCGCGGCGCAAGGCCCAGCGCCTTCGCAGCCTCGAGCTCGCCCGCGGGCGTCGTCTCGATCGCGCCGCGGATGATCTCGGTGGCGTAGGCGCCCGAGTTCAGCGAAAAGACGAGGATCGCGCACCACCAGGGGTCGCGCAGGAACGTCCAGGCCCAGCTCGAGCGCACCCAGCCGAACTGGGCGAGCCCGTAGTAGATCAGGAAGACCTGGACGAGCAGCGGCGTGCCGCGGAAGAGATAGACATAGCCGTTGATGATCGGCGAGGCCCAGGGCACCCGCCGCGCCCGCGCCAACCCGCAGGGAAGCGCGATCGCGAAACCGATCGCCAGCGCGAGCGCGGTCAGCTCGACCGTCATCCAGACGCCGCGGGCGAAGAGCTGCCAGTTGGCGAGGACGAGGTCAACGCGCACGGCCGACCCCCTGCGCGGAGCGCCGCTCCAGCCGGTCGAAGACCTGGGTCGAGACCCAGGTGAAGCCGAGGTAGGCCAGGAGCACCGCAGTCAGGAAGAGGAACGGCTGGTGCGCGCTCTTGCCGGCGTCGTTGGCCCGGCCGACCAGGTCCTGCAGCCCGATCACCGACACGACAGCGGTCGACTTGACCAGCACCTGCCAGACGTTGGCGTAGCCCGGCAGCGCGAAGCGCAAGAGCTGCGGAACGACCACTGTCCGGAGCACGGCGCCGCGATGCATGCCGAGCGAAAGCCCGGCCTCGGTCTGTCCGTGCGGCACCGTCAGGTAGGCGCCGCGGAACGTCTCGGTCAGATAGGCCCCGTAGAGGAGCCCGATCGAGAGGACACCGGCGAGGAAGGGCGACAGATCGACCGGCCCGAAGCCGAACGCTCCCGCGGCCAGGTTCACCAGCCGCTGCCCCCCGAAATAGACGAGCAGCAGCATGACGAGGTCCGGCACCCCGCGCGCCGCGGTGGTGTAGGTCCAGACCACCCCACGCACGACCGGACCGCCGCCGAGCCGCCCGGCAGCGCCGAGCGCGCCGAGCAGGGTCGCGACCGCCAGCGAGCAGAGCGCCAGCGCGATCGTGACGACCGCGCCGGTCGCGAGGATCCCGGCGTAGGGGAGGAGCGTCCCCATGCCGACCGGGGACCCGACGCCTCAGCTGCCGTAGATGTCGGTGCCGAAGTACTTCTCGGAGATCGCCTGATAGGTCCCGTCGGCGCGGATCGCGAGGATCGCCGCGCTGAACTTGTCACGCAGTTCCGTGTCCTCCTTGCGCACGCCGATCGCGGCACCGCTGCCGTGGATCGCCGGGTCGAAGTGGTTTTCCTCGCCGAAGAAGGCGAAGCCCTCCCCCGCCGGCGTCTTCAGGAAGCCGTCCTGCAGCGAGATCATGTCGGCCATAAGCGCGTCCACCCGCCCGGCCACGAGGTCGAGGTCGGCCTCGTCCTGCGTCCCGTAGAGCATGAGCTTGGTGTCCGGATAATGCGCTTCCATGTAGGCTTGGTGGATGGTGCCGCGCTGGACGCCGACCGTCTTGCCGGCCATTCCCTCGGGGGTGTCGACGAGCCCGGAGTCGGCCTTGGCGACGAAGCGGTTCGGCACCTGATAGTACTTGGCGCTGAAGTCGATGACCTGCTTGCGCTCCTCCGTCGCCGACATCGACGCCATGATCGCGTCGCACTTCTTCTCGAGCAGCGCCGGGATGATGCCGTCCCAGTCGACCTTCTGCAGCGTGCAGGTCTCGCCCATCTGCTTGCAGAGCGCCATGCCGATGTCGATGTCGAAGCCGGTGATCGATCCGTCGGGCGCCACCTGCGAGAACGGAGGATAGGCACCCTCGACGCAGTAGGTGAGGGCGAGGGCCGGCGCCGAAGAGGCGACGCAGGCAGCGGCGGCGGCCGCGGCGAGCAGGCGGTACATGGATCTGGCTCCCCTGATATTCTTGCCCCGAACCCTTGCGCCGGGGGTGGCCGCCGTCAAGGGCGGCGCGGGGCGCTCACTCGCCGTAGATGTCGAAGTCGAAGTACCGGCCGGCGATATCGTCGTAGGTACCGTCGTCGCGGATGGCAGCGATCGCCGCCGACAGCCGGTCGCGGAGCGTCGTATCCTCCTTCCGCACCCCGATCGCCGCCCCGTCGCCCTGGATCTTCGGGTCGAAGTGGTTGTCGCCGAAGAAGGCGTACCCCTGCCCGGCCGGCGTGCGCAGGAATCCGACGTCGAGCTGCGGCGCCTCGCCAAGCACCGCGTCGAGCCGGCCGAGGGTCAGGTCGAGCAGGACGTGCTCTTGGTTGCCGTAGAGCTTGAGCGGCGTCTGCGGATAGTGAGCGATCATGTAGGTCTGGTTAATTGTGCCGCGCTGGACCCCGACCACCCGGGCCTTCATCGCATCGGGCGAATCCTCCAGCGGCGCGCCGGCGCGGCCGACGAAGCGCACCGGTGCCTTGTAGTAGCGATCGGTGAAGTCGATGTACCGCCGACGCTCCTCGGTGTCCGACATCGATGCGATTATAGCGTCGCACTTGTGGTTGACGAGCGAGGGGATCATCCGGTCCCAGCTCGTCTTCACCGAATGGCAGGTCTCGCCGATTTCGGCGCACAGGGCGTTCGCGATGTCGACGTCGAACCCGACGAGCGTGCCGTCGGGGCGCGTCGACGAGAAGGGAGGGTATGTGCCCTCGACGCAGATGCCGAGATCGGCGAGCGCCGGCATACCGGCGAGCGACGCGACGGCAACGAGTCCGGCTGCAAGCCAGCGGCGCATGGCGTCTCCCCCCGACGGGCCACCTGCGGGGAGTAAGCGCCGCGGGCCCGCCCGGCGTCAAGCCGGCTGTTCGCCTCCCGTCCGTCAGGCGGCGTGGCGGGAGATTTCGACCAGGACCGCGGCATAGAGCACGAAGGTCGCCGCCAGCACGAAGACATGCCAGATGGTATTGTGGAACGGCAGCCGCTCCCAGACGAAGAAGATCACGCCGGCCGTATAGATTCCGCCAGCGATCACGATCAGCGCGAACCCGGTGGTGGTCAGTTGGGCGAAGAGCGGTCCGCCGGCCAGCGCACCGGCCCAGCCGATCAGCAGATAGAGGATGATGCTCGCCCACTTTAGCCGTGCCGCGCTGACGAGGCGGATCACCGCTCCGGCCAGGGCGGCGCCCCAGACTCCGGTTAGGAACAGGCCGGCATGAGTGCCGGTCAGCACCGCGAATGGGGTGTAGCTTCCGGCGATCTTGAGGTAGATCGCCGACTGGTCGATCCGACGCAGCCGGTCCTTCCAGTGCGGTCGATGGACCATGTTGTTGACCGCCGAGCAGGCGAGCATGGCGATCAGGCAAAGGCCGTAGACCAGCGCGGCCGCCACCGTCGAGGCGTCGCCGATCCAGACTGCCGCGAGGGTGATCAGCACGGGAACTGCCAGGAGCGCCGCGACGATGCCCGTCAGGTGTACCGCGGCGTCGCTCATCAGCTCCGCCCGGCTGTACACCATCGGCACGCGCTCGCGCGTGAACATCGAACCCCGCCTCCGGGCCGCGTCGCGTGGGCCCGGAGGCGGATTAGAGCAGATCCGCATGACGATTTGAACACCGCCCTCCCGGCGATGGTTATCGCCCGGTGCACGTCTCAGCGATTGGCCCCGGGCACCCAGAGGACATCGGCCCGCCCGCCGTCGTTGGCGACGCGCGCCGCGACGAAGAGCCAGTCCGACAGCCGGTTGAGGTACCGGACGGCCTCGGGGTTGACCGGCTCGGCGGCGGCGAGCGCGACCGCTTCGCGTTCGGCGCGCCGGCAGACGGTCCGGCTCACATGCAGCGCCGCCGCCAGCCGCCTCCCACCGGGCAGGACGAAGCTCCGGAGCGGCGCGAGCTCGGCGTTCATCGCGTCGATCTCCGCCTCGAGCCGCGCCACCTGGGCCGCGATGATGCGAAGCCGCGGCCGCGAGGCGGCCGCGTCGTTCTCGAACCCGGGAGTAGCGAGGTCTGCGCCGAGGTCGAACAGGTCGTTCTGCACCCGCTCCAGTCCGCCCGCGGTGCCTGCTTCCGCCTCAGCGCGCGCCAGGCCGAGGGTGGCGTTTAGCTCGTCGACCGTCCCGTAGGCACCGACCCGCAGCGCCGTCTTCGGAACCCGGGTGCCGTCGCCGAGCGCGGTCTCCCCGGCATCGCCGGTGCGCGTGTAGATGCGGTTCAGGACCACCATCGCTCAGCCGCGCCGGGATAGGTAGACGTAGGTCACGATCAGGAGCACCGCCACGAACTGCAGCAGCAGCCGCAGACGCATGATTCGGTTGGCGTTCCGGCGGTTGAACTCGCCACCGCGGGCGAAGCCGCCGACTCCGACCAGCAATACCGCGACCACCGCCAGGCAGGCGATGGCGACGATGGCGAGCAGCGGATCGTGGTGCATCGTTTGCGCCCTCGTTGTTCCGCGCTACGCACTAGCCCGCGGCGCGGCTAATGCAAGCGCCTGCCGAGATTCCGTGCAGTTTCGATGGAGAATCACCTGAAGATGGGATAACAGCAGCGTGATTGGGGAGACTACCCGGATTCGCGCAAGACGAATCTGCGGGGGAAAACGCGGTTTGAGGGGATCGATTGACATGACGAGCTCGGTTCAACTGGCGAAAGGCCGGCTTTCCGGCGGACTCGGTTAGAAGGCCGACCGGGGCTTTGGGTCACATCGCCGCAGGCCGTTTTGCATGCCGCCGATCAACGATGCGCGGGCCGAGGCGGCGCCTTCGGGACCGAGCTGTCGGGTCTGGACGTTCGGAGTCGGGGCCGTTTACCACGGGCGCGAGATTCGGTCGCTCCCCGGACCGGTCGCGACTAGAATTCGGTCCGGCGTGTTGCCGGACGCCGGCGGCGAGTTCGTCGAGTTTGTGCGCGGGAGTGTGACGGATGCCACGGCTTTTCAGTGACCGCGATGCCTTCGTGAGGCGTATTGACCGACGGCGCGAGGCGACGCGCTGGGTGGTGCATGCAAGGCGCAAGATCGGATTCGGCAGCGGCCCTGTCCAACCGGAGATCTACGATGGCACCTTCCGGTCCGACGAAGAGGCGGTCAGCTACTTCTACGCGCTGAAGAACGACCATCTGCCGGACCTGGAAAATCCCACCTGGGTGAACGAGAAGGTCCGCTGGCAATTCCTGAACCGGCCGAACCCGCTGATGAGCCTCGCTGCCGACAAGTTCGGCGTGCGTCGCTACCTGGCGTACAAGGGTGCCCGGTTCGCCCCGCCCGAGATGCTCGCGCTGCTCAACGCGCCCGAGGAGCTGTATTGCGCCACGCTGCCGCCACGCTTCGCACTGAAGTCGACCGCGAGCAGCGGCCAGAACCACTTCGAGGACGGCAGCCGCATCCCCCCGCGCGCCGAACTCGTGGCGCTGCTGCAGCGCTGGAACAGCCTCGACTACTGGCGCCATGCCGGCGAGATGCACTACCGCGGCCTGCAGAAGCGCTGGCTGGTCGAGGACCTCGTCACCCCGGCCGACAAGATCGTCGAGTACAAGTTCTATTGCCTTCACGGCGAGCCGGTGTTCGTCCTTGTGATCAGGGGGCGAGTCGGCACCAAATACGAGTGCGCCTTGTTCGATCTCGACTGGAACCTGGTCGACTTCCACTGGCGAGGCTATACCTCCACCGCCGCCAACGCCGAGCGCCCGCGTCAGTTCGACGCTCTCGTCGACGAGGCGCGCCTGCTGTCGGAGGACTTTATGCACGTGCGCGTCGACTTCATGGAGTGCGGCAACCGTATCTTCTTTTCCGAGCTTACCTTTTCCGGCGGCGCGGCGCGCAATCCGTTCATGCCTCTGGTCAAGAACGTGGAGCTCGGCGACCGGCTCGACCTGTCCAGCGCGCCCGGGTACATCGGCCGCGGCGAACGCATCGCCCGGGAACTCAGCTTTCGGTCATCCTCCGCGCCGAGGTCCACCGAGCCGGTAAACCGCGCCCCGGGCGCCGCGCTCCGCCGGGCGCGGCAGGTGTAGCCAGCGCCCGCCCAAACCCCGATCACCCTGCGGGCGCGGACGGCGCGGCCTCCAGCGCCGCCCTGCAGCAACTTGGAACGGTCGCGCCATGTCGACAACTCGATCTGTCGAACGGTTTCCTAGACTTGGGGAAGGTCAGACGGCTTTTCCATTAATTTCATAGTCACTGCGGTTACTTCAGCAGGCAGGCCGTCCAGCCCCAAGCAGGCACGCCGAGGCATCGGCGTGCGGCGTAGTATGACGCCCGAATGACACACTTCCGGAGCCGCGAGCGCGCCTGACTCCGAAAAACCCTTTGCGCATCGAGCGTGCTGCGATTACCCTTAGCCGAAAAGACAACCAAACCGAGGCAGTCGAGCTATGCCGATACATGGACGGAGACGGCAGGACTTTGTCCGCCGGATCGAGCTTCGGCTCGGTCTGGCGCGGGGCATCGGACGGCTGCGACGAAACGTGCTCGGCTCTCCGCTGAGCCTCCAGGCGCTGACCTACGATGCGACCTTTCGCTCGGACCGGGAAGCGCTCACCTACTTCTACTGCACGGGAAACGACCACTTCCCCGACCTGGACGAGCCGTCCTGGATCGACGAGAAGATCCGCTGGCAATTCCTCAACCACGCGAACCCGCTGATCACCCTCGCCGCCGACAAGCTCGCCGTCCGCGACTATCTGCGCTGGAAGGGCGCCCGGATCGATCCCCCCCGCCTGCTCGCCTCCGGCACCGATCCCGACGCGGTCCAGCGCCTCGACCTTCCCGACCGCTTCGTCCTCAAGTCGAACTTTGCCAGTGGCCACAACTACATCGTCGCCGAGGGCGGGCGTCGCTTGCCCAGGGCGGCGCTGGTCGAGCAGCTGCAGCGCTGGATGGCGGTCGACTACTGGCGCAAGAATGGCGAGCTGCAATATCGCGACATCCCAAAGCGCTGGCTGGTCGAGGAATACGTCCCCGCAGTGCGCGAGAAAATCGAGTACAAGGCCTTCTGCTTCCACGGCGAGCCCTTGTGCTTCCTCGTCATCACCGAACGCGAATATCTCGGCCGGCAAGGTAAGGCGGGGATCCTGCACGCCTTCTACGATCCCGACTGGCGGCGGCTGGAGATGGGCATGCGTGGCTTTACCACTGACCCGCGCCCCGTGCCGCGTCCCGCCGAGCTGCCGCTGCTCGTCTCGGAGGCGCGCCGACTGTCCGCCGACTTCATGCACGTGCGCGTCGACTTCCTCAAGTTCGACGGCCGGCTCGCTTTCTCGGAGCTCACCTTCTCGTGCAACGGCGCGCGGGTGCCCTACACGCCCGAGCCGCAGAACGCCCTCATGGGCGCGATGATGGACCTGACCCGGTCGGACCACTACATCGAGATCGGTCGCGGTACGGTCCAGGCCATGCGGCAGCGGCTGGCCGCCTGATACCGGGCCACGGCTTCGGGCTGGACCGATAGTCGCGGCTCAGCTACACAACATCTATGGCTGACGAGACCGACGACCGCGACATCGGTGGCATGACGTCCGAGCCGCTCGCCCGGGCACTTGGCGAACGCTACCTGACCTATGCGCTGTCGACGATCATGCACCGCGCGCTCCCCGACGCGCGCGACGGGCTGAAGCCGGTCCATCGCCGCATCCTCTTCGCCATGCGCGGCCTCCGGCTCGACCCCAACGGCGCCTTCCGCAAATGCGCCAAGATTGTGGGCGAGGTGATGGGCAACTACCACCCGCACGGCGATCAGGCGATCTACGACGCCCTCGCGCGTCTCGCCCAGGACTTCAACGTCCGTTACCCGCTCGTCGACGGCCAGGGCAACTTCGGCAACATCGACGGCGACAACCCCGCCGCGCAGCGCTACACCGAGGCGCGCCTCACTGCCGCCGCCGCAGCGCTCATGGAGGGGCTGGCCGAGGACGCGGTCGACTTCCGGGACAATTACGACGGCTCGGAGCAGGAGCCGGTCGTCCTGCCTGCCGCCTTCCCGAACCTCCTCGCCAACGGCTCCTCCGGCATCGCCGTCGGGATGGCGACCAACATCCCGCCGCACAACATCGACGAGCTCTGCGGCGCCTGCCTGCACCTGATTCAGCACCCGGGCGCCTCGGACGAGAAGCTCCTCGACTTCGTGCAGGGTCCGGACTTCCCGACCGGCGGCGTGATCGTCGAGCCGCGCCCGGCGATCAAGGAGGCCTACCGCACCGGCCGCGGCAGCTTCCGGCTGCGCGCCCGCTGGCGGGTCGAGGACCTCGGCCGCGGGACGTGGCAGGTCGTCGTCACCGAGATCCCCTACCAGGTGCAGAAGGGCAAGCTGATCGAGCGGCTGGCCGAGATCATCAACGCAAAGAAGGTTCCGATCCTCGCCGACGTCCGCGACGAGAGCGCCGAGGACGTGCGAATCGTGCTGGAGCCGCGGTCGCGGACGGTCGACGCCAGCGTCATGATGGAGATGCTGTTCCGCGCCTCCGACCTCGAGACGCGCTTCGCGATGAACATGAACGTGCTGATCGACGGCCGCACGCCGCAGGTCTCGACGCTCAAGGACGTACTCCGGGCGTTTCTCGATCATCGGCGCGACGTCCTCCTCCGCCGCTCGCGGTTCCGCCTCGGCAAGATCGACGCTCGGCTAGAGGTCCTCGGCGGCCTCCTCGTCGCCTACCTCAACCTCGACCGGGTCATCCAGATCATCCGCACCGAGGACGAGCCGAAGCCCGTCCTGATGGCCGAGTTCTCCCTCTCCGACGTGCAGGCCGAGGCAATCCTCAACATGCGACTCAGGAACCTGCGCCGCCTGGAGGAGATGGAGATCCGGCAGGAACGCGAAGCGCTGACCGCCGAGCGGGCCGGGCTCGCGGCGCTGGTCGACAGCGAGACGGCGCAGTGGAGCCGGATCGCCGTCGAGCTCCGCGAAGTCCGCAAGGCTTTCGGCAAGGACGCGGAGGGAGGGGGGCGACGGACGACCTTCGACGACGCGCCGGAGGTCGAGGAGATCGCCTACGAGGCGATGATCGAACGCGAGCCCGTCACCGTGGTCTGCTCGGAGATGGGGTGGATCCGAGCGATGAAGGGGCACCTCGACCACTCTGCCGAGCTCAAGTTCAAGGACGGCGACA
Source organism: Amaricoccus sp. (assembly GCA_046348915.1). GTDB lineage: Bacteria > Pseudomonadota > Alphaproteobacteria > Rhodobacterales > Rhodobacteraceae > Amaricoccus. Next base: position 33,386 of record JAXMDH010000021.1, read on the forward strand.
AGCTCCGCTTCTTCCTGCACGCCGAGACGACCGACCGGCTGCTCGCCTTCGCCTCAAACGGGCGGATGTTCACGCTGCCCTGCGCGACGCTGCCGGGTGGGCGAGGGATGGGCGAGCCGGTGCGGCTGATGATCGATCTGCCGAACGAGGCGCAGCTGGTGGCGCTCTCGGTGCACGTGCCGGGCGGCCGGCTGATGCTGGCGTCGGAGGCGGGCGACGGCTTCGTGCTGCCTGAGGACGAGGCGGTGGCGCAGACCCGCGCCGGGCGCCAGGTGCTGAACCTCAAGGAAGGCGTGCGCGCCCGCGTCTGCCGGCCGGTCGCGGGCGACCACGTCGCGGTGGTCGGCGACAACCGCAAGCTCCTCGTCTTTCCGACGGCGGAGCTCCCGGAGATGGGCCGTGGCAAGGGCGTGCGGCTGCAGCGGTACAAGGACGGCGGGCTCGCGGACGCGACCTCGTTCGACCTCGCGGACGGGCTCGTCTGGAAGGACCCGGCAGGTCGCACCCGTACCGTCGCCGGAGCTGAGCTCGCCGAATGGGTGGGCGCCCGGGCAAGCGCGGGCAGGATGGCGCCGCGCGGTTTTCCGCGAGAGAACCGCTTCGGCTGATCGACGGCATCCACCCGGCGAAGTCTTGAACCCGCGCTCAACTTACAACCTATTGAACATGAATGATATTTTTTGCGGCGTTTACCCGATCCAAACGATTGCGCCAGAGCCGGGGAGCGATCCGAACAGCCTTGAAAATACTCCGACGGGAGCGACGCACCGCTGCGTAGAAGCGTGCGGGATCGGACCGCCCGGGAACTCGCCCGGCTCGTCGCGGGTTGTTCCGCGGGAGAACCACGTGTCCGTCGGGAAACATGCATCATGCGACAGGTAACTGCCGCCGCCGTCATTCTTACCCTCCTCGCCACCACGGCGCCGCCGGGGCTCGCTCAGGACAGCGCGCAAGGTCTGCGCGACGCCCTCGAGGCCAACACATCGGAGCGTCTGTCTGCCGACACCACGGCCGACAGCGAGCAAACCTTCCTGACCGACGACGAGCTCGACGAACTGGTCGCGCCGGTAGCGCTCTATCCGGACGCGCTGCTCGCGCAGGTTCTGGTGGCGTCGACCTACCCACTGCAGGTGGTTGAGGCGGAGCGGCTGCTGAAGCAGAAGGAACAGCTCTCCGAGGAGGATCTGGCCAACAAGCTGAAGCAGGCGGACTGGGATCCGAGCGTCACGGTGCTCGCCTCCGGCTTCCCGACCGTGGTCGAGCGGATGTCGGACCAGCTCGACTGGACCGAGAAGCTCGGCGACGCGATGCTGAACCAGGACGACGACGTCCTTGCCGCGGTGCAGCGCAAGCGCGCCGAGGCCGAGGATACCGGCTATCTCGCCGACAATGCCGCGCAGCTGGTCACGCGGGATGACAGCGGCGACATCGCCATTCGGCCCGCGGACCCAAAGGTCGTTTACGTGCCGAGCTACGACCCCGAGGTCGTCTATACCTCGCGGCCGACCACGCAGCCCTACATCGCGCCGGTAACCCAGGCGCAGAGCCCGATCGCAAACCCGCTGGTGGCCGGCGCGATGGCCTTCGGGGCGGCGCTCCTGGTCCAGCAGCTCTTCGGTGACGACGACAACGATCACAAACACAAGAACCAGGGCTGGGACGGTTACTGGAGCGGATCGCGGCCGATCGACTGGCGGGACCGGCAGTTCTACCCGCGGCCGACACTCTACGGCGCGCCGGACGACTACCGCGACCGGTCGTGGAGCTGGGAGCGGGATCGCTACTGGGACCCGCAAGACCGGCGCTGGCTGCGCGATTCCCCGGACGCGCAGCGGCGGTACGAGGCGCAGCGCCGCGACGCGCTCGGCTGGCTCGTGGTCGACGATCCCGACAGCCGCCGCTCGGTGGTGCGCGGCTTCGGCCCGAGCGGTCCCTGGACCGCGGACGACGCGCGGCTGCAGCGCATCGCCGCGCGCGAGGCCGACGAGCGGCAGCAGGCCGAGGAGCGCGCTGCCCGCCTCGAGAATCGTGTCGACCGGCTGAACGAGCAACGCCGCGCCGACGCCATCGCCGCCGAGCGTCGCGAGGCGCGGACCGAGGCCGCGGCCGCGGCCGCGCAGCAGCAGGCGAAGGATAGCGCGGCTCAGGCCGCGAAGGACGCCAAGGCTCGCGCCGCCGCCGAGCGTGCGCAGGCGAAGGCCGAGGCGAAGGCCGCCGCGGCAAAGCAAGCCGCGGCCGACGCCAAGGCCGCCGCCGAGCGCGACGACGCCGAGCGAAAGGCGGCGAACGCCAACGACCGTCGCGATGCCCGCGCCGCAGCAGAGGCGCGCGACCGTGCCCAGGCCGCGGCCGATGCGAAGGCGAAGGCCGCCGCCCAGGACAAGGCCGACGCGAAGGCGAAGGCCGACGCCCAGGACAAGGCCGACGCGAAGGCAAGGGCTGCCGCCCAGGAAAGGGCCGACGCGAAGGCGAAGGCCGCAGCCCAGGAGAGGGCCGACGCGAAGGCGAAGGCCGCCGCCCAGGACAAGGCCGACGCGAAGGCGAAGGCCGCCGCCCAGGACAAGGCCGACGCGAAGGCGAAGGCCGCCGCCCAGGCACGGGCCGATGCAAAAGCCAAGGCGGCCGCCCAGCAAAAGGCTGCCGCGCAAAAGCAGGCGGCAGCCAAGCAGAAGGCTGCCGCGCAGCAGCAGAAGAGCGCCCAGCAGCAGCAGGCACAGAAGGCTGCCCAGCAGCAGAAGCAGAAGGCGCCCCAGAAGAAATGCGCGAAGGGCGACAAGAAGTGCCAGAACGGCGGCGACGATTGAAACAGCCCCTCGGGCTGCCGATATCGCGCTGAAACAGCATCGGGGCACTTTCCCGGCATTAGAAAGACGCCGGTCGAGAGGAACCAAGCCATGCTGAACGAACTGAGGAATGCCGTTCGCCGCTCCGCGGAACGGGCGCGCCACCGCCGGGCCTACCGGACGCTGCTCGAGCTCGATGACCACCTGTTGCGGGACATTGGGCTGCCACGCGACGCGCTGCGCTCGCTCGCGCACGGTTCGCGCAATGCCTGACTACTGACCGCCCGGCGTCGGTGCGCCGGGCGGATCGCCGTCAGGCGAATGCCTGCGGCTGCGCTGCCCGCGCCATATGGTCGAGGACCCCGTTGACGAACTTGGCCTCGCGGCCGTCCGGGTAGAACGCCTTGGCCACGTCCACGAATTCGGTGATCGCAACCCGCGGAGGCGTTTCGCCGGCGACGAGCTCGGCCCCTGCCGCGCGGAAGAGCGCGCGCAGTGTCGGGTCGATCCGGTCGATCGGCCAGCGGGCGACCAGCGCCTGATGCGTCAGCTGGTCGATGCGCGCCTGCTCGGAAACGGCCGTCGTCACCAGCGCGCGGAAATGCTCGAGGTCGGGCTCGGCATAGGTCGTCCCGTCGATCTCTGCGCCGAGCCGGTGGGTTTCGAACTCCTCGAGCACGGTCTCGAGCCCGGCGCTCGCCGCCTCCATCTGGAAGAGCGCCTGCACGGCGTAGAAGCGCGCCGCCGAGCGCATGCGGCGCGCCTGCGCCGCGGTGACGCGGGGCGCGGTCATCGGCCGCGGGGGCCCTGGCCGCGGTCGGCCACCCGGAAGCTGCCGCTCGGCAGCGGCCGCGCCGGCGCGCGGAACCGGCGCGCGAGGGCGATCAGGTGCATGGCCGCATCGGCGGCGCCGCCGCCCTTGTTGCCGCGGTCGGGATCGGCGCGAACCGCGGCCTGCCCATGGTCCTCGACGGTCAGGATGCCGTTGCCGATGCAGAGGCCCTCGAGCCCGAGCAGCATCAGCCCGCGCGAGCTGTCGTTGCAGACGGTCTCGTAGTGTGTGGTCTCGCCGCGGATGACGCAGCCGAGCGCGACGAAGCCGTCGAAGCCGCCCGAGCGGGCCGCGAGCCGGATCGCGGTGGGGAGCTCGAGGGCGCCCGGCACCTCGACGGTCTCATGCGCGACTTGGGCGGCCTCGGCGGCGGTGGTGGCGCCGGCGATCAGCGCGTCGGCGATGTCGCGGTAGAAGGGCGCGACAACGAGGAGGAGCTTCGTCGGCGGTTCGAGGCGGGGCCGGGGGAGCGCTACGTGGGTCTCGTGCTCGGCCATGGTCAGGCCTCCGTCGGCGCGATCGGGCGGGTGCCGGCGATGGTCAGCCCGTAGCCGTCGAGCCCGACCGGGCGCGGGCTCGGGGAGTTGGTCAGCAGGAGCAGCTCACGCAGCCCGAGGGCGCTGAGGATCTGGGCGCCGATGCCGTACTGGCGCAGGCGGTCGGGCGAGACGTGGTCGCCGAGCTCGAGCTTCATCGACATGTCGCGCAAGAGCACCAGCACGCCGCGTCCCTCGGCGGCGATGATGCGCATGGCGTCGCGCAGCTGGTGGCTGCGGCCGGGGTGGACGCCGAGCAGATCCTCGAGCGGGTTCATCGCGTGCATCCGGACCAGCATGGGCGCGGGGGTCGAGAGGTCGCCCTTCGACAGCACGATGTGCTCGCCGCCGCCGGCGGTGTCGGCGAAGACACGCATCTGCCAGCTGCCGCCATACTCCGAGACGACGGTCTCGACGGCGGTCTCGCGTACGAGGTTGTCGTGGCGCCGGCGGTAGGCGATCAGGTCGGAGATCGTGCCGATCCGGAGCCTGTGGCGCTGGGCGATGGCGACGAGGTCCGGCAGCCGCGCCATGCTGCCGTCCTCGTTCATGATCTCGCAGATCACGCCGGCGGGGTTGAGCCCGGCGAGGCGCGGGATGTCGACGGCGGCCTCGGTGTGGCCGGCGCGGACCAGCACGCCGCCGTCACGGGCGCGCAGCGGGAAGATGTGGCCCGGTGTCGCGATGTCCTGCCGGCCCGAGCGCGGATCGATGGCGACCGCGACGGTGCGGGCGCGGTCGTGGGCGGAGATGCCGGTGGTGACGCCCTCGCGCGCCTCGATCGACACGGTGAAAGCCGTCTCGTGGCGCGACGAGTTGCTCTGCGCCATCAAGGGCAGCCCAAGGGCGTCGAGCCGCTCGCCCTGCAGTGCGAGGCAGATCAGCCCGCGGCCGTAGGTCGCCATGAAGTTGATGGCGTCGGGCGTGCACATCTGGGCCGGGATCACGAGGTCGCCCTCGTTCTCGCGGTCCTCGTGGTCGACCAGGATGAACATCCGGCCGTTTCGCGCGTCCTCGATGATCTCCTCGACCGACGAGATCGCGTCGCAGAACTCTGACGGGTTGCCGGGCATCGGTCTCGCGTCCGTTGTGTCGGGGGGCAGATAGCGCAGCCGCCGGGCGAAGGCCAGACGCCTCAGACCGGGCCGGCAACCTCGCGGCCAGCATCGAGACGGCCCGCGGTCGCGCTCACGCGGCGGCGTGTTCGGTCAGGCGCGCGACGTAGCGCGCGAGGGTGTCGATCTCCATGTTGACGAGATCGCCGACCTCCGCGCTTCCCCATGTGGTGACCGCCAGCGTATGCGGGATCACGTTGACACCGAAGGTGACGCCCTCGACCTCGTTGACGGTCAGCGAGGTGCCGTTGAGCGCCACCGACCCCTTGGAGGCCACGAAGCGGGCCAGCGACGGTGGGGCGCGGAAGGTGAAGCGCCGGCTCTCACCCTCGTCACGCACGGCGACGATCTCGGCCAGCCCGTCGACGTGCCCCGAGACGATGTGGCCGCCGAGCTCGTCGCCGAGCCGCAGCGCCCGCTCGAGGTTGACCCGCCGCCCCGGGGCCCAGGCGCCGCGGTTTAGCCGCACGTTGGTGCGGGCGACGGTCTCGGCCGAGATGTCGACGTCGAACCAGGCCCCGCCGCCCTCTGCCGGCCCGCGGTCGACAACGGTCAGGCAGATGCCCTCGCAGGCGATCGAGGCGCCGATCGCGATCGTCGACGGCGCATAGTCCGACCGGATGCGGGCGTGCAGGTCGCCGCGCTCCTCGAGCCGCTCGATGACGCCGACGTCGCTGACGATCCCGGTGAACATGGCCAAGCTTCGTAACGGGTTGCCGGAACCGCGACAAGGCGGCATCGGTGCGATGCGTGTCCGCGGCGCCACGCCGCGGGACCGGCCGAACCCCGAGACCGTTTGCGGCTGGCCTCGCCCCCGCAGAATCGCTACCGTCCCGCGCCAAAGCCGGCACGACAAGGCAGTGAGGCAATCGATGCAGGGTTGGCGCTTCGCCAGGGGGCCTTTCGCGCGCGCGCTGCTCTTGGTGGCGGCGCTCGCGAGCTGCTCCGCGCTGCCCCGGTCCGGCCCGAGCGCCGGCAGCATCAAGGGCGGCAGCCGCGACACCGAGCTCGGCATGCACGTGGTCGACGTCACGCCGGCGGTCGCGGCGGCGTCCCGATCGTCCGAAGCGCTCGGATTCGACTCGAACTTCGTCAACGCACCGGTGCTGTCGCCCGACACCATCCGGCCCGGTGACACCCTCTCCGTGCAGGTTTGGGAGAATGTCGACACCGGGCTCCTGGTCGGCGTCGGTCAGAAGGCGACCGAGCTGCAGGCGCTGCAGGTCGACCAGAAGGGCAATATCTTCGTGCCCTACGCGGGCGAGATACACGCGGCCGGCCAGAGCCCCGACCAGCTGCGAGCGACCATCACCCAGAGCCTCTCCGGCCAGACCCCCGATCCGCAGGTCGAGGTGCGCCGGGTCGCCGGCGACGGCGCAACGGTCAGCGTCATGGGCGGGGTGAAGGCGCCGGGCGTGTTCCCGATCCAGGCGCCTACGTTGCGGCTGTCCTCGATGCTCGCGATGGCGGGGGGCGTCGTCCTCGTGCCGGACGTCGCGCAGATCAAGATCGAGCGCAACGGCCGCACCGGCCGCATCTGGCTGCAGGACCTCTACGACAAGCCGAGCTACGACATCGCGCTGCGCGGCGGCGACCGGATCATCGTCGAGGAGGACCGGCGAAGCTTCACCGCCCTCGGCGCGACCCTCGGGCAGTCGCGCGTTCCGTTCAACAAGCGCAACATGACCGCGATGGAAGCGATCGCCACCGTCCACGGCCTCGACGGCCGCGCCGCCAACGCGAGCGGCGTCTTCATCTTCCGCGACGAGCCGGCCGAAGTCGCCAACCGCGTGCTCGGCCGCTCCGACCTCGTCGGCCCGCAGCGGATGGCCTATTTGCTCGACCTCGCGGGGCCCGAGGGCATCTTCGCCGCGCGCGACTTCGTCATCCGCGACGAGGACACGATCTTCATGACCGAGGCGGCCCTCGGGTCGTGGACCCGCATCGTCGCCGCGGCCTCCGCTGCCGCCGTCCTCGTCCGGACGGTCAACCTGACCACCCAGTGATCCCGTCCGGCCGCGCCCCGGCAACGCCTCGCGGAGACGGACCTCCCTTCGATACCGACCACCTGCGAGGACGAAAACCACGCGCACCTGCCTTCGAGCCGCGCCGGGTTGGCCGCTGCGGCGCGACCCGTTAACCAACTGTTAATATTAGTAATATTTTACTAACCTTGGAGGCCGCAGAACGCGTCCCTTCGCGACGCTTCGTCGCGCTCCGCATTGGCCAGGCCGTCCGTCCCATGCGCCGGCGGCTCCGACAGGGAGGAACATCGAAGAGTGGGTTGGCAGGTTCCGGTCGAATTCCGCAGAAGTCAGGTCCACGGCACCGGCGTATTCGCCGGTCGCGCAATCCCCGCGGGCGCGCGCATCTGGCAGGTCGACGAGTCGATGCATGTCTGCGACCGCCCCGACCTTGCGACGCTTCGCCCGGCCGACCTTCGTTTCGCGCTGCACGGCGGCTACCTGCACGGCCCGTCCGGGCGCTTCCTCTGGTACCGCGACGGGATGCAGTTCATGAATCACCGCGCCGGGCCGGAGGCCAACGTCGGCCTCGGCACCTGGCCGCCGCTGTCGGACGACCATTGCGTCGCACTGCGCGACATCGCGGCCGGAGAGGAGCTGTTCGAGGACTATACCTTCTGGTGCGGCGACGGCGTGCGCCCCGAGCACTGGCTCCGCGAGCTCTACGCCGAGCATTGCCCCGAGCATTTCGCCTTTCTCGAGCAGCTCGACACCCTGCGCGTGGCGGCCTGACGTCGGCTCACGGCTCCCCGACGTGGCGATTCACCGCGGCGATCAGTTCCTCGAAGACGATCGGCTTCGCGAGCACCGAAGCGAAGCCGGCCGCCTCGCAGGCGCCACGTACCCTGCTCGCGGCGCTCGCGGTGACCGCGACGATCGCCGGGCCCGCCCCGCCGGAGGCCCGCCGGATCTCCGAGGCAATCGCGAAGCCGTCGAGGCGAGGCAGCTGCAGGTCCATCAGGACCAGCCTCGGCCGGTGCCGCGCGTTCATCTCCAGCCCTTCGCGCCCGTCCTTCGCGATCAGCGGGTCATAGCCGTGCCTTCGCAGCATGGCGCCGATGATCAGCGCGTTCACCGCGTTGTCCTCGACCACGAGGATCGAGCGTCCCGGGGCCACCGCTCGAGCCGCAGGGGGCTCCTCAAGCCGCATCGAGCGTCTCCTGCGCCGCCTCGACCGCCTGGAATCGCGCGGTGAAGGTGAAAGCCGAACCGAGGCCGAGGCGGCTCGCGACATCGATCCGCCCGCCCATCATCCGTGCGAGGTTCTGGCTGATCGCGAGGCCGAGCCCGGTCCCTTCGGCAGTGCGGGTGAGCGAGCCGTCCACCTGGTAGAACCGCTCGAAGATGTGCGGCAAGGCGTCGGCGGGGATGCCGCGTCCGGAATCCTCGACCGCCACCCGGATCTCGACTGCGTCGTCCACCCGCGTCGCGCTGGCCTCCAGCGTCACGCCGCCCCTGTCGGTAAACTTCACCGCATTGCCGACGAGGTTGGTGAGGACCTGGCGGAACGCGTGCGGGTCCCCGGCCACGGTCAGGTCGGCCAGTGTCTCCCAGCTGCAGTCGAGCGCGATCGCCTTGCGGTCGGCCGCGACCCGCATCATCTCGGCCACGTCTCGGAGCACCGATGCGGGCTCGAAGGGCTCGACCATCAGCTGCCGGTTGCCGCCCTCGAGCTTGCTGAAGTCGAGCAGGTCCGTAATCAGCGCCATCTGGGCGTTGGCGGAGGCGAAGAGCACGGCGACGAGCTCGCGCTGCTCGTCATCGAGCCGGGTCGTCTGCAGCAGCTGCGCCACGCCGAGGACGCCGTTCATCGGCGTCCGCAGCTCGTGGCTGACGTTGGAGAGGAACTCGGTCTTGCTGCGGTCCGCTGCCTCGGCGGCGACCAGCGCGTGCTCGAGCCGGCGCGCCGAGCGCACCGCATAACGCGAGCTGATCGCGCTGACCACGGTCACCAGCAGCAGCGCCAGTCCGAGCGGCAGCGCCACCTGTCGCAGGATCTTGGCCCCCGGGCGCGGAGGATCCCAGGTGATGTAGCCGATCGGCCGGCCGGCATGGTCGATGAGCGGAACGCTCGCCATGCCGGGCCCGGGGGTGTCGGCAAGCGTCAGGCCGTCGACCAGGAGGCCGTGCCCGATCGCCGCAAGGCGGTCGCCGGACAGCCGCTGGCCGTGCACCTGGATCGGCAGCGAATCATCGGAAACGCTGGCGGGAGCGCCGTCGACCGGCCGCACCCGCGCGGCGGAAAAGACCCAGGGCTCGCTCCGGTAGGTCGCGAGCACGGTGCCGTTGTCCTGGTCCGGGCGCGACATGGCGCGCACGATCGGCCCGACGAGCTCCGGCGGCAGCAGCCTCGGCTCGCCATCCGTCGGCGAGCCGCGCCTCCAGCCGTACGAGGCGCCGGTGTTGGGATCGACGAACTCGATCAGGTCGAGGGTGCCGATCTCGGCGGCGGCGTTGCCGATGTTGCTGTAGAGCCAGTCGCGGTCGCCGGTCCGGGCGGCCTCGTAGGCCTCGTCCCAGACGGAATAGTCGTTGACGAGGGTGCGCAGCCGGGCGCGGAAGGCGTCAAGCCCGCCCGAAACCAGGCTCTCGGACGAATGCAGCGCCAGCAAGTTGTGCTCGCGCGAGATCCAGCTCACGCTCGACAGCACGACGACGAAGAGGACGAGGATCCCCGTGACGTGCAGCGACACCAGGCGCTGCGACAGGCGCATCATCCCTTCGCGCTCCCCCTCCGTGCAGCCGTCGGCTTCGGTCATAGGGCCCCGTTCGCAGCTCTCGGCCGCCCGGCGCGCGTGCGGGGGCCGGCGGCCGCTCCTCGTCGGATCTCTGGCGCCCTCAATGCTATTGCGGGCTCAGGATCGGCTGCGGTGCAGCTTATCCACAATACCCCTGGTTGAACAGCAAAAAGTTCCTTCCCGCTTCGCGGGCGGGACGCTCTTATCCGCGCCGGCGCCAGCGGCTGCGCATGTCCGGACCGATCGGGGCGGCCTCGAGTAGACGAAAGCGCGGGGCGAGCTGCAGGGCCGGCACATCGAGCGCCGCGACCGAGGGGATCGCCTCCGCCCCGAGCACGACCCCGGCGGTGAAGACGACGACCTCGTCCACGAGATCGGCCTCGATCAGGGCCGCCGCCAGCCGGCCGCCGCCCTCGCACAGGACTCGGGTCAACCCGCGATCGCCGAGCGCCTGCATCATTGCCGCCAGGTCGAGCTGGTCGTCCTCCTGGAAGGGGATCTCGATCAACTCGGCGCCAGCCTCGGTCCAGGCCTGGCGCCGCGCCGGCTCGGCCTCCTGGTCATGGCACAGCCAGAGCGGTACTTGCTTCGCCGTCTCGGCGAGATGGCCGTCGCGCGGCAGCGACAGGGCGCCGCTCACCACGACCCGCACCGGGTTTGCGTCCCGGATGCCGAGGTCGCGAACGTCGAGTCGCGGGTTGTCCGAACGCACCGTCCCGGCGCCGACCAGCACCGCGTCCGACTGCGCCCGCATCAGGTGCACCTCGGCCCGCGCCGCCGGGCCGGTGATCCAGCGGCTCTCGCCGGTGCCGGTCGCGATGCGGCCGTCGAGCGAGCTCGCGAGCTTCAGCGTCACCATCGGCCGGCCGGCGGTCACCCGGGTCAGGAAGCCGCGATTTGTCGCGACCGCCTCGGTCGCGAGGCAGCCGACCTCGACGGCTATCCCCGCCGTGCGCAGCGCCTCGACCCCGCGGCCGTTCACCCGCGGGTCCGGATCCTCGATCGCGACGACGACCCGCGCGACACCGGCCGCGATCAGCGCAGCCGAGCAGGGCGGAGTCTGGCCGGTATGAACGCATGGCTCCAGCGTCACGTAGCAGGTGGCGCCCTTCGCAAGCGCCCCCGCCTGCGCCAGCGCCGCCGCCTCGGCGTGCGGGCGCCCACCGGCGCCCGTGCGGCCGCGGCCGACCACCCGGCCGTCCTTCACCAGGATGCAGCCCACCGAAGGATTGGGCCAGACGCCGCCGAGCCCCCGCCGCGCGAGCGCCAGCGCCGCGCGCATCCAGCCCGCATCCCGGGCACCGTCGCTCATCGGATCAGTCTTCGTCGCGGCCGACCGCGGCGGGCCGCAGCTGCCCGACGAAGTCCTCGAAGTCGTCCGCCGCCTGGAAGTTCTTGTAGACGCTGGCAAAGCGCACATAGGCGACGGTGTCGATCCGCGCCAGCGTTTCCATGACGATCGCGCCGATCACGTCGGAGGCGATGTCGGTCTCGCCCATCGACTCGAGCCGCCGCACGATCCCCGAGATCATCTGGTCGAGCCTTTCGCTCTCGATCGGGCGCTTCTGCATCGCGATGCGGATCGAGCGCTCGAGCTTGTCGCGGTCGAAGGCTTCGCGCTTGCCGCTCTTCTTGATGACGACGAGGTCGCGCAGCTGCACTCGCTCGTAGGTGGTGAACCGCCCGCCGCAGGCCGGGCAGAACCGCCGTCGGCGGATCGAGACGTGGTCCTCGGCCGGCCGGCTGTCCTTCACCTGGGTGTCAATGTTGCCGCAGAACGGACAGCGCATGCCTTCCCCTCGACGTCGCCGCAATCTTCTGCCGAGCACTATAGGCGGAGGCCAACAGCTTGGGTAGCCGTTTCATGCCCTCACAACATAGGCGTCCGCCCACCGCCTGGGCAGGCTTTCGTCGACCGCCTTACCACCCGGGCCTGCTCACCTTCAGGGTGGCGAGAACCTGATCGAGCCGATCGACACCAGCTGCCGCGGCTTTGCGACCTTAGGCCACCCCGCGGGCGCTTCGTGGCCTCGGGGAGCATCCGGCCGCTCGGGCTGCATGCCCTCCGCAAGCTCCGGGCACGCCGCGGCGAACGGCCGCATCCCACCTCCTCGTAGGTCAGCGGAAGCGCTCGCGCATCGCGACCAGACGGTAAAGCTCCCCGCCCGCCGCGACGACGCTTCCGACGAAGCTGCACGCGAGGAGGCCCGGCCGCCCGGGCAGCCTCGCCCTCTGATCATTCACGATTGCGACGGGTACGGACCCCGGTACCTATGTTGTACCTACATTGTACATGAGAAGTACGTCTGACGAAGCGCCATTAACCTCTGAAGTGAAACCCATTTCCATCATCCGCCCTCGAACCCCTCAAGCACCCCCACCGCGTTCGCCCCGATCGCCTCAACGGCATATCCACCCTCCATCACGAACACCGTCGGCAGCCCAAGCGACCGAATTCGGGAGCCGATCGCCGGGTAGTCGGCGGTGTCGAGCGCGAACCGGCTGATCGGGTCGCCGCGGTAGGTGTCGACCCCGAGCGACACGACCAAGGCGTCGGGCCCGAAAGCCGCGACCGCCGCGCAGCCGATCTCCAGCGCCGCCGTCCAGCGCCGGAAGTCGGTGCCGTGCGGCAGCGGCAGGTTGAGGTTGAACCCCTCTCCCTCTCCCAGCCCCCGTTCGTCGGAATGGCCAAGGAAATAAGGATATTCGACCCGCGGATCGGCATGGATATTGACCACCTGTACGTCGCGGCGGGCGTAGAAGATCGCCTGCGTGCCGTTGCCGTGATGGTAGTCGATGTCGAGGAGGCTGACCCGCGACAGCCCGCTGCCGCGCAGCCACTCCGCGGCGACGGCGGCGTTGTTGACGAAGCAATAGCCGCCCGCTGCACGCGGGCCGGCGTGGTGGCCGGGCGGGCGGCAGAGGCCGAAGGCGGCGCGCTCGCCGCCTCGGACGAGGGCGGCGGCGGTCAGCGCCACGTCGTGGCTCGCCTTCACCGCATCCCATGTCCCGGCGACGAAGGTGGCCCCCGCATCCATGCTGTAGAAGCCGAGGAGCCCGTCAATGTCCTCCGGCGGAACGTCCGCCCGCAATCCACTGACAGGCCAAACAAAAGGCATCGCCGTGCCTCCACGACCGCTCGCGACCCACCGCGGCCAGGCCTCTGCGAGGAAAGCAAGGTAGTCGGGCGCGTGCACCCGCGCCGCCGCCTCGAGTGGGTGCTCGTCGGGCGCGAGGATCGGGCCCAGCCCCACCTCCGTGACGCGCGCGCGCACGATCTCGGCCCGCCGCGGCAGCTCGAAAGCAGGCACGATCTCGCCGGGCATCAACTCGACGTTGCCTGCATGAGCGGCGTGGCGCGCGGAATAGATGGTCTGCACAACCCGAGACTAGCCGGTGTACTCGCGGCGGCAAAGAGGACGTGAGCTCGACGCGACCCGTGCCGCCGGCCTTGCGGTCAAGCGGCGGAGCGCCGTTCCGAGGCTACAGGAATTTCAATGCGTTGCTCCCACGCTCTTGCGCGAGACGCGCGATGGCGCGCACCCCTTTCCGGTTGCCATTCCCGCCCCGCACCACTACATGCCGGCCCGATCCCCTAGGAAAGCCCCGATGGACATCCGCAACATCGCGATCATCGCGCACGTCGACCATGGCAAGACGACCCTCGTCGACCAGCTCCTGAAGCAGTCCGGGACCTTCCGCGAGAATCAGGCCACCGTCGAGCGGGCGCTCGATTCGAACGACCTCGAGCGCGAGCGCGGCATCACGATCCTCGCGAAGTCGACTTCCGTCGAGTGGCGCGGCCACCGGGTCAACATCGTCGACACCCCCGGCCACGCCGACTTCGGCGGCGAGGTCGAGCGCATCCTCGGCATGGTCGACGGCGTGCTGCTCCTCGTCGACGCCGCCGAGGGGCCGATGCCACAGACGAAGTTCGTACTCTCGAAGGCCCTCGCCCTCGGCCTCCGGCCGATCGTTGTCGTCAACAAGGTCGACCGCCCCGACGCCGAGCCCGATCGGGCGCTGAACGAGGTCTTCGACCTCTTCGTGACGCTCGACGCCGACGAGCGGCAGCTCGACTTCCCCCATCTCTACGCCTCGGGCCGAGCTGGCTGGGCCGACCTCGAGCTCGACGGTCCCCGGGCGAACCTCGATGCCCTCTTCGAGACAATCCTCCGGCACGTCCCCGCCCCCGCCCAGCTCGAGCGCCTCGGCGACCCCTTCTCGATGCTGGCGACGACGCTGGCCGCTGACCCCTTCCTCGGTCGCCTCCTGACAGGCCGCGTCGAGAGCGGCGTCGTCCGCACCGGCCAGACCGTGCACGCGCTCGACCGCAGCGGCCGCGAGATCGAGCGCTTCCGCGTCTCGCGCATCCTCGCCTTCCGCGGCCTCACCCGCCAGCCGATCGATGCGGCAGAGGCTGGCGACATCGTGAGCCTCGCCGGCATGTCGCGCGCCACCGTCGCGGACACCATCGCCGACCCCGCGGTCGGCGAGGCTATCCCCTCGCAGCCGATCGACCCGCCCACGATCAGCGTCACCTTCTCGATCAACGACAGCCCGCTCGCTGGGCGCGACGGCGACAAGGTCCAGTCGCGCGTGATCCGCGAGCGGCTGATGCGCGAGGCCGAGTCGAATGTCGCAATACGAGTGGCCGACACCCCCTCCGGCGACGCGTTCGAGGTTTCCGGCCGCGGCGAGCTGCAGATGGGCGTGCTGATCGAGAACATGCGCCGGGAAGGCTTCGAGTTATCGGTGTCGCGCCCGCGCGTCCTCTTCCGCGAGGAGGGCGGCCAGCGCCTCGAACCCGTCGAAGAGGTCACGATCGACGTCGATGAGGAGTTCGCCGGGGTCGTAGTCGACAAGCTCTCGATCCGCAGGGGCGAGCTCGTCGAGATGCGCACCGGCCAGGGCGGCAAGACCCGCATCGTCGCGCACGTCCCATCGCGCGGGCTCATCGGCTACCACGGCGAGTTCCTCACCGACACCCGCGGCACGGGCGTCCTCAACCGCGTCTTCCACGCTTGGTCCCCCTGGAAGGGCCCGGTCCCCGGCCGGAGGAACGGTGTCCTCGTCTCGCTCGAGTCGGGCGTCAGCGTGCCCTACGCGATTTTCAACCTCGAGGATCGCGGCCGCTTCTTCATCGGCGCCGGCGAGCAGGTCTACACCGGCATGATCCTCGGCGAGCACAGCCGCGACAACGACCTCGACGTGAACCCCTTGAAGGGAAAGAAGCTCACCAACATCCGCGCCGCCGGCAAGGACGACGCCGTCGTTCTCACCACCCCCTGGCGCCCGACGCTGGAGCAAGCGATCGCCTACATAGAGGACGACGAGCTGGTCGAGGTCACTCCGCGCCACATACGGCTGCGTAAGCGCCACCTCGATCCGCTCGATCGCAAGCGGCAGGCGCGCAAGGCGGCCTCGTGACAGCGTTTCGCAACCCGGGATTCGCATTTTGCGACAGCATTCGCAATTCACGGTAAGGTTGTGTTGAGCACTTTCGGGCAGGAAATCGGTCGCCTTCTGATTGTAGCAAATTTACCTTCGTTACCGGCTTATTACCGCCGATTGAGCCAGGGCAGACCGCGACAGCTAGGGTGAGAGCGATTGGCATGGTATGTGCATCGCATAGTTCAGTGAACTGCAGCGAGTGAGAGGCGGAGGCCGAGAATGAAGCACCCCGTGGACGTACATGTCGGCAAGCGGGTTCGTCACCGCCGGTGGATGGTCGGCATGACCCAGCAGCAGCTGGGCGACATCGTCGGCATCAAGTTCCAGCAGATCCAGAAGTACGAGACCGGGATGAACCGGATCAGCGCTTCGCGGCTTTGGGACATCGCCCAGGCGCTCGACGTGTCGATCAGCTTCTTCTTCGAGGGCTTCGAGGGTGAGGCTGACTCCGCCTCTCCGGCCGCCGCGGCCGAGCGCGGCGATCTCCTCGCCGACAAGGAGGCTCTGGAGCTGGTGCGCTCCTACTACGCGATCCCCGAAGCCCAGCGCCGCCGCCTGTTCGATCTCGCCCGCGTCCTCAGCGACGTGGCCTGATCAAGGGAGGGAGTCGGGGCTGCCGCACCGGCGGCCGCCCCGTTCTCAACCTCCGACCGCCGCGGACCGTGCCGCCGGCCCGGGCAATCGTTCCAGGAAGCCGTCTACCCGGCGCCAGACCTCGCCGGTCAGCTCGGGACGCTCCATGAAGATCTCGTGGCGGGCGCCCGCGAGGTCGACCAGTTCGCCCTGAGGAAGCCGGCGCGCGACGCGCACCACGTCGTCCCGCGAGACCACGACCTCCGCGCTCCCGAGCAGCACCAGCGCCGGCGCGTGGGGCATCGGACCCGTCGCCACCTCGCGCGCCTCCCGCAGCGCCGAGCCGGTCCAGGCGAGGCTGGGACCGCCCAGCGCCAGCTCCGGGTGGCGCACGAGCTGGCCCTGGCACCAGCGGAAGATCTCAGGATCCGAGGTCAGGACGTTCCCGGCAAAGGGCAAGGCGGGCGGTCGCCGGGTCCCCGGCATCGGGCGGTCGCCGAGGCCCACTCGGCCGGCCACGGCGGACAGAGTGCCGGCGATGCCGCGGGTCAGCGCCCGCAGGTGAAGCCCCCACATCGGGGCGGAAAAGACGGCCCCGGCAAGGTCCCGCCGCTCGACCAGCGTGCGGAGGGCGATGCACCCGCCCATCGAATGCGCCACGAGGAACCGGGGCGTGGGCAGGCCGAGCGCTTCGGCGAGGTCGAGCAGGGCCCCCACGTCGAGCTGGTAGTCGGCGAAGTCGCGCACGTGGCCGAGCATCGCGTCCCGCGGATGCCGGTCCGAGAGCCCCTGGCCGCGCCAGTCAATCACCGCGACCGCGAGACCGCGTCGGACGAGTTCGCCGACCACCCGGCCATATTTCTCAGCGAACTCGGTGCGGCCCGGAAAGAGCAGCGCCGTGCCGGCGCCGCCGCCCCGCCAGACCACTGCGCGCAGCCGGGTGCCGTCCGCAGCCGCAAGCCACCAGCCTTCGCCGCCGGGCGGCGCATCGGCGACCTCGGCGTCGAACGGAGCGCCGGGGGTCATCCGAGCAGGCTGCCGAGCTTCATGGCGAGGCCCATGTCCCCCTCGATCCGCAGCTGGCCGCTCATGAAGGCGGCGGTCGGGTTCAACTCCCCATCGAGCAGCGCGCGGAAGGTGTCGGCGCTGGCGGTCAGCGTGCAGTCGGCATCGCCGTCGTCGACCGAAACGCCGCCATCGTCGATGCGAATCGCGCCCTCGCCGTCGATCACGAACTTGACCGAGCCATCGAGCCCGTCGTCGCCGAGGCGCGCGTCGAGGGCCTTCACCGCGGCGTCAACGATCTCGCTCATGCATGCATCTCCGGGTTTGATGGGCGCGGGCCCTCGATTTCTCGCAACGGATCGCTAATCTAGAATGCATGCGCGTGTTTACAAACCCTCGCCTGGCGCCGGTGCTTGCGATAGCGACGCTGGCGGCAGCGCCCGCGCCGTCCCGCGCCCAGACCGACGCCGCGCCCGCCCCTGCGCAGACGGCGCCCGCATCGGCGCCGCGCCAGGCGACCTCCGATGCAGCCAAACTCGACGAGCTCTTCGCCGAGCTGGAGCAGTCCGGACGCGAGGACTGGCAGAAGATCGAGAGCCAGATCACCCAAATCTGGTCGCGTTCCGGCTCGCCCTCGATGGATCTGCTGCTGGCTCGCGGCAATGCCGCGCTCGCCGCCGAGGACTATCCCACCGCGGTCGAGCATTTCAGCGCCCTCATAGATCACGCGCCGGACTTCGCCGAAGGCTGGAACGGCCGCGCCACCGCCTACTTCCTGATGGGGGAATATTCGCTGTCGATCGCCGACGTCGAGCACGTGCTCGTCCTGAACCCGCGACATTTCGGCGCCCTTGCCGGCCTCGGGTTCATGCTCGAGCAGATGGACGAGCCGCAGTTCGCCCTGCGCGCTCTCGAGGCCGCGCAAGCGCTCAACCCCAACCGCCCCAATGTCAACGAGGCAGTCAAGCGGCTCGAACTGATGACGGGTGACGCGGAGCTCTGAAACGCCTTGCCGAACGAGCGGTACGCTTCTCCGGCCCGCGTCGATGCAAGCTGCGCTCGAAATGCAACCTATTGGAAAGCAAGGACTTTTGTGTTGAGAATTAGCCATATTTTCACGCTCGGACATCCAAGGCAGGTATCGTTTGCCCGCAGGGCGGGAGTTCTTGCCGGTCGCGCCATATCGGAGATCTAGCATGGTACTGGACGGCGGTGCCCGCGTCACCGCGCTCCTCGGCCCGACCAACACCGGCAAGACGCACTATGCGGTCGAGCGCATGCTCACGCACCGCACCGGCGTCATCGGCCTGCCGCTCAGGCTCCTCGCGCGCGAGGTCTACGAACGCATCGTCGGCCTGCGCGGGCCTTCGGTCGTCGCCCTCGTCACCGGCGAGGAGCGGATCGTGCCGGCGCGCGCCGCCTACTGGGTCTGCACCGTCGAGGCGATGCCCGTCGACATCGGGGCCGACTTCCTCGCCGTCGACGAGATCCAGCTCTGCGGCGACCCCGATCGCGGCCATATCTTCACCGACCGCCTTCTCAACGCCCGCGGCCTGTCCGAAACGCTGTTCCTTGGCGCCGAGACCATGCGCCAGCGAATCGCGAGCCTCGTCGAAGGCTCGACGACCACGCGCCGCGAGCGTTTCTCGCAGCTGAGCTACACCGGCACGCGAAAACTCAGCCGGATGCCGCCGCGCAGCGCCATCGTCGGCTTCTCGGTCGAGGACGTCTATGCCATCGCCGAGCTCCTCCGCCGGCAGAAGGGCGGCGCCGCCGTCGTCATGGGCGCCCTATCGCCCCGCACCCGCAACGCCCAGGTCGCCCTCTACCAGAACGGCGACGTCGACCATCTGGTCGCCACGGACGCGATCGGGATGGGACTGAACCTCGACATCAGCCATGTTGCCTTCTCGGGGCTCGTCAAGTTCGACGGCCGTCGCCACCGCCACCTGTCGCCGAGCGAGCTCGCCCAGATCGCCGGCCGCGCCGGCCGCTACACTTCCGAGGGCACCTTCGGCGTCACCGGCGAGGCCCCGCCGCTCGACCCCGAAGTCGTCGAGGCGATCGAGTCCCACCGTTTCCCGCCGCTCACCCGGCTGCAATGGCGGAACTCGGCCCTCGAGTTCGGCAGTCCCGAGCGGCTCATCGCCAGCCTCGAGGCGCCCGCCGTCCGTCCCGACCTGCAGCGCGCCCGCGAGGCTGACGACCTCGCGACCCTCAAGGAACTCGCGCAGATCCCCGAGGTGCGAGAGCGCCTCGCGGGCGTGCCGGACACTCGCCTCCTCTGGGACGTCTGCCAGATTCCCGACTTCCGCAAGGTCACGCTGGCCGAGCACGCCAGCCTCTGCGTGCGGCTTTTTCGCTTCCTGCACGGTGGCGGCGGCATCCCGACCGACTGGCTCGCGCGTCAGATTTCGCGTATCGATCGAACCGATGGCGACATCGACGCGTTGTCCAAGCGGCTGGCATATATCCGCACATGGACCTACGTGGCACAGCGCCGGGCTTGGATCGACGACGCGGACCATTGGCGCGAGGAGACTCGTGCGGTAGAAGACCGGCTGTCCGATGCGCTGCACGCCCAGCTCACGCAGCGCTTCGTTGACCGCCGGACATCGGTGCTGATGCGCCGGCTGAAGCAGAGGGAGAGCCTGGTGGCGACGGTCACTGAGAACGGCGAGGTGACGATCGACGAGCAGTTCATCGGTCGGCTCGAAGGCTTCCGCTTTCGGCTGGATCCCTCCGCCGACGCCGACCAGGCGCGCACGCTTCGCGCCGCAGCGCTGGCGGCGCTCGCCCCGGCCCTTAGCCTGCGCGCCGACAAGTTCTACAATGCCCCGGACACCGAGGTCGACGTGACCGAGCAAGGCGGGCTGATGTGGGGCGAGCACGCGGTCGGCAAGCTCGTCGCTGGGCCCGACCCGTTGTCGCCGCAGGTGCAGCCCTTCGCCGACGACGACACCGCCCCCGAAATCACCGAGAAGGTGCGCCGTCGGCTCGGCCACTGGATCGACCGCAAGGTAGCGCTGCACTTCGCACCGCTCGTCGCGCTGCGCGACGATGCCACCCTGACAGGCATGGCGCGGGGCATTGCCTTCCGGCTGGTCGAGGCGCTGGGCGTGCTGCCGCGTGCCGAGATCGCCGACGACGTCAAGGCCCTCGACCAGGAGGGCCGCGCGAGCCTGCGCAAGCACGGGGTCCGCTTCGGCCAGTACACGGTCTTCCTGCCGCTGTTGCTCAAGCCCGCGCCCACCCGGCTTCGGCTCGTGCTCTGGTCGCTCGCACAGGGCTTCGAGATCTTTCCGGAGGCGCCGCCGCCGGGGCTCGTTACGGTGGCGGCGGTGGCGGACGCGCCGCCGGGCTACTATCCGCGCGCCGGCTACCGGCTGGCCGGCGAGCGGGCGATCCGCATCGACATGCTCGAACGGCTCGCCGACATGATCCGCAACCTCGACGCCCGCGCCGGCTTCGAAGCCGCCCCCGAGATGCTGTCGATCACCGGGCTGAACCTCGAGCAGTTCGCTCGACTGATGCAGGGCATGGGCTTTGTGGCGACGCCCGGTACCCGCCCGAAGCGACGGCCGGTCCCGGTCGCCGCTGCCACGTCCGAGCCCGGGCGGGAGACCCTCGGCTCCGACGGTTCCGAACCGGAGGCGCCCGCGCCCGGTCCCGACACGCCCCTGCCAGGGACACCCGTGCCCGACCCCGACATCCCCGAGCCGGCAACGCCCGCGCCCGGCCCGGATACGCCCCAGCCCGACACCCCGGACACGCCGCCGCCGGATGCGCCCGAGCGCGAGGTTCCCGAGCCGATCGGCCCCGACGTGCCTTTCCCGGCGCCCGTCGAGGACCCGCAGCTTCCCACCGACCCCGACGTGCCGTTCGAGGAGCCCGTCGAGGTGCCGGGCAATGCCCCGATCCCGATCGAGATCCCGGACCCGGCGCCGCAGATGTCCTCTGGCCCGTTCCCGGGGCCGGAGGAGCTCGAAGCCTTCTTCGTCTTCACCCGCGCCCCGCGCCGCCGGCCCGAGCGCAACGACCGCCGGCCGCATCCGGCCGCCGGGCCGGGCAAGAGCAAGCCACGGCATCAACCGGGCGAGGAGGCGCGCAAGGACAAGCCCCGTCGCCACTCCGACGAGGGCGGCCGTAAGCCTAAGCATGTGGGCCGTGAGGACAAGCCGCCTGCAACTGCGCGTCCCCTGCGCCCGGAAAGGCCGATCGACCCGGATAACCCCTTCGCCGCCCTGCTCGCGCTCAAGATCCGGGGCTGAGACGCAATGGCCGAGGCCGACGCGATCCGCCTCGACAAGTGGCTGTGGCAGGCGCGCTTCTGCAAGACCCGCGGGATTGCCGCCCGAATGATTGCCGAGGGCGCCATCCGGGTAAACGCGGTACGCGTTACCAAGCCTGCGACGATCGTGCACGTTGGCGACGGGGTGAGCTTCGCCCAGGGACGCGCCGTGCGCGCCCTGCGTATCCGCGCGCTCGGAGTGCGCCGCGGACCCGCTCCCGAAGCGCGCACCCTCTACGACGACCTCGCTCCGCCCGCAGCCCTTGATCCCGCCCCGGAGGCTGATACATAGCCGCCTTGCGGATGTGTGACAGGCTTTCGCGGACCGAGCGATACTCCGAGGCTGGCCCCGATGACCTATGTGGTGACCGAGAACTGCATTGCCTGCAAGTACACCGACTGCGTGGAAGTCTGCCCCGTGGACTGTTTCTACGAGGGCGAGAACATGCTCGTGATTCATCCTGACGAGTGCATCGACTGCGGCGTGTGCGAGCCCGAGTGCCCGGTCGATGCGATCCGGCCCGATACCGAGCCGAACATGGAGAACTGGGTCGAGTTCAATCGTAAGTACTCGGAGATGTGGCCGGTACTCGTGACCCGACGCGATCCGCTCCCCGAGGCCGAGGCGCGCGATGGCGAACCCGGCAAGATGGAGAAGTACTTCTCCGAGGCGGCCGGCGAAGGGGGCTAGGCGCCGGCTGGCTGGGCAGGAACCTGCCGCTTTTCCCTGTCTAGCCATGCGGATCGCGCGCCGCCAAGGCATTGAAACGTTTGCGCCCCGCACCTACGTGATAGGCAGCAGCTACGGTTTGGCTTCACACCAGCCGGATTTTCTGGTATGAAGTACGTCCTACAAGTGGTCCGGGGTCGAAAAGGCCGAGAAAAACTCGCCTAGACCGTTTTGCTAAGAATGCGGCTCTCAGCCGGATTGCTCGGGCAATCCGCTGGGCTTCGCGGCGTCAAAGCGGGGGTAGAAAGCCCGGTGTCAGTCAGAAGGAATCGACGCGCAAAATGACCAAGGCCAAGAAGGTGACGGAGTTCCGTCCCAACGATTTTGTCGTCTATCCCGCCCACGGCGTCGGCCGGATCATCTCCATCGATGAACAGGAAGTCGCGGGGCTGCGCCTGGAGATGTTTGTCATCTCCTTCGAGAAGGACAAGATGACGCTGCGCGTCCCGATTTCCAAGGCAACTTCCGTTGGCATGCGCGCGTTGTCGTCCGCCGACATCGTCGAGCGCGCCCTCGAAACGCTAAAGGGCCGTGCCCGGGTCAAGCGCGCCATGTGGTCGCGTCGCGCGCAGGAGTATGAGCAGAAGATCAACTCCGGTGACCTGATATCGATCGCCGAGGTCGTCCGCGACCTGCACCGAAACGACGACCAGCGCGAACAGAGCTATTCCGAGCGCCAGCTTTACGAGGCCGCGCTCGAGCGCCTGACCCGCGAGGTCGCCGCCGTCAACGGCATCGAGGAAGGCAAGGCGCAGCAGCACGTCGACCAGGTGCTCGGCGGTCGCGTCGCCGCCTGAGGCGCTCCTTCTTCGACACCCGGAGGCCGGACGGCGGATCCGGCCTTTTTTATTTTTGCTTCATTGCGCGTGCGTGCGTCGGGCCGTACCCACCTTCTCGACGCCAGGGACGCGTCAGGCGGCGCGGGCGACCTGCTCGTCGATGTAGGCCATCGAGCGCCTCAGGGCGGCTGCGGGGTCAGCCAAGGCATGGGTCTCCGGCGAGAACGCCTCGAATGAGATCGGGCCGGCGTAGCCCGCAGTGCGCAAGGCGGCGATCTGCGCGACGTTGCCAAGCCGATCGGCGGCATCGACCAGCACCCGGTGCTCGTCGCGCATGGCGGCGACCGCGAGCGACCGGTCGACGACGCCGGAGACGTGCACGATGCCGGTGTGTCCGGGGAAGAGCGGCCCGCCGCCGGCCAGATGGTGGTGGAAGGTATCGTGGACGAGCCTGAAGCTGCCGGCGGCGCCGATCTCCTCGATCATCTCGACCGTCTCGGCCTTGGAGCGCAGCGACGAGCTTTCGAAACCGAGCGGCTCGACGAGCACCACCATGCCGGCGTCATCGAGCATCGGCTTGATCGCCATCAGCGATCGCCGAGCATTGGCGCGCCGCTCGACCTCGGCCGTGCCCTCGCCATCGTTCCGCGGAATCAGGCTGATCGTCTCGGCCCCGACCGCGCGGGCGGTTTCGATCAGCCCCGCCACCTCGTCGCGGACCGCGTCCGACCATGCGTTGAACGGGTAGACCTGCGAAAGGCCGACGATGCGAAGTCCCTGCGCCTGCGCGCGCTCGGCGACGACCT
Source organism: Amaricoccus sp. (assembly GCA_046348915.1). GTDB lineage: Bacteria > Pseudomonadota > Alphaproteobacteria > Rhodobacterales > Rhodobacteraceae > Amaricoccus. The sequence goes on from JAXMDH010000021.1 coordinate 57,052, forward strand.
CGGCCGAGACGCCGTCGAAGAGTGGCCGCGCGAGGTCGTTGCGCAATTCGACCCCGATCCCACCGAGCCCCGCCGTCAGCTCGAAAAGGACCTCGTGGCCGAGGTTCGGGACGGTCATATGGTTGATGACGAACGGCAGCACCGCGTCCTCCCACGATTGCGCGCGTGACCTTATGGACCCGCGTCGCGACGCAGGTCCACCGTAATCGAGATCAGTTCGCCGGCAGGCCGAGCAACCCGAGGTCGATCGAGTCCGCCATCGCGGCATAGCCGGCGTCGTTCGGGTGCAGGTTGTCGCCGGAGTTGAACTCGGCCTTGATGTGCTTCGGGTTCGCCGGGTCGGCTGCGAGCTTGTCGAAGTCGATGACGGCGTCGAAGTTGCCGTCGCCGCGGATCCAGGCGTTGACCGCCTCGCGCTTCGCTTCCTTCTCCTCGTTGTAATAGCCCTCGAGCGGGCCGCCCTGGAAGGTGTCCTCGAAGGGCGTCAGCGTCGCGCCGATGATCTTGAAGCCATGCGCGTGCGCCTGCTCGATCAGCTGCTTGTAGCCCTGGATGATGTCGTCGGCCGAGGGCGCGGGCTCGCCGGCCGGCACCAGCACCGAGTCGGGCCAGCCGATGTCGTTGATCCCCATCATCACGACGACGGTGTCGGCGTGCGGGTGGCTGAGGACGTCCTCGTCGAAGCGGGCGAGCGCGTTGGTGCCCATGCGGTCGCGCAGCACGCGCGCGCCGGAGATGCCCTCGTTCAGCAGCGAGACGTTGGCGCCGGTCCCGGCGACGCGCTCCGCGAGGAAGTCGGGCCAGCGATGGTTGGTGTTCGGCGTCGAACCGTCGCCGTCGGTGATCGAGTCGCCGAAGAGGACGACCGAGCGGGCGCCGGGCTTGGCGTCGACGAGGAGGCCGCTGAGGAAGATGCGGGAGTTGGTGGTGAGGTCGGCCTTGAAGCTGCCGTCGGCGGTCTGGTTGCCGGCGCCGATCCAGGCGGTCTGGCGGCCGTCGTTGTGCCAGGTGGTGGTGGGCGTGACCTCGGGCAGGTAGAGGCTGACCGCCACGCTGTCGAGCGCCTTGACGGGCAGGTCGGCCGGGTCGCTCCAGACCTTGGCGCCGGGCGGGATCGTCACCGAGGGCTCGCCGCCGAAGGTGACGGGCTTGATCGAGTCGGCGGCGCCGTCGGCGCCGGCCATGCCGACGGTCGCGGCGCCGACCCGCATCGGCAGCGTGCCGTACTCGTTCGAGAGCTCGACCCGCAGCTTCTCGCCGCCGAGGCTGACGCGGGCGACCTCCCGGATCGTCTGGTCGCGCAGCGAGCGCGGGATCGACACGGGCGCGAAGAAATCCGGGCCCCAGTCGGGCTGCGGGCTGGCGGACCAGACCCCGATCCAGTCTCCTTCGGCACGCGCCGCCAGCGGCGATGCCGCGACGGCCAGCGCGAGGAAGAGCGCCGCCGGCACGCGGCGGGCGTGAAACCCTGTGGACATGCTTCCTCCTCCGGTTGGTTGTCCGCGGCTCCCCCCGGGGAGCACGGCCGGGCCGGTTGATCGGCCCTGCCCGGAGGCTAGCATCGAGCCGGCGGGTCAACAATCGCGGAGGATGCAAACGAGGAGGGCGCCGGTCCGGCGGCGCCCGGGTCGGCTGGTGCGGGAGGGTCTCCGCCCGCCCTGCCGACGCATCAGCGCTTCGAGAACTGGAAGCTGCGGCGCGCCTTGCGCTTGCCGTACTTCTTGCGCTCGACGACGCGGCTGTCGCGGGTGAGGAAGCCCGCGGCCTTCAGCGCCGGGCGGAGCGAGGGCTCGTAGAGCGAGAGCGCCTGGCTGATGCCGTGCTTGACGGCGCCGGCCTGGCCGGAGAGGCCGCCGCCCTTGACCGTCGCCATCACGTCGAACTCGCCGGTGACGCCGGCGACGGTGAAGGCCTGGCCGATCACCATCTGCTGCACGGGGCGGGCGAAGTAGACGTTCATCTCCTTGCCGTTCACCGTGACCTTGCCCTTGCCCGGCTTGATCCAGACGCGGGCGACCGCGTCCTTGCGCTTGCCGGTGGCATAGGAGCGGCCGAGGCTGTCGCGCTGCGGCTCGCGCTTGGGGGCCTCCTCGACGGCGGGGACGTCGGCGACCGCCTCGCGGAGCTGCTCGAGGGAAGAGAAGTCGGCCATGCTTACGCGCTCCGGGTGTTCTTGGGGTTCATGGCGGCGAGATCGACCACCTCGGGATTCTGGGCGCCGTGCGGATGCTCGGCGCCGCCGTAGACGCGCAGGTTCGACAGCTGCTTGCGGCTGAGCGGGCCGCCGGGAAGCATGCGCTGCACGGCCTTCTCGATCACGCGCTCGGGGAACTTGCTCTCGAGGATCTGGCCGGCGGTGCGGTGCTTGATGCCGCCCGGGAAGCCGGTGTGCCAGTAGTAGCGCTTGTCGGCGCGCTTGTTGCCGGTCAGCTGCACCTTCTCGGCGTTGATCACGATGACGTTGTCGCCCATGTCCATGTGCGGGGTGAAGGTCGCCTTGTGCTTGCCGCGCAGCCGCATCGCGACGAGGCTGGCGAGGCGGCCGAGGACGATCCCCTCGGCGTCGATGATCACCCACTTCTTGTCGATGTCCGACGGGCGGGCGGAAAAGGTCTTCATTGCTGCGTATCCCGTGTCTCTCGCGGACGCGGGGGACGGCGTACGCCCTGCCCGATTCCGATCGGCGCGCTTTCTCGCCGAGATCGCCGGCGAGGTCAATCGCCAATGCGCTTGAATTTCCCTGCCGGATCAGCCGGTTGCGATTTGGGTATTATCTTACCCCACTTCGGCCGGGTGCGAGCCACTCGATGACCCCCGTCATCTTGAGCAGGGCGTAGAGTGCGAGGACGGCCAGGAGTGCTGTGAGCGCGCGCTTACCGGCGGGGCGCCGGACGATCAGCGCGACGAGGATGGCGAGGGCGGCGGCGACGACGAGGTAGCGCATCGCCGGAAGTATCGGGTGCCCGCGCCCGGACGCAAGCATGCCGCGTGACGGCGGCCTCGGCTTCTTGCTACCAAGGGCTGTCGTTCGGAGGGGCCACGCGTGAAGCCGGAGAAGCCAGACCCAGCGGTGCGGTCGCCGGAGGGGATCGCGGTCGAGATCGCGGTGCGGCTGGTGCTGCTCGGCATGTTCGCCTGGGTGGCGCTGATGCTCCTGAAGCCGTTCCTGCCGATCGTGCTCTGGTCGGCGGTGCTGACGGTCGCCTTCTATCCGGTCTTCGAATGGCTGCGCGACCGTCTCGGCGGCCGTCCGTGGCTCGCCGCCTTCGGCGTGACGGCGGCGGCCGTGGCGGTGACGGCCGGGCCGACGACGGTGCTGCTAGCGAGCCTCGTCCATTCGCTCGAGGAGCTCGGCCGTCACCTCGGGGCGCCGCCGATCAAGCTGCCCCCGCTGTCGCCGGAGTTCGCCGGCCTGCCGGTGGTCGGGCCGCAGCTCGCCAGCGTCTGGAACTCGGCCGCGTCGAACCTCGAGGCGTTCCTCGGCCGCTACGGGCACCTGCTGGTCGGGCCCGGCGAATGGGCGCTCGGGATGGCGACCGGCCTCGCCGGCAGCCTCGTGGTGATCTTCGCGGCACTGATCGTCTCGGGCTTTCTCTACGCCCCGGCGCCGCGCCTCGTCGCCGCGATCCGTGCGCTCGCGCGGCACCTGATCGGCGAGCGCGGCGATGCCTTCATCGAGCTTGCCGAGACCACGGTCCGCGCGGTGGCGCGCGGGATGGTCGGCGTGGCGGTGGTGCAGGCGCTGCTGATCGGGCTCGGGCTGATCGTGATGCAGGTCCCGGCCGCTGGCGCGCTGACGGTCGCCGCCTTCTTCCTCTGCACGGTGCAGGTGGGCGCGATCCCGATCGTCGTCCCGATCCTGATCTGGGCCTGGGTGGTGCGCTCGACCGGCGACGCCGTGATCCTGACCGCCTGGCTGGGGCTGGCGGCGCTGAGCGACAACGTGCTCAAGCCGCTCTTCCTCGCCAAGGGGCTGGAGACGCCGATGCCGGTCATCCTGATCGGCGTCTTCGGCGGCACCATCGCCTACGGGCTGAGCGGGCTCTTCCTCGGGCCGGTCGTGCTGGCGGTGTTCTACGACCTCGTCCGCTTCTGGCTGGCGCACGACGTGGTGCACGCGGCGGCGACGCGGAAGGCGCGGTCAGCCGCGGGCGATGCGCTGCGGCCTCGGGTAGAGGGCGGTGAAGCGCGCGCGGACGGCGAGCGTGAATAGCGCGACGGCGCCGAGCTGGTGGAGAAGCGCCAGCGGCAGGGGCGCGCCGCGGGTGACGGCCAGCACGCCGAGCGCGAGCTGCAGCAGCAGCATCGCCATCAGGGCGGCGAAGGCGCCGCGGATGCTCGCGAGCGCGCTGCGCCGGCTGCGGAGGAAGGCGACGAGGCCGAGCGCGAAGAGCAGGTAGGCGACGAGGCGGTGGTTGAACTGCACCAGCGCGGGGTTGGCGAGGAAGTTCGTCCAGACGGGCTCGAGCGCGAAGGCGCCGGACGGCACGAGCTCGCCCCCCATCAGCGGCCAGTCCGTATAGGCGCGGCCGGCGTCGATGCCGGCGACGAGCGCGCCGAGCAGGACCTGCACGAAGGCGATGGCGAGGAGCGCCGTGGCCCAGCGCATCAGCGGCTCGCTGCGCTGGCGGCGGGCCTGCAAGAGCTCGGCCTCGGGACGGGCGAGGCGCAGGATGTACCAGGCGATCAGGCCCAGCAGCAGGAAGGCGAGGCCGAGGTGGACGGCAAGGCGGTACGACGCCACGCTCTCCATGCCGGGCGCGAGGCCGGAGGCGACCATCCACCAGCCGATCGCCCCCTGCAGGCCGCCGAGGACGCCGATGCCGAGGAGGCGCGGCGTCCAGCCGGGCGGGATGCGGCGGCGGACGGCGAAGAAGAGGAAGCCGAGCGCCCAGACCGCGCCGACGGTGCGGCCGAGCTGGCGGTGGCCCCACTCCCACCAGTAGATGCGCTTGAAGGCGTCGAGCGTCATGCCCTCGTTGAGGGCGGCATACTGCGGCGAGGCCTTGTACTTGTCGAACTCGGCCTGCCAGGCGGCGTCTCCCGACGGCGGCATGGCGCCGGCCACGGGCTTCCACTCGGTGATCGAGAGGCCGGAGTCGGTCAGCCGCGTCAGGCCGCCGACGCAGATCATCGCCACGATCAGCGCGAAGAGGATCGCGAGCCAGACCGCGATCCCGCGCCGGTCGGGCTGGACGCGCGCGAGGGGCGCCGGGTCGGGCGCGGAACCCTTTTCGCCCACCTCCTCGAAGATGCTGCGGGTCTTGGCCATGAAACCTCCGGCCGAGGGGTCTATGCGCGGGCCCGCGGCGCGGCAAGCGGATTTGTCAGGAGGGCGCGGCGGCGAGGAGGGCGTCGGCCGTGGCGAAGCTGACCTCGACCGGCTGGCCCGGCTCCGGGGGCCGGACCGCAGCGGTGTTGAAGAGGTCGAGCGCCACCGCCTGGCCACCGACCTCGACGCCGACCCGCACCACCGAGCCGAGGAAGCCCAGGGTCTTCACGACGCCCTTCAGCACCGCGTCGTTGCCTGCGGCGCGGCCGAGCGCCACTGCCTGCGGCCGGAGCTTCACCGCCACGGTCCCGGTCGGGCCCGGCCGGACGGGCCGGCCGAGGGTCACCGGCTGGCCGTCGATGGTGAGCGAGCCGGTGGCGGCGTCGACGACGCGGCCCTCGAGCACGTTCAGGATGCCGACGAAGGAGGCGACGAAGTCGGTCGACGGGCGGTTGTAGATCTCGAACGGGCCGCCGACCTGCTCGGCGATGCCGCCGTTCATCACCACGATCCGGTCGGACATCGATAGCGCTTCCTCCTGGTCGTGGGTGACGTAGATCGTTGTGATGCCGAGCTCGCGCTGGATGGCGCGAATCTCGTCGCGCAGCGAGACGCGGATCTTGGCATCGAGGGCCGAGAGGGGCTCGTCGAGGAGGAGCACCTTCGGCCGGACGGCGATGGCGCGCGCCAGCGCCACGCGCTGCTGCTGGCCGCCGGAGAGCTGGAAGGGGTAGCGGCCGCCGAGGTCGGGAAGGCCGATCATCCGCAGCATCTCGGCGACGCGCTTGTCGGCGTCGGCCTTCGGCGCGCCCGCGATGCGGAGGCCAAAGGCGACGTTCTGGGCGACGGTGAGGTTCGGGAAGAGGGCGTAGGCCTGGAAGACCATGCCGATCTTGCGCTGGTTCGGGCGGAGGTTGGTGACGTCCTTGCCGTCGATGCGGATCGTGCCCTGGTCGGGGATCTCGAAACCGGCGACCATGCGCAGCGTCGTGGTCTTGCCGCAGCCGGAGGGGCCGAGGAAGGAGACGAACTCGCCCTGGGCGACGTCGAGGTTGAAGTCGCGCACGACGTGGTTGGTGCCGTAGTACTTCTGCAGCCGCGAGAGCTCGAGGAAGGCCATTCAGCGCCTCTGCCGCGTGTGTTTCTGGAAGCGGGTGACGAGCTGGATCAGGCCCATGCAGGCCCATGTGATCGCGAAGGTGATGACCGCCAGCGCCGCCGGCTCGTAGGCGCGGTTGGCGCCGAGGACCTGCAGGTAGGGCCCGAAGGCGGGGCGGTTGAGAAGGGCGGCCATGGTGAACTCGCCGATGACGATGGCGAAGGTCAGGAAGGCGCCTGAGAGGACGGCGACGAGGACGTTGGGAAGGATGATCCGGGTCATGATCGTCACCCAGCCGGCGCCGAGGCTTTGCGCGGCCTCGGTGAGGGTAGCGACGTCAATCGTCCGCAGCCCGGTGTCGACGGCGCGGTACATGTAGGGGAGGGCCAGCACGGTGTAGCCGGCGAGCAGCAGGAAGTTGGTGCCGGTGGCGTTGCCGGTCAGGGGAAGGATCGAGGAGGTGTTGTAGAGCCGGACGTAGCCGAAGACGATGACGATGGCGGGGATGACGAGCGGCAGCAGGGTGATGAACTCGACGACCGGGCGCCAGCGCGGAAGGCGGAGGCGGACCCAATAGGCGGTGGGCACCACGATCAGCACCCCCAACGCGATGGTGAAGAGCGCCATGACGACGGAGTAGGCGAAGGTTGCCTGGAAGCGGGGATCGGCGAGGACGGTGCGGTAGGCGTCGAGGCTGTAGGTGCCGCGGCGCATGCGCAGCGAGAACTCGATGGTGCCGATCAGCGGCAGGAAGAAGTAGATCATGCCGATCGCGAAGGCGATCCAGGCCCAGATCCTGCTCATCGGGCAAGAACCCGTGGAAGCCTATGGGAAGGTTCGATTTTGAGGAGGTACAACGCATGTACATCCCATGTACAACGCATGTACATCATTTTACCCACCGCTCGGCACGCTGGCGCATCCAGATGTAGAGGGCGTTGCCGATGCCGGTGACGACGATCATGCCGAAGGCGAGCGCGTAGCCGAGGTGCGGGTCGCCGAGGACGTCGCCGCGGATCTGGGCGAATAGGAGGATAGGGACGATCGAGAGCGACGAGCCGGTCAGCGCGTAAGCCGTCGCCACCGCCCCGAAGGCGTTGGCGAAAAGGAGCGCCAGTGTGCCCAGAAGCGTCGGCCAGAGGATCGGCAGCGCGACCAGGCGCCAGTACTGCGCGGCGGTCGCGCCGAGGGTCTCGGCGGCCTCGCGCCACTCACGCTTGAGGCCGTCGAGCGCGGGGGTGACGATCAGGATCATCAGCGGGATCTGGAAGAAGAGGTAGGTGAGGGTCAGCCCCCAGAAGGAGAGAAGGTTGAAGCCGAGCGCGTAGAGGTTGACCCCGAACCACTCGCGCAGCAGCACCGTCAGCAGTCCGAGACGGCCGAGGGTAGCGAGGAAGGCGAAGGCGAGCGGCACGCCGGCGAAATTTGACGCGACGCCGGAAAAGGTCATCACGGGGCCGCGCAGCCACCAGGGCAGGCCGCCGAGGGTGACGGCCCAGGCGACGGCAAAGCCGATCACGCAGCCGAGGAAGGCCGAGGCGAAGCTGACCCGGATCGATATCCAGAAGGCCGAGAGGATCGAGGGGGTGAAGAGGTTGGCGAGGTTCTTGAGCGTGAAGCCGCCCGCGGGGTCCTGGAAGGCGCCGACCACGATCTGGAAGGTCGGCAGGATGAGGAACAGCAGCGCAAAGGCGAGGAACGGCAGGATGCCGAGCCAGTTCCACGACCAGGTCGCGCGTGCCGCCATGCGGGCTTCCCGAAAGGAAAGGCCCCGGTTCGGTACCGGGGCCTGTCGGTTCTACTGGACGTTGGCGCCGACGGTCTTGTCCCAGCCGCCGGTGATCACGCCCTTCATCGCCTCCTGGTCGGCGAGGGTCGGGAAGACGGCGGCCTCGTAGGCGGCGGCCGGCGGCAGCTTGTCGAGGAGCTCCTGCGGGACCGAGCCGGCCTTGGCCAGCGCGTTGAAGCGGATCGGGTGGCAGTAGCCCTCGAGCCACTTCAGCTGGCCCTCGTCGGAATAGAGGTACTCCATCCAGAGCTTGGCTGCGTTCGGGTGCGGTGCGAAGGCCGAGATCGCCTGAACGTAGACGCCGGCCAGCACGCCGGTCTTGGGGATGACGACGTCCATCGGCGGGTTGCCCTTGAGGGCGTCGCGGCCCGAGAGCGCGTTGTAGTCCCACCAGACGATGATCGGGGTCGCACCCTGGGCCAGCGTCCCGGACTTGCCGATGGTCGGGACGAAATTGCCGGCCTTGTTCAACTGCGCGAAGTACTCGAGGCCCTTCTGCCCGGCGTCGGCGCCCGGCTGGCCGCCGGCGGCGAGGCCTGCGGCATAGACGCCGAGGATCGCCTGGTTCGAGGCGCGCGGGTCGCCGGCGAGCGCGACCGAGTTGGCGAACTCGGGCTTCAGCAGGTCGGCCCAGTCGGCGGGCGAATTCTGCACGATGTCCTTGTTCACCGCGAAGGACAGCACGCCGTAGTAGTCGCCGTACCAGGCGCCGTCCGGGTCCTTGACGTTGTCGGGGATCTCGTCCCAGGTCGAGACCTTGTAGGGCATCAGGAGCCCCTCTTCCTTGGCGGCGGGGCCGAAGGAGAAGCCGACGTCGATGACGTCGGGCGCCTGCGGGCCGGTGTTGCCCTTGTTGGCGCGGATCGCCTCGAGCTCGTCGGCGGAGCCGGCGTCAGGGTTCAGCTCGTTGACGGCGATGCCGTACTTGGCCTTGAAGCCCTCGATCACGCCGCCGTAGTTGCACCAGTCGTGCGGCAGGGCGACGGTCGTCAGCGTGCCTTCCTTCTTGGCCGCGGCGATCAGGTCGTCGAGCCCGGCGGCCGCCGCCGGCAGGCCAGCGGCAGCTACGATCAGCGCGGCCACTGCGGCCGTGGATTTCAGTCGCATTCGTTCAACCTCCCGTTGGTCGCGTGCCCGGTCGGACGCGGGGCTGCGCGACGTTGCCGCATCCCGGCGGATGGCGTGAGCCTACATGGTTCCCGACCGTCCTCGCAAGGACGTGCATCCGGGGCAGCCAGTCAGCCTCATCCGGGAGCCCCGTTCTCGCACAGCGACGCTCTCGATGAGCACGGCCGGGACAGTGGCACCGCCGGGCCTGTCCGAAAGGCGATGGGATCAACCGCGGCGGAACTACCCCTCCGGCCGGGTCCAGGCGCCGTCGGCGGCAGCCGAGGCGACGGCGGCGGCGACGAAGCGGACGCCGCGGGCACCGTCCTCGACGTCGGGGACGAGGGCCGCGCGGGCGGGGTCGATGGGTTCGCCGGCGCGGTGGGCGCGGATGATGGCGGCGGCGTCGCGGTAGAGGTTGGCGAAGGCCTCGATGTAGCCCTCGGGGTGGGCGGCGGGCATGCGGGAGGCCGCCTGGCCCTCGCCGCGGGCGCCGTGGCCGCCGCGGACGAGGGCGCGGGCCTCCTCGCCGTAGGGGGCGAAGCGCAGCTCCTCGGGGCGGCCGCTGGTCCACACGAGGCCGGCGCGGGCGCCGTGTATCCCGACGGTAAGATCGTTGTAGTGGCCGGGCGAGGTCTGGCTGGCGACGAGGGTGCCGCGCGCGCCGCCGGTCCAGCGCACGAGGAGGTTCGCGTTGTCGTCGAGGCGGCGGCCGGGGACCGCGGTGAAGAGGTCGGCAGCGACGGCCTCGGCGGTCTCGCCGGAGACGAAGCAGGCGAGGTTGTAGGCGTGCACGCCGATGTCGGCGAGGACGGCCGACTGGCCGGCCCGCGCGGGGTCGGTGCGCCACGCGGCCTGCTTCTGGCCGTCGGCGTCGATCGGCTCGGTCAGCCAGTCCTGGATGTAGCTGGCCTGGATCGCGCGGATTTCCCCGAGCTCGCCGGCGGCGACCATCTCGCGGGCCTGCCGCACCATGGCGTAGCCGGTGTTGTTGAGTGTGACGAGGAGCTTGCGGCCGCGCGCCCGGGTGAGGGCGACGAGCGCGCCGGCCTCGGCGACGTTCATGGCGAGCGGTTTGTCGCAGACGACGTCGATGCCGGCCTCGAGGAAGGCGGTGGCGATCGGGGCGTGCAGGTGGTTGGGGGTCACGATCGCGACGGCCTCGATGCCGTCGGGGCGCGCGGCCTCGGAGCGGGCCATCTCGCGCCAGTCGGCGTAGCTGCGGTCGGGTGCGATGCCGATCTCGGCGGCGGAGGCGGCGGCGTTCTCGGGATCGGCGGACAGCGCGCCAGCGACCAGCGCAATGCGGTCGTCGAGCCGCATGGCGAAGCGGTGCACGGCGCCGATGAAGGCGCCGCGACCGCCGCCGACCATCCCCATCCGGAGCTTTGTTCCGGCCGTCCCGTCCCCGGTCGCGTAGACCATTCGGCATCCTCCCGCCTGCTGCAGCGCAGGAGAATAGCCGGTGCTCCAGCGCTTCGAAAAGGCGGCATTGTCGATGGCGGGATGCTCAGGTATGTATCTGCGGTATAAATGCATTGGAGCATGATATGGCTGCGGCGCGCCGACGGTCTACAAGCCTGACCCTGGACCGGGACCTGCTCGATGAAGCGCGCTCTCTCGGGGTCAACGTTTCGCGGGCCGCCGAAGCGGGACTGGACGTCGCCATTCGCGACGCGCGGGCGCGGCGTTGGCGGGAGGCAAACGCCGACGCCCTCGCCGACTACAACCGGTTCATCGAAGCGCGCGGCATTCCGCTGGCTCAGCATCGGAAGTTCTGAACGCGCTATGGCAAGGCAGTTCGACGTCTTCCGCATCGAGGACGGGGTGCTCGTGGTGAACGTGCAGAGCGACCTGCTTGACGCCATGCACACGCGCGTGGTGGCACCGTTGCTCCCGGCCGGCGAGGCAGGAAGGCCGATGCGCGGGCTCAATCCGGGGCTCCGGTTCGGCGAAGACGAGGTAGTCCTGATGCCGCAGTTGATGGCGACGGTCGCGGTTCGCGCGCTCGGGCGGCCGGTCGGTTCGATCGGGCACCTGCGCGACGCCGTCGTGCGGGCGATGGACATCCTGCTTACCGGCGTCTGACTGCCGTCGATTCCGGTTGTGCGCCCGTGGCCGCGCGCTACCGTGCGGGAAAATGGCCGGGAGGAAACGGTTGGCGCGGTATCGGGTGCTCGGGATCAGCTTCGACCACATGCACATGGGCGACCTGCTGCGGCAGGTGGCCGAGCATCCGAATGCCGAGATCGCCGGGATCTGGGACCCGGATCGGACGCGGATGCAGGCGGCGGTGGAGGCGTTTCGGATTCCGGAGGAGCGGGTGTTCACCGACCTCGAGGCCTGCCTCGCGGCTGGGGGCGATCTTGCCATCGTCTGCGCGGCGACGGCGCGGCATGCGGAGGTCGTCGAGACGATCGCGCCGCACGGCATCCACGTGATGGTCGAGAAGCCGTTCGCGGCCAGCGCCGGCGATGCGCGGCGGATGATCGCGGCGATGGCGGCGGCGGGGAAGACGCTCGCGGTCAATTGGCCGCTGGCATGGTATCCGTCGCACAATGCGGCGAAGCGGCTGGTGGCGGAGGGGGCGATCGGGGAACTCGTCGAGGTGCATTTCTACGACGGGAACCGGGGGCCGCTCTATCACCTCGCGGACAAGGTCGAGGTGTCGCCGGAGGAGGTCGAGCGGCAGAAGCCGGGGTCGTGGTGGTACCGACGCGCGGCCGGGGGCGGCAGCCTGCTCGACTATCTCGGGTACGGGACGACGCTCGGGACCTGGTTCTATGGCGGCGAGGCGCCGGTCGAGATCACCTGCGTCGTCGACGAGACGCCGGGCATCGAGGTCGACCAGCATTCGATTACGGTGGCACGCTATGCGCGCGGGCTGTCGAAGTTCGAGACGCGCTGGGGCACGCTGACCGATCCCTGGACGCAGCAGCCGCAGCCCAAGTGCGGCTTCGTGCTGGTGGGGCGGGACGGGTCGATCGCGAGCTACGACTACGATCCCTTCGTGACGCTGCAGACGCGGGCGCATCCGGCGCCGTTAGAAGTGGCGGCGGAGCCGCTGCCCGAGGGGCGGCGGGGAGCGGTCGAGTACATGCTCGGGCGGATCGAGGCCGGGGCGCCGGTCGAGGGGCCGCTCGACCCGGCGCTGGCGCTGATCGGGCAGCGGATGATCGACAGCGCGGTCCTGTCGGCGGCGGAGAAGCGCGCGGTGGCGCTGGTGCCGTGAGCGAGACCGGGGTCGACACCTATGCGCTGAAGGCCGGGGCGGCGGGCGAGGCGGCGGCGCCGGAGCTGCCCTACCGGCCGCCGATGCCGCGGGCGTGGCGGCCGCGCATCGCGTTGGTCGGCGCCGGCGGGATCGCGGGGGCGCACCTCGCCGCCTACCGGGCGGCGGGGTTCGACGTGGCGGTCGTCTGCAACCGGACGCTGGCGCGGGCGGTGGCACGGCGCGACGAGTTCTTCCCCGATGCCGAGGCGACCGACGACGTCGCGGGCACGCTGGCACGCCCGGATATCGAGGTCGTGGACCTGACACCGCCACCGGCGGAGCGCTACGAGCTGATCGCAGCGGCGCTCGAGGCCGGCAAGCACGTGCTGTCGCAGAAGCCCTTCGTGGTCGACCTCGATGCCGGCGCCCGGCTCTGCGAACTGGCGGACGCGTGCGGCGTGCGGCTGGCGGTCAACCAGAACGGGCGCTGGGCGCCGCATCTCGCCTGGATGCGCGAGGCGGTGCGGGCCGGTATGGTCGGCGACGTGCAGTCGGTCGACGTCGGGATCCACTGGGACCACGGCTGGACCAAGGGGACGCCGTTCGAGGCGGTGGACGACCTGATCCTCTACGACTTCGCCGTCCACTGGTGCGACTTCCTGGTCAGCCTCGGCGTGGCGCCGGCCTGGGTGTTCGCCAGCCGGACCCGCGCCGCCGGGCAGGAGGTCCGCCCGCCGCTGATCGGGCAGATGCTGGTCGGCTTCGCCGGCGGCGCCGCGGCGCTCAGCTTCGACGGCGCGAGCCGCTTCGGCCCGGAGGACCATACCTACGTCGGCGGCAGCGAGGGGAGCCTCGTCAGCCACGGCCCCAGCCTCGGCGAGCAGGCGGTGACGCTGGCGACCGCCGGCGGGGTCGCACGGCCACGACTGGAAGGGACATGGTTCGACGAGGGCTTCGTCGGGACGATGGGCGAGCTCCTGCGTGCGGTCGAGGCCGGCGAGGAACCGCTGAACGGCGCGCGCGGCAACCTCGCGAGCCTCGCGCTGGTATTCGCGGCAATCGCCTCGGCGCATCGCGGCGCCCCGGTTGCGCCGGGCAGCGTGCGCAGCCTGGCGGAGGCGGCCGGATAGGAGACAGCCGTGCGGCGGATGTTCATCGGCGGGCGCTGGGTCGAAGCACGCGACGGGCGGACGCTGCCGGTGGTGGCGCCGGCCGATGGGCAGGCGTTCGACACCGTCGCGCGGGGCGCCGGCCCCGAAGTCGATGACGCTGTTGCCGCGGCGCGGGCCGCGCTCGACGGGCCCTGGGGGCGGATGGCGGCGACCGAGCGCGGCCGCATCCTGCTGCGGATCAGCCAGGCAGTGGCCGACGATGCCGGCTCCCTGGCACGGCTCGAGGCTCAGGACGCAGGCAAGCCGATGACGACGGCGCGGAACGACATCGCGGTGCTGGCGCGCTACTTCGAGTTCTACGGCGCGGCGGCCGACAAGGTGCACGGGGACTCGATCCCCTTCCTGCCCGGCTACCAGGTGACGCTGCTGCGCGAGCCGCTCGGGGTGACGGCGCACATCGTGCCGTGGAACTATCCCGCACAGCTGATCGGGCGGACCGTCGCGCCGGCGCTGGCGATGGGGAACGCCGCCGTCCTGAAGCCGGCCGAGGATACCTGCCTGTCGGCGCTGCGCTTCGCCGAGATCGCCGCCGGCTGCGGGCTGCCCGACGGAGCGCTTAACGTCGTCACCGGCACCGGTGAGGAGGCGGGCGCCGCGCTGGCCGCGCATCCGGGGATCGACTTCGTGTCCTTCACCGGCTCGGCCGAGGTCGGCGCGCTGGTTCAGCAGGCGGCGGCGCGGAACGCGGTCAAATGCGTGCTCGAGCTCGGCGGCAAGTCGCCGCAGATCGTCTTCGACGACGTCGACGCCGATCGCGCCGTCCCGATCGTCGTGCGCGCGATCCTGCAGAACGCCGGCCAGACCTGCACCGCCGGCAGCCGATTGCTGGTCCAGCGCTCGATCACCGACGGCTTCGTCGCCCGCGTGGCCGAGGTTTTCGCGAGGACCCGCGCCGGGACGCCGGAGATGGATCTCGACTGCGGCCCGCTGATGAACCCGGCCCAGCTCGCGCGGGTCGAGGGCTACGTCGCGCGGGCGAAGGCGGCCGGCGTGCCGGTGCTGGCCGAGGGCCGGATCGCGGACGGCGTCCCGGCCGGCGGCTACTACGCGGCGCCGACGCTCTTCGGCCCGGTGCCGCGCGACGACGCGATCGCTCGCGAGGAGGTCTTCGGGCCCGTCCTCGCCGTCCTGCCGTTCGAGGACGAGGCCGACGCCATCGCCCTCGCCAACGCCACCGACTACGGGCTGCTGGCGGCGGTCTGGACCGAGAACGGCGGCCGCCAGCAGCGCGTCGCCAAGGCGGTGCGCGCCGGCCAGGTTTTCGTGAACTGCTATGGCGCCGGCGGCGGCGTCGAGCTCCCCTTCGGCGGCACCAAGCGCAGCGGCCACGGCCGCGAGAAGGGGCTGCTGGCGCTCGAGGAGCTCAGCACGACGAAGACGGTGGTGCAGTATCACGGGTAAGATGGAGCAAGGCTCGGCTGCTGCCAGCCACGTTCGCGGGCGCGATTTCGGGCGCCGGCGCCCTAGCCGACCGACACCGCTTCCGGTGGGTGTTCCCGGTCCAACTGCGTGCGCTCTGCGGCCACCAGCCGCGTCGCCCGCGTCGGTCGGTGTCGGGGCGCCGCTTGAAGGCCGGCGGCAGAGGCCCTAAGAGGGCCGCGTTTTCGGCTTCCCCGCAGGCAGGACCATGCCCCGTCTGGTGATGAAATTCGGCGGCACCAGCGTCGCCGACCTCGACCGGATCCGCAATGCGGCGGAGAAGGTCAAGCGTGAGGTCGAGCGCGGCTACGACGTCGCGGTGGTGGTCTCGGCGATGGCCGGCAAGACCAACGAGCTGGTCGGCTGGGTCCGCAACACCAGCCTCCTCTACGACGCTCGCGAGTACGACGCCGTGGTGGCGTCGGGCGAGAACGTGACGGCCGGGCTGATGGCGCTGACCCTGCAGCAGATGGGCGTGCCGGCCCGTAGCTGGCAGGGATGGCAGGTGCCGCTCCGCACCAACATGAGCCACGGGGCGGCGCGGATCGAGGCGATCGAGACCGAGGCGCTGGTGAAGAAATTCGGTGAGGGGCTGCATGCGGTCATCGCCGGCTTCCAGGGGATCGGGCCGGACGGGCGGATCACCACGCTCGGGCGCGGGGGTTCGGACACCTCGGCCGTCGCCTTCGCGGCGGCGCTCGGGGCGGAACGCTGCGACATCTACACCGACGTCGACGGGGTATATACCACCGACCCGCGGATCACGCGGAAGGCGCGCAAGCTCAACAAGGTCGCCTACGAGGAGATGCTCGAGCTGGCGTCGCTCGGGGCCAAGGTGCTGCAGACACGCTCGGTCGAGCTCGCCATGCGCTACAAGGTGCGGCTGCAGGTCCTGTCAAGCTTCAGCGACGCGCCGGGCACCATCGTCTGCGACGAGGAGGAGATCATGGAATCGCGTGTGGTCAGCGGCGTTGCGCATTCCCGCGACGAGGCGAAGCTTACGGTCAAGGGCGTGCCCGACCGGCCGGGGATCGCGGCGTCGCTGTTCGGCCCTCTGGCGGGCGCGGGCGTCAACGTCGACATGATCGTCCAGAACATCGGCGCCGACGGGCATACCGACATGACCTTCTCCTGCCCCGTCGACGAGGTTCCGCGAGCGCTCGCCGCGATCGAGGCGACCAAGGCCTCGGGCGGGATCGACTTCGCCGGGCTCGACGTCGACGAGGAGGTCGCCAAGGTCTCGATCGTCGGGATCGGCATGCGCAGCCAGGCCGGCGTTGCCTTCCGAATGTTCGAGGCGCTGGCGCGTGACGGCGTCAATATCAAGGTAATCACCACTTCCGAGATCAAGGTATCGGTGCTCATCGATCGCAAATATCTGGAACTGGCGATTCAAGCGCTACATGATGCGTTCGAGCTGGAGAAGGTCAGCTAGGCGAGCCAAGGCGCAGGGGGTTTGCGATGCCCTATACGCAAGCGGTTGACAGCCGGGTCCTCCTGACCCGGCTTCGCGCCACGCTGGCGGAGCCTGGCGGCGGCCAGGAGCGGCTTGACCGCATCGTGCGGCTGGTCGCCGAGGGGCTGGTGGCGGAGGTCTGCTCGGTGTACCTGCGCCGGGAGGAGTTCCTCGAGCTCTCCTCGACCGAGGGGCTAAACCAGGGTTCGGTGCACCAGACGCGGCTCCGGCTCGGCCAGGGTCTCGTCGGCCTGATCGCCGAGACCGCAGAGCCGATCAATACCCAGGACGCCTCGCACACTCGCGGCTATCGCTACCTGCCGGAGACCGGCGAGGAAGTCTTCTCGAGCTTCCTCGGCGTGCCGATCCAGCGGCTTGGCGAGGTGCTGGGCGTGCTCGTGGTGCAGAACCGGGAGCCGCGCGAGTATACCGACGACGAGGTCTACGCCCTCGAGGTCGTCGCGATGGTGATTGCCGAGATGGCCGAGCTCGGCGCCTTCGTCGGCCCTGGCGCGATGGACCAGCTGCCGCACAAGCTGCCGTTCTTCGCCCGCGGCCTCGTCGGCCAGGAGGGCGCGGCCGACGGAACGGTGGTGCTGCACGACCCGCAGGTCGTGGTGCGGGACCCGATCAGCGACGACCCCGAGCGCGAGCGGCGGCGGTTACACGCGGGGATCGAGGCCCTGCGCGCCGAGGTCGACGAGATGCTGGCGGCCGACTACCTGACCGCGACCGGCGAGCACCGCGACGTGCTGAACGCCTATCGGATGTTCGCCTACGACAAGGGCTGGGTGCGGCGGATGGACGCCTCGATCGACCTCGGGCTCGCCGCCGAGGTCGCGGTCGAGAAGGAGCAGTCGGCGACCCGGACCCGGATGGCGCGGGCCGCCGACCCCTACCTGCGCGAGCGGCTGCACGACCTCGACGACCTCTCGAACCGGCTGCTCCGGCTACTCTCGGGCGAGCAGCGCAACGGGCTTGAGCTGCCCGAGGACGCGATCCTCGTGGCACGCAACATCGGGCCGGGGGAGCTGCTCGACTACGGGCGCAAGCTCAAGGGCGTGGTGCTGGAGGAAGGTTCGGTCGGCAGCCATGCCGCGATCGTGGCGCGGGCGCTGGCGATCCCGCTGGTGATCCAGGCGGCGCGGATCACCCGAGAGGCGATGCCCGGCGACCGGATCCTCGTCGACGGCGACATCGGCACCGTCCACCTCCGCCCGGAGGAAACCGTCGCCAAGGCCTTCCGCGAGCGGATGGAGATGCTGCACGAGGCGCAGGCGGCCTACGCGACGCTGCGCGACAAGCCGGCGACGACGCGCGACGGGGTCACGCTGCACCTCTACATGAACGCGGGGCTCATGGCCGACCTGCCGAGCCTGCCGAGGTGCGGCGCGCTCGGGGTCGGGCTCTTTCGCACCGAGCTCCAGTTCCTGATCCGCACGACGGTCCCCAAGCGCACCGAGCTCGCGGCGCTCTACTCGCGGATCCTCGACGCGGCGCGCGACAAGCCGGTCGTCTTCCGGACCCTCGACATCGGGTCGGACAAGGTCCTGCCCTACATGCGGCGGGCGGACGAGCCCAATCCCGCGCTCGGCTGGCGGGCGATCCGGGTCGGGCTCGACCGGCCACTGATGCTCCGGATGCAGGTGCAGGCGCTGATCCGCGGTGCCAAGGGGCGGCCGTTGTCGGTCATGTTCCCCTTCGTCGCCGAGGCGAGCGAGTTCGAGGCGGCGCGCGAGATCGTCATGCGCGAGATGGCGCGTGAGCAGGCGCTCGGCAACACCGTGCCGCGCGAGCTCAAGGTCGGGACGATGCTCGAGATGCCGAGCCTCGCCTTCGCGCCCGACCCGTTCTTCGCGCTCACCGACTTCATCTCGGTCGGGGGCAACGACCTCAAGCAGTTCTTCTTCGCCGCCGACCGCGAAAACGAGCTGGTGCGCCGTCGTTACGATGCGCTGAGCGTCAGCTATCTGAGCTTCCTCGAGCGGATCGTGCAGCGCTGCGCCGAGCAGGGCACGCCGCTGTCCTTTTGCGGCGAGGATGCCGGCCGGCCGATCGAGGCGCTGGCGCTGGCCGCGATCGGCTTCCGCAGCCTCTCGATGCGGCCGGCCTCCATCGGCCCGGTGAAGGCGCTCTTGCGCAAGGTCGACCTCGCCGGCCCGCGCGAGGCCATCGAGGCCGTCCGCCGTGCCGGCCAGCGCAGCGCCCGGCCGGCGCTCGAGGCCTGGCTGGCCGAGTCGGGAGCCGCCGTCTGAGGCCCCAAGACGTTCGACCCGCTGGCCGGCGGTCAACGACCGCTCAGCGTCTCGGCGAGGAAAGCCTCGAGGCGAGGCAGTCCGCCCGGGCGCCAGCCGAGGGCACGGAGGCGGTCCGTCGCCATGATCCCGGGCAGCGTGCCCTCGGCCGGCGGCGGCGGTGGATGCGGGCTACCGGTCGCCGCCTGCACCCGCACGAGGAGGTCGCGGCGGTCGAGCAGGAGGTCGGAGACGTTGAGAGTGTCACCTATCGGCGAAGCGAGCGCGAGCAGGGCCGCGGCGGCGAGATCGGCGCCGTGCACCTCGGTCGCGCACCGTGGCGCGATCGGATCGCCGCGCAGGTAGGCGTCGAACAGCGCCTCCCACTTGTGCGGCCGCCCGCCGTAAACGCCGGTCGCCCGTAGCGCGACGCCACCCCGGTCGGCAACGGCGGCTTCGCCGGCGAGCTTGACCTCGCCGTAAAGGCTGTCGGGCGCCGGAACGTCGGTCTCGCGCAGGATCTCGCCGCGGCGCCCATCGCCGTAGACCGCCCTGCTGGAAAGGAAGACGACGCGGGCGGTGCCGACGGCATCCAGCAGACGCAAGGTGCCGCCGAGGTTCAGCCGGCGGAAGAGCGCGGGATCGTCCCCCTCGCCGCCGCGGAAGCGTCCCGGGGCGTGGGCGAGGGCGGCATGCACCAGGGCGTCGGCCGGCGGCAGGCGCGGCGCAGGGTCGGCAAGGTCCCAAAGATGGTCGCCCGGGCGGCGACCGAGCGTCACGACGCGATGCCCGGCCGTGCGCAGTGCCGGGAGTAGGAAGCGCCCGACGCTGCCGCTCGCGCCGGTCAGGAGGACGCGCATCGCTCCGACCGGCTTGCAGGCGGAGACGTGGGCGGCCTCCGGCGGCAGTACCTGAGGCAAGATGAAGGCGGAGGGTCAGCCGGCATCGGGGAGGTCGGGAAGCGGCGCGTCGTCATGGAAGGCTTGCCAGAGGGCGATCAGCGGCGCGAGGCGGTCGCGCTTGGGGTTCACCGGGTCCCAAGGCTTCTCGTACTGGTAGTGGACGACGCGCGCGAGCTTCCAGTCCCAGAGCGCCGGAAGGTTGAACCACACGTACTGCAGCAGGTTGTCGTAGACCGGCAATCCCTGCCAGTCGGGGAAGAAGGCCTCGAGAAAGGTCTGGTCGGTGCGCTTCCAGAAGGCGCCGGGGGCGTCGAGGCGGGCGAGCATCCGCGCGAAGGTGACGGGATCCGGGCGGGCGGTGAAGACGCCCGAATTGAGGCGGCGAAAGTCGGCGAGGGACTCGTAGACGTTCGGAGCGGCGGAGAACTCGGGGTAGTCGAACAGGCGGTCGATCGAGCGCAGCGCGACCGTGTCGGCGTCGAGGAACACGACGCGCTCGTAGGGGAGCTGCCAGAGCCGGAGCTTGGCGAAATTGTCGAGCGGGGTATGGAAGGCGGGCTTCTCGCCCTTGGTGAAGGGGGCGCGGGCGTGCTGCTCGCGGCGGGAGTGGGCGCCGTTGAAGGCGGCGGAGGTGGGGAGGAGGTCGCAATCGGCGAGGCGCGCCTTCGCGGCGAGGGGGGCGAGGGCTGCGCGCGGCACGCCGCCGGTCGCGAGGACGACGATGTCGGCCGTGGTGCCGGTGCGGGCGATGGAGTTGAGCAGCGCGGTGGCGCCGGGGACGTAGTCGGCGTTGGTGACGAGGGTGACGTAGGCGCGCGCGTCCGAAGGCGGGCGGTCAAGGACGGGGGCGCCGGCCACGGGACTCAGTCGGGCCAGAGGACCGACAGGGGGAAGGAAACCGCGTCGAACGGGGCGACGCTCGCCGCTTCGTCCTCCTTGAGGGCGGCCACGAGTGTCCAGGCGCCTTCGCGAAGCACGAAGGCCTCGAGGGTGCGAGCGACAGGGTCGATTGGCCAGAGGAAGGGAATACCGGCCGCAGCGTAGAGGGCGCGCTTGTCGGTGAGATCGATGGCGCGGGTGCTAGGGCTCAGAATCTCGCAGGCCCAGTCGGGAGCGAGGTCGAAACACGGGGCCGACGGGTATTTCGGCACGCGCTCGCGGCGCCAGCCGGCGAGGTCCAGGACGAGGACGTCCTGGTCCAGGTGGAGCTCGGGCCCGTCGATGACCCACCAGCCGCCCGGGCCGCCCAGGCCTCCGTCGAACGGCCCGCCGATGCGAACGCCCAGCATGGAGCTGGCGCGGGCGTGCGGCGACTCGGGCCGCGGGTGAAGATGCAGCGAGCCGTGGATCAGCTCGGCGACCATGCCCTCCGGAGCATCGAGTACGTCCTGGTAGGTTGCCGGGCTCCGGACCGAAAGGTCGTGCTGGTTCATCGCGGCAGGATAGCGCGCGGCCGGACGGTTGTCAGGCGCTCTTCAGGCCGCGCTGCTCGGGGTCGCGCTCGACGATCTGGCCGAGCTCACGGGTCCAGGCCGATACGCAGGGGATGCGCGAGCGGTCGACTCGGTAGGCGTACTTGCGCGCCACCTCGACGACCTCGGTCAGCAGGCCCTCGCGCAGGGTGATGGGCGCGAGGCCGAGGGCGAGGAGCTGGTCGTTGCGGACGACGAGTTCGTTCTCGGCCGCCTCCTTGCGCGGGTTCGGCAGCCAGGCGATCTTCGCGTCGGCGAGTTCGGCGACCAGCGTCGCGAGGTCGCGGACGCGGTGGGTCTCGGTCATCTGGTTGAAGATCTTCACGCGCTCGCCGCGCTTCGGGGCGTCCCTGAGCGTTAGTTCGATGCAGCGGACCGAGTCCTGGATGTGGATGAAGGCGCGGGTCTGACCGCCGGTGCCATGCACGGTCAGGGGATATCCGATCGCGGCCTGTATCAGGAAGCGGTTGAGCACCGTCCCGTAGTCGCCGTCGTAGTCGAACCGGTTGATGAGCTGGACATGGCGGCGGGTCTGCTCGGTATGGGTGCCCCAGACGATGCCCTGGTGCAGGTCGGTGATCCGGAGGCCGTCGTTCTGGGCATAGAACTGGAACAGGATCTGATCGAGGCTCTTGGTCATGTGGTAGATCGAGCCGGGGCGGGTCGGGTAGAGGATCTCCTGGGTCACCGTCTCGCCGCCGATCGTCTCGATGCCGACCGGCAGGTAGCCCTCCGGGATGGCGGCGCCGATCGTCGAGTAGCCATAGACGCCCATGGTGCCGAGGTGGACGAGGTGGGCGTCGAGCTCGGTCTCGACGAGCGCCGAGAGGAGGTTGTGCGTCGCCGAGACGTTGTTGTTGACGGTGTAGGTCTTGTGGCGGTCGGACTTCATCGAGTAGGGCGCGGCGCGCTGCTCGGCGAAGTGGATGACGGCGTCCGGGCGGTGCTCGGCCAGCCACTGCTTCAGCCGCTCATATTCCTTGGCGAGGTCGAGCAGGTGGAAGCGGATCCGGCGTCCGGTTTCGGCGTGCCAGATGCGTGTGCGTTCCTGGATCGAGTCCATCGGGGTCAGCGACTGCACGCCGAGCTCGGTGTCGATCCAGCGCCGGCTGAGGTTGTCGAGGATGTGGACATCGTGGCCGGCGTCGCTCAGGTGCAGCGCCGTGGGCCAGCCTACGAAGCCGTCGCCGCCGAGTACCGCGATCTTCATGCGCTCGCTCCTCCTGAACCTGCCCCCGGTCTACACGTGCATCGTGACGGTCGAACGACGGGCGCTGGCAGGGGTTCCCCCGGCGCGCATGCTAGCGGCTCGCAGGAACGGACGCCATAGACCGAGGCGCGTCGGGATCAGGGGTGGCCCTCGACGCGTCGGGCGCCGACCGGGCGGCCGGCGGCGCCACGAGGCCGCCGGAGATGATCAGCTTGGCCGCGTCCTCGATCGACATCTGGAGCATGATGACGTCGCGCCGCGGCACGAAGACGAGAAAGCCGCCGGTCGGGTTCGGCGTCGTCGGCAGGAAGACGCTGACCATCTCGGGCTCGCCTGCGCGCGTCGGGATCTCGCCGCGCGTCGCGGCGGCGACGAAGCCGAGACCCCAGGTCCCCTTGCGCGGATACTCGATCAGGCAGGCCTGCTGGAACGAAGCGCCCGACTTGCTGAAGATCGTCTCCACGATCTGCTTGAGCAGATTGTAGATCGTGCGGACGATCGGGGTGCGCTCAACGACCCCCTCGCCGAACGCGAGGATTCGGCGTCCGACGTAGCCCTTGGCCAGCGCGCCCACAAGGGTGGTGAAGGCGAGGAAGACCAGCACGCCGAGCCCGAAGATGTTGCGGCCGAAGACGTTCTCGGGATTGTACCGGCCGGGGATTAGCGGGATCACCCTGGCGTCGACGAAGGCGATCGTCCACCAGACCAGGTAGCCGGTCAGGAACATCGGCAGCACGACAACGAGGCCGGTGAGGAAATCGTTGCGCAGCCGCTGCAGCAGCGGCGGCTTCGGCGCTCGCCTTCGCCGTCGAACTGGCTTCTGCGCCATGCACGCTCCCGGAAAGCCCGCCCGAGTCTAGGGCGGAGGCTTCGGGCCGGCAAGCAGGCAGGCCTGCCGGTCCCGGATCGGTGAGCCGCAGTCGGCCTTCTGCTCAGCGCGACTTCGACGACCCGGGAAAACTGCCGTCGCAGACGAGACAGCCTTCCTCGGTGACGACGCCGTCGAGGTGCGTGTCGAACTCGGCGTCCGGCACGAGCGGAATCTCCTGGGCGGCGTAGGCGAAGCCGAGGGCGACGACCGGCCGGCGGGCGCGGAGTGCAGCGATCGTGCGGTCGTAGTAGCCGCCGCCGTAGCCGAGCCGATGGCCGCGCCGGTCGAAGGCGAGGAGCGGCACTAGCAGGACGTCCGGCTCGTCGGCCTCTGCGGCCACCGGGACGGCGATGCGGTAGGTGCCGGGCGCGGTCGCCGCGCCCGGCGTCCAGACGTGGAAGGCGAGCGGGCGCCCCGGAGCCGCGACCACCGGAACGCAGATGCGATGGCCAAGCGCGGCCAGCGTCTCCATGGCGGGCCGGGGATCGAGCTCGTCGCGAATCGGCAAGTATCCGGCCACGGTCGCGAGCCCAGGCAGCCTGCCGACGGCTTCGACGGCACGGTCGTTGGCCCGGCGCGTGGCTTCGGCGCCGCACGCCTGCGCCCGCGCGCGCACGGC
This sequence comes from Amaricoccus sp., assembly GCA_046348915.1. Taxonomy (GTDB): domain Bacteria; phylum Pseudomonadota; class Alphaproteobacteria; order Rhodobacterales; family Rhodobacteraceae; genus Amaricoccus. The sequence goes on from JAXMDH010000021.1 coordinate 80,888, forward strand.
GCGTGCGGCAGTCCGCGCGGCTTGCTTGGCGTCCTGCAGGGCGGCTACCCGTTTTGGAAAGCGGCGGGCCCGGCGCGACCGTGGAGGCGTCTAATCCTTGAGAGCCTGGCTAACCAGGTGGGCGCCAGATGCGATAGGCCAAGGCCAGTCACAGAGCCGGCTCCCTCAAGAATGTTTACGGCCACTAGGATTCGGGCCTTTCACGGGAAGGCTAGAACCCGCCGTCTTCCAATGTAGCGCAGCGGCGCGCCGATGCAACGGCCTCATCCCGACAAGGGCTTCAGCATCAGCACCCAGGCGCGGGTCGACGACCTTGACCGCCGTGACGCGCGCGACCTCGCGCAGGCCGAAGGTCTCGTAGAGCCGCCACGCTGCCGCGTTCTGGTCCGAAACGATCACGCTCAGGCCGAACGCGCCCGCGCCCTGCCGCTCGGCCTCGCCGAGCAGCGCCCGTCCGACCCCCCGGCGCCGGAACCGGGGCACCGTCCCGAGAAAGGTGATGTGCTGTGCCCCGACCACCCGTTCGCGCAGCCCGGCCTGCGGCCGCAGCACCGCCGGCGGCGCGGCGAAGAGATCCGAGGGGGCGGCATCCGGGCGGTCATCACCATGCCGGCGACCGCGCCGCCGATCTCGGCCAGCGTGACCGTCCGCCACGACATTACTCCTTCGTCGTTTTCGATGGTGCGGCGTCCGGTCTGCTTCGGATCGATGCCCGGCGCCATGACCGACCAGACGTAGCGCGCGAGCCCGAAGCTCGAGAGATGCACCAGGCGCTCGAGTGCCGGCGCCTCGGAACGGAGGGCGGGCCTGAGCACGATCCCCTCGACCTCCACGACCGGTCCTCCCGCATCGGCTTGCGGCCAGGATGCCAGCGAAGTGACCATCCGTCGAGCGATTGCGCCGCCCGCGGCCCCCGACGGCACGGGGAGCCTCCCTCAGGAGGCCGGGGCGAGCATCAGCACCCACTCCCGGCTCGGGCTTTCCCAGTCTTCCTTGACCATGGCGGCTCGTGCCGCCTCGACGAAGCCGCTGGCGGCATAGAGGCGGCGGGCGTCGACGTTGCCGTCGGCGACGATCAGGCTGAGCCCGCGCGCGCCGGCGGACCGCCTCCGGGCCTCGGCCAGCAGCGCGGTCGCGACGCCGCGTCGGCGGAACGCCGGGAAGGTGGCGAGAATGTTGACGTATTGCGTGTCCGGGACTCGACGTTCGAGCGCGACCAGCGGGCGGACGATCGGGGGCAGGTCGTCGAGCGGCTCCGCCGATCGGGCGATGCGGTAGGTGACGAGCGCGCCGGCGACGACGCCGTCGATCTCGGCCATCACCGAGTTGCGCCAGGAGAAGTTGGCATCGTCGCGGCCGGCACGGGCGACGCCGACCGCAAAGGCGTCCTCGCCCGGCGCCGCCGCCCGCGCCCAGAGGTGGCCGGCGAGCCCGCCGCTCGCGAACAGCGCCAGCCGTGCCAGGTCGGTCGCGTCCCCGCGGCAGGCCTGGCGCAGCGCCAATTCAGGCGGCATGGCGATGACCGCAGGCGTCGCTGATCGCGCTCACATGGCGGTGGTCGGTGCCGCAGCAGCCGCCGAGCACGCGCAACGCAGGAAGCATCTCGGCAAGCACCCTGTATTCGGCCGCTAGCTCCGCGGGATCACCATCGTCCAGCACCGGGGAGTCGTCGATCTCCGCGTGGCTCGCCTTTGAAGCGTTGGCGCGGATCCCGCCTATCCGGCGGCGCCAGCCGCCGTCGACCAATTGGTCGCGGAAGTGGGTCGGGTGGGCGCAGTTCAGCATGTAGTAGGCAGGGTAGGCGTCAGTTGCCGCATCGCAGGCGGCGACCGCCTCGACGACGGTCATCCCCGAGCGCAACCGCCCGTCGGTCTCGACGGTGAAGGACAGCACGACGGGGATCGACGCGGCACGCGCCGCGCGCGCGATGCCAATGGCTTCGTCGGCGTAGGTCATGGTGAGAGCGCTGAGCATGTCCGCCCCGGCGTCGGCGAGAACATCGACCTGGCGGGCGTGATAGGCCTCGGCTTCAGCCGCTGTCATCAGCGACGAGGGCCGGTAGCCGTCCCCCCGCGGGCCGATCACGCCATCGACCACGATCGGCGTTGCCGGAGTCTCCTCCGCGTCCCGGATCGCACGGACGAAGGCCACCGCCTGCCTATTGGCATCGTCGAGCGCCTCGACCGTGCAGCCCAGCGGAACCGCCCAATCCGGGCTCGCCCGCCAGGTCGGCGTGTCGAGCACGAGACCTCGCCCGTCGCGCCGGGCGATCTCCAGGTAGGGCGCGAAGTAGCGCGCGAGCGCCGCCCGCCCCTCGGCGGTCCGCAGCAGGACCACCGCGGCGAAATGCGGCAGGTCGATGCCCTGCTGAAAGATCAGCGTCGTCTCCATGCCGCCGTCGCTAATAAAGAGCCGATCGCCCATTTGCGGCAGGGCGCGCCGGTACTTCGCTTCCAAGGCAGTCTCCATTTGCTAGGATCGCCAGGAGGCTGCCCGGATTCGGGTGGCGGGACCACCGGGATTGCGGTACACTTGGGTCTCAGCGGGTTTGCCAAGGGTGTCAGGGGGTTGATGGCGCTCGGGCGCCGGAATGTCCGCGCAGCGATCGGAAAACCGCACCATGGGTACACCAGCCGAGGCGGGCCGGCCGAAAGGCCGTGAGAGACGCAGTCGCATCCTCGACGTCGCCGAAGCCTCGATCCTCGCCAAGGGGTTCGACGCGACCTCGATAGAGGAGATCGTCGCCGGCGCCCAGATTACCCGCAGCGGCTTCTTTTACCATTTCCCTGACAAGAACGCGTTAGCCCGGGCGTTGATCGAACGCTACATCGAGCAGGATCGGGTGCTGCTGGACCGCATCTTCGCGCGTGCTGCCGAGCTCTCGGACGATCCGCTGCAGTCGTTCCTGGTCGCGCTGAAGCTCTTCGCGGAGATGATGGACGACCTGCCCCACGGCCATCCGGGGTGCATCGTGGCTTCGGTAACCTACCAGGACCGGTTGTTCGACGCCGAAGTGCGCGAACTCAACCGCCAGGCGGTGCTGTCGTGGCGCCGGCTCTTCCTCGCCCACCTCGAACGGGTTGCCGCGAACTATCCGCCGCGAGCGCCGGTCGACCTCGCGGCGCTGGCCGACATGATCTCGACCGTGGTCGAGGGGGGAATCGTCGTTTCGCGCGCACTGGGGGAGCCGGCGGTCCTGGGCCAGCATTTGCTGCTGCAACGATCGTTCATCAAACTCCTGTTCACGCCGGCTTCTTGATGCCCGGTCGGCAGCCGATCCTCTGCGTCGGTGCCGCGCTCTGGGATGTCATCGGCCGCGCGGAGCGACCGCTGCCGCTCGGGGGCGACGTGCCCGGCCGGGTCATCCGCCGTCCCGGCGGCGTCGCGCTCAACGTCGCGTTCGCACTGGCGGCGCTCGGCCAGCGCGTCACGCTGCTGGCGGCGGTCGGCGACGACGATGCCGGGGAGGCGCTCGCCCGGCGCGTGGCGGCGGCAGGGGTCGATACCGCAGGGGTCTTCCGCTACGCGGGCGCGACCGACACCTACGTCGCGATCGAGGACGAGCGCGGCGAGCTGCACGCGGCGGTGGCCGACTGCGCTGGACTCGAGGCGGCGGGAGCGGCGGTGCTGGCGCCGCTCCGGGACGGCCGGCTACCGGCGCCCTGGCCGGGCCGGATCGTCGCCGACGGCAACCTGCCGGCCTCGGTGCTCGCCGAGCTCCTGGACCGAGCGTCGGATCCGGGATCGCTGGCACTGGTGCCGGCGAGCCCGGGCAAGGCGTCGCTCCTCGGGCCGCTCTCGGCCGGGCGGCCCCTCGCGGTCTACGTCAACCGGCTGGAGGCCGAGGTGTTCTGCGGCGCCCGCTTCGAGAATAGCCGGGCCGCCGCCGCCGCGCTGCGCGCACGCGGCGCCGCCGCGGCCATCGTGACCGATGGGGCGGCTCCCGCCACGGCGGCGACGGCCGAGGCCGTGGTCACGCTCGCACCGCCCGCAGTCCGCAAGCGTCGCAGCGTCACCGGCGCCGGCGACGCCTTCGTCGCCGCGCACCTCGTCGCCCTAGCAGCCGGCCATGGGCCCGAGCCGGCGCTGGCGGCGGCGCTCGAAGCCGCGGCGCGGCACCTCACCGGGAGACCGACATGATTGCACCGCCACTCGCCTTCGCCACGGAGGTCGCCGGCGCGCTCGCGGCTGGCCGGCCCGTCGTGGCGCTCGAATCGACGATCATCACCCACGGCATGCCGCACCCGGCGAACCTCGAGACCGCCCGCGCCGTCGAGGCGGCGGTACGGGCCGAAGGCGCGGTGCCAGCCACCATCGCCGTGTCGGGCGGGCTGATCCGCGTCGGGCTCGAGCCCGACGCGCTCGATGCGCTCGCGGCGGCGGACGGGGTGCGCAAGCTGTCGCGGGCCGACCTCGCCGTGGCGCTGGCCGAGGGCTGGACCGGGGCGACGACGGTCGCCGCCACGATGATCTGCGCCCGGCTCGCCGGGATCGAGGTCTTCGCCACCGGCGGCATCGGCGGCGTCCACCGCGGCGCCGAGACGAGCTTCGACGACTCGGCCGACCTCGAGGAGCTCTCGCAGACGCCGGTGACGGTGGTGGCGCGCGGCGCCAAGGCGATCCTCGACCTGCCGAAGACGCTCGAGGTGCTGGAGACCCGCGGCGTCCCGGTGATCGCCTTCGGCCAGGACGCGCTGCCGGCCTTCTGGTCGCGCGACAGCGGCCTGCCGGCTCCGCTCCGGCTCGACGACCCGGCCGCCGTGGCCCGCGCCCACCGTATGCGCGACAGGCTGGGCCTGCCCGGCGGCCAGCTCGTCGCCAACCCGATCCCGGCCGAGGCCGAGATCCCGGGGGCGGCGATGGCGCCGCACATCGCCGAGGCGCTCGATGCCGCCGCGCGCGAAAGGGTCGGCGCCAAAGCGGTCACCCCCTTCCTGCTGGCGCGCATCGGCGAGCGGACCGGCGGCGCCGCGCTTGCGGCCAACATCGCACTCGTCGTGAACAACGCCCGGCTCGGAGCGCGCATCGCCGTCGCGCTGGCCACTCTGCCGCGCTAGGCGTCGCAGCGGAAAGTCGGGACGGCGGCGAGACGCGGTGGTATGATGCCCCGCCGGCCGGATCGCCTGGCGGGGAGGTCGGCGCCCGAGGCCGGCGGACCGCCGGCCTACACCCAGGCGATGCATCCTGGGGAGGTGCTTGCCATGACAGCCTACAACGTGGTGCGCATGCGGGTGAAGCCGGGGAAGAACGAGGAATACCTCGCGGCGCACAAGGCGCTGGGCCACGAGGGCTTTCCGGGCATGCGTTCGGTCGCGATCATCCAGACCGGCGAGCGCGACTACTGCCTGATCGGCGAATGGGACAGCATGGACTCGATCGTGGCGGCGCGGCCGGCGATGATCGGGACGCTCGACAAGGCACGCGCGCTGCTCGAGGACCTCGGCGGAGGGCTCGGCGTCACTGACCCCGTGTCGGGGGAGGTCGTGCTCGAGATGCATCCCGAGGTCGCCTGAGGAACCGCGAGCTGGAGAAGGCGCCAGGGCGCCGCCGGGCAGAACACCGGCGGCGCACCCCGGTCAAGCATGATGTCGAGCGACGTCAAGAAGGGGCGAGCCCGTAGGGCCTCACCCTCCGATCGCTTCGATCTCGTAGGGGGTCGTCTGGTAGATCTCGTTGATCCAGTTGCCGTAGAGGAGCTGGCCGTGGCTGCGCCAGCGGTTCTCCGGTGCCTGCGCCGGGTCATCCTCGGGAAAGTAGTCGACCGGCGGCGCGATCGGCCCGCCGGTGGCGAGGTCGCGCTCGTACTCCTCCTTCAGCGTCGTCGAGTCGTATTCGAGGTGGTTGAACATGTAGTAGGCCCGGTGCCCGCGGTCCTCGATCAGGCAGGGGCCGACGTCCTCGGAGTGGATCAGCGTGCGGAGCTCCGGATAGTGCAGCTCGACGTCGTCATCGCGCACCTCGGTCCAGCGGCTGACCGGCACGACGAAGCTGTCGGAGAAGCCCTGCAGGAGCGCCGCCGCCGGCGCGATCGCCTGGTGGCGGTAGCAGCCGAAGGCCTTGGCCGGCAGCATGTGCTTGGGGATGCCGTGGAAGTGGTGCAGCATCGCCATGCCGCCCCAGCACACCCCGATCGTCGAATGCACGTTGGACTGCGTCCAGTCGAAGACTTCGCGCAGCTCGCGCCAGTAGCTGACCGCCTCGAAGTCCAGATGCTCGATCGGCGCCCCGGTGACGATCAGCCCGTCGAACCGGCGCTCGCGGGCGGCGCGGAACGGCTGGTAGAAGGCCTCGAGGTGGGCGGCCGAGGTGTTCCGCGGCTCGTGGTCGGACATCCGGATCAGCGTCAGCTCGATCTGCAGCGGCGTCGCGCCGATGACGCGCGCGAACTGGGTCTCGGTCTGCACCTTCTTCGGCATCAGGTTGAGGAGGCCGATCTGCAGCGGGCGGATGTCCTGGCGGAGCGCCGTCTCCTCCGACATGACCATGACGCCCTCGCGACGCAGGACGTCGTGGGCGGGCAGGGTCGCGGGGATCTTGATCGGCATGGACGGCTTTCGCGCTGGACGTGCGCGCCTAGATAGGCGCGCAGCCCGCCGCAGGCAACCGCGCCTCGGCCGCGGCCAGCACCTCGACCGTAGCATGGTCGACGCCGAACCGCTCGGCGAGGCGCGCCTTGGTCCGCCGGCGGGCGGCCTCGGCGTCGCCGCCCTCGCGAATCACCGCCTCGAGCGTCACCATTGGTCGCGCCTCGCTGATCGACCAGGCATGGAGGTGGCGGATCTCCGTCACGTCCGGGACCTCGGCCACGAGGTCGGCGGCGACGGCGCGGGCGTCGAAGTCGGGCGGCGTCGCCTCGAGCAGGATTCGGCCGCTTTCGCGGACGACGGTCCAGGCCGAGCGCAGGATCAGGACGGACACGAGCACCGACAGCAGCGGGTCGATCGGGGTCCAGCCGGTCCAGAGGATAACGAGCGCCGCGACGATGGCGCCGACCGAACCGAGGAGGTCGCCGATGACATGCAGGAATGCGGCGCGGAGGTTGAGGCTCGCGTGGTCGCCGCGCGAAAGGACCCAGAGCGAAACCAGGTTCACGAGGAGGCCGAGGGTCGCGATCACCAGCATGACGCCGCCCGCGACCGGCTGCGGGTCGCCGAGCCGGCGCGCCGCCTCGATCACGATCCAGGCGGCGATGGCGAAGAGCGCGATGCCGTTGACGAAGGCGGCAAGCACCGAGAGCCGGTCGAAGCCATAGGTTCGGGTCGCGTCGGCAGGCCGCTGCGCGACGCGAAAGGCGAGCCATGCCATCGCCAGCGCGGCGAGGTCGGTCAGCATGTGCCCGGCGTCGGCAAGAAGCGCGAGCGAGCCGGCGAGGAGGCCGCCGATCACCTCGGCGATCAGGAAGCCGCCGGTGAGGAGCGCCGCGATGCCGACCGCACGGGCGTTGGCGGCATGGTGGTGCCCGTGCGAATGGCCGTGCGAGTGGCTTTGGCCGTGGTGGTCGTGGTTGCTCATCGGCGGGCGATCGCGTCGGCGACCAGGGAGTCGAAGTCGGCGGGGTCGCGGACCTCGGCGACTTCGGCGGCCTCGACGGTGACGCCCCAGCGCGCCGCCATAGCGGCGTAGCGCGGCAGACGGTGCTCCATCAGCGCGCGGAAGCCGTGACGGATGAAGGCGTCGGGGTCGACCTCGTCGGGGGCGAGGCCCTCGGCGGCGAGATAGCCGGACCAGAGCTCGGTCAGGAAATCCTCCGGGTAGTACATGGGCTTCGGCGCCCGGTCGAAGCGCGAGGCGAGCGCCTCGAAGTCGGCCTCGGTGCCACGGATCCAGACCGGGAGCGTCTCGCGCGCGAGGTCGGACAGCACGGGGTCGGCCGGATCGAGCGGGTCGACGACCTCGCAGAGCGAGCCCGAGGTGTCGCAGACGAAATGGCGGTAGCCGTAGATCTCCTCGGCCTTGGCGATGAAGGGCAGCGCGTCGCGGGTAGCGGCGATCTCGGCGCCGCGATGCTGGCGCTGGCGGCGCAGGTAGTCGTCGAAGGGAATGCCGCCCTTCGCCGGGTCGCCGGGCTTGCCGAGGTAGGTCGAGAGCGGCGCGAGGTTCTCGAAGGTTATGTTCGAGGCGATGTAGATCGAATCGGACCGCAGGAGCTGGCGCAGGAACGGGTTCCGCATCGCCTCGCGCTTGAAGTTGTCGACGATGTGCTCGCCCATGTAGCGGGTACCGATGCGGAAGTCGACCGAGTAGTGGAACCAGTCGGCATCCTCGCGCAGCATCGCCGCGATCCGGGTCTTGCCGAGTCCCGACATTCCGAACAGCGCCACCCGCCGGTGCGGTGCTTCGAGCCAGTCATCGGGCGTCCGGTAGATCATGCACGCCTCGGCTGCCGTGGAACAGCTCCTTGCTATCCGTCGCGGGACGGCGACGCAACCCGCGGCGACCCGGTGCGCGCAAAAGTCAAGCAATTGAAGTTAATGGATAAAATGTTTGCACGTAAATGCGTTGGTAACTTCTGCGGTCGTGCTTGCCGGGATGAACCGCCCCGGGTTCTGCGCTCCGAACGCCGGCGGAGGCCGGGGTCGAGTCAGAGGCCGCGCTATCCTCCGTAGAGGTAAGGGGTCGTCGTTCCGAGCCGCATGAAGCCCATCCGCGACAGGATCGGCTGGCTGTCGGGGGAGGCGTCGACCTGGAGGTAGCGGTGGCCGCGGTCGAGCGCGAGGCGGGCGCGGTGAGCGACGACGGCGCGGTAGATGCCGCGGCCGCGCCAGGCGGGCGCCGTTCCACCGCCCCAGAGGCTGGCGAAATCCGTGCCGCGGTGGAACTCGATCCGGCCGGCGCAGACCGGGACGCCGTCGGCCATCGCGACGACGGCGGCCATCGCGAGCGGGTCCGTCGCGAACCCGGCCAGCAGCCGGCGCTCCATGGCCGAATGGTCCGTGCCGAACGCGGCTTCGCTCGCGCGGACCATCAGCCGGATGCCGGCGGCGTCCTCGACCGGAACCAGCGCGACGCCGTCGGGGAGCGCGGTCGCGACGGGGAGTGCCGAGGCGTCGGCGACGAGCAGCGCTTCCTCAGGCTGCGCTTGGAAGCCGGCCGCGCGGAGGCGTCGGGCAAGGTCGGGCGGCGGGTCATGGGCGTAGAGCTTCCACTCGAAGTCAGCTCCAAGCGGCGCGTAGAGAGCGACCTGTCCGGCGATCGCAGCGTCGGCGGTCGTGGCGTCGAGATCGGACCAGACCACGGTCGCCCAGTCGCCGTCGGCGCCGACGACGCGAACATGGTCGCCGTCGACACGTTCGGCCGGCGGCGCGCCGGGTAGCCCCTGGCGGATCTGACGGTCGAAGAGGGCGAGGGCCCGCGCGGAATCCACGCGGGGAGTCAAGCACCCGAAGGTGTCGCGAGCAAGGCCGGGAACGTGCGTCGGGCTTCGGCTACCTGTCGGGGCGCAGGATGCAGAGGAGGCCGGTCCAGATCAGCCAGATGGTGAGGAGGAAGAACCCCACGAGCGCCGCGAGACCGAAGGGACCGGGATCGAACCCCATCACCGTGCCGAGGCCCTCGACCAGTCCGAGCAGGAGGATGACGCCGCCGCCCACGCCGAGCAGGGCCACCGCGCCGCCGAAGCGGGGGTGGCGTCGCTGTCCGCTCGCCACCGCGATCAGCCAGAAGCCGGTCAGCGACTGGCCGATCGCCTCGCCGATCCCGACACCGGCGAACTGGTGCAAGGTGCTGAACATTGCCTCGATCGGGGCACGCGCCGCCGGATCGGGCGACGCGAGCCAGGTGGCGGCGAGTCCCGGCACGGCATAGACCCAGCGGGACAGTCCGATCGCCTGGGTGACACCGGCGGCGACGCCCAGGGAGGCGATCGCGCCGGCGCCATGTTCCGGTCGGCGGGTCACCCACGCCATGCCGACGGCGACGGGCGCGAAGAGCAAGGCGGCGAGGGCGAACGCGGCCCAGGCGAGGATCAGCGGCGTTCCGCCCCCGGCGAAAGCTTCGAGGATTTCTCCCGGTGGCCTTCGCAGGATGGCAGGATAGTCGAAGTTCGAAGCGAGCCATGCGTAGGGGATGTTGAAGCCGATCGCGAAGGCGATCAGGGCGCAGCCGAACAACCGCACGCGGCCAGCCTCTCCGGGTCGGGTCATTTCGGGGCTCCACGCCGCTGCGGGGCGACCTTCGGGCAGAAGCGGCGCATCGACAAGGGCTTCCGCGACTCCCGTCAGAAGGTATAGCCGACGCGCACCCCAGCGCCCCAGACCGAGCCGTCGTTGAAGTCGGTCTCGAGCAGGTTGTGGGTATCGCCGAGGACGCCGTAGGTGAGGCCGCCCGTGACATTCCACTTTCCGACGTCGTAGCTCAAGGCGGCCGTCGCCGTGGTGCGGCCGTCGTACGGCCCGAGCGAGGTCATCGTGCCGCCCACGTCGGGCTCGTAAGTCAGCGACAGCGAGCCCGCGAGAGCGTCGGTAAGCTGGCGGCCGACGCCGAGGTTGTAGGTCCACCAGTCGTCGGCGTAGTCGACGAGCGGCCGCGGCTGACCGAGGAGGACCGTCGTCGCCTGCTCGTAGAGCGGCGGCGAGATGTTGAACTGCGACCAGTCGACCCAGCGGACGTAGCCGAAGACCAGCGTCTTCGGCGCGACGCCGGTCTGGAAGTCGAGTTGCACGGACTGCGGCGTGTCGACGTCGGTGGTCGTGTCGACAGGGCCGGTGGTGTCGGTGAACTCGCGCGTCGCGAGGTCGTAGCTGATCTCCGAGTAGTAGGTGAGCGCGACGCGGAGCGCGATCTCGGGCCGCTCGTAGGCGGCGCCGAGCAGGTAGCCGTAGCCCCACTTGTCCTCGGCCCTGACCGAATAGTCGTCAACGAAGGAGACCGCCGCCTGGGCGTCGAGCCGCTGGGCGCGAAGCCCGCCGAAGAGCTTGACGGCGTTGCTGACGTCGTAGGCGACGACGCCGCTGACCTGGTAAGTCTTCACGTCGGCCATGCTCCCCTGGTAGATCGGGAAGGGGAAGGTCCCGGCGCCGTAGCGGGTGTCCGCGTCGAGCGGCTGGTCGAAGATCAGCGCATAAGACAGCCTGTCGGTCAGATCGGCCTTGTAGGCGCCGCTCCAGTTCCAGTGCGAGTGGAAGACGTCGCCGGTGCTGCCCGGGTAGAAGCCCGGCGGGATGCCCGCCGGGTTCGGCGGGATCGTGACACCGTCGCCGCTCTGGCTCGGGTCGGTCCAGGCGGCGCCGAACTCGATGTAGCGACCATCCTGGTAGAGCAGCCGGATGGTGTTCGGGACCACCTGCTCGAGAGCGGCGGCGTGAGCGGCACCGGTTGCCGCGACGAGAGCGAGGACGGTGAGCGAGATGCCGGCAAGGCGGCGAGCGTTGGGCGCATACATCGGTGGTCCTCCCGTAGCGTTTCACCCATGGTGCATCCTGCGGTTGCAGGCGCCCAACGCTAAGCGGCGTTCCGGTCGGATCCGGAAAGGGGTTGTGCTCGAACGTTGCGGATCGGCAACAGTCACGAAGGTGACGACGGGAGCTCGCCGTGACGCGCGGGCCAGTCGGGCCCGCGCGGCCTCCGGTCAGTGGGCCAGCACCGCCAACATCAGGAGGGCGACGATGTTGGTGATCTTGATCATTGGGTTCACCGCCGGACCGGCGGTGTCCTTGTAGGGGTCGCCGACGGTGTCGCCGGTCACGGCGGCCTTGTGCGCTTCGGAGCCCTTGAAGTGCTTCTGGCCGGAGGCATCGGTGAAGCCGTCCTCGAAGATCTTCTTCGCGTTGTCCCAGGCCCCGCCGCCCGAGGTCATCGAGATCGCGACGAAGAGGCCGTTGACGATGACCCCCAGCAACATGGCGCCGACGGCGGCGAAGGCCGCGTCCTTGCCGGCGATCCAGTTGATCACGGCAAAGACGACGATCGGCGAGAGGACCGGCAGCAGCGACGGGACGATCATCTCACGAATGGCGGCCTTGGTCAGGATGTCGACGGCGCGGCCGTAGTCGGGCTTCGACGTCCCTGCCATGATGCCGGGGTCGGCGCGGAACTGGCGGCGCACCTCCTCGACGATGGAGCCGGCGGCGCGGCCGACGGCGGTCATCGCGATGCCGCCGAAGAGGTAGGGCAGGAGACCGCCGATCAGGAGGCCGACCACGACGTAGGGGTTCGAGAGCGAGAAGTCCACGTTGAGGCCGTGGAAGAAGCTGCCTTCGGCCGCGGTCTTGGCGAAGAAGTGCAGGTCCTCGGTATAGGCGGTGAAGAGGACGAGGGCACCGAGGCCGGCGGAGCCGATGGCGTAGCCCTTGGTGACGGCCTTGGTCGTGTTGCCGACCGCGTCGAGCGCGTCGGTTGTCGAGCGCACCTCGGGCGGCAGGTCGGCCATCTCGGCGATGCCGCCGGCGTTGTCGGTGACGGGACCGAAGGCGTCGAGGGCGACGACGACGCCCGCGAGCGCCAGCATGGTCGTGACCGCGATCGCGATGCCGAAGAGGCCGGCGAGCGAGTAGGTGACGATGATGCCGGCGACGATGACGAGCGCCGGCAGCGCGGTCGATTCGAGCGAGACGGCGAGGCCCTGGATGACGTTGGTGCCGTGGCCGGTGATCGAGGCCTGGGCGATCGAGCGGACCGGGCGATAGTTCGTGCCGGTGTAGTATTCGGTGATGACGACGATGAGGGTCGTCACGATCAGCCCGACGACGCCGCAGAGGAAGAGATCCCAGGGCGTGAAGCTGATGCCGGTGTTGGTGGTCAGGGGCGCCGACATCGGCCCGGGGAAGACGAGGGCGGTCAGCGGCCAGAGCAGGATCAAGGACAGCGCGCCGGCGGCGATGAAGCCCTTGTAGAGGGCCCCCATGATGGTGCCGTTCGGCGACAGTCGGACGGCGAACGTGCCGGCGATCGAGGTCAGGACGCAGACGGCACAGATCGCCAGCGGGAAGAGCATGACGGTGCCGACGATCGGCTGGCCGGCGAAGTAGATCGAGCCGAGCACCATGGTGGCGACGAGGGTCACGGCGTAGGTTTCGAAGAGATCGGCCGCCATCCCGGCGCAGTCGCCGACGTTGTCGCCGACGTTGTCGGCGATGGTCGCGGGGTTCCGCGGGTCGTCCTCGGGGATGCCGGCCTCGACCTTGCCGACGAGGTCGCCGCCGACGTCCGCACCCTTGGTGAAGATGCCGCCGCCGAGGCGGGCGAAGATCGAGATCAGCGAGCCGCCGAAGCCGAGGGCGACGAGCGCGTCGGTGACGGTGCGGTCGGTTGGGTCGAGCCCGAAGAGGCCGACAAGGATGCCGTAGTAGACGGCGACGCCGAGGAGGGCGAGCCCGGCCACCAGCATGCCGGTGACGGCACCGGCCTTGAAGGCGAGGGCGAGGCCCTCGGCGAGGCCCTTGGACGAGGCCTGGGCGGTGCGGACGTTGGCGCGGACCGAGACGAGCATGCCGGTGTAGCCTGCGGCGCCAGAGAGGACGGCGCCGATCAGGAAGCCGATCGCGACCGGCAGGCCGAGCAGGAAGGCGACGATGAGGAAGATGATCACGCCGGCGATGGCGATCGTCGTGTACTGGCGGCGGAGGTAGGCGCCTGCCCCTTCCTGGATCGCCGCGGCGATCTCCTGCATCCGGGGCGTCCCGGCATCGGACTCCATCACCGAACGCGCGGCCCAGAAGCCGTAGACGATCGACAATGCGCCACAGATGATTACGAGCAATAGCGCCAAGGCTCACTTCTCCCGCAGATTATGGTTCGTTTTCGCGGGCGCACACTGTCCTATCGCGCCGCGAGGCGCAAGGCGGGCGCGACCGGTGGATTCGGCCATGCGGAGCGGGGCGGGACGTGGTAGCATCCGTGCATTGATCTCGTGAGATTTGGATCGGCCGCCGCCGGATTGACCCGATCGTAGAGGAGGAGGTGATGTTCTTTCGTGTGATCGTGGCGTTGCCGCTGGTCTGTGCGGGGGCGGCAATTGCGGAGGAACCGGCCGGCGCGGCCGCCCCCAGGATCGAGCCGCCCTGGGATGCGATCCTCGTGCCGTGGAGCGAGCCGCGCTACAAGGTCGAGGCGGTTCGGTTCAAGGCGCGGGACGAGACCGGGATCGACTGGCTCGGCAGCGACGAGGTCGCGGTCGAGACCGCCGACGCCAAGGGTTTCACCGACAGCAACGAGATCGGCGGCATCGACTCGGGCGACACCCACGAGTTTGACCCGAACGTGAGCTGCATCATCGGCGTCCGACCCGGCCTCGTGACGCTGGGCGAGGACTCGGTCTGCGACCGGGCCGGCGAACCGGGGCCGTTCAGCTTCACCGTCGAGCTCTGGGAGAAGGACGAGGCGCCGTTCAGCTTCGGCGCCTGCATACCGGCGCCGCCGGGGCCCGGCCACCACAACGGCGCGGTCTGCGCCAACGACGGCTTGGGCGACGACTTCATCGGCCGGCGCGAGCTGTTCTTTCCGGCGCCCGAGCTCGCTGCGACGTTGCCGAACGTCGGCGACAGCTTCACCGAGACGGTGGTGCTCAGCCCGTGTGGCGAAGGCGTGGACACCTGCGGCGGCTGGGACCTGCCCGACTACAGCTTCACCTATCGGACGACGAGGTTGCCCGACGTGCCGACCGATTTCCGTTCCCGCCTCTTGGCCGCAATGGAGAGGAGCGGCGTCCTGACTGCCGGCGCAACGGTGGCGGCGGGCCTACAGTCGCTCGCCACGCCCGCCGATCGGCAGGCGGTGGAGGAGCAGACGAGCTCGACGCTGGCCGAGGAGTAGCCGACCGCGGTCAGGCGGCGGCTTTGCCCTCGTTGTAGCGCGTGATCGAATCCATCAGGATCTTCTGCGCCTCGGCCTTGTCGCCCCAGCCGGTAATCTTGGCCCACTTGCCCTCTTCCAGCGCCTTGTAATGCTCGAAGAAGTGCCAGATGCGCTCGCGGTGGCGGCTCGGCAGATCCTGCAGGTCCTGGATTTCGGACTGGAAGGGGTCGACCTTCTCGATCGGCATGGCGATCAGCTTGTCGTCGAGCCCGCCGTCGTCCTCCATGTGCAGGACGCCGATCAGCCGGCAGCGGATCACCGAGCCGGCGATCAACGTGACCTCGGTCCGCACCATCACGTCGACCGGGTCGCCGTCGAGGTGCAGCGTGTTCGGCACGAAGCCGTAGTTGTTGGGATAGAACATCGGCACGTTGACGATGCGGTCGACGAAGAGCGCGCCCGACTCCTTGTCGATCTCGTACTTCACCGGCGCGCCGCCGGCGGCGCCGCCCGGGATTTCGATGACCACGTTGATGTCGTAGGGCGGGTTCTCGCCCGGTGTGATCTTGTCGAGTTGCATGGCTCTTCTCCCAGCTTCGCGCCCCGGCTCCGCCTAGCACAGACCTTCAGGCACAGAAAGGGGCGGGAGCGGGACGGGCAGGGCACCCGCGACCCGCTCCCCGGCGCCGTCACGCTGCCTTGGCGAGGAAGAAGCGCAGCATCTCGGCCGAGGCCGACGGACCGGCCGGGTCGGTGAACGAGCCCGACGCGTGCCCGCCCGACCAGGCATGCCCGGCGCCTTCGAGCAGCCAGAGCTCGACCTGCGGGCGGGCGTCCGCATCGGTCGTCCGGCGGCATTGCCAGGGTCGCGCGCCGTGCCGGCCCCGCGTCGTAACGGCATCCGCCGCATCGGCGCGGGCGGCGCGCACGATCGTCTCGGCGTTCGCCGGATGCACGACGGCGTCGGCGGTACCGTGGAAGACGATCAGCCGCGGACCGGGACCGGAGCTCGGGCGCGGCGGCGTCCCCTGCCCGCGCATCGCGGCAAAGGCCGAGACGACGTCGCTCGCCGATCCGTGGGCGAGCCCCGAGTGGACCCCGACGGCCGCGAAGAGGTCGGGGTAGGTCTCGGCAAGCACGGCCGCCATCGCGCCGCCGGCCGAGAGCCCGGCCGCGAACACCCGGTCGTTGGAGAGGCCGAACTCCACGGCGAGTGCGCGCGTCAGGGCGGCGATCTCGGCCGGCTCGCCGGCGCCGCGGCGCTGGTGCGCGGGATCGAACCAATTCCAGCACTTCGATGCGTTGGCGGCGCCCGTCTGCTCGGGATAGGCGACGAGGAGTCGGTGCTCCTCGGCCAGCGCGTTCATCCCGGTGCCGGCGGCGAAGTCGTCCGGGTCCTGCTTGCAGCCGTGCAACATGACGACGAGGCCCTGCAGCTCGGCGGTCGCGCAAGACGGGACGAAGAGCCGGTAGCGCCGCGCGCCCGCCCGCGTCGGATGGCTGCGCCACGCGAAGCTCGCACCCTCGGGCAACGGCGGGACCGGCGGGCGCCGGACGCCGGGCAGGTGCAGATCGATGCCGTCCAGCGCCTGGCGTCCCGAGCGGAGCAGGTCGACGACCTCGCGCAGCGGCCGCCGCCCCCCGCGCGCCTCGGCCGGCTCGGCGTCCTCGACGTCGGCACGGATGCGGAAGCCGCGCGCGCTCGGCGGGGCGGCCGGCTCCGCCAAATCCTGACCGGCGAGGGCCGCGCGGATGATCTCCGTTGCGCTTGCGAGGTCCTGCGCGCGCACTGAGGCCGTGGCCCGGGACATTGCCTGGGCGAAGTCAATATTCATCGTATCGTCCTTCCTTGGGGGTCGCCTAGTGGATGCGGTCGGCGAGAGCGCGCTTGACCTCGGCGCTGGCCTGCAGCCCGCCGAGGACCGTGATGGAGGCGATCGTCGCGCGGGCGAGCTCGGGCGTCACGTCGGCCGCGATCCGCGCCAGTCCGAGCACGCGGACGTGCAGCGTCTCGCCCGCCTGTCGCACCGCCTCGAGGTCCGCCGCGGAAAAGTCGCGCAAGCCGAGCTCCAGCGTATGCCGCTCGATCGATCGCTCGAGCTCGCCCGCATGCGCGCCGAGCTGGCCGCGGATCGCCGAGCGGATGAAGTCGGTGCGGTTCGAGTAGAAGCCCTCCTGCACGAGGAGGTCGATCCGGCCGAGGTCGACGTGGCCGAGGTTGATCGTGATCTTCTCGCTCTCGCCGCCCCGCTCGCGCAGCTGCCGTACGTTGTCGGTCATCCTGTTCTCCATCCTCATGGATGGTATATGGATGGCAATGCGACTGAGACAAGTACCCCGTCCGGACATCCGGCGCGCGGCGCAGGGGTGCGGTCAAAGGTTTGCGCCGCGGTTAACGCGCGCGGCCCCATTCTAGATATTTCAATTACTTGGCCGCCCGACCGCGTGTGGTCAGGCCGCGGCGCGGCGGGTCTCGGCGCGGAGGTTGATCAAGTTGCCGGCTATGATCAGCGCGGCGCCGGCGAAGACGGCGAGGCGAAGGGGCTCGCCGTAGACCCACATGCCGACGAGGGCGATCAGCGGCAGGCGGACGAACTCCATCGGCGCGACGACCGACGCCGGGGCATGGCCCAGCGCCGAGGTCAGCGAGTAGTGGGCGGTAAGGCCGGTGACGCCGACCACCAGCAGCCACGGGGCGGTGGCGGCCGAGGGGGCGGGGATACCGCCGGGGAATGACAGCAGGAGGCTGGCGGAGCCCTGCAGCAGGGTCATCCAGAAGATCACGCAGAGGACGCTGTCGTGGCGCATGATCTGCTTGGTGAAGATGGTGTTGAGCGCGAAGCAGACCGCCGCGACGAGCGCCGCCGCGTGGCCCGCCTCGAGCGGCGCGCTGCCGGGCTGGGCCACGACTAGAACCCCGAAAAAGCCGAGTAGCGCGCCGAGGATGCGGGTGCGGGTCAGCCGCTCGCCGAGGAGGAAAGGGGCGAGGAGCGCGACCCAGATCGGGTTGGTGAACTCGAGCGCGACAAGCTGGCTGAGCGGGATGACGGTGACGGCGTAGAACCAGAGGTTCTGACCGGTGTAGTGAAAGAGGTTGCGCTTCAGGTGCAGCGGCAGGTGGGCGGTGCGGACCTGGGCGAAGCCGGCGCCGCTCCGGCCGAGGAGCGCGAGCACGATGGCGAAGCCGATGGCCGAGCGGTAGAGCATCAGCTCGAAGGTGTTCATCTCGAGCTCGATCGCGCGCCCGGCGACCGCCATCGCCACGAAGGAGACGACGGCGCCCATCATCCAGGCGGCGGCCTTGAGCGGGTTCGAGCGTTCCATCCCGGAGCCGGACATAGGGCCGCGACACGAGGGGCGGCAAGCGGTATCGACCAGGGGACGGTGGAAGTGGCCGGTCCTGATGCGGGTTGCGGGATGCAGACCTGGGTGGCGTTGCTCTACAGCATCGTGCTCGGCCCGAAGCGCCGGGTGGTGATGGCGGAGCTGCGCGCGCTGGCGGCGGAGCTGGGCTTCGAGGCGCCACGGACACTGCTCGCGAGCGGGAACCTGATCCTCGCTGCGGAGGCCGGGGATGCACGCGCGGTCGAGGCGCGGATCGAGCCGGCCTTCGCCGAGCGGTTCGGCCGGCCGATCGACATCATCGTTCGGGGCGGGGCCAAGTGGAAGGAGCTGCTGGCCGGCAATCCCTTCCCGGACGAATCGGAGCGGACGCCGTCGCGGGTTTGGGCACGGGTGATGCGCGCGCCGGTCGATGCCGAGCTTGCCGACCGGCTGGAGAGGTGGCGCACCGGCGGCGAGCGCGTGGCGGTGGTCGGGGGCGATCTCTGGGTATTCATGCCCGACGGGGTGGCCGGCTCGCGGCTCGCGTCGGCGATGACGCCGGCCCGGACCGGCGGCGCCGGGACGTTTCGCAACTGGAACACGCTCCGGAAGATCGGCGCGGCGCTGGACGAATCCCCATCAGGGCCGCCGCGGCGCTCGGCGCGCCCGCGGGTCCGATAGCCCGCATCGGGGCCCCCCCGCGTCCCGGGCCCCGGCGGCCGCGCGGCCTTTGCAATCCCGTCGCCGCCGGATAAAGGACAACGCGGGCGAGGCGGGAGACGAAGATGCGGCCTGTCGTGCTGTGCATTCTGGATGGCTGGGGCATCAGCCCCTCGCGCGAGGCAAACGCGGTCGCGCTCGGCCATACGCCGAATTTCGACCGGATCTGGGCGACCTGCCCGCACGCACAGCTGGCGGCGCACGGTCCCGACGTCGGGCTGCCCGAGGGCCAGATGGGCAACTCCGAGGTCGGCCACACCAATATCGGTGCCGGCCGCGTGGTCTGGATGGACCTGCCGCGCATCGACAACGCCGTCGCCGACGGCAGCTTCGCCACCAACGAGGCACTCGCGGGCTTCATCAAGGCGGTGAAGGAGAGCAAGGGCGCCGCGCACATCGCCGGGCTCGCGTCACCGGGCGGCGTGCATGCTCACCAGCGGCATATCGCCGCAGCGGCGGCAGCGATGGTGGCGGCGGGGCTCCCGGTGCTGCTGCACGCCTTCCTCGACGGCCGCGACGTGCCGCCGTCGAGCGCCCTCGGGCAGATCGCGGAGCTCGAAGCGGCGCTCCCCGACGGCGCCCGCATCGCGACGGTCAGCGGCCGCTTCTACGCCATGGACCGCGACAAGCGCTGGGAGCGGGTCGAAGCGGCGGTGGCTGCGATCGTGCACGCCGAGGGCGAGCATGCGCCGACAGCGGAAGCGGCGATCGTCGCCGCCTACGCGCGCGGCGAGACCGACGAGTTCGTCACCCCGACCGTGATCGGCGACTACAAGGGCGCGGCCAACGGCGACGGGCTCTTCTTCGCCAACTTCCGCGCCGACCGAGCGCGGCAGATCCTCTGCGCGTTGGTCGACCCGAAGTTCGACGGCTTCGAGGTGGTCGGGCGGCCGAAATGGGCGGCCGTCCTCGGGATGGTGCAGTATTCCGACCGCCTCGACGAGCTGATGCCGGCGATGTTCCCCGCGGCCGACATAGTCAACACCCTCGGCGGCTGGGTGGCCGGCCACGGGCTGAAGCAGTTCCGAATTGCCGAGACCGAGAAGTACCCGCACGTGACCTTCTTCCTCAATGGCGGGGTCGAAGCGCCGGCCGAAGGCGAGGTCCGCTACATGGCGCCGAGCCCCAAGGTCCGGACCTACGACCTGCAGCCCGAGATGTCGGCGGCGGAGGTTACCGAGCACCTGGTGGCGGCGATCCGCTCCGGCGACTACGCGCTGATCGTGGTCAACTTCGCCAATCCAGACATGGTCGGCCACACCGGCGTGCTCGAAGCGGCGATCAAGGCGGTGGAGGCGGTCGACAAGGGCCTCGGCGAGGTTCTGCAGGCGGTGGAGGACGTCGGGGGCGCGATCGTCGTCACCGCCGACCACGGCAACTGCGAGGTCATGGTCGATCCCGTTACCGGCGAGCCGCACACGGCGCACACGCTGAACCCGGTGCCGGTGATCCTGGTCGGCGGCCCGGCGGGCGCGACGCTCCACGACGGCCGGCTGGCGGACCTGGCTCCGACGCTGCTGGAGCTCATGGGACTCGAAAAGCCGCCCGAAATGAGCGGGCGGAGCCTGCTCGGCGGGGCATGACGCGAGCGGTCCTTCCCCTGATCCTGCCCGCGCTGCTCGCAGCCGGGGTTGCGGGCGCCGCCGGGAACCCGGCCGACATCGCCGCCGCCTCGGCCCGGGTCACCGCCGCCCGCGCCGCCCTCGATGCGGCACAGGCGCAGCCGGAAGCGATCGTGGCCCTCGGCCGAGCGATCGCCGACTACGATGCCGCCCTGAGCGCCCTCGGCGCAGACGTCCGTGCCGCCGGAGATCGCGCGGCGACGCTTGAGGACGACCTGGCGAGCCGGCGCAGCGACATCGCGCGGCTGCTGGCGACGCTCGAGACGGTGGGCAGCAGCCCGGTTCCCGGGGATACGGTGCACCCGGCCGGACCGGTCGCGGCGGCGCGGGCAGCCTCGATGTCGGCGCGGCTCACCCCGGCGCTGCACGCGGCGGCGGAGACGCTGGCCGGGGAACTCGCCGATCTCAGCGCCGCCCGCGCGCTCTACGCCTCGGCGAACGGCGACTTGGCAGACGGACTGGCGACGCTGAACGACGCCCGCGGCAAGCTCGCGGCGACGCTCGGCACCGATGTCCCGCCGGGCGAGCCGGGCCCCGACGACCCGACGCTGACCATCCTGGCCCGGGGCAGCGAGAACCTGACCGCGCTCGCCGCGACCCTGGCCGGGCCGCAGCCCGCCGCGGATCCGCCGGCCCCGGCGCCGGGCGCCCTGCGCTGGCCCGTCGCGGGCAGCGTCGTGCAGCGCTACGAGGAGCCCGATGCGGCCGGCGTGCGCGAGCCGGGGATCGTCGTCGCCGCACCGCCCTTCACGCTCGTCACCGCCCCGGCCGACGCAACCGTCCGATATGCGGGCCCGTTCCTCGAGTACGGTGCGGTACTGGTGCTGGAGACCGATCCCGCGACCATGGTGGTGCTGGCCGGGCTCGGCCGGCTTCGGGTCTCGACGGGTGCGACGGTGCGTCGCGGCGACCTCCTCGGGCTTCTCGGCGGAAGAGCGCTCGACGTTGAAGAATATGTGATGCAGGCCCCAACAGATACTGGCGCGGCGAACCGGGAAACCCTTTATATAGAGATCCGCCACGGCCGCGGGCCGGTGGACCCGGAGCCATTGTTTGCCGGCGAGAACGGATAGGAAAGTAACTGAATGAAAAAGATCTGGATGGCGGGGCTCGGCGGCGCCGTGGCGGGTGTGGTGGTCAGCACCCAGTTCGTCGCTCCGCTCCTGGCGGACGAGACCGACAAGGACAAGACGGTCTACGAGCAGCTCGATCTCTTCGGCGATGTCTTCGAACGGATTCGCTCCTCCTACGTCGAGGAGGTGAACTCGAAGGACCTGATCGAAGCGGCGATCAACGGGATGCTGTCGCACCTCGACCCGCACTCGAGCTACATGCCGCCCGACGAGTTCGACGACATGCGCGTGCAGACCAAGGGCGAGTTCGGCGGCCTCGGGATCGAGGTGACGCAGGAGAACGGCGTCGTGAAGGTGGTCTCGCCGATCGAGGGCACCCCCGCCGACCGCGCGGGCGTCAAGCCCGGCGACTTCATCACCCAGGTGAACGGCGAGAGCGTCACCGGCCTGACGCTCAACGAGGCGGTCGACCTGATGCGCGGCCCGGTCGGGTCCGACATCACGCTGACGCTGCAGCGCGAGGGCACCCCAGACCCCTTCGACGTGAAGCTCACGCGCGAGACGATCAAGGTCTCCCCCGTGAAGTCGCGGGTCGAGGACGGCGTAATCGTGCTGCGGCTGACGACCTTCAACGAGCAGACCTATCCGGAGCTCGAGAAGCAGTTCAAGGCGGACGTTGACCAGGTCGGCGGCATGGACAAGGTGACGGGCATCGTGCTCGACCTGCGCAACAACCCGGGCGGCCTGCTCAACCAGGCGATCTCGGTGGTCGACGCCTTCCTCGACTCGGGCGAGATCGTCTCGACCCGCGGCCGCGACCCGCGCGACAGCGAGCGCTACAACGCCACCCCGGGCGACGTGACCAACGGCAAGCCGATGGCGGTCGTCGTCAACGGCGGATCGGCGAGCGCCTCCGAGATCGTCGCCGGCGCGCTCAAGGACCACCACCGGGCGGTCATCATCGGCACCCAGACCTTCGGCAAGGGCTCGGTGCAGACGATCATGCCGGTCGAGGGAGAGGGTGCGATCCGGCTGACGACGGCGCGCTACTACACGCCCTCCGGCCGCTCGATCCAGGCCCTCGGCGTCGCCCCCGACATCATCGTCGAGCAGCGCGCCCCCGAGGACGTGAAGGCGCAGCAGGACGAGACCGACCAGCCGCAGCGCACCGAGGCCGACCTGCGCGGATCGCTCGAGAACGACAGCCTGACGCCCGACGAGAAGAAGACCCTCGAGGCGGACCAGAAGCACAAGGAAGAGACCGCGAAGCTCCGGGCCGAGGACT
This sequence comes from Amaricoccus sp., assembly GCA_046348915.1. GTDB lineage: Bacteria > Pseudomonadota > Alphaproteobacteria > Rhodobacterales > Rhodobacteraceae > Amaricoccus. The sequence continues at coordinate 103,642 of JAXMDH010000021.1, forward strand.
ACCAGCTCAGCTACGCGATCGACATCCTGCGCGGCATGTCCTACCTCGCCGCCGAGAATACCCCGGACGCCAAGGCAGCTGCCCAGCAGTGACCGAGGCCGAGATCCTGGCGCTGCCCTATCGGCCCTGCGTCGGGGTGATGCTGATGAACCCGGCGGGGCGTGTCTTCGCCGGGCAGCGGCTCGATAATCCCGAGCCGGCCTGGCAGATGCCGCAGGGCGGCATCGACAAGGGCGAAACCCCACGCGACGCGGCCCTGCGCGAGCTCGCCGAGGAGACCGGCATCCCGGCCTCGGCGGTCGAGATCGTCGCCGAGGCGCCCGAGTGGATCGACTACGACCTGCCGCACGACCTCGTCCCGCGCATGTGGAAGGGGCGCTACCGCGGCCAGCGGCAGCGCTGGTTCCTGATGCGCTTCCTTGGAGAGGACGCGCAAATCGGGATCGCAACCGAGACGCCGGAGTTTCGCGCGTGGACGTGGATCGAGCCGGGCGAGCTGCCCGACCGGATCGTCCCCTTCAAGCGCGATGCCTACCTCCGGGTCCTCGAGGCCTTCCGCCCCTACCTCTGATTGCCGGGAGGGAGCCGGGACGATCGGTTCCCCTATTTACACCCGCTGCTGCCGACCGTAAGAAGCCCCGCGTGAGGGGAGGGGTCCGGCGGATGCGTCCGGCCAATCCTGCCCCTCTGCCGCCGATGACGCCGCAAGCCCATCGGCTGCCGGGCCCGTAGCTCAGTGGTAGAGCAGTTGACTCTTAATCAATTGGTCGAAGGTTCGAATCCTTCCGGGCTCACCAAACCTCGCTTCCACCGACGCAAGGTCGGCTGGGACCTCGGGGTTTGACTTCCGCCTGACACCCGAAGCCGCCGGATTGCACGGCCGCTCAGCTGCGCATGCCGTCCCAGAAGCCCTTCACCTTGGAGAAGAAGTCCTGGGTCTCCGGGCTGTTTTCGCGCCCTGCCTCGTCGAACTCGCGCAGGAGGTCGCGCTGGCGGGGGCTGAGGTTCACCGGGGTCTCGACGTGCAGCTCGATGTAGAGGTCGCCCGCCCCGCCGCCGCGCAGCGCCGGCATTCCCTTGCCGCGTAGGCGGAGCTGCTTGCCCGACTGGACGCCGTGCGGGACCTTCATCCGCATCTTGCCGCCGTCGAGCGTCGGCACGTCGATGTCGCCGCCGAGTGCCGCCGTCGTCATCGAGACCGGCATCCGGCAATAGAGGTTCTGGTTGTCGCGCTCGAAGATCGAATGCGGCTCGACCTCGATGAAGATGTAGAGATCGCCCGCCGGCCCGCCGCGCAGGCCGGCCTCGCCCTCGCCGGCGAGCCGGATGCGGGTGCCGGTCTCGACCCCGGCGGGGATGTTGACGTTGAGCGTGCGGTCCTTCTGCACCCGGCCGGCCCCGGCGCACGCAGGGCAGGGATTCTTGATGATCTGCCCGCGCCCGCCGCAGGTCGGGCAGGTGCGCTCGACGGTGAAGAAGCCCTGCTGTGCCCGCACCTTGCCATGGCCCGAGCAGGTCGGGCAGGTCGTGGGCTCGGCGCCGCCCTGGGCGCCCGTCCCGTGGCAGACCTCGCAGGCCGCGCTCGACGGCACGGTGATGGTCGACTGCTTGCCGTGGAAGGCTTCCTCGAGCTTGAGCCGGAGATTGTAGCGCAGGTCCGACCCGCGAGCCGCCCGCTGGCCGCCGCCGCGGCGCCCGCCCCCCATGAAGTCACCGAAGAGATCGTCGAACACGTCCGAGAAGGCCGAGGCAAAGTCGGGGCCGCCCGGACCGCCGCGGAAGCCTCCGCCACCGCCGCTGCCGTTGGCGAACGCCGAGTGGCCGTAGCGGTCATAGGCCGCCTTCTTCTGCTCGTCCTTCAGGACGTCGTAGGCCTCGTTGATCTCCTTGAACCGCGCCTCGCTCTTCGGATCGTGCCGATTGACGTCGGGATGGTGCTCCATCACCTTCTTCTTGAAGGCCTTCTTGATGTCGGCCTCCGACGCACCCTTCTCTACCCCCAAGACGTCGTAGTAATCGCGCTTCGCCATCCGGCAGCTATCCCTCTAGACGGCACAAGGCCCCCCCGATCTCCGGGAGGGCCAGGCGCCGCAGCGTCAACGGTTCAGTTCTTCTTCTTGTCTTCGCCGAGATCCTCGAAGTCAGCGTCGACCACGTCGTCGTCCGGCGACTGCCCGGTCGACCCGGGCTCGCCCTGGCCGGCGGTCTCGGCGGCCTGCGCCTTGTAGATCGCCTCGCCGAGCTTCATCGCCGCCTCGGTCAGGTCCTGGGCGCGCGCCCGGATCCGCTCCGGATCCTCGCCCTCCATCGCCTCCTTCAGCGTCTTGATCGACAGCTCGATCGCCTCGACCGTGGTCGGGTCGACGAGCTTGCCGTGCTCGGCCACCGACTTCTCGGTGCCGTGGATCAGGCTCTCGGCCTGGTTCTTCGCCTCGACCAGCTCGCGCCGCGCCTTGTCGGCCTCGGCGTTCTCCTCGGCCTCCTTGATCATCTTCTCGATGTCGGCGTCCGACAGGCCGCCCGACGCCTGGATGGTGATCTTCTGCTCCTTGTTCGTCCCCTTGTCCTTGGCGGACACGCTGACGATGCCGTTGGCGTCGATGTCGAAGGTCACCTCGATCTGCGGGATTCCGCGCGGGGCCGGCGGGATCTGCTCGAGGTTGAACTGGCCGAGCAGCTTGTTGTCGGCCGCCATCTCGCGCTCGCCCTGGAAGACCCGGATCGTCACCGCGTTCTGGTTGTCCTCGGCGGTGGAGAAGATCTGGCTCTTCTTGGTCGGGATCGTGGTGTTGCGGTCGATCAGCCGGGTGAAGACGCCGCCCAGCGTCTCGATGCCGAGCGACAGCGGCGTCACGTCGAGCAGCACCACGTCCTTGACGTCGCCCTGCAGCACGCCGGCCTGGATCGCGGCGCCGACCGCCACCACCTCGTCGGGGTTGACGCCCTTGTGCGGCTCCTTGCCGAAGAACTTGGTGACTTCCTCGATGACCTTGGGCATGCGGGTCATGCCGCCGACCAGGACCACCTCGTCGATGTCGGTCTTGGAAACGCCCGCGTCCTTGATCGCGTTCTGGCAAGGCTTCATCGTCCGCGCGATGAGATCCGCGACCAGGCTCTCGAGCTTCGCCCGCGTCAGCTTCAGCACCAGGTGCAGCGGCTGGTGGGTCTTCGGGTCCATCGAGATGAACGGCTGGTTGATCTCGGTCTGGCTCGACGACGACAGCTCGATCTTCGCCTTCTCGGCGGCCTCCTTCAGCCGCTGCAGCGCCATCTTGTCCTTGGTGAGGTCGACGCCATGCTCCTTCTTGAATTCGTCCGCGAGGTACTGGACGATGCGCATGTCGAAGTCTTCGCCACCGAGGAAGGTGTCACCGTTGGTCGACTTCACCTCGAAGAGGCCGTCGTCGATCTCGAGGATCGAGATGTCGAAGGTGCCGCCGCCGAGGTCGTAGACCGCGATCGTCTTCGTCCCCGACTTGTCGAGCCCGTAGGCGAGCGCCGCCGCCGTCGGCTCGTTGATGATGCGGAGCACGTCGAGCCCCGCGATCTTGCCGGCGTCCTTGGTCGCCTGCCGCTGGGCATCGTTGAAGTAGGCGGGGACGGTGATGACGGCCTGCGCCACCTTCTCGCCGAGGTAGGACTCGGCCGTTTCCTTCATCTTCTGCAGGATGAAGGCGGAAATCTGGCTCGGGGAATACTTCTCGCCCTTGACCTCGACCCAGGCGTCGCCGTTCGGCCCGGGGACGATCTTGTAGGGCACCATCTCCTTGTCCTTGGCGACCATCGGGTCGTCGGTCCGGCGGCCGATCAGCCGCTTGATGGCGAAGAGGGTATTCTCGGAATTGGTGACCGCCTGGCGCTTCGCGGCCTGGCCGACGAGGCGCTCGTCGTCGGTGAAGGCGACGATCGAGGGCGTGGTCCGCGCCCCCTCGGAATTCTCGATCACGCGCGCCTGCGACCCGTCCATGATGGCGACGCAGGAGTTGGTGGTGCCGAGGTCGATGCCGATGACTTTTGACATGCACTGGTCCTTTCGAGCGGCGATTTTCTGGGCGGGTCCGAATGCGGCCCCCGTCCGGTCATCCCTGGTCCGGACCGCCTCACGCGGCCGTGGGCGTCCGGGGTTGAGGGCTATATAGGAGCCGGGTTTTGCGGCTGCAAGCAGCGCTCCCGCTGCATTTCACTCCGGCCGGGCAAGCGCCGCGCGGGCCTCCGCGACCTCGGGGCGGAGGGCGCAATCCTCGGCGTGGTCGTTGACGAGCCCCATCGCCTGCATGAAGGCATAGACCGTCGTCGGACCGACGAACCGCCAGCCGCGCTTGCGGAGCTCCTTCGACAGCGCCTCGGACTCGGGCGAGGTCGAGCGCCCCTGCGGCACGTGCGCCGGGTCCTTCTCCTCGTAGCGCCAGAGGAAGGCCGCGAGCGACCCCTCCGCCTCGGCCATCTCGACGGCGCGGGCGGCGTTGTTCACCACCGCCTCGATCTTGCCCCGGTGGCGCACGATGCCGGCGTCTGCGAGGAGCCGCGCCACGTCCGCCTCGCCGAAGCGCGCCACCTCGCGGAAGTCGAACCCGGCGAAGGCCCGGCGGAAGTTCTCGCGCTTCTCGAGGATCGTCCGCCAGCTCAACCCCGACTGGAAGCTCTCGAGCGCCAGCTTCTCGAACAGTCGGACGTCGTCGATGACGGGAAACCCCCACTCCTCGTCGTGATAGGCGACATACCCCGGCGTTGCCGCGCACCAGGCGCAGCGCGGGCGGCCGTCGGGACCGATGAAGGTGGCGCTCACGTTCGGGCTCCGTTCCGCAACCGCCCTGACTAGGCCGCACCGCGGCGCGGCGTCAAGCGGCGAGCGCCGCAACCGGGTTCAGACCCGCCGCCCGCCGGGCCGGCAGGTAGCCGAAGACGATGCCGATCAGCATCGACGTCGCCACCGCCGCCACCATCGAGGTGCGCGAGTAGATCAGCGAGAAGCTGCTGCCCGAGGCGCTGATCCCGGCGCCGATCGCGAGCGCCGTCAGCACCCCGAGGGCGCCGCCGATGGCGCAGACGATGACCGCCTCGACCAAGAACTGTCGCAGGATGTCCGATCGGCGCGCGCCCACCGCCATCCGGACGCCGATCTCGCCGACCCGCTCGCTGACCGAAACGAGCATGATGTTCATGACCCCGATCCCGCCGACGACGAGCGAGATCACCGCGATTGCCCCGATCAGCAGCCGCATGGTCTCCGTTGTCGAGGCGATCGTCTCGCGGATCTCGCTGGTATTGACGATGAAGAAGTCCTGCTTGCCGTGCCGCTCGGCGAGGAACGCCGTCACCGCCTGTTCGGCAGCGTCAGTGTCGGCGTCGTCGGCGACCTGCAGCGTGACGCTGCGCAGCACCGTCGAGCCGGTGATCCGGGTCTGGACGGTGGTATATGGCAGGTAGGCGTTAAGGGTGTCGTTGCCGCCGAACCCCTGCCGCGGGTTGACGACGCCGACGACGCGGACCGGCACCCGGCCGACCAGCAGCGTCACGTCGAGCGGGTCCGCGCCGACGCCGAAGATCGCGTCGGCGGCGCGGGTGTCGATCACGGCAACCTGCGTCCGCCCGACGACGTCCGCGGGCGTCAGCAGCCGCCCGGACGCGAGGGTGATCCCGCGCGCGTCGAAGAAGCGGTCGCCGACGCCGGTCACGCTCGCCGAGGCGGCGGTACCGGCGTAGCGCAGCGTGCCGTTGGCCTGCACCGTCGGCGTCACCGCCGCGGCATAGGACTGCAGCGCCAGCGCGTCGGCGTCGGCGGCGACCAGCGTCCGGATCCGTCCCGAGCGCACGTCGCCCATGTCCTTGCCGGGGAAGATCTCGAGCGTGTTCGTCCCGAGCCCGGCGATGTCGCTCAGCACCCGCTGCTGCGCGCCGGACCCGAGCGCCACCACCGTCACCACGGCGGCGATGCCGATGACGATCCCGAGCATGGTGAGGAAGGTGCGCAGCCGGTGCGCGTTCATCGCCATCAGCGCCATTGCGACGATCTCGCGGAAGCCGTCGAGCGGACGGATGCGCCCGCGCGCGGCCGGTGCCGGCACCAGGTGCGGGCCGGTCCGGGGCGCGGCGGCGCTGTCAGCCACGATCGCGCCGTCGCTGATCTCGACGATCCGTCGCGCCCGCCGCGCCACGTTCAAGTCGTGGGTGACGATGACGACGGTGCGACCCTCGGCGTTGAGCTCGTCGAGGATGCGCAGGACCTCCTGGCCGCTGCGGCTGTCGAGGGCGCCGGTCGGCTCGTCGGCGAGCACCACCTCGCCGCCGTTCATCAGCGCGCGCGCGATCGACACCCGCTGCTGCTGCCCGCCCGAGAGCTGCCCCGGGCGGTAGCCCAGCCGATCGGAGAGCCCGAGCCGGGCGAGCAGCGCATCCGCCCGCGACCGCCGCGCCGACGGCGAAGTTCCGGCATAGACGGCCGGCATCTCGACGTTGCCGAGCGCGGTCATCTCGGCGAGCAGGTGGTAGCGCTGGAAGACGAAGCCGAAGGTCTCGCGCCGGAGCGCCGCCAGCGCGTCGCCGCCGAGGGAGGCGACGTCGCGGCCACGGATGCGGTAGCGGCCGGCGGTGGGCTGGTCGAGGCAGCCGAGCACGTTCATCAGCGTCGACTTGCCCGAGCCGGAGGCCCCGACGATGGCGACGTACTCGCCCTCCTCGATCGTCAGCGTCACGTCGCGCAGCGCCGCCGCCATTCCCTCACCCGAGGGGTAGCTGCGCCAGACGGCGTCGAGGGCGAGGAGCGGCGCGCCGGGCAACGGTCAGAAGCCCATCGGCGGGGCCCGCCTCTGGACGGCGGCGAGCGTGCGGGCCGAGGCGCCGTCGGCCTCGCCGATCACCACCCTCTCGCCGACCGCGAGCCCCGAGACCACCTGCGCCGTGGTCTGGTCGTCGAGCCCGATCGTGACCCTGCGCTCCTCGGTGCCACCACCGGGCAGCGCCACCCGCACGCTGCGGGTGCCGTCGGGGTGGCGGGCGCCGAGCGCCGCAGCCGGGATCGTCGGCACGTCCTCGGCGCGGCCGAGCACGACGTGGACCTCGGCGGTCATGTACGTCCGGAGCTGCCCGTCGGGATTCGGGACATTGAAGAGGCCGTTATAGTAGATCGCCTCGTTCGAGGTCGTCGTCGTCGCCCCGCTCTCCTCGCCGGTCAGGAGCGTGTCCTTGGTGATCGAGGCCGGCGCCGGCGCGATCGAGGCGAGGGTCGCGGCGTGCCGGGTCCCGGGGTCGCCGACGATGGCGAACCAGACCTCCTGCCCGGGATGCACCCGCACGACGTCGGCCTCGGAGATGCCGGCCTCGATGCTCATGGTGGCGAGGTTGCCGAGCACCACGATCGTCGGCGTCGTCTGGGTCGCGTTGACGGTCTGGCCCTGCTGCGCCACCACCGCGAGCACGGTGCCGGCTCGGGGCGCGGTGATGCGCGTATAGCCGAGATCTACGCGCGCGTCGTCGATCGCGACCTCGGCCGACTGGATCCGCGCGTCGAGCGCAGCGATGCGCGCCTCGGTCACCGCAACATCCGAGGCCGCCGTGTCGGCCTCCGACTGGGCGACGGCCGAGCGCGCGACCAGCGCCTGTTGCCGTCCGAGAACGCGCCGCTGCTCGGCCAGCGTCGCCTGCTGCTCGGCGCGCTCGGCCCTGACCTCGGCGAGCCCCGCCTCGGCGATCCGGAGCGCGTTCTGTCGCGGCACCGGGTCGATCTCGGCGATCAGGTCGCCGGCCCTCACCGCCTGCCCGAGGCTCACGGCGAGGTCGGTGATCCGTCCAGAAACCTGCGCCCCGACCGCGACGAGGTCGGTGGGCTTGAGGAGGCCGGTCGCGAGCACGCTCTCCTCGATCGTCCCGACCGCCACCGGCGCGGTGACAAGCGCCGGCGCCTCCGGCGTCGCCGAGCGCTGCCAGGCCCACCCGCCGAGACCGAGCGCGACGGCGAGCACCCCGGCGGCCCACCAGCCCCGACGCCGCTTAGGGGGCTCGGCACCGGCGGGCGCCGCCCGCGGCACCTCGTCCGCGCCCGGCCGTTCTGCCGGCGCGACGTCGGCGGCCTCTCGGAGCAGTCTCGCCATTCACCTCGTCCGTTCGCGATCGCCTCGCGGATCAACGGCCAGCGCGGCCGCCTCCGTCGCGGTCCGTGCGCTCGCCTCTGGCGAAAGCATGCCGCACAGTCTAGATCGCGGCCCTCAACAGGAGGTCACGGGCAATGCTCGAGGTCAACGGCTTCGAGATCCACAAGGGCTACCTGGACGCGCCGGCCCAGGCGGCAATGCTCGGCGAGTTGCGTGCAGTGGTCGCGGCGGCTCCCTTCTTCGCCCCGCTGACCCCCTGGGGCAAGCCGATGAGCGTGCGGATGACCTCGGCTGGCCGCTACGGCTGGTACACCGACCGCCAGGGCTACCGCTACGTCGACCGCCACCCAGACGGCAGCCCGTGGCCGCCGATCCCGCCGTCGGTCCTCGCGGTCTGGCACGCCCTCGTCTCGACGAGACGCGACCCCGATTGCTGCCTCGTCAACTACTACGCCGCGACGGCGAAGATGGGGATGCATCGCGACGCCGACGAGAAGGATTTCGCATGGCCCGTCCTCTCGATCAGCCTCGGCGACCCCGCACGCTTCCGCGTCGGCGGCCTCGCCCGCAGCGACCCGACCGCGGCCATCGAGCTCGAGTCGGGCGACGTCGTCCTCTTCGGCGGCCCGGCGCGCCTCGCGTACCACGGGATCGACCGCATCCGCTTCGGCGGCTCGCGCCTCCTGCCCGAGGGCGGCCGGATCAACCTGACGCTGCGCGTCGTGGACTGAACCGCCGCAATCAGTCCGAAGGCGTCCGCGAAATGGTAAACGCCGCACTAACGCGGCACCCTAAAATACAATATAATCAACAGCTTGACGCACGTGTCCGCACGCGGACACCGCGAGCCGACGCCGGAAATCCGCCGAAACCGGCACGTCGAGCATCGGAACCGGAGCGACTTCCCGGCCGGGCGAAAGGGCTTTATCATCGTCGTTCGCAGGTCTATATAGCCGTCAACCTCCCGCGAAAACCGATCCCGGCGCTGCGGCGCACCCGAGTTTTCGGCAGCGGGAGCGGCTTGTTTGAGGAAAGGGGCCGAGATGGCGCTTCCATTGATGCAAAAGGCGACCGCCGTCTGGCTGGTCGAGAACACCACGCTGACGTTTGCGCAGATCGCCGAGTTCACCGGCCTGCACGAGCTCGAGGTCAACGGCATCGCCGACGGCGAGGTAGCGCAGGGCATCAAGGGCTTCGACCCGATCGTCAACCGGCAGCTGACCGCCGACGAGATCCGCAAGGGCGAGAAGAACCCGCAGTACCGGCTCCGGCTCTACCACAACCCCGCCGCCGAGGGCGAGGAGAAGCGCAAGGGGCCGCGCTACACGCCGCTCTCCAAGCGGCAGGATCGCCCCGCGGCGATCGCCTGGCTGGTCAAGTTCCACCCGGAGCTCAGCGACGGCCAGATCGCTAAGCTCGTGGGCACCACCAAGCCGACGATCGAGTCGATCCGGGGCCGCACCCACTGGAATATCGCCAATATCGCGCCGGTCGACCCGGTGGCGCTCGGCCTCTCGAAGCAGAGCGAGCTCGACGCGGCGGTCGCCCGGGCCGTCAAGCGCAACGCCGCCGAGGGCACCGTGATGAGCGACGCCGAGCGGATGAAGCTCGTCTCGACCGAGCAGTCGCTGACGATGGATCCCGAGCCGCGGCTGCCGTCGGCGATGGCCGGTCTCGAGAACTTCAAGCTCGGCCGCAAGGACGACCGGGTCTCGCCCCAGAACGCCAAGGCCGACGCCGAGAGCCTGTTCAACCTCGCTCCTGCCGCTCCCGACGACGAGGAGGACTGACCGCGCGTCTGGCGCGCGGGGCGGAAGCGCCTGCCGGCAAGCGGAGCGGAACGCCCGCTCCGCTGTGGCGTTTTGTCGCCGCAAGCCGGAAGGAAGCACATGCCAGACAACAGTCGGACGATCCTCGACCTCGAGAAGCGTTTCTGGCAATCGATGGTCGACAAGGACGCCGAGGCCGCGAAGGCGATGATCGCCGACGAATGCCTCGTCACCGGCCCGATGGGCGCGATGAAGATCGACCCGCAGAAGTACGCGAAGATGACCGAAGAGGGCCAATGGACCCTCAACAGCTTCGAACTCAGCGACACCGAGGTCATCTTCCCGTCCGACAACGTCGCGGTCGTCGCCTACAAGGTTCGCCAGAAGGGCGAGATGGAGGGCAAGGCGATGGACATGCGGTGCGCCGACAGCTCGACCTGGGTAAGAGACCGGGAGACTTGGAAGTGCGCGCTCCATACGGAGACGGTGCTCGAGGGTCCCTGACGCTCAGGTCCAGCGGTCCAGCGCGTCCTCGTCCTCGTAGCGGGCCTCGACCCACGTCTCGCGACCTGCACGGGTCTCCTTCTTCCAGAAGGGCGCGCGCGACTTAAGGTAGTCCATCACGAACTCCGCCGCCGCGAAGGCCGGCTGCCGGTGCGCCGCGGCAGTCGCGACCAGGACGATCCTGTCGCCCGGCGAGAACCGGCCGAAACGGTGGATGACGAGGCAGGCGTCGATCGGCCATCGACTGCAGGCATCCGCTTCGATCGCGGCCAGCGCCCTTTCCGTCATCCCCGGATAATGCTCGAGCTCGAGCGCGGTCAATCCGTCCCCACGGTCGCGCACCAGCCCGGTGAAGGACACGACGGCGCCGACATCAGTCCGGCCGCGGGCCAGCCCAGCGACTTCAGCCCCCGGGTCGAAATCCTCACGCTGCACGCGAACCGTCATTCACCCGCCGGTCATCGGGGGGAAGAAGGCGATCTCGGCGGCGCCCGCGAGCGGCGCGTCGAGGTCGGTCAGCTGCTGGTCGACCGCGACCCGGACCGAGCGCATGTCGGCGAAGGCGAGGGCATGTGCCTCGTCTAGGCCGCGAAGTTCGGCGACGAGCTCGCGAACGGTTGCGGCGCCGGTGGCGACCGTCTCCTGCGGTTCGCCCACGCGCTCCCGCAGCCAGGCGAAATAGCGGATGGTGAGGGTCGCAGGCGGCAGCGTCACCGCTTGCGGTCCCTGAGGAACGGCATCGCCTTCATCAGGTAGTCGTAGCCCGTCATCAGCGTCAGCAGGCCGGCGATCCAGATCAGCACTAAGCCCCCGTTCGACAGCACCCACTCGGCCCAGTCGTGGAACCAGTCGCTGACCCACGGCGAGTGGTGACGCTTGTCCCACTCGAAGACGCCCGCGAGCAGCAGCACGGGGATCGCCACCATCTGCGCGGTCGTCTTCCACTTGGCGAGGTAGGTCACCTTGAGCTGACCCGCCTTGGCGCCGAGGAATTCGCGCAGGCCAGAGACGAAGACCTCGCGCAGCAGGATGAAGGCGACCGGCACGAGCAGCAGCGCCTTCGGACCCCACAGGCCGACGATGACGGCCAGCGCGATCACCACCATTGCCTTGTCGGCGATCGGGTCCAGCATGCGGCCGAAGTTCGATTCCTGCTGCCAGGCGCGGGCTAGCTTGCCGTCGATGTAGTCGGTGAGGGCCGCGAGGATGAAGAGTGCGAAGGCGATCCAGTCGGCATACGGCCGATCGAAGAACGCGAAGGCAAGCGCGACTCCGGGCGCGGCGGCGAGCCGCATCACCGTCAGGATGTTGGGGATCGTCCAACGCATCGAGGTGACATACTCCGGTACCCGCTCGGTCCCACCTCGGCCGATATACCGCGTCAGCTCTCCCCATGGAAGAAGCCGTAGATCACCTCAGCGAGCGTGTCCGAAATGCCCGGCGCCGCCTTGAGGTCGGCCAGTCCCGCGCGGCTGACCGCCTTGGCCGAGCCGAAGTGCGCCAGCAGCGCGCGCTTGCGCGCGGCGCCGACCCCCGGGACATCGTCGAGCGGCGTGGCGCGGGTCTGCGCGGCACGCTTCTGCCGGTGGGCGCCAATGGCGAAGCGGTGCGCCTCGTCGCGCAGCCGCTGCACGAAATAGAGGACCGGGTCGCGGTGCCCGAGCGCCATCGGCGGCTTGCCCGGGCGGTGGAACTCCTCTTTGCCGGCATCGCGGTCGACGCCCTTGGCGACGCCGACGAGCTGGACCTCGTCGATGCCAAGCTCGAGCAGCGCGGCGCAGGCCGCCGCCACCTGGCCGGCCCCGCCGTCAATCAGGACGAGGTCAGGCCAGGCTTCGGACCTGCGGTCGGGATCCTCCTTGGCCAGCCGCGCGAAGCGGCGGGTCAGCACCTCGCGCATCATCCCGAAGTCGTCGCCCGGAGTCAGCGCCGAGCGGATGTTGAACTTGCGGTACTGCGACTTCAGGAAGCCGTCAGGGCCTGCCACGATCATCGCGCCGACGGCGTTCGTGCCCATGATGTGACTGTTGTCGTAGACCTCGATCCGCCGCGGGGCCCCGTCGAGCCCGAAGGCGTCGGCGAGGCCTTCGAGCAGCGCGACCTGGCTGGCACTCTCGGCCATGCGCCGGGCAAGCGCCTCGCGCGCGTTGCGGGCGGCCTGCTCCATCAGTGCCGCCTTCTCGCCCCGCTGCGGCTGGCTGATTGCCACCCGACGGCCGAGCTGGGCGGAGAGCGCGTCGGCGAGGAGATCGGCGTTGTCGGGCGCGTGGCTCGTGAGGATCATCCGCGGCGGGGTCTTGTTGCCGTAGAACTGGCCGAGAAAGGCCTCGAGAATCTCGCCGGGCTCGATGCCAGCGCCGGCGCGCGGGAAATACGCCCGGTTGCCCCAGTTCTGGTGCGCACGAATGAAGAAGACCTCGACGCAGGCCTGGCCGCCCTCCTGGTGCAGCGCGACGATGTCCGCCTCCTCGACGCCCTCGGGATTGATCCCCTGGCTCGACTGCACGTTGGTCAGCGCCCGAATCCTGTCGCGGATCGCGGCCGCCCGCTCGAACTCCATCGCCCGGCTCGCCTCAGCCATCGCCGCCGCCAGCTGCTCCTGCACCTTTGTCGAACGCCCGGTCAGGAACAGAACGGCGTCCTCGACGAGCTCCCGGTAGTCCGCCTCCTCGATCAGGCCCACGCATGGAGCACTGCACCGCCGGATCTGGTGCAGGAGGCAGGGCCGCGTCCGGCTGTCGAACATCGGGTCGGAGCAGGAGCGCAGCAGGAACGCCTTCTGCAGCTGGTTCAAAGTGCGGTTGACGCTCCCCGCCGAGGCGAAGGGACCGAAGTAGCGCCCCGGATCCTTGCGGAGGCCGCGGTGTTTTTCGATGCGCGGGAAGGGGTGGTTCGCGGTGACGTGGATGTTGGGGAAGCTCTTGTCGTCGCGAAGCAGCACGTTGTAGCGCGGCTTGAGCTGCTTGATCAGGTTCTGCTCGAGCAGCAACGCCTCGGTCTCGGTCTCGGTCGTCAGGAACATCATCGAGGCCGTCCCGGCGATCATTCGCCCTATGCGCGAGCTGTGGCCGTAAGGCTTGGCATAGGAAGCGACGCGCTTGCGCAGGTTCCGCGCCTTGCCGACGTAGAGGACCTCGCCCTTGCGGTCGAGCATGCGATAGACGCCGGGCCTCTCGTCGAGCCGGCGCAGGTAGTCGCGGATGACCGAGTGGCCGGTGCGCGCCAATCCTGCCGGCGCCCCGTCCTCATCGAAGCCCGAGGCTTTGTCCGGCACGTTCTCCTTGGCACGGCGGTCGCTAGCCATGGACCGATTCTCCGCCGCGCTGCCCCGTTCCGCAACCGATATCAAGTCCGAACCTGTCCACGGCAGCTGTGGAAAACTCTGGGGGAAACATCGTGGAGCCGCGACTAAGCGTCGCAAAACAAGAGCCTTGCCCGGTTTGCCCATTTTCTGGGCACAAGGCGTAAGCTACTGAAATCCGCCAGCTATTATTGTACATCTTGGTAAATTTATGGAATCATTGACAGAATCAACACGGATTCGTGACGAGGTGATCGGGGGTGGAAAAGTCAAGCGTCGCGAAACACAACCACCACCCGCTTCGGCGGGATCTCACTCGACCCCCAGCACGTCGGGAGTCCTCCACGCCAGATGCTGGCCGCCGTCAACGCAGATGAGCTGCCCAGTTACGCCGGGCGAGTCGAGGATGAAGTCGAGTGCAGCGGAGATCTCGTCCGGGCTCGAGCCCCGACCCAGAATGGTCGATGCCGCCTGGCGTGCAAAGTGCTCCTCCGACTGGCGGGTCCCGCGCAGGGTCGGTCCTGGGCCGATTGCGTTGACACGCACGTTCGGCGCCAGCCCCTGCGCCGCGATCCGGGTCAGCGCCCACAGGCCCATCTTGGCAATCGTGTAGGTTGCAAACTCGGGCGTCGGCTTAAGGACCCGCTGGTCGATGATGTTGACGACCGCGGCAATCGCCTGCGGCTGATCGGTCGCGTCGCGCGCCGCCGCCGGCGCCTGCGCCGCGAACGCCTGGATCAGCTCGAAGGGTGCGCGGAGGTTCGACCCGATGTGCCGGTCCCAGCTTTCCCGGGTCGCGCTGGCGATGTTGTCGTACTCGAATATCGATGCGTTGTTGACGAGGATCGTGAGCGGCTGGCCCAGCGCCGCAGCGGCGGCCGGGACGAGCGCCGCGGTCGCGTCCCGATCCAGAAGGTCGGCCTGAACCACCACCGCGCCGGGGCCTACCTCGTCGGCGAGGGCATCGGCTTCGTCGCGGCTGCGGTTGCAATGGATCGCAACTCGAGCTCCGCGCGCCGCGAGCCTGCGGACGAGTGCTGCACCGACCCGACGGCCGCCTCCGGTAACCAAAGCCGCTTCGGCCATCCTCTCCCCCGCCCGGTCGGCCCAGAACCTAATTGCGGGGAAAAGGACCGGCAAGCCCAGGCGACGTCGGAGCGGCGACGTCCATCCCGCACGAGCTGGTCTCGGCGCCGCCGCGGGCCACCCGAGCGTGCTCAGAGGTCCTCTGTCAACGTCGCGGGCCGGCGCGCCAGCAGGCCGCCGACCGCCCGCGCCAGGCCCTCGCGGGTGTAGGGCTTTGGGATCAGGTCGAACCCGGCCTCCCGTCCGGCGTCGATGTAGCCGGACGTGAACAGCACCGCGATCCCCGGGTGGCGCTCGCGCGCGAGGCGCGCAAGCTCGGGGCTCTGCAGCCGACCCGGCATCACGGCATCGACGAACAGCAGGTCGACGGGGATCCCGCTCTCGAGGACGCCAAGCGCCGAGGCTGCGTCGCGGGCGGCCAGCACCCGGTAGCCGAGATCCGAGAGCAGCGCCACCGCGGTCTCGCGCACGCTGTCGTTGTCCTCGGCGACCAGGATCGTGCCTCGATGGCTCGAGGCCGCAGGATCAGTCGCCGGCATCTGGGGGTCGCAGCGATCGACACGCGGGAGGTACAGGCTGACCGAGGTTCCGCTCGCGACCTCGCTCCCGAGCCGGACGTGTCCGCCGGACTGCTTGACGAAACCGTAGACGGTCGACAGGCCGAGCCCGGTCGCCTCGCTGCGCGGCTTGGTCGAGAAGAAGGGCTCGAAAACGCGGTCCATGATCTCTGGCGCGATGCCGGGCCCGGTGTCGGTGACGCTCACCATGACGTACTGGCCCGCATGGAAATCGGCGGTGGCCCGCACGTCGATGTTGTCGATGAGCGCGTTGCGGACGTCGATGGTCAGCTGCCCGACCCCGCCCATGGCGTCGCGGGCATTGGCCGCCAGGTTCAGCACCGCGGTCTCGAGCTGAACCGGATCGACGAGCGTTTGCCACAGGTCGTCGGCGATGCGGGCCTCGACCTCGATACCGTCGCCGACGGCATGCGTGATAAGCTCCCGCATGCCCGTGACGAGGCGCCCGACGTCGGTGACCCGCGGGTCGAGCGGCTGCCGCCGACTGAACGCGAGCAGCTGGCCGGTGAGCTTGGCGCCCTGCCGCACGCTCTCCATGGCGTCGGCGATCCGGGCGAGGGCGCGCTCGTTGCCGTCCAGGTCGCGCCCGAGCAGCTGGAGTGTCCCCGAGACGACCTGGAGCAGGTTGTTGAAGTCGTGGGCAACGCCACCGGTCAGCCGCCCGATCGCCTCCATCTTCTGAGAGTCGCGGAGCGCCACCTCGGCCTTGATCCGCTCGGCGGTCGCCTCGGCGACCCGCTGGCCCAGGGTCTCGTTCAGCGCCGTCAGGGCAGCCTCGTTGCGGCGCACGTCGGTCACGTCTATGTTGACGCCGATCATGCCGAGGAAGGCGTGGTCCGCGCCGAAGCGAGGATGCGCCGTGGTGCTGATGGTGCGGTACTCGCCATCGCTGCGGCGGTAGCGAGCCTCGACCGCGAACGAGGCGTGGTCGCGCATGGCCCGGCCGAACGGCCGGTCGATTCGGGCCCGGTCGTCGGGGTGCAGAGTCGCGCTCCAGTCGAACGGCGCGGCCGCGTCGGCAGGTATCCCCCAGAAGTCCCGCTGCGCCGCGTTGAGGTAGATGCACCTTCCTTCGACGTCGCCTATCCATAACATGACCGGCGCGGTCTCAGCCACCAGACGGAAGCGCGCCTCGCTTTCGCGGAGCGCCTCGCCGGTGCGATGGCGCTCGGTGACGTCGTGGCACTGGGCGAAGATCCCCAACGTGCCGTCATCGGTGGTGATGGGCTGGAACACGAAGTCGACATAGCGCTCGACCAGCGCCGCCCCCGGGGTCCGATCGAGCATCACCGGAACCCCATGGCCTACGAAGGGCGTGCCGGTGCGGCGCGTCTCGTCGAGCGCGGCGACGAAGCCTTGACGGGCAATCTCCGGCAGTGCCTCCTCGAACGCCAGCCCCAGAACCTCTCGCCCGACGAAGCTGGTAAAGGCGGCATTCGCCAGGGTGAAGACGTGACCCGGTCCCTCGAGCATTGCGGTGAGTCCCGGGGCCTGTTCGAACATCTGATGCAGCCGCAGGCGCTCGTTCTGCAGCTTCCGGTCGGCACGCACCCTGTCGGTGGTATCGGCGACGATCGCCATCACGCCCGCGGGCAGGCCCCGCTCGTCGCAGATCGGAGAAAAGTCGAGGTCGAGCCAGACGGGCTCCAGCGCCCCGTCTCGCTCGCGCCTGAACTCCTTGCCGCGGAAGGATAGGGTCCCGCCTGCAAGAACCGCCCGTATCACGGACTCGAGGAAACTCGCTTCGACGGGCCATGCCTTAGGGACTTCCATCCCCAGCAGTCCCGGATGCTGGTGCTCGACCAGGGTCGCGAACGCATCATTGTAGATCAGCACGCCGCGCTCGCCCCACGCTGTCAAGATGGGCACGCCCGCCCGCAGGATCATCGACAGGGAAGCGCGGCGGCTCGCTGGCCATTCGGATAACGGGCCAAGCGGCGTAGCCGACCAGTCATAAAGGGCAATGAGGTCGGCAACCGCACCGCCGCCGGCCAGGAAAGCCACGTCGGCGGATCGTGATGAAAGACCGGCGGAGGTCAATTGGGCAGCCCGGAAGGGCGCGAATCGCGCGAAAGCCCTTCCTATTGCACACAATCGCGCCAGTCATATCACGCGATCGCGTGACGCCTACCCGCCGCCGGCCTTCGGCTACTTGCGGACGTGGTCGGGCTTGCCCCTGCGCTTCGTGCTGGCGAGTTCCTCAAGTTGCTCCTCGGTCATCGATTCCTCCATCGACCGAGATGCGCCCTTCAGCTCGCTCTTGCTGGTCTCGCCGCGTTTGGCGGACAACGCAGCCCCCGCAGCCTTCTGCTGCGCCTTCGACTTGGCCGGCATGGCCGTCTCCTCGCGAAAGTCAAGGTTGGTTCCGGCAACGCGCCAACGGCGGCAAGGTTCGCGTCACCTTGGAACCGAGCGTCGAATGAGGGGTTTTCGCATCAGCCCCCTACTCCGAGGAATGCCTGATGAAGATCGCGCAGATCGCCCCCCTCGCCGAGAGTGTTCCGCCGCGGCTCTACGGCGGGACCGAGCGCATCGTGTCGTACCTGACCGAGGAGCTTGTCCGCCAAGGCCACGACGTCACGCTTTTCGCTAGCGGTGATTCCGTGACCTCCGCGAAGCTGGAGAAATGCGCGCCTACCGCGCTCCGGCTCAATCCGGCAATTCGGGACCCGTTGCCGCACCACCTCGTGATGCTGGACCGAGTCCGTCGGCAGGCCGGCGACTTCGACGTACTGCACTTTCACATCGATCTGATGCAGTTCCCGCTGCTACCATTCCTGACCACGCCGGCGGTCACCACATTGCATGGTCGACTCGACCTGCCCGATCTGCTGCCCTTCTACCGGGCCTTCCCCGACGACCCGCTGGTATCCATCTCCGACGCGCAGCGGGCGCCGATGCCGCCGGTCAACTGGGCTGCGACGATTTACCACGGGCTCCCGCCAGGGCTCCACGTTCCGAGCCTGAACCCGGCACCGGACGGACACCTGGCGTTCCTTGGCCGTATCTCGCCCGAGAAGCGCCCCGATCGTGCAATCGAGATCGCCACCCGGAGCGGCCGACCACTCAAGATGGCCGCCAAGGTAGATCAGGCCGATCTCGAGTACTGGAAGTCGGTCATAGAGCCGCTGGTCAAGCAGAACCCGCTCGTCGAGTTCGTCGGTGAGATCGGCGAGCACGAAAAGACAGCCTTCCTCGGGGGCGCGGTAGCGCTGCTCTTTCCGATCGATTGGCCGGAGCCCTTTGGACTCGTCATGATCGAGTCGATGGCCTGCGGAACTCCCGTCATCGCTTTCCCCTGCGGCGCCGCGCCGGAGGTGGTCGATGAGGGTGTGACCGGGTTCCTCGTCGACAGCGTCGACGCGGCGGTCGGGGCAGTCGAAGCCGCGGCCGTCCTCGACCGCGCCGGGGTGCGGACCGGGTTCGAGCGCCGCTTCGGCATCGAGCGGGTTGCGTCGGATTACCTGCGGGTCTACCGCTCGCTCGGCGAGGACCAGTCTTACGGAGCGCCGCGCCTGACGCTGACGGCCTGAGGTGGAAGCATGATATCAGCGAAGCCGGGCGAGCCCGGCGCGCGCCCGGCCCAGGCCTTCGCCCAGTTCTTCGTCCCGGTGGCGGCATCGCTGCAGGAGCGACGCCCGCGCACCCTGAAACACGGCGATACCTTCGCGGTCTTCGACCACAACGGCGACGCGGTAGGGGGCCCCGGCAGTCCCGAGGGCATCTACCACCGCGACACCCGCCACCTCTCGCATTTCTATCTCACGATCGAGGACCTTCGGCCGCTGCTGCTGAGTTCGACCGTCCGCGACGACAATGCGGTGCTGATCTGCGACTTGACCAATCCCGAATTCGTCGACCCGGCGGGGCAGCGCCGGCTTGCGCAGGATCTGCTACACCTGCGCCGGACGCGCTTCCTCTGGAACGCCTGCGCCTTCGAGCGGTTCGCGCTGACGAACTACGATACCCGTTCGCGCCGGTTTCGGGTGCGGATCGATTTCGGCGCCGACTTCGCCGACATCTTCGAGGTCCGCGGCGCCGAGCGGCCGCGTCGCGGTGAGGCGCATCCCGCAATCATCGAGCGCGACGCCGTGACGCTCTCCTACACCGGCCTCGACGATCGCCGCCGCGAAACCCGGCTGCAATTCGAGCCGGATCCGACCGCCCTCACCGACGACAGCGTCGGCTTCGACGTCGAGCTCGCCCCGAACGAGCGAAAGGCCTTCTTCCTCGAGATCCGCTGCGGCCGCGGCTATGGTGTCCGAGCCCCGCGGAGGGCGTTCTTCACTGGCTTCCGCGACTCCCGCCGTGCACTACGCGGCGCGGCCTCGCGCGCCGCCGCGATTTCCTCGTCCAACGAGGTCTTCAACGAGACGGTGCGCCGGTCGGTGTCGGACCTCTACATGCTTACCACCGAGACCTCGCGCGGCCCCTATCCTTACGCCGGCATCCCCTGGTTCAGCACCTTCTTCGGCCGCGACGCCCTGATCACCGCGCTGCAGACCCTATGGCTCGATCCCTCGATCGCCGCCGGCGTGCTCCGCAACCTCGCCGAGCGACAGGCAACCGAGGTCGACGCTGAGGCCGACGCCGAGCCGGGCAAGATCCTGCACGAGATGCGCTTCGGCGAAATGGCCGAGCTGAGGGAGGTTCCCTTCGGCTGCTACTACGGCAGCGTCGATTCGACGCCGCTCTTCGTCATGCTCGCCGGAGCCTACCTCGACCGCACCGGCGACGTCGAAACCGTGCTCGAGCTCTGGCCCCACATCGAGGCGGCGCTCGGCTGGCTCGGAACCTGGGGCGACCGCGACGGCGACGGCTTCGTCGAGTACGGCCGGCAGAACGCCGACGGGCTTATAAACCAGGGCTGGAAGGACAGTCACGACTCGATCTTCCACGCCGATGGCACCCTGGCGGCGGGCCCTGTCGCGCTCGTCGAGGTGCAGGCCTACGCCTACGGCGCTTGGCGCGCCGGCGCCTCGATCGCCAGGCGCCTGCGCCGCGGCGACGACGAGGTTGCAGCCTTGGTCCGTCGGGGGACGGAGCTCCGGTCGAGCTTCGACCGCGCGTTCTGGGACGAGGAGCTCGGGACCTACGTCATCGCGCTCGATGGCGCCAAGCGGCCCTGCCGCGTCCGCTCATCCAATGCCGGCCACGCGCTCCTGACCGGGATCGCCCGGCCGAACCGCGCCGAGCGCGTCGTCGAGAGCCTGATGGCCCCGTCCTTCTTCTCCGGCTGGGGCATCCGAACGCTCGCCAGCACCGAGCCGCGGTACAACCCGATGAGCTACCACAACGGCTCCGTCTGGCCGCACGACAACGCGCTCATCGCCGCCGGCATGGCCCGCTACGGCTTTCGCGTCGAAGCGGCGGCGGTCTTCCGCGGGCTGTACGAAGCCTCGACCTACATCGACCTCAAGCGCCTGCCCGAGCTCTTCTGCGGCTTCCCGCGCGTCCGCAGCGTTGGGCCGACTTTCTATCCGGTCGCCTGCTCGCCGCAGGCCTGGTCGGCGGCCGCGCCACTCTCGCTTATCCGGTCGTGCCTCGGGATCAAGTTCGACCCCGAGAACGGCTATGTGATCTTCGACGAGCCGGTCCTGCCGGACTTTGTCGACGACATGGCGCTCCGGCACCTGTCGCTCGGCGACGGCGGCATCGACGTGCGGCTGGCACGCGCGGGCGCCCAGGTGGCGGTGAACGTCATCGCGCGCCGCGGGGGCGTGCGCGCGATCATCCGGAGCTGATCCTAAACCCGCCGGCCCGAAACCATGACGCCGCGACAGGTTGGCGTGTCGACCGCGGTCATGGTAACGATCCGGGGGCAGCAACGCGAACGCGTCGCGAACGCGCCGACGGGTGAGCGGATGTGGGGAGTGGCGCGCCGGATGACGTTGCGGCAGAGGGTCGTCGCCCTCGTCGCCGTGGCGATCATCCCGGCATCGGCGGCCCTGCCCTACTTCATCGCTTCGATCCACGAGACCCGCGAGCGCGAGGCGCGCGAGCTCGCGCTGCGCACCAGCCAGATCGCTTCCCTCGAGATGGAGCGGATCGTCACCGGGGCGCAGGGCATCCTGGAGACCCTGGCGGTCGCGCCGACGGTCCGGCATTTCGAGACGCCCGATTGCGACGACTATCTGGCCGAGGTGTCCCGCCGGCTGCCGCAGCTGCGCGGCCTCGCGGTCGCCGACCCCACGGGCCGGGTGCTTTGCGCCGCGGGCCTGACGTTCCCGTCCGACGACGTGGCGGCCGAGGGCTGGTTCGCCGACGCTGTCGCCTCGAACGCCTTCGTTGTCGGCACCTTCGCCGGCGCACGCCGCCCGGACGAGGCGCCCTACCTGCCCGTTGCGCTGCCGGTCGACGCGGACGGCCGGATCGTGTCGGTCGTCGTCGGTGGGATCGACCTCGCATGGCTTGGGGCACGGCTGCGTGAGCGCAACCTTGCCCAGGGCAGCGCGGTGGCAGTCGCCGACCGCGACGGCACGATCCTCGCCCGCGAGCCCGACTCCCAGCGCTACGTCGGCACGCGCATCAGCGGCGCCGTCATGCCCTACGTGCGCGCCGCCGAACCCGGAACGATTGAGATAACGGCGCAGGACGGCTCGAGGAGGATCGTCGGCTACCAACCGCCGGCCTCAACCAAGACCGGCCTCTACGTCGCCGCGAGCTTCGCCAAGAAGGACGTTTTTTACCCGATCTACGCTTCGACCTGGTGGAGCGTCGGCCTGGCGCTCGCCGGGGCGGTTGCGGCCTGCACCATTGCCTGGCTGGTCGGCAACCGGCTGTTCCGCCAGCCAATCCACCGCATTCTCGCCACCATCGAAAGCTGGCGCGCCGGCGACGTGTCAGCGCGGACGGGCATCGCGCCCGGCGGCAGCGAACTCTCCGAGCTCGCTGCGTCGATCGACGACTATATGGACGACGTCGCGTCGGCCCGCGAGGCCAGGGCGGAGGCCGAGCTGCGGCGGACGCTGGTGCTGCAGGAGATGAACCACCGGATCAAGAACATCCTCGCGGCGGTTCAGGCGGTGGCGAACCAGACCTTCAAGCGCGATGCCTCGCCCGCGAGCCTTCGCGCCTTCGGCGACCGGCTGCAGGCGATGGCCGCGACCCAGGACCTCCTGGTGCGGGAGAACTGGGAAAGCGTCGAGCTCGGCAGCGCGCTCGCGGCGGCGCTCGCGCCCTTCGGGCCCGCGCGCTTCGACATCGAAGGCGCGGAGTTCCGGATCACCGCCCGGGCGGCACTGGCGCTGTCAATGGCGCTGCATGAGCTCTGCACCAACGCTGCGAAGTACGGGGCGCTTTCCGTGCCCGAGGGCCGCGTGAAGATCCGCTGGCAGCTGGTGGAGGGCGACGCCGGCCGCCGGTTCCACCTGAGCTGGGCCGAGTCCGGCGGTCCGGCGGTCCGCCCGCCCGAGCGGAGCGGCTTCGGCTCGCAGCTGATAAAGACAGCGCTCGCCGCGGAGCTCGCCGGCACGGCCGACCTGGAGTTCGAGGAATCCGGCGTGCGCTTCGCTGTCGATGCCGATCCGGCACGGGTGCTGGCCGATCCGGCCGCGCCCCCGAGCGTCGCCGACGATCAGCGGAACCGGCAGCCGGCGCGGGCGCAGGCCTCGGGCTTTGCGCCGACCACGTAAGCGCCGCAATCCGGGCACTTTCGCGCGGCCTCGACCCTGGGCCCGCCGCGCTGCCGCTGCAACGCGCGCCTCTGGCCGATGACGCGCACGAGCAGGTATCCGACGAGGAGGACGAGGAGGACGCGCGCGATCATTGCGCAGGGAGGCCGTAGCGGGTCCAGAGCGCCCGGGTCTCAACGGCGTCGAGCGCCTCCCCGACCCCCGGGAGCCCGAGGCGCCGGAACAGCGACCGCCGCGGCGCGATGACCTCGAAGGCGACCTTGTCGCCGTAGAGCCCGCGCATGGTCGGAACGAGATGCCCGATGCCGTCGGCGAGCCCGACCGCGACGCCGGCCTCGCCCACCCAGATCTCGCCGGTGAAGAGATCATCGCCGGCCAGCCGGTCGCCGCGCCTCGCCTTCACTTGGGCGATGAAGTTGCCGTGGATCTGCGCCTGCAGCCCCATCAGCCGCTCGACGTCCTCCGGCCGCTCCGGCCGGAAGGGGTCCAGCATGCTCTTGTCGTCGCCGGCAGTATGAACACGACGCTCGATGCCGTGGCGGGCGAGGAACTTCGGGAAGCCGAACGAGGCCGAGATCACACCGATCGAGCCGACGATGCTGTTCGGGTCGAGGTGGATGCGGTCGGCCGCCGTCGCGAGCCAGTAGCCCCCCGAGGCCGCCACGTCCTCGACGAAGGCATGTACCGGCACCTGCTTCTCGTCGGCGAGCCGGCGGATGCGCGCGGCGATCAGGCTCGACTGGGCGGCGCTCCCGCCGGGCGAGTTGATCGCCAGAGCCACCGCCTTCGGCTTGCCGCGGCGAAACGCGGCCTCGACCAGCGGCGCCAGCCCGGCGTCGGTCAGCGACGGCCCTCCGAGCCGGCCGACCATGCCGATCACCCCCTCCAGCCGGAGGACGGTCACGCGGTCGCGCTGACGGAGGAAGCGAAGTGGGTTTCTCATTGCCTCGATTTAGGCTGTGCCCCCGACCCCCGCAAGCGCTCCCCGCCGGGCCTAAGGTCGGGGAGGCCATTGCCAAACGCCGTGGCCGGCTGGTCGGATCCCGGAGGCCGTCCCCTGTCCGCGCGCGGACAGGTGGTCTAACCCACTGAATACAAAGGGAAACGTTTTGGACGTTAACCGGACATCAACCATTGTCCGCGGCTGTTCGAGGCTTCAAACCGCTTCCCGGAGCGCTCCCGAACGCCGCGCCCGCTCGCTGGCGCTCTTGAGCTGCCCGCAGGCAGCCATGATGTCCTCGCCCCGCGGCGTCCGCACCGGCGAGGCGTAGCCCGCACGGTTGACGATGGCGGCGAACGCATCGATGCGCTCCGGGTCGGATCGCTCGTAGGGCGCGCCGGGCCACGGGTTGAACGGGATAAGGTTTATCTTGGCCGGGATGCCGGCGATCAGCTTGACCAGGCGGCGTGCGTCGGCATCGCTGTCGTTGACGCCCTTCAGCATCACGTACTCGAAGGTGATCCTTTCGGCGTTCGAAAGCCGCGGATAAGCCCGGCAGGCGTCGAGCAGCGCTGCGATGTTCCACTTCCTGTTGATCGGCACGAGCCGGTCCCGGATCGCGTCCGTCGTCGCATGGAACGAAATCGCGAGCAGGCAGCCGATCTCGTCGCCGACGCGCGCGATCTCCGGCACCACGCCGCTCGTCGACAGCGTTATCCGCCGCCGCGACAGCGCGATCCCTTCGCCGTCCATCGCGATCTTCATCGCGTCGCGCACGGCCTCGAAGTTGTAGAGCGGTTCGCCCATTCCCATCAGCACGATGTTCGACACCAGCCGCTTCTCGTCCGGCTTGCGCCCCCAGTCATCGAGGTCGTCCCGCGCGACCATGATCTGCCCGACGATCTCCGCCGCCGTCAGGTTGCGCACCAGCCGCTGCGTGCCCGTATGGCAGAACGAGCAGGTCAGCGTGCACCCGACCTGCGAGGAGACGCACAGCGTGCCGCGGTCGGTCTCGGGAATGTAGACCGTCTCGACCTCGTGCCCGCCATCGATCCGCAGCAGGTACTTGCGCGTCCCGTCGGCCGAGACCTGCCGGACGACGACCTCGGGCCGGACGATGCGGAACGACCCCGCCAGCCGCTCGCGGTAGGGCCGGGCCAGGTTCGACATCGCCGCGAAGTCGCGCGCACCGCGATGGTAGAGCCATTGCCAGATTTGGCTGACCCGCATCCCGGCCTGACCCTCCGGCGTCCCGGCCGCGACCAGCGCCGCACGCAGCTCCTCCCGGCCCATGCCGACGATATTCGGCAGCCCGTCGGCCAGGGGCCGGCGCGGCAGCGCGAGTACGTCGGGAGTGATCGGCAGGGCGGCGGTCATGGCTCGGGCTTCGCTTGCGCGCGAACGCGCGGCGTCAGACAGATAGCCCTTCGACCGCGAAAATGCCAGCCGATAGCGGCCGGGTCACTTGCAGCGGGCGGCGGCGTCCTCGACGGCGGCGGTGAAGCCCGACAGCGAGAAGGTGTCGTCCGTCGCGGTCCCGCGCGCCGAGGTTCCGGAGACTTTCGCCGAGGCGCCCTTGCGCAGCGCCGCGACGACCCGGCTGTCGTCCGACGGGTCGGTCCAGGCCCACTCGCCGGCATCGCCCGACCCGGGCGCCAGGGTGAACTTGTCGGACCCGACCGCCATCGTAACCTTGCTGCCGGTCTTGAACGGGTAGCCGCCGGTGAAGCTGACCTCGTTCGTCACCTTGTCCGCAGGGCGGAACGAGATGAACAGCCGGATGTCGCCGCGCTGGACGTCGGTCGGCTTGCCATCGCGCTTCGCGACCGAGCTCGTCGGCGGCGAGACGATGTAGCACTCCTTCGGGTTGTCCGCGACGAAGACGCTCCAGTCGTTGTGCGCCGCCACCCGGTCGGCCGCCGCCGACTGGGCGAACGCCGTCCCCGCGCTGGCGGCGGCAAGGCAAATCGCCAGCATGATCCCAGGCTTGAAGCTCATCGGCCCACTATCTCCTGCTCGTTCCTCGGCCCGTTCGGCTGCCGTCCTTCACTGCGGGTGACGCGGTCGCCGTCAAGCTTGTCATTGTCTCCGGACTGGCGCTAGTCTAGCGCGACGCGCGGGGCGTTTTCCAGACCCTTGCGCTTCCTTCACCAGCCCATGCGCCGTCGTCCAGAGGCCGCGGCAAGATACAGGCAGCATCCGCGATGTCCGCCGCGCCCCCTTCGGGCTTCGCCGTCCCGAGCGACGTCGAGCTCGTGCTCGCCGTCGCCGCGCGCGACCGCGCCGCCTTCGTGGCGCTCTTCCAGCGCTATGCCGGACGCGTTAAGGCCTACGCCATCCGCGCCGGCGCCAGCGCCTCCGATGCCGACGAGATCGCCCAGGACGTGATGGTGTCGGTCTGGCGCAACGCCGCGCGCTTCGATCCCGCGCGCGCCTCGCCGTCGACCTGGATCTTCGCCATCGCCCGCAACCGGCGGATCGACGCCTTCCGCCGCGCCGGCCGGGCGATGGCCGACGCCGACGACCCGCTGCTGCAGCCCGACCCCGAGCCCGACGGCTTCCGGCGGCTCGACACTCTCGGGCGCGAGGCGCGGCTGCGGGCTGCCGTCGCCGCCCTGCCGCCGGCGCAGCGGCAGGTCCTGGTCGCGGCCTTCTACGAGGGGCTGAGCCACGGCGCGATCGCCGCGCGCGAGGGACTGCCGCTCGGCACGGTGAAGTCGCGGATCCGTCTCGCGTTCCGTCACCTGCACGCGATCCTGGGAGAAGATCTGGCGGAGGCGTTCACGGACGGCTGAGGCGGAGGCGCGCCGCAACCGCCCGAGGAGGCTGCGTGCGCGGTTCGAGTCAGGCCGCCGCCTTCGCGCTCGCCTCGCGCGCCGCCATCGTGGCGTGGACCCACCAGTCGAGGTCGGCGAGCATCGCCCTGGCGCTCGGCAGGATATGATCCTCGATGTCGGAGATGGGTCCGTTGGCACCCATCGGGTGCACCTTCATCAGGTCGGCACCCATGATGTGCACGCCCGAGCGGACCGGCACCATTTGCAGCTCGATGGAGATCGTGCGCAGGTGCTCGGCAGCGCGGGCGCCCCCGGTCGAGCCATAGGCGACGACCGCGGCGGGCTTGTGGATCCACTCGCGGTAGGCTTGGTCAAGCGCGTTCTTGAGCGCGCCGGTGATCGATCGGTTGTACTCGGCGACGACGAAGATGAAGCCGTCGAAGGTCGCGAGCTTCTTCTGCCAGGCGACCGCCTTCGGATCCTCGGTCGGCACCCAGAGGTTGGAGCTCTTCTCGTTGAAAAGCGGCAGGTCGAAGTCGCGGAGATCGAGCAACTCGACATCCCAGTCCGACCGCTGCTTCGCGAGATCGAAGATCCAGGCCGCCGGCTTGTCGGCGAAGCGCGTGGCGCGCGTCGAGCCGATAATCACGGCAATGCGGGGTTTCGCGGCCATAGAGGTGGTCTCCTTCTGTAACTGGTTTCGCAGCGACACCATGTGAGCTATCGTACGTGGCGACATTGACAAGGAGGCACCTCGATGTGCCCAGGTGAACCGGGGGATACCGCGCAATGCGAGCAGATCAGCGCACTGCTCTCGCGCGTCGGCGACAAGTGGACGGTGCTGGTCGTCGGCTCGCTGGGCCGCGGTCCGATGCGCTTCAACGCCCTGCGCCGCACCGTCGGGGACATCTCGCAGAAGATGCTCTCGACGACGCTGCGCAGCCTCGAGCGCGACGGCTTCATTACCCGCACCGTGACGCCGAGCAACCCGCCGCAGGTGGAGTATGCGCTGACCGACCTCGGGCGCGGCCTGCTCGAGCCGGTGCGCGCGCTCGCCGAATGGACGCTGGCGAACGCCGAGCGCATCGAAGCGGCGCGTCGGGACTACGCGGCGCGGAACGGCGGCGAGGTCTCCCTGCACCAGCCTGTCGAGCGTCGCGTCTCCGAGCCATGAGCATCCAACCCACAATCCCGCCGAAGGCTTCGAGGCGCGCGAACTGACCGGCCCGGCGGGGTCGCGGATCCGGCTCGCCTTCCGACGCTCGCATGCGATACTGGGCGCCAATCTGGCGAAGGGGTTCGGAATGGCTGACGCGGTGCCGATGGTCGAGGTCTGGCGCGGGAACGTCGCGGAATCGCACCACCGCGGGCATGCGGTCGTCTGCGACGCATCCGGCGTCGTCGTCGCCGCCTGGGGCGATCCCGACGCCGTCATCCTGCCACGCTCGTCCTGCAAGATGCTGCAGGCGCTGCCGCTCGTCGAGAGCGGCGCCGCCGACGGGCTCGACACCGAACGGCTGGCGCTCGCCTGCGCCTCGCACCAGGGTGCCGCGATGCACGTGACCCGGGTCGAGCGCTGGCTGACCGAGATGGGCCTCGGCGAATCCGACCTGCGCTGCGGCCCGCAGGTGCCCGACGACCGCACCGAGCGCGAGCGGCTGCGCGCCAACGACGAGGCACCCTGCCAACTGCACAACAACTGCTCCGGCAAGCACGCAGGCTTCCTGATGCTGAACCGCCGGCTCGGCGGCGGCGCCGAGTACGTCGAGCCCGAGCACCCGGTGCAGCGTGCCGTCCGCGCCGCCTTCGAGGAGATGACCGGCGCGGAAAGCCCCGGCTGGGGCATCGACGGCTGCTCGGCGCCGAACTTCGCGACGACCGTCCACGGTCTCGCCCGCGCGATGGCACGCATGGCCGACCCGCGCGGCCTGGGACCGGCGCGCGAGACCGCCGCCGGGCGCCTTGTCGCCGCCATGCTCGCGCATCCGCTGCTCGTCGCCGGCGAGGGCCGGGCCTGCAGCGAGCTGATGGAGGCGATGGGCGGCAAGGTCGCGGTCAAGACCGGCGCCGAGGCGGTCTTCACCGCCATCCTCCCCGAGCGCGGCCTCGGAGTCGCCCTGAAGATCGAGGACGGGACGACCCGGGGCTCGGAATCGGCGATCGCCACCATCCTCGTTCGGCTCGGCGTCCTCGACCCCGCACATCCGGCCGCGCGCCGCCGCCTCGACCCGACGATCCTCAGCCGCCGCGGTGCGGTCACCGGCGCGCTGCGCCCCGACCCGAGCTTCTTCGCCGGCGGGCGGCCGTTGTGATCCGCAGCCTGGTTCTCGCCGGCGCGCTCGCACTGGGCGCCATTGCGGCGAACGCCGCCGAGATTCGGGGCATCGCGACCTACCGCGAGCGCATGGCGCTGCCACCCGACGCACGGCTCGAGGTTGACCTCCTCGACGTCTCCAGGGCGGACGCGCCGGCTGAACGCGTTGCCGGCGCCACCTTCGCGATCGGGAACCAGGTGCCGATCGGCTTCCTGCTGCCTTACGACCCCGCCGCCATCGATGCCGGTCACCGCTACGAGCTCGCCGCGCGCATCCTGCGTGGTGACGGGCTCTTGTTCAGCAGCCAGGGCACCGTCCCGGTCGCCGTCCCCGCGGCCGGTCCACCGGTCGAGATCATGCTCCACCGGGCCGTGCCGCCGGCCACCGCAGGCAAGGAAGCGCTCGTCGCCGACTGGGTCGCCGAGGAGATCGGCGGCGCCCCGGTCGCCGACAAGGTCGTCTCGTCGCTGACCCTCGCGGCCGACGGGTCGGCGCACGGCGGCGGCGGCTGCAACAACTTCTCCGGCCAGTGGCAACTCGACGGCACGAGGCTGATCCTCGGCCCGATGGCCGCGACGATGATGGCCTGCCCGCCGCCGCAGTCCGACCAGGAGGCGGCGCTCTTCAAGGCCTTCGACGCCACCCGCGGGTTCCGCGTCGACTCCGGGCGCCTCGTGCTGCTCGACGCCGCCGGGTCGTCGCTCGCCCGCCTGGCTCGCGCGCCCTGACACGCTAATCACGGCCGCTTGACGCGGGCCTTCCGCTGCCCTGACGCGACCGGTGCAGCTTCCCGACTACCAACGAGGCGCCGTGCGCAACCGCCTCGCAGCGATATCTTTCGTGCCCGTCGTCGCCTGCATCACGCAACGCATTCGAACCACTGGATTGCATCATGAGAGCGATATTGCGCGCCTTCCCGGCCGCATGCCTGGCCTTGCTGCTCCTCGCCTGTACGCCGCTCGCGCCCGACTACAGCGTCCAGGCCTACACCAACGCGACCCGGATCAAGGCCGGGGCGCTCCAACTCGTCGCGAGCTCGAGCCAGCCCTACCGCGACCACGCCGACGCCGTCGCCGCACTTCGGCTCGACGTCGACACCGCCTACGAGTTCGCTGCAGGCCTGCCCAACAACGCGGTCAGCGCCGAGCAGTGGCGCCGCATGCGCGACCCGCAGGGCGGGCTGCTGTTCACCTATCTCGACTTCTGGGCCGCGCATCCCTCGGGCGTTTCGCCGGCCCTCGCCCAGGAGGCGTACGGCAAGCTCGCGCAGAACTTCGACTACATCGTCTGCCTCGAGATCAACAAGCAAGCCGCCACCGCATGCCCGCAGGCGGCAACCGGGAGCACGTCATGAACGGCATCGACGACTTCATCGCCAGCCTGAGGCCGGGAATCCTCGCCCTCGCCCAGAACACGCTCGGCGAGTTCATCACCGAGGCGCAGCGCGACGCCGAGAGCCTGCTCGCCCGCGCCCGCGCCGACATCGCGCGCTGGAACGACCTGCTCGTCGCCGGCAAGCTTAAGGCCGACGAGTACCAGCTCCTGCTGCAAATAGAGGCCGCGACGTTCGGGATGCATGCGCTGACCGCGACCGGGCTCGCGCAGGTGCGCATCGAGCGCTTCCGCAAGGCGCTGGTCAGCCTCGTGGTCGACAGCGCAGCGAAGCTCATCCCCGTGGCCTGAGGACCTCCGCAAGCGCGATTTCCGAGGCCGCCGAAGCAGCGCACTAGCGACAAGGAAGCTGCGCTCAAAACGCATGTATCTGAAATGGAAGCATTTTGTCTTTACGCTTTAATTGGCCATTCATCCTCTGCGGGGCGATCCCGCGTCTCGCGCGCTCCCTCCCTCCTCGCTTCTCCCCTCACGTCTCGGGCGGTGCCAAGGGGGTTAGGGGGGCGGCGAGCGCCCCCTCAAGGCGCCCTGGGGACCCGCCTGGTCCTCCGGTAGCAAAGGAAACCGGCCCCGGGCCTTCGGCCCAGAGACCGGCGCATGCTGGCGACGGCGCCACAGCGCCGGGGCCCCCCGCACGCTTCGGGCGTCGACTAGGCGGATCTCGTGCGCCCGCTCACGGCCACTTGGCGACCGGCGGCAGCGACATCAGGACGGCATCGACGTTGTGGCCGGTCTCGAGGCCGAACTTCGTGCCGCGGTCGTAGATCAGGTTGAACTCCGCGTAGCGGCCACGCCTGACCAGCTGGATCTCGCGCTCCGTCTCGGTCCAGGGCTCGCGCATGCGGCGCTCGACGATCGGGACGTAGGCTTCGAGGAAGGCCTCGCCGACCGCGCGGGTGAAGGCGAAGTCGGCCTCCCAGTCGCCGGTGACATGGTCGTCGAAGAAGATGCCGCCGACCCCGCGCGCCTCGCCGCGGTGGCGGATCAGGAAGTACTCGTCGGCCCAGGCCTTGAACCGCGGGTAGTAGCCGGGGTCGTGGCGATCGCAGGCCGCGCGCAGCGCCGCGTGGAAGGCGGCGGTGTCCTCGGGCAGCTCGATCGCCGGGTTGAGGTCGGCGCCACCGCCGAACCACCAGGCGCCCGGCGTCCAGAACATCCGGGTGTTCATGTGGACGGCCGGCGTGCGCGGCGAGCGCATGTGCGCGACGAGGCTGATGCCCGAGGCCCAGAAGCGCGGGTCGTCGGCGAGGCCGGGCACCTCGCGGCGGGCGGTCAGGCTCGCCTGGGCGGCGGGGCCGAGCATCCCGTGCACGGTCGAGACGTTCACGCCGACCTTCTCGAACACCCGGCCCTCGCGCATCGCCGACATGATCCCGCCGCCGGCGTCGCCGCCGTCGCCCGGGTCGCGGCGCGTCTGGGTGCGCTGGAAGCGGCCGGCCGGCAGCGCCGCGAAGGGCCCGGAGTCCTGTGCGTCCTCGAGCCCCTCGAAGGCGGCGCAGATGCGGTCGCGCAGCGCCTCGAACCAGGCGGCGGCCCGCGCCTTCTCGGCCTCGCCGACCATGGCCCCGAGGTGGGGCGCGACGCCCAGGTCGGGGATCCGGACCCCGTCGGGCGGGCTCGGCACGCGCTCGGCCATGGAAACCTCCAAATGTCTGCGTGCAGCAACGGTCTCGCGCGCCGCTTGTCAACCCGGTCGCGCCGGCTGACGCCGGGGCGCGATTCCCGCCATGTTCGCGGCGCCGCGGAGGTCGCGCCATGACCCGGATCAACCTCATGACCCGATCGGCGCGGAGAAGTCGACGGTGGCGTGGCAGCCGGTGCGGGAGCGCGGTCCGCTCCTCCCGGCGGACGACCGCAAGCCGTCCGCACCGCGCGGAACGGGGTGACACGGGGCGCGGTTTGCTGTATCGAGCCGGCAGCATCCCCGAGGAGACACTGCATGGAGAACGTCCGCGTCGCCGACCTGACCTGATCGGCCCGGACGTGGGCCGTGGGGCCCAACCCCCTGCAGCTCCCGAGGCTTTTCTTATGTTTCGTTTCTTCGAGTCGCTCGTCGATCCCTATGCGCCCTATCCGGCGAAGGCGACGCCGCCCGACCGGCACGGCCGTTCCTGGTCGACTACCTGAAGCCGGCGCGGCGGGTCATGGCCTGGACGATCGTCGCGGTCTTCCTGGTCGCCGTCGTCGAGATCTGGCTGATCTGGTACGCGGGGCGGATCGTCGACGTGCTCGGCGCGACGCCGCGCTCGAGGTCTGGGCGCGGCATGGGCTCGAGCTCGTGGGCGTCGCGGTCTTCATCCTGCTGGCGCGGCCTTTGATCCAGACGCTGCAGGCGGCCTGCTCGGCCAGTCCCTGATGCCCAACGTCCGGCACCATCGTGCGCTGGCGCGCGCACCGGCGTCCTCGGCCAGTCGGTCGGCTGGTTCCAGAACGACTTCGCCGGCCGCATCGCCAACCGGATGATGCAGACCGCCCCGGCGGTCGGCGAGGCGAGCCGATTCCGTTCTTCGACGCGATGGTCTATGCCGTCATCTACCTCGCGGGCGCGCTGTGGCTCCTGTCGAGGACCAGCTGGCGGCTGGCGGTACCGCTCCTCATATGGCTCGGGCTCTACGTCTGGCTGATCGGCTGGACGATCCCGCGCGTCGGGAAGGCGATCGAAGGACTTCTCGGACGCGCGCTCGGCGATCACCGGGCGGATCGTCGACAACTACACCAACATCCAGTCGGTGAAGCTCTTCGCGCATACCCATTCCGAGGAGGACTACGCCGGCGAGGCGATCGAGCATGCGCGGCGGACCTTCATGGCGCAGATGCGGATCATCACGCTGATGGACCTGGGCCTGACCGTGATTGGCGGCCTCCTCATCGTCGCCGTGATCGGGCTGGCGCTGGTGCTCTGGAGCAGGGGGCACGCGACGATCGGCACGGTCGCCGCCGCCTCGGCGCTGGTGCTGCGGCTGAACGCGATGACCGGCTGGATCATGTGGTCGCTGTCGTCCCTGTTCCAGAACCTCGGGGTGATCCGCGAGGGCACATGGAGACGATCGCGCAGCCGATCGCGCTTCGAGGACGCCGAAGGGGCGAAGGAGCTCGCGGTGACGCGCGGCGAGATCGCGTTCGACCGGGTCAGCCACCACTACGGCCGCGGATCGGGCGGGATCCGCGACCTCACGCTGGTGATCCGGCCGGGCGAGAAGGTCGGAGCTGGTCGGGCGGTCGGGCGCGGGCAAGTCGACGCTCGTCAACCTGCTGCTGCGCTTCTTCGACACCGAGGGGTGCGATCCGCATCGACGGGCAGGACGTGCGCAGCGTGACCCGGGACTCGCTGCAGCGGCAGATCGGCATGGTGACGCAGGACCCGTCGCTGCTGCACCGCTCGGTGCGCGCCAACATCCTCTGCGGCCGGCCCGACGCGTCGAGGCCGAGATGGTGGCGGCGGCGCGGCAGGCGGAGGCGCACGACTTCATACTCGGGCTCGCCGACATGACGGAGCGCTCGGGCTATGACGCACAGGTGGGCGAGCGCGGGGTCAAGCTCTCGGGCGGGCAGCGGCGGCGGATCGCGCTGGCGCGGTGATCCTGAAGGATGCGCCGATCCTGGTGCTCGACGAAGCGACGTCGGCGCTCGATTCCCGAGGTCGAGGCGGCGATCCAGGAGACGCTCTACGGCGTGATGCAGGGCAAGACGGTGATCGCCATCGCGCACCGGCTGTCGACGATCGCGAAGATGGACGGATCGTGGTGCTGGACGACGGGATGATCGCCGAGGAGGGGGACGCATGCCGAGCTGCTGGCGCGCGAGCGGGCTCTGCGCGCCGCTGGAACAACCGGCAAGTCGGGCGGCTTCATCGACGTGACCCCGGCGATGGACGCCGCCAGTAGTCCCGTCCGAAACCGACGGGCTTCGGCGGCCGGCCATGGCGGTTGCAGGCCGCCGAGGGTGGCTGGGCGCCGGAATAGGGTGGGGTAGCGCCGACATCGAGGAGCGCCTGCATGGAAGGATCGGATTCCCGTTCGCCACACCTGGCCGGTCCGGATCGGGCCGTCCGGCCCGCTGTCTCCATCGCCACAGGTGCTCCGATGCTCCGACTTCCCCAGCCGTCCGATGCCCGCGCGCCCGGCGTCGCGCCTTTCCAGTCCAGGAGATCCGATGGATAGCCCTACCGCGTCGCTCGCCCATTTCGCCGCCGGCCGTTCGCTGCGACGGACCCGGCCTGATTTCCGGCCCGACCCACCGAGGCGGGCCCCTCGATGAGTAGGCCATGCTCGACCGCGTCTTCTCCGGCTTCGACCGGATGCGTCCCGACCGCGCTCGCGGCCGACCGGCAGCCGCCGGACGGCACCCGCCGGTTTTTCGCCTATTTCCTGAGCCAGTTTCGCGGCGCCTTCGCGGCCCGCGTCGTGTTCGTCGCCATCGGCTCGGTCGGCGACGCCATGCTCGATCTTCGTCGGCTGGATCGTCGGCATGCTCTCGACCACGCCGCACGGCGAGCTCTGGCGTCGACGCACGGACCGACGCTCCGGGCTGATGCTCGCGGTCATGCTGCTCCGGCCGCTGGTCTTCGCGGCCGACGCGCTGGTGAGGAACCACGCGATCGTGCCGAACCTGATCGACCTCGTGCGCTGGCAGAGCCGCAGCACCTGATCCGCCAGTCCTGGTCGTTTTTCCAGAACGATTTCGCCGATGTGGATCGGCACCAAGGCTGATGCAGGCCGGCGACGCGATCGAGCTGACGAACCTCTCGATCGATGCGGTCTGGTACGCGGCCGTCTTCGTCGCCGTCGCGGTGATCGCGCTCGCCGGCATGGACGCCCGATGCTGCTCGTGCCGATCGTGATCTGGCTGGCGCTCTGGTGCTACTCGCGCGCTCGATGCCGCGGATCGACCGGGCGTCGAGGCGGTCGACCGCTACTCGGTGATGAACGGGCATGGTCGACAGCTACACCAACATACGAACTTCGAGACCTTCGCGGTCGATGCCGAGGAGGACGCCTACGTCGCCTCGGTCCGCGCGCACGCCGATGCCTTCCGGGCGCTGATGCGCATCTTCACCTCGAGCTGGTCGCTGCTCTTCCTCCTGAACGGGATGCTGGTCGCCGACGTCACCGCGATCGCGCTTCAGGGGCTGGAACACCGGCCGGATGGACGCGGCGATGGTCGCGACCGCGATTCCGTTCGTGCTGCAGATCATGAGCATCTCCGGCTGGATCCTCGAGATCCAGCTCCAACGTCTTCCGCGGAGTCGGGTCGCCACCGAACTCGATGCTGATCGCCAAGCCCCTGACGCTGGTCAGCGCCCCCGGCGCGAAGCCGCTGCTCGTGACCCGCGGCGAGATCGTCTACGACCGGGTCGGCTTCGACTACTGGCGCGGCGATTCGGGGTCTGTCATCAAGGACTTCAACCTGACGGTGCGGCCGGGCGAGCGGATCGGCCTCGTCGGCCGCTCGGGGGGCTGGCAAGTCGACGCTGGTCAACCTGACGCTCGGGATGTTCGACGTCGCCTCGGGCGCGATCCGCATCGACGGCCAGGACATCCGCGGGGTGACCCAGGAGAGCCTGCGCCGTGCGATCGGCGTCGTCGGGCAGGAGACCTCGCTGCTGCACCGTTCGGTGCGCGAGAACATCAAGTTCGGCCCGCCCGTCCGCGACCGACGCCGAGATGATCGCCGCCGCCGAGCAGGCCAGCGTCCACGACGTGATCATGGCGCTGGTCGATCCCGAGGGCCGCACCGGCTACGACGCCCAGGTCGGCGAGCGCGGCGTCAAGCTTTCGGAGCGGCCAGCGCCAGCGGGTCAGCGCTCGCGCGGGTGATCCTGAAGAGCGCGCCGATCCTCGTCCTCGACGAGGGCGACGAGCGCGCTCGACTCGGAGGTGGAGGCGGCGATCCAGGACACGCTCTACGGGGTCATGCAGGGCAAGACCGTGATCGCCATCGCCCACCGGCTGTCGACGATCGCCCGCATGGACCGGATCGCGATGCGTCCTCGACGCCGGCCGTATCGTCGAGGAGGGCACCCACGCCGAGCTCCTCGCGCGGGGACGGCATCTACGCCGGTCTCTGGGACCGCCAGTCCGGCGGCTTCCTGAGCCTCGAGGGGCGGCGGAATAGGCGCCGGGGCTCGCCCGCGGTCAGCGCGCGGGACGGGCCACCGGCAGGGTGAGCCCGTCGAGCGGGGCGCGCCCTCGAGCCGGGTCGACCAGGTCGCAGGCGCCACCGGCTGGGCGTCGGTCAAAGTGCCGGTGGTGACGATCTCGCCGGCGGCGAGGGGCAGGTTCGCGGGGTGGCGGGCGATCTCGGCGACGAGGAAGCGGAGCGCGCTGACCGGGCCGCCGAGCACGTCCGACCCCCGCCCCTCGACCACCGGCGCGCCGTGCTGCGGGCGTGACCCGCAAGCGCGGCAGCGCCTCGCCCCAGGCGGCGCGGTCGCCGGCGATCGGCTGGCGCGGGCCGACGAAGAGGCGGCCGTGCAGCCCGAAGGCGGCCGCCGCTTCCGGTCCCGAGAACCGCCAGTCCGGATAGATCGACTGCACGATCTCGAAGGCCGTACCGCCACCCAGTCGATGCAGCCGAGGGCGCCGCCTCGTCCATCCCCGGATCGAGGGCGGCGGAGAGGCCGAGCACGATCTCCGGCTCGATGCGCGGCTCGGGCAACCCCTCGGGGTCGAGCGTAGCGTCCGGACCGAGCGCGCGCAGCGTGCTGTCGTAGACGTAGTTCCACATCGGGCTGTCGACGCCGTAGTTGGGCCAGATCGAGGTATTGGTGAAGCCGATCTTGCGCCCGACCGGCCGCTCGCCGCGCCCGCGCCGCCGCCGCGACGTCGGGCGGTCACGCGGTAAGCCTGCGCGAAGTCGAGCCCGGGCCACTGGCCGCGGGCGATCTGCCGGCCGGTGCCCCAGGCGCCGGCCAGGTCTGCCGCGATCCGATCGTCGTCCATCGCACCTCCCCCGCCTCGCCCGAGGCGGCAGGATGCGGCCCTCGACCGCGATCGGCAAGCGCGACGGGGGGCGCCTCAGCTGTCCTGTCGGGCGATCTCGGTAGTCAGGACCTCGTCGACCGGCAGGTCGGGAACCACCTCGTGCGCCGACGCGAGCAGCGCCGACTTCAGGTCCTCGATCTTGCGCCCGGTTGTGAAGCTGCCGTCGAAGCCAGGTTGGCGTGGCCGGAACATCACCTTGAGGAAGCCGTCGCGACGAAGCCGACGTCCTCGATCGCGTGCTTCGGTCGGTGTCGGTCTCGACCGAGAGCGAGACGACGACCATCGCCGCGACCTTCTCGCCGGCGAACCGGGACGACGAACGGCTTGTCCATCGTCACGTAGGCGAGTTCCTCCGACTTCTTTTTCTCCGGCCGGCTTCTCGGGCAAGAACGGGTCGGGGGTCGCGACGCAGGGAGCCGGCGCGTGCCCGGCGGCCGCGGCCGCCGCGCAGCCTTCGGCCGCCGGAGCGGCCTCGCAGGCGCTGGCAATCGCCTGCGGCGGCGCCGGCCAGCGCCATCCCGGCGCCGAGGCCGGCGGCGAGGCCGAGGGCCGATCAGCACCGGCATGAGCTTCTTCACGCGCGGCCTCCTCCAGTAGGGCATGATGAAGTCGACGATCTGCTGGCCGTAGCGGGGCTGCTGCGCGCTCGAGATCTGGCCCCGGCCACTGGCGTAGGAAATGCGGGCGCCGGCGATGGTCGTAGGGGATCTCGTTGCGCGAGGATGTCCTCGGGCCGCGATGCGGTGATCTGCAGGTCGCGCAGCTCGTAGTTGACCCGGACCTCCTGGTCGCCCTGGATCACCAGGTGGCCGTTCGGCAGCACCTGCACGACGGTCGCGGCGACCCGCGGCGTGAGCTTCTCGTTGCGCTTGACCGAGCCCTCGCCCTGGTGATCGAGACCAGGACCCCATCTCGACGTTCGGGTTGAGCTTCATCAGGCCCGGCAGCAGCACGTTGCCGGCGCCGAAGAAGCCGCCGACCTCGGCGCTCTCCTTGCCGTCGCGCGAGCTTCGTCGTGGTGTTCTTCATCTCGGCCTGGTCGTCGATCTCGATCGTGACGGTCAGGATGTCGCCGACGCTCTTCGCGCGCTTGTCGCCGAGCAGGCCCGAGGGCGTGGTGCTCCGGCGACGAGAGCCCTGCTGAAGTAGGCGTAGCGGGCGGAGGCCTGCGGCGGCGGCACCGCGAGCGCGGCGCGCTCGGCGGTCAGGATCGGCGGCGCGTTGTCCTCGGCGCGGCCGATCGAGGTCATCTCGGGCTCCTGGCCGACCTGGGCAAGCCCGCAGCCGGCGAGCACCATCCAGCCCGGCGAACGCGATCCGTCTCATTGGCTCCCTACCTCC
This sequence comes from Amaricoccus sp., assembly GCA_046348915.1. GTDB lineage: Bacteria > Pseudomonadota > Alphaproteobacteria > Rhodobacterales > Rhodobacteraceae > Amaricoccus. The sequence goes on from JAXMDH010000021.1 coordinate 142,349, forward strand.
ACGCTGCCGTCGCCTGTCCGACGCCCACTCTGCTGTCTGCTTCCGAGGCGGGGTTCATTACCCGGACCGTCTCGCCCACGGCGCGGTCGAGCGCAACCTTCGGTCACGATCTTCAAGGGGCCGCTGGCGTAGGACATCTTGACCACCGCATTGCGCTCTCCACGAGCGCCGGCGCCCAGGCTGCGACGCGAGGATCGGCCGCCCAGGATAGAGCGCGACCTTGGCCTCCTGGCCGACCGCTTCCTCGATCGAGGCCACGCCGCCGGGACGTCCCCTCAGCCCAGCGCGAGGTCCTCGGCACGCAGCACGCCTGGCTGCGGATCGCGATGCACCAGGGTCACCGACTGGGCGAGAACCGGCGCCCGCGGCCAGCGCCGCGACGAATAGGACGAAGATCGCGGTCGCCCGTCCCATGGGGTCAGCGGATCTGAACGGTCGCCGCCAGCATCTGGTCGGCGGCGGTGATGACCTTGGCGTTGAGCTCGTAGCCGCGCTGCGCCTCGATCAGCCCGGTGATCTCGTAGACCGCGTCGACGCTCGAGTTCTCGAGGTACCCCTGGCGGAACGTCCCGCGCCCGTCCTCGCCGGCGCCGCCGGTGTTGGCGGCCCCCGAGGCCTCGGTCTCCTTGTAGAGGTTCGAGCCCAGCGCCTCGAGCCCCTTCTCGTTGGAGAAGGTGGTCACGTCGAACTGCCCGAGCAGCTGCGCCTGCGTCTGCCCGTCGACATAGGCATAGACCTCGCCGTCGGCGTTGATGGTGATCTGCCGTGCGTCCTCGGGGATGGTGATGTCGGGCACCACCGGATAGCCGTCCGAGGTCACGATCTGCCCGTCGCCGTTGCGCTTCAGCGCCCCGTCGCGGGTGTAGGCCGCATCTCCCGACGGCAGCGTGACCTCCAGATAACCCTGCCCCTCGATCGCGAGGTCGAGCGACCCGCCGGTCTCGGTGACGGCGCCCTGCGCCACCTGCACCGAGACGGCCGCCGCCCGGACTCCGAGCCCGAGCTGCACGCCGGCCGGCAGCACCGTCCCGTCCGCCGAGTTGATCGTGCCGGGCCGCTCGACCTGCTGGTAGTGCAGGTCGGAGAACTCGGCCCGCCGCGGGCTGTAGGCCGTCGTGTTCATGTTGGCGAGGTTGTGCGAGATCACTTCGACCCGCATGTTCTGCGCCGCCATGCCGGTGGCCGCGATGTTCAGGGCACGCATTCTACTCTCCTACTCCCACGACGCTCAACCGGCCTGGCCCAGCGTCTTCACCACCGTCCGGATCCGCTCGTCTTCCTGGTCCATCAGCTTCTGGCCGTACTCGTAGGCGCGCTGCACCTCGACCATCCGCGCCATCTCGCTGACCGGGTTGACGTTTGATTGCTCGAGGAAGCCCTGCACGATCTTGCCGTTCTCGACCGGCACCGTGCCGCCCTCGGCCTTGAAGAGCACGCCCGCCTCGCGGCTGAGCTTGGACTCGTCCCCGACGTCGACGAGGCCGAGCTTGCCGGCCGGCGCACCGTCGACCGAGATCGTCCCGTCCGACGAGACGTTGATCGCCTTCGCCTCGAACGGGATCGTGATCTCGCCGCCGCCCTCGTCGAGCAGCGGGTGCCCGTCCATGTTGACCACGACCCCGTCGGCATTGCGGGTGAAGGCGCCGGCGCGGGTCAGCCGCTCCCCCTGCGGCGTCATCACCGTGAAGTAGCCGTCGCCCTCGACCGCGAGGTCGAGCGTGCCGCCGGTCTCCTCGAGCGATCCCTGCAGCTTGTCGGTATAGCGCGCCCGCGCCGCGGTCATTGCGACGCTGCCGCCCTCGACCGGCAGCGCCTTGACCTCCTCGGCGAACATCACCCCCTCGCGCCGGTAACCGGTGGTCGAGAGGTTCGCGATGTTGTTGGCGACCGACTGGAGCTCCTTGGCGAGCCCCGACGCGCGCGTCAGCGCCACGTAGCCGGCAAGGTCCATCTCACGCTCCCCGCGATTCTCGCGTTACCCGCGCCATACACCGCGCTCGCCGGCACCCTCGGCGGGGTTGGTAAAGATTTGGTCAAGGCCGCCGCGGGGGCCGGCCCGACCATCGGAAGACCGGAATGCCCGACGATGCCGCACCGGCTCTACCGAGGCACGGCGGGTATGCGGAAACCGACGAGAAGGCGGCCCGTCGAGCTGCCTTCTCGTATCGCTTACAAGCGCGAAGCTCCCCTGGGGAGTTCGGAGCAATGCCGAATGATCACGCCTCCGCCTCGAGCGAATACAGCCAGCCGTTGTCGAGCACGACCGCGAGGTCGCTCTTCGACAGAGCCGAAATGGATTTGGCAGACACCTTCTCCATCATCAGCCATCCCTTCATTGGCGTTACGTCTTGGTATACGAGCCAAAGCTTCGGGTCATTCTTGTCGATTCCGAACACTGTTCCGTCTGCTGCGACGCAAAGCGATCTCAGTGGAGGTTCGACCGGTTGAAAGTCGTCGAACTGTGGAGAAAGGAAGCGCCATGCGCGACCGTCCGCGGCCAGTCCCCAGAGGTCGAGCAGATGGCCGGCTGGCTTGCCAGCGGACAGCGAGATCAACGGCGCTCCGGGATGAAGATTGGATGTCGCCCAAAAGCCTGTTCCCGTCTCGGGGTCCAAGTCGCACAGGAGGTCGAGTGGCTTTTGCGCAGGCTTCGGCGCGCTCGCATAAATCCGGTGCGGCGGGAAACCCGCTATTGCTGTGATGGAGGAGTCGGACGGGAGCTGCTTGAGCGTTCGCGTTGTGAGGTCGAATGTCTCCACCTTGCTCCCCCTGAGCAAGGCGAGCCACCTCTTGTCGACTTCAGCTACCTGATCGACACCCTGAGCCAGCGTCTCCCAGCGTGATCCCCGAGCCCCAACGGGCGGCACATATCTCTTGAGATCGCCCTTCTGATCGATGGCGGCAACGGAACCGTCGGATAGCAGTGTGACAGTTCGAAACCCGCGGCCTCGATAGGTCCACGTGTAGCCCAGCTGGCGGATCGGCATCAGCGCATATTGCGATTCGTAGGCACGATCGACCCGGATTGCGTCATCGTCGGTGATACCGTGGGCCGCTGTGTAGTACATGGTGTCTGGCGTTACAGTTTCCGCCATAACAGAATGTGGCGCTGTGCTATGATCTTCATTGCCGTTTCCGCCGAGGATGGCATGGCCGATCTCATGAAGCAGTATCGATCGCAGATCGACGCGTGATCCGTCATTGAAGGCATCCTCGAGCTTCGTGATGACGCTCAGCGGAAGCGAGAGCGGATTCGAGCCGGCGCTTGTCTGCGACTTTAGGCGATCGCGAAAGCTCGACCATGTCCGCCTGTCATCGAGAGTGATGGTTCCGCCGCTTGAGTTCCCGTCATATTGCCCGCCCGCATCGGACTGGCCGACGGATCCGAAGACGATCTGGAAATCAGCCGGCACGCCGTCGGCTGCTTCACTGAAGCGAAACGGCGTCACCGCCTGCCAGTCGGAGAACGAAGCGAAAATTTCGTCCAGGACGTCGCCGACCTTCAGGTCGGTTCTACTCGGCATGTTCTTGCAAAACCAGGTCAACTCCAGACGGCTAAGAAGACTTGGCATTTTCTTTCCCCCATCTCGACGTGCCGTTCTTGGGGGCGCCTCGGGGGCCCCAGAGACCCGTCGATCGACCAGCATGGCGACGGAGTTTTCTTTGCGTCAAGCGCGACACGTCGCAGGCCCAGGGTCCTCTCGGCGACGCCCGAAAATCCAGGGTGCAGCGCCTGCCGTGATATCCTCGAAGTTGGAGGCGTTTCCCGGCTTTACTTCGTCTCCGCCGGCTCGAAGATGTTGCGGATCGCCTTGACCACGCGGGACAGCACCACGTGCAGCAGCCCGGCCGAGAAGCCGCCGGCCAATGCTACCAGCGGCCCCTTGAACGACCCTTCGGTCGCCCCCTCCGCCCCGGTCTGCACGATCTCGGTCAGGATGAGGCCGGCGACGACGCCGAGCCCGATCTGCAACCAATAGGAGCTCTCCATTACCGGGTCGAAGCGACGGCGGCGGATGTCCTCCCAGGCCTCGAACAGCACCGCGAAGCTCGCGCCGATGCCCGAGACTGCGGTGATGAACAGGAGCTTGAACACCAGCGGCGCGCCGCTCTGCTCGTAGACGCTGAGCCGGATGGTGTCGGCGTTGATCAGCGTCGAGGCGCTGGTGACGAAGAAGAGCAACATGAAGAGGATGTTCGCCGTTGAGAGCCGCCGGATCGTGGCATGCGGGCCGAGCAGCCGGGCGCGCCCGGTGCGCATCTGGCAGTAGATGCGCACGCCGGCCGGCGTCGCTGGCGCCACGAGCTGCTTGAGCGCGTGGTGCGCGCCGATCAGCTCGACCATCGGCGGCATCGTGCCGCCGTCGGCCAGCCGGTCGAAGACCTCGCTTGCAGCCGGGTCGATAGAGGTCGCGAGCCCGTTCGACGAGCCGTAGTGGATCATCGCGAGGATCTCCTCGACGATCTCCGCCCGGAGCAGCTCTGCCGTCTTCTCCAGCCGCGCCAGCTGCCGGGCGTCGGCACCGTTGCCGGGCGCCGGCTCGTCGCGAGGGGCGTCGGCCGCCCGGGTCCGTTCCACGCGGATCGGGGTCGGGCCGTCGCTGGCGATCGCTTTCTCCATGCCGCCCGACTACGCCCGCCCCGGTTAAAGTTCCGTCAAGCCTTCTCGTGTCCCTTCGGGCGCCGGCTGCCAGGAGGCGAAGCATGCGACGACCGGATTTCTACGACGCCCTGCGCCAGCCCGGGGCCGGCGTCTTCGCGGGTTCGCTCACTCGCGAGCAGGTCGCCGGCATCGAGGGCATCCTCGACGCCATGCAGGCGGTCGGCGACGGCAGGGCCAAGACCCTCGCCTACGCGCTGGCCACCGCCTATCACGAGACCGGCCGCAAGATGGTTCCGGTGCGCGAGGGCTTCGCGTCGTCCGACGAAGGCGCCATCCGCGCCGTGGCGGCGCTGGCGCGCAAGCGTGGCGCCGACAGCGCTCCCGCCCGCTACGGCAAGCCGACCGGTCCCTATGGGAAGGCCTACTACGGCCGCGGCCACGTGCAGCTGACCTGGCGCGAGAACTACGTGCGCTCGAGCGAGGACGCCGGAATCGACCTCGAGCGTGATCCGGACGCGATGCTCGATCCGGTGGTGTCGGCACGCATCCTGATCAAGGGGCTGGTCGACGGCCGCTGGAACGGCGCCGGCCGCGGACTCGCTTACTACCTGCCGGACGATGGGGACGACAACCTCAAGGACGCCCGGAGAACCGTCAACGGCACCGACCGCTGGGACGCCATCGCCGGCCACTATGCCGCCTTCCACGCCGCAATCGAGGCGGCCGGCGGATGGTGCAGCGACGCGCTGACCGACGATGCACTGGCCGACGAGGTGCCGGCCGAGCGACGCCTGGGGGCGAGCCTCGCCGACTGGATCGACGAATGCCCCGGCGACCCCCGGGTCATCGGCGCCTGGCTGGCGCGGATGCCGCGCGCCGGCTGACTCGCTACCAGTCGCCCGCCGTCGGCGACACGCCGATGGCCAGCCGCTCGAGGGCACTCGGCCGGGGGATGCCGCCCCGAAGGCGCTCGAGGATCGCCGCGGCACACGCATGGGCGGTCATCAGGGCGGTATCGAGCTCCAAGTCGTAGTGCCCGTGCGCATGCACCGCCCGCTGCCAGGCCAGCACCGGCTCCGGCACCGGCGCGCCCTCCGCTGCCACCGCGTAGCCATCCGGCGCCGCGCGGCGCCGCGCCATGATCGTGTCGAGCGGGCAGCGAACCCCGACGAGGAGCGCCGGCAGTCCGGCCAGCCGCCGCGCGCAATCGGCGAGAATGCCGGGCGCCGCTCCGCCTTCGTGGTGCCCAACGTCGACGACCACGTCGAGCCCGAGCCGGCTCGTCGCTGCCACCGCCTCGTAGAGCGCCGCGTAGAGCGTCGGCACCAGCGCGGCCACCTCCGGCAGCTCCGCCCCCGGGCGGAGCCTGATGCCGGGCCGGAGCCGGGGCGGCGTTGCCGTCATGAAGAGATCGACCCCGAGGTTGATCCAGACCTCGTCGGGGCGCGCCTGGAGCGCCGCCGCGATGCTCGATTTACCCGACCGCGGCGCGCCGTTCAGTACCACGATCCGGCCGGCGTCCGGCATCAGCTCGTTTGGCGCCGGCCCCAGGGCAGCGGAGCGACCGGGATACCGTCCTCGATCAGCGCCCTCGCTTCGGCGGGCCGCGCCTCGCCGATGATGGCGCGCTCGGGCGCCGAACCTTCGTGTATCCGCCGCGCCTCCGCGGCGAAGTCGCGCCCGACGTCCTCCGAATCGGCCTCGATCCGCCGCCGCAGCTCGGCCAGCGCCTGCTCGGCGGCAGAGGCCGGCGCAGAGAGCGGACGCTCCGGCGCTGCACCGGCGACGGCCGGCGCCATCAGGTCCTTGCTGACGGTCTGCGAGCCGCAGACGGCGCAAGCGAGAAGCCGGGAGTCGAGCAGCCGGTCGAAGTCCGCGCTCGACCCGAACCACGAGTCGAAACGGTGCGCACGGTCGCAGCGCAGCGCATAGCGGATCATTCGGCCTCTCGCGTCACGGATCTGTAACCCGATAGATATATGGGCCGTCGGTGAATACACATGTTGCCGACGCCGGTCCGTACCGGCGCCCCTCGAGGAAGGCGTGGCGCAGCGCGCCAACGGACCATGGAAGCCGGCGATCGCCTCGCTCGCCATCGGCGCTGTCGCAGCCGCGGCGGCGTTGCTGTCGCCGTTCGCAGCCTTCGCCATCGTCGCCCTTGCGGTCTGGCTCGCCTCCGGCGCCCTCGCGCCCCGGCAATCTGGAGCGGCTCCCGCCGTGCCCGACCCGGTTCCGACGCCAACGCCGAACGCAATGCCGACCGGCTTCGGCCGCGCGCCGATCGAGAAGCTGCCGACGCCGCTCCTCCTGGTCTCACCGACCGGCCGGATCACCTTCGCCAACCCGGCCGCGCACGAGGCGCTGCCGCGGATCGAGCAGGACGCCCACTTCGCCCACCTGATCCGCGCCCCGGACTTCGTCGAGGCGATCGGCGCCACGCTCGCCGACGGCGCCGAGCGAACGGTCCGCTTCACCGCCCACCCCGGCCGCGAGCGCTTCTTCGAAGCGCGCATCGGCCTCCTGCCCCCCGACATCGCCTTCGGTCCTGAGGCACGCGTCATCGTGCAGATCGAGGACCGCACCGAGACCCGCCGCGCCGAGCAGCTGCGCTCGGACTTCATCGCCAACGCCAGCCACGAGCTGCGCACGCCGCTCGCCTCGATTATCGGCTATATCGAGACGCTGCAGCACCACGCGCGCGACGACGCGCAAGCGCGCGAGCGCTTCCTTGGGATCATGGGCCGCGAGGCCGGGCGGATCCAGCGGCTGGTCGAGGATCTGATGTCGCTCAGCCGTATCGAGATGAGCGAGCACGTGCGCCCAGTCGAGGAATGGTCGCTGAACCGCATCGCGCTCGAAAGCGCCACCGCGCTGCTGCCACTCGCCGGCCAACTGGGCGTCACCCTGGCGATCGACCTCGGTCCGGAGGGCGCCCGTGTCCTCGGCGACCGCGACCAGCTGGCCCAAGTCTTCACGAACCTGATCGACAACGCCATGAAGTACGGCGGGGAAGGCGCGACGGTGCGCGTCCGCGCCGCGCCGGCCAGCAAGGCGCACCCGAACCAGCACGGCGTCACGATCGAGGACGACGGGCCCGGCATCGAACGCGAACACATCCAGCGGCTGACAGAACGCTTCTACCGCGTCAGCGCCGCCGCCAGCCGAAACAAGGGCGGGACGGGCCTCGGCCTCGCCATCGTCAAGCACATCCTGAACCGCCACGAGGGTCGGCTGGAGATCATCTCGACCGAGGGTAAGGGCAGCGCCTTCACCGTCTGGCTGCCGCGCGCGGGGACGACACCGAGACCGGCGCCGAGCCCGAGGCGGACCGCCTCTCCGCCCGCGCCTCCTGACTGCAGCGGTCCGGCGGACAGACCGGGGGACCCGTGCGTCCGGCTGCCGGCCTGTCGCAAAACTGTCGCGAAACCGTCGTTTAACCTTGGCCGACGGGCCATTCGGCCCCGAAGACCCCCGGGGGGGCCGACACCGAGAGGGTGCGTCATGGCGCAGGTCGTATCGTTGCTCGACGAGGAGCTGGTCCAAGTCCAGGCGCGGATCTCGGAGATGGGCGGGATCGGCGAGGATCTGCTCGCCAAGGCGTTGCAAGCGGTGCAGAACCGCGACGCCGCCCTCGCCCGCCAGGTGATCGACCGCGACCGTGCCCTCGACGCCATGGAAATCCGCCTCGAGGAGCAGATCGTCCGCGTGATCGCGCTGCGTCAGCCCGCCGCCGGCAACCTGCGCGCGCTGATCGCCGCGATGAAGATCGCCGCCACCATCGAGCGCATCGGCGATCTCTCGAAGAACATCGCCAAGCGCGCGATCCAGCTGAGCGCGGCACGACCGGTGCGCGTGACCGGCTCGATCGTGCGCATGGGCCGCCAGTCGCTGACCCAGCTCTCGACGTCCTGAACGCCCATGCCGGCCGCGACGTCGACCTCGCGGTGCGTGATCTGGAACCAAGACTACGAGATCGACGAGATGTACAACGCCGTCTTCCGCGAGGTCGTCACCTATATGGTCGAGGACAGCCGGCTGATCGGGGTCGGCGCCCAGCTGATGTTCATCGCCAAGAACCTCGAGCGCATCGGCGACCACACGACGCATATCGCCGAGATGGTGCATTACGTCGCCACCGGCGACAGCCTCGGCGACGACCGACCCAAGGGCGAGCCCTCGGACATCGAATTCGGACAGGATTAACGGACGGGAGACCGCTCGCATGGCCAGGGTGCTTGTCGTCGAGGACGAGGAGGCGATCAGCCACCTCCTCGCCTACAATCTCGAGAAGGAAGGCTTCACCGTCGCCACTGCCCGCGACGGCGACGAGGCCCTAGTCGCGATCGAGGAATCGAAGCCGACATCGCCATCCTCGACTGGATGCTGCCCGGCGTCTCCGGCATCGAGCTATGCCGCCAGATCCGCGCACGGCCCGCGACCCGCGAGATCCCGGTGATCATGCTGACCGCCCGCGGCGAGGAAGAGGACCGGGTCCGCGGCCTCGACGTCGGCGCCGACGACTACGTGACGAAGCTTCTCCATGTCCGAGCTCGTCGCCGCATGCGCGCCGTCCTGCGCCGCACGGCACCGCCTCGCCGGCGACGTCGCCGTCTTCGCCGACCTCGTCCTCGACCGGCAGCTCTGCCGCGTCCACCGGGCAAGCGCGAGATCCGCCTCGGTCCGACCGAGTTCCGCCTGCTCGACGCGCTGATGCAGCGCCCGCCGCCACCCGCGAGCAGCCCGACCGCGTCTGGGGCCAGGACGTCTACGTCGAGGTCCGCACCGTCGACGTCCATATCGGCCGCCTGCGCAAGGCCCTGAACCGCCGCGGTGAACGCGACCCGATCCGCACGGTCCGCAGCACGGGCTACGCCATCGACGAGACCTACGCCGGCAGAGCGGAATCCGATCAGCTTCATCGTCCCGCGGCGGCGAAGTAGTGGCGCACTCTGCGGGCGAAGGTGTCGACGATGCGTCGATGGCGCGCCAGAGACCGATGACGGTGCGCTCGGCGGCCTGGGAGCGGGCCTTCAGCTTGGCGAAGGCATTCTCGATCGGGTTGAAGTCGGCGTAGGGCGGAGGAAGCAGGCTCGCGCCGCAGTCTCGATCAGTTCGACCTTCGGCCCCTTGTGCTCGAAAGGTTGTCCATGACGACGCATGGCGGCCAGGGTACTGGTGGTCGAGGACGAGGAGGCGATCGGCCATCTCCTCACCTACAACCTCGAGAAGGAGGGCTTCGCGGTCGCCGTCGCCCACGACGCCGACGAGGCGCTGGTCGCGATCGACGAAGCGAAGCCCGACATCGCCATCCTCGACTGGATGCTGCCCGGGACGTCCGGCATCGAGCTCTGCCGCCAGCTCCGCGCCCGCGCCGCCACCCGCGAGATCCCGGTCATCATGCTGACCGCCCGCGGCGAGGAGGAGGACCGGGTCCGCGGCCTCGACGTCGGCGCCGACGACTACGTGACGAAGCCCTTCTCCATGTCCGAGCTCGTGGCCCGCATGCGCGCGGTCCTCCGCCGCACCGCGCCGGCGCTCGCCGGCGACGTCGCGACCTTCGCCGACCTCGTCCTCGACCGCCAGGCCTGTCGCGTCCACCGCGGCAAGCGCGAGATCCGCCTCGGTCCGACCGAGTTCCGCCTGCTCGACGCCCTGATGCAGCGCCCCGGCCGCGTCTACTCGCGCGAGCAGCTCCTCGACCGCGTCTGGGGCCAGGACGTCTACGTCGAGGTCCGCACCGTCGACGTCCACATCGGCCGCCTGCGCAAGGCCCTGAACCGCCGCGGCGAACGCGACCCGATCCGCACGGTCCGCAGCACGGGCTACGCCATCGACGAGACCTACGCCGGCTAGGGCCCTGCGACGGCTTGCCGGTTAGCTTCCCGCAAGCAGGCGCTCCGGCGACGAGAGCGCCGGGCGGGTCGGTTCCGCGAGGCTCCCCTCCACCGCGTCGAGCACCTCGTTCCAGCGGGTGTAGCCGACGAGCTGCCCCGCGTCGGCAAAGGCGGCCACGCGCCAGGCGGGGTAGGCGGCGGCATAGTCCAGCGCGGTCTCGTAGGGACCGTAGGGGTCCTTCTCGCCGTGGACCAGGGTAACCGGGCAGGAGACGTCGCCGAGGCCGGCCGGCCATCTTTGCTCGAAGCGGATGCACTCGGTGCAGAACTCGGCCTCGGCGGCGGCGCCCGCGGAGTAGACAAGCGCATAGGCCGCCGCGAACGCTTCCTCGATCTCGGGGTCCGCGATGGCGCAGGCATCGGGCTGAGACTTTGGGTAGTGCCTTTCTACAGCCGCACGGAGGCCGGTTCGACGGACATGCGCGTGCCAGGCACGGGTGATGAACGGCAAGAGGTACGGCGCGTAGCGTACGGCGGCCCGGTGGAAGCGCGGCATCGGATGCAGCCGGCGGTACTGCTCGTTGCTGAGGATCGGGAACATGCAGGCGACGCCGACGATGCGCTCGACGCGCTCGGGCGCATGCTGTGCGAGCATCAACGCGATGCGGACATCGTAGGCCGGAGCGACGACGGGGCAGCGCGCAACGCCGAGCTGGCGAAGCAGCTCGGCAATGTCGCCGACGGCGACTTCGAGGACGTCCCGGCCGGGCGGCGCGGGGTCGCTCGTCGCGTAGCCGGCGCGGATCGGGACGAGGGTTCGCAACCCGCGACGGACGAGCTCGCGCTCGCCGGACGATGTGGGTTGAAAGTAACCGATCGCGCTTTGCAGCCAAAGCACCGGCCGCCCCGACGGGTCGCCGTACTGCAGCACTGCGAGCTTGCGCCCGTCCGCAAGCCGGATGTGTCCGTGCTGGTGGCGTCGCGTCGTCGCGCCGGCGGTCCGGGCCGGCCCGGGGTCCAGGGCCACCGCCTGAAGCAGCATCATCGCGAGCCTGACGAGCTCGCCCTGCGTGCAAGTGCCGGTCTTGCCGAAGATCGAGTGCAGCTGCGAGCGCATCGTCCCATGAGTTCGCCCGGTCTCCTCCGCGACGTCTCGGATCGCTTCGCCGGCGGCGAGCCGCCGCACCAAGGCGATCTCAGCCCCGGTCAGCGCGAAGACGCGCGCCAGCACGCGGCCTACCTCGTCCTTCCAGAGCACCTCGGTGCTCACCGCGAGCGCGTGGGGTCGCCCGTCACCCACGAAGACGGTGCGGAGATGAACCGTGAGCGCCTGCCGTCGGCCGTCCGGATTCAGCCGCACGACGTCGTCGAGCGGGCGGGACGCCAAGGCGACCGCCCTCACCCGTTCGCCAAACTCGTCCAGCTCGGCCCGCACCAGCGGCATCTGGCTGATCGAGCCCCCGGGAAACAGGCCGAACGCGATCCGCATCGCCTGGTTTGCCGCGGCCACGACGCCCGCGTCGGTTACGACCATGGCGGCCGTTGGAATCCCCGCCAGCAAGTCTTCGAGCCGGCGTAGCTCGGCCCCGGTGATCTCATCGAGTAATCCCAGGGCGCGATCGACGTGGGGGGCGAGGTCGGCGCCATGTGGTCCGCCAAGACGAACCCCGAAGTCAGGATCACTGTCCGCAATCCGAGTGTCCCAGTGCTCGATCAGCTGGAACAGCCGTTCGGGCCTGACCGATGCTTCATACAGGTGAGCGACGAGTTCATTCGACCCTTCCGGCGCATCCACAATTGTCTCTCCTGCTGAAATGCCTGCGCGGAAATAGAGCTTCAATTCATGCAAGCTAGCACCGGGCGCCGGCTGATGCCAACGCTATCAGCCGCGTTCCGCTGTCACACCGCGCCGCACGCAGCCACTCGTTGCTGCTACCGTTGCATCAGCTGAGGCGCGCCATCTCGAAGGTGTAGGAGAACCCGCCCCCGACGTCGAAGGGCAGCTCGCTGACACCAATGGCAGCGAGCAACCCTGGACCGCAGTTGTCCCATGCGCGCATGTGGAGCGGCACGTTCCCAGTGGCGGAGATCGCACCCTGGAAGGCCTCGCCGCCGCTGATCTGGACGTTGCACCCAAGCCCGAGCACATCGTCGACGACGAGCGGGTAGAAGGCGACCTCCAGGCTCCCTTGAACGCCGATGTTGGTGACGCCTCCGGGAAGGCGACGATCCCGCGGTCGCCGATCAGGAACCCCAGCAGGTATCCGACCGACAGGAGGAAAGACGCGGTCATCCCGATCCCCATCGAGAAGGTGATGCCGCCGGCGCTCGAGCGGAGCGAGGGAAGGCTCTGCGCGGCCTGGGCCCGAAACCGCGTCACGCGCGGATCCTGGACGAAAGCCCTTACCGCCTGCGCGAGTGCGGGGCTCACGTCGATGCCCCAGAACAGCGATCCCGGCCCGACGCGCGTCGTGGTCAGGCCGGCGATCACGTCGGCCGCGGCGGCCAGGACGTCGGAGAACAGCGTCGCCATCGGCGCGAAGCTCGACGCAAAGGTCGCCGTTATCGGAAAGGGCGGGATCGATATCGTATTCGACGGTCGCCACGCCGTGCCCTCCCGGATTTCGCTGAACGTGCGGATTGGACGAAAGAGGCGAATCGACGATAGCACCGGTCGTGACGGCGAGCGTGTCAATCGGAACGGAGGGCACGCCAACGGACGAAGCCGATTTCCTGGAGAGGCCGCGATGCCGCGGCGAGTGCTGCCGCTTCTGGTTTCTCCGACGTTAACGCGGCGAACTATTATCAAGCGATCCCAGTGACTTGGGTTTTGCCCGATACCTGCCCCGCACCGCTCCTCAGGGGCGCGGGGCAGGACCGAGGCGGAAGATCTTCCCCGGGTTCAGGATGTTGGCGGGATCGATCGCGCGCTTGATCGCGCGCATCAGGTCGACGCCCTCGCCGTGCTCCTGCTCGAGATACGCCATCTTGCCGTAGCCGATGCCGTGCTCGCCGGTGCAGGTCCCGCCCATCGCGAGCGCCCGGTCGACCAGGCGGCCGTAGACCCCCTCGGCGGCGACGAACTCCTCGGGCCTGGCGGGGTCGAGCAGGAAGGTCAGGTGGAAGTTGCCGTCGCCCACGTGCCCGACCAGCGGTGCCAGCAACCCGGCGCCCGTCACGTCCTGCCGGGTCGCCATGATGCAGTCGGCTAGCCGCGAGATCGGCACGCAGACGTCCGTAGCCCAGGCCAGCGCGCCGGGCCTGAGCCCCTTCGAGGCCCAGAGCGCGTCGTGCCGCGCCGCCCAGAGCCGGTTGCGGTCCTCGGTGCGGGTGGCCCAGACGAAGTCGCCGCCCCCGAACCCCTCCGCGATCTCGCCGGCCGTCTCCGCCTGCTCCGCCACGCCGGCCTCGCTGCCGTGGAACTCGAAGAAGAGCGTCGGTTGCTCCGGGTAGTCGAGGTCCGAATAGTCGTTCACCGCCTGCATCTGCAGCTCGTCCAGGAGCTCGATGCGCGCGATCGGGATGCCCGACTGGATGATCGCGATGACGGTGTCGACCGCCCCCGCCAGGTGTCCGAACGAGCAGACCGCCGCCGAGATCGCCTCCGGGATGCCGTAGAGCCGCAGCTGGATCTCGGTGATGATCCCGAGCGTTCCCTCGGAGCCAACGAAGAGGCGCGTCAGGTCGTATCCCGCCGACGATTTCCGCGCCCGTCCACCTGTCCGCACCACGCGCCCGTCGGCCGTGACGACGGTCAGGCCGAGCACGTTCTCGCGCATGGTACCGTAGCGCACGGCGTTGGTCCCGCTGGCCCGGGTCGCCGCCATGCCGCCAAGCGACGCGTCGGCGCCCGGGTCGATCGGAAAGAACAGCCCGGTGTCGCGCAGGTGCGTGTTCAGCGCCTTGCGCGTGACCCCCGCCTCGACCCGGCAGTCGAGGTCGGCTGCGTTCACCTCGAGCACCCGGTCGAGCCGCGAAAGGTCGACCGTGACGCCGCCCTCGAGCGCGGCGAAGTGTCCCTCGAGCGAGGTCCCGGTCCCGAACGCGATCACCGGCGTCCCGTGCGAGGCGCAGATGCGGATGATGGCCGCGACCTCCTCGGTCGATTCCGCGAAGGCCACTGCGTCGGGCGGGTGGCCCTCGTGCCAGGTGACGTCCTTGCCGTGCTGCTCGCGAACCGCCGCGCCCGTCGAGAGCCTGTCGCCGAGCAGCGCCCGAAGCTCGGCGATCGCCGGTTCCGGGTCGGGCCGGGCGGAAGCCATCTCAGCCCTGCCAGTCCGGCAGCAGGCGCAGCACTGCGACGTTCTTCAGCACCACATAGTCCGGAATGCCGCCGTCGCCGTAGGGCGGCGGCGCCTCGCCGCGGATCAGCGGTTCGAGGTAGCGGCGAGCCGCCGGCGTGATGCCGTAGCCATCCTCCCGGATGAAGTCGTCGGGCATCGTCTTCTCGTGGTTCGCGACCTGGTCGAGCGGCGCCGGGGCGATCTCCCAACTATAGGGATCGTCCGACGTTCGGCGGATGACCGGCATCATCGCGTTCCTGCCGTCGAGCGCAAGGTCGACGGCGGCGACGCCTACGGCTTGCGCTTGCTCGACGTCCGTTGCCGAGGCGACGTGTCGCGCGGAACGCTGCAGGTAGTCGGGCAGCGTCCAGTGGATCTTGTAGCCGAGCGCGTCCTTGACGCGGCCGGCGAGGAACGGCGAGACGCCGCCGAGTTGGGTATGCCCGAAGGCGTCCTTGCTGCCGCCGGCGTCCGCGACGAAGCGCCCGTCAGGCCCCTTGATCCCTTCGCTCGTGACCACGACGCAGTAGCCGACCCGCTCGACCGTCGCCTTTACCTGGGCGAGGAAGTCCGCCTCGACGTAGGGCCGCTCCGGGAACAGGATCAGGTGCGGCGCATCGTCCGGCCCCTCGCCTGCCAGTCCCGCGGCCGCGGCGAGCCAGCCGGCGTGCCGGCCCATCGCCTCGTAGACGAAGACCTTGGTTGAGGTGTCGGCCATCGCCGCGATGTCGAGCGCGCACTCGCGCACCGAGACCGCGGTGTATTTCGCCGCCGACCCGAAGCCCGGGCAGCAGTCAGTGACCGCGAGATCGTTGTCGATCGTCTTCGGCACGCCGATGCAGGTCAGCGGATAGCCGTATTCGGCAGCGAGCTTCGAGACCTTGAGCGCGGTGTCGGCCGAGTCGTTGCCGCCGTTGTAGAGGAACCAGCGCACGTCGTGCGCCTTCAGGACCTCGAGCAGCCTGTCGTATTTCGCGCGGTCCTCGGTCAGCGACTTCAGCTTGACCCGGCAGCTGCCGAAGGCGCCGCCCGGCGTATGCGCGAGGCCGGCGATCGCCTCGGCGCTCTCGGCCGTTGTGTCGATCAGGTCCTCGCGAAGCGCACCGAGGATGCCGTTGCGCGCGGCCAGCACCTTGACGCCGCGCGCGCGGGCGGTGGAGATCACCCCGGACGCGGTGGCGTTGATCACCGCGGTCACGCCCCCCGACTGGGCGTAGAGCAGGGTGCCTTCGGGCATAGCGGCCTCCGACGCTGGCAACGACGCTCCGATTACGGCCTGCGCGCCGCCGCTGGCAAGCCCTCGCGGATGGCGCGGCGCACTTGTCGGGATTAAGCTCGCCGCCACGTGAGGGAGCGACGCATGACGAAGGACGGCTGGGCCGGGGTGGTCCGCGGAAAACCCGTGGTCGGACAGGCGGCGGAGCGGAGCCGCACGACGCGGATGGCCGACATCGAGGCCTTCACGGGGATCACCGGCGACCGGAATCCCTTGCACTACGACCGGCCGCTGGCCGAGAAGACGCCGTTCGGGCGGCTGATCGTGCAGGGGGGCGTGACCTCGGGCATCCTGAACGCGCTCGTCGCCGAGGACCTGCCCGGCCCGGGGTCGGTCTTCCTCGAGGTGGCATGGAAGTTCGTGAAGGCGGTCGGCGTCGACGAGACGATCACCGGCCGGGTCGAGATCCTCGATGTGCGCGACGACAAGCCGATCTGCCGCATCGCGACGACGGTTCGCAACGCCGCCGGCGAGGAATGCCTGACCGGGACCGCCACCGTCTACACGATGCCGCTCGACAGCCGTTGATGCCGGCGCGGACGCGGCGCCGGGGGTTCCTGAGTCGCGGTGGTGTTGTCGATGACGACCTGGTTCTCGGCGACCGCCGTAGTCCCCGAGCTGACCCAGCGCTGGTCGCTGGGCCCGGGCGTCGTTGCTTGGCTGACCAACCTCGTTCGGTTGAACTTCGTCATCGGCGCCCCTCGGCTCGAGCCCCTCAACCTCGTCGACGCCTCCGGTCTGAACCGGCCGATGGCGGCCGCGGCGCTGCTGGCCCTGAGGTTCGGCTCGTCGCGCTGACGATCGCGACCGGCTGCTGCGCTCTTCGCGCAGCTTCTCGCCGGATGGCGCTGGGTCTTCATGCTGCTGGCGCCGGGTCCGCTCCTCGGCGGCGCCGCGATGCTGGCGCTGCGACGCCGCCGAAGGCCGGCGCCCTTGGCCGGCGGCCAGCGGTGAGCGCCAGCCTTAGGCGCGAACGCGGTAGCCGGTGCGGAAGATCCACCAGATCACTACGAGGCACGCCAGCGAGAAGCCGGATATCGCCGCGAGGCTCAGCCCCACGCTGACGTCGGCTAGGCCGAAGAAGGCCCAGCGAAACCCGGAGATCAAGTAGACGACCGGGTTGAACAGGGTGACCTTCTGCCAGAGGGGGGGCAGCATGGTGATCGAGTAGAAGGCGCCGCCGAGGAAGACCAGCGGCGAGACGACGAGCAGCGGGACGAGCTGCAGCTGCTCGAAGTTCTTCGCCCAGATCCCGAGGATGAAGCCGAACAGGCTGAAGCTCAGGCAGGTCAGCGCCAGGAATCCGAGCATGGCGAACGGATGCTTGACCGGCAGCGCCACGAAGAGGTTGGCGGTCAGGAAGATCACCATCCCGATCACGAAGGACTTGGTCGCCGCCGCCCCCACGTAGCCGATGACGATCTCGAGGAACGACACCGGGGCCGAGAGGAGCTCGAAGATCGTGCCGATGAACTTCGGGAAGTAGATGCCGAACGACGCGTTGCTGATCGACTGCATCAGGACCGTCAGCATGATCAGCCCCGGCACGATGAATGCCCCGTAGCTCACCCCCTCGACCTCCTGGATGCGCGAGCCGATCGCGGTCCCGAAGACGACGAAGTAGAGCGAGGTCGAGATCACCGGCGCGATCAGGCTCTGGATCAGCGAGCGAAGGGCGCGGGCCATCTCGAAGACATAGATCGCGCGGACGGCGGGCCAGTTCATGCGCCGGCCCTCACCAGGTCGACGAAGATGTCCTCGAGCGACTTCTGCTGCGTCTGCACGTCGCGCAACACCAGACCGGCATCGCCGAGGTCGCGCAGGAGCGAGACGATCCCGGTGCGCTTGGCGGTGCGGTCGTAGGCATAGGTGAGGCTCTTGCCGTCCTCCGACCGCGTCAGGCCGTAGTGTGCAAGCGTCTCGGGCAACGCGCCGACCGGTGCCTGCAGCTCGATCGTCATCTGCTTCTGCCCCATCCGCTGCATCAGCCGCGCCTTCTCCTCGACGAGCAGGATCCGTCCGCCGTTGATCACCGCCACGCGGTCGGCCATCGCCTCCGCCTCCTCGATGTAGTGGGTCGTCAGGATGATCGTGGTTCCGGCGGCTCTGAGTGCGTCGACGATCTCCCACATGGACTTGCGGAGCTCCACGTCGACCCCGGCCGTCGGCTCGTCGAGGAAGAGGACGCGCGGCTCGTGCGCCAGCGCCTTGGCGATCAGCACCCGGCGGCGCATGCCGCCCGAGAGCTCGCGGTTCGGCGTGTCGCGCTTGTCCCAGAGCGAGAGCTGGCGCAGCACGCGCTCGAGCAGCGCCTCGTCGCGCGGCTTGCCGAAGAGGCCGCGGCTGAAGCGGACGGTGCGGATCACCTTCTCGAACGGCTCGAGGTTCACCTCCTGCGGCACCAGCCCGATCTCGGATCGCGCCGCGCGGTAGTCGGTGATGACGTCGTGGCCGGCGACGGTGATCCGGCCCGAGGTCGGCACGGTGATGCCGCAGATCGTCGAGATCAGCGTGGTCTTGCCCGCGCCGTTCGGCCCGAGCAGCGCGAGGATCTCGCCCTCCTCGATCGCGAGGCTTACGCCCTTCAGCGCCTCGAAGCCCGAGGCATAGGTCTTGCGCACGTCCTCGACGGTGACGATGGCCGGCATCGGGCGCTCCCGCGTGAATCAGCGCGCCCGCTTATCAGGCGGAGCCTGTCGAGGAAAGCCGGCCCGATGGCCGGTCCGCTTTTCCGACCGAAGCGAACCCGGCAAGGGAAGGCGGCGCGGGTGCTGACGAGGCGCGGTTACATACGGCTGTCCGCACGCGGACAGACGCGTAAGCCATTGTATTAAAAGGCGCACGCGTTTGGCGTTAACCGGGCAGCAAGGATTGTCCGCACCCGCTGCGCGTTCGTTGCGGGTGGACATCGGCGGTGGCGGCGGTCAGAGATCGGCCATGCCCGAGCCTGCCGAGCCCCGCCCCGTCGTACGCCTGCGCCCGCAGGCCCGCCGCTTCGCCGGCGACGTGCCCTGGGGCTACGCCGACGAGATCGTGCTCGACCGGCGGACGCGGGCGATCCCTGCCGGCACGGTGGTCGAGTTGCAGGACGCCGCGCGGCAACCGCTCGGCGCCGCGGCCTTTAACGGCGGCTCGAAGATCGCCGTCCGGCTGCTCGACCCGGATCCCGCCGCCGCCATCGGCGCCGACTGGTTCGCGCGTCGGCTCGCGCGGGCGCTGGCGCTGCGCGAGGTATTGTTCGATGCGCCCTTCTACCGGCTGGCGCACGCCGAGGCGGACGGCCTGCCCGGCGTCGTCATCGACCGCTTCGGCGACGCGGCAGTGGTGCAGCCCAACGCCGCCTGGGCCGACGCGCGGCTGCCCGCGCTGGTCGAGGCGCTGCGCGTCGTCACCGGCATCGCGACCGTGGTCAAGAACGCCAGCGGCCGGGCGCGATCGCTCGAAGGACTCGATGGCGAATCGGCGGTGCTCGCGGGCGCGCTGGACGGCCCGGTGGCGGTGCCGATGAACGGCGCGGTCTACTTCGCCGACCTCGCGCACGGGCAGAAGACCGGCATCTTCTACGACCAGCGGCCGAACCACGCCTTTGCGGCGCGGCTGGCGCGTGGCCGCGACGCGCTCGACCTCTTCAGCCACGTGGGCGGCTTCGCCCTGGCGGCGCTGGCCGCCGGCGCGACCGCGGCCCTAGCGGTGGACAGCTCCGCCCCGGCGCTGGAGCTGGCGGCGAAGGGCGCTGCCGCCTCGGGCGTGGCCGACCGGTTCGAGGCTCGGCGCGCGGACGTCTTCGACGCCGCCGCCACGCTCGCTGCCGGAAGCCGCCGCTTCGGGCTCGTGGTCTGCGACCCGCCGGCCTTCGCGCCGAACAAGGCGGCGCTCGACGCCGGGCTGCGTGCCTACGAGCGGGTCGCGCGCCTCGCCGCCGCGGTGGCGGAGCCCGACGGATTCCTCGTCCTCTGCTCCTGCAGCCACGCCGCCGACCTCGCCCGCTTCCGCGAGGCGAGCCTGCACGGCGTCGCCCGTGCCGGCCGCAGCGCGCAGATCCTGCACGTGGGCGGCGCGGGGCCCGACCACCCGGTGCATCCGGCGCTGGCCGAGACGGCCTATCTCAAGGCGCTGTTCCTGCGGCTGGGCGACCCGTGAAAGTGCTGCTCGACGCCTGCGTGCTGGTGCCCTCCGTGCTGCGGGCGATGCTCTTGGCCACCGCCGACGCCGGCGGCTTCGCACCGCTCTGGTCGGCTCGGATCCTCGAGGAGTGGGCGCGGGCGACGCGCCGCCTGCCGGGCGACGCGGAGGCCGAGGCGCGCGGCGAGATCGCCCGCCTCGCCGCCGCCTGGCCCGAGGCGATGGTGCCCGAGGACGCGGACCTCGAGGCGTCGCTGTCGCTGCCCGATCCCGGCGACCGCCACGTGCTGGCCGCCGCGATCACCGGCGGCGCCGGCACGCTCGTGACGCTGAACCGCGCCGACTTTCCGACCCGCACCCTGGCGCGGCACGGAATCCTGCTGCGCGAGCCCGACGGCTTTCTCGTCGAGCTCGACGCCTCCCTCGGCCTCGGCCCGGTCGCCACGGCCGTGCGGGCAAGGGCCGAGTGGCTCGCCGGCCGCTCGCTCGCGCTGCGGCCGCTGTTGCGGCGCGCCGGGCTGCCGCGACTCGGCGAGGCACTCGCGGCGCGCGAGGCGGTGACGCTGCCGGGTTCCTGATCCGCCGCGAGGATGTCGGAAATGGCGTTCTGCGGGGTGTCAAAGGCGCAAAAAAAGACGCCCTCACGAGGAGGGCGTCAAGTCGTTGAGGCAGGTTTCATACAGGCAAGAAACCTATCGAGCAGTGGAACCCTTATACGAAATCAACGGCCTATCGCCAAGCCAAAAATCTTGATGCGGGGGTCCGCGGGCTTGGTTTAGGGTGCTCAAGGTAAATCGATCGCGGGGATGTGACGGATATGACACGCTGGCTCGGAGCAGCGGGGCTGCTCCTCGTCGTCGCCGTCGCCTCGGGCGCAACCACCGCCGCCGACCCGGGCTACGGCATTGCTATGTACGGCGAGCCGGCGCTACCACCGGATTTTGTGTCGCTGCCCTACGCCAATCCCGAAGCACCCAAGGGCGGCACTATCGTTTTCGGCGAAGTCGGCAGCTTTGACTCGCTCAACCCATTCATCCTCAAGGGGCGCGCACCGGCGGCAATCCAGTCGCACGTCTTCGAAAGCCTGATGGCGCGCAACTGGGACGAGCCCTTCGGACTCTACGGTCTGCTGGCGGAATCGATCGCCACGGGGCCGAATCGCGAGTGGGTCGAGTTCACCCTGAGGCCCGAGGCGCGCTTCTCGGACGGGAGCCCCGTGACCGTCGAGGACGTGATCTGGTCGATGCAGACCCTCGCCGACAAGGGGCTGCCAAGATACCGGAACGCCTGGGAAAAAGTGGCGAAGGCGGAGAAGACCGGGGAGCGGTCGGTACGCTTTACCTTCGACGCAGCCGACAGCGAGCTGCCCCTGATCATCGGGCTCAGGCCGATCCTGAAGCAGGGCGACTGGGAGGGAATCGACTTCGAGGCGAGCAGCCTGCGCGCGCCGATCGGGTCGGGGCCGTACCGGATCGGCGCATTCGAGCCGGGGCGCTACGTCAGCTTCCAGCGAAATCCCGACTACTGGGGACGGGGGCTGCCCATCAACCGCGGGGTGAACAACTTCGACACGGTCCGCTACGAATACTTCGTCGACGCCGGCGTGATGTTCCAGGCGTTCACGGCGGGCGACCTGTCGGTCTATCGCGAGGCGAGCCCGACGCGCTGGCAGAGCGAGTACGGCTTCCCGGCGGTCCGGTCGGGGGAAGTGCTGAAGACGGAGGTCCCCAACGGGCGCCCCTCGGGGATGGAGGGCTTCGTCTTCAACACGCGGCGGCCGATCTTTCAGGACTGGCGGGTGCGCGACGCCCTGCTGCACGCCTTCAACTACGAGTTCGTTAACCGAACGCTGAACGGCGGAGCGCTGCCGCGGCGGGCGAGCTACTTCTCGAACTCGGCGCTCGGCATGGGTGACGGGCCTGCGGAGGGCCGGGTCAAGGAGCTGCTGGAACCGTTCGCGGCGGAGCTGGTGCCGGGGGCGCTCGACGCATATTCCCTGCCGGTGTCGGACGGGACCGAGCGGAACCGGGCGAACCTCAGGGCGGCGGCGAAGGAGCTCGGCGAGGCCGGGTGGAAGGTCGACGGCGGGGTGCTCAGGAATGCCGAAGGCAAGCCCTTCGAGTTCGAGATCCTGCTCGTGTCGGGGCAGGACGAGGCGACGGCGAACATCTTCTCCGATGCGTTGCGGCAGCTCGGAATCAAGGTGGCGGTGAAGTCGGTCGACGCGGCGCAGTACAACCAGCGCAAGAACGA
This sequence comes from Amaricoccus sp., assembly GCA_046348915.1. Lineage (GTDB taxonomy): Bacteria > Pseudomonadota > Alphaproteobacteria > Rhodobacterales > Rhodobacteraceae > Amaricoccus. The sequence goes on from JAXMDH010000021.1 coordinate 164,720, forward strand.
CTACGGCTTCGACATGATCGTAAACACCTGGAACATGTCGCTGTCGCCGGGAAACGAACAGACGCTCTACTGGGGGAGCGCCGGCGTCACCGAGCCGGGGACGCGCAACTACATGGGCGTCGCGAGCCCGGCGGCGGAGGCGATGATCGCCGACATGCTGGCGACCCGAGACCCGGCGGAGTTCCAGGCAGCCGTCCAGGCGCTCGACCGGGTGCTGACGACAGGGCGCTACGTGATCCCCTTCGGCTTCTCGGACAAGAGCGACATCGCCTACAAGGCCGACCTGCGCTTTCCGGACAAGCTGCCGGTCTACGGCGACTGGATCGGCTGGCTGCCCGACGTCTGGTGGCAGGCGCCGAGGTAGGGCGCGGGGGGTATCGGGCAAATGGCAAGCGCTTGTTTTTGAATAGAAACGTGTTCTGGCCTTAACCGGGCATCAACCATTGTGCGCGGGCCGAAGCGGGCCTGCCGTCAGGCTGGCCGGAAGTGCTTCGAGAGCTTCAGACGCTGGCCCTGGTAGTTCGAGCCGGTGTCGCGGCCGTAGAGGATCTCCGGGCGCTCGGCCATGCGTTCGTAGACCAGCCGGCCCACGACCTGGCCGTGGTCGAGGGCGAAGGGGGCCTCGTGGCAGCGCACCTCGAGGACGCCGCGCGAGCCGGCGCCGCCGGCGCCGGCGTGGCCGAAGCCCGGGTCGAAGAAGCCGGCGTAGTGGACGCGGAACTCGCCGACCATGGCAAGGTAGGGCGCCATCTCGGCGGCGTAGTCGGGCGGCACGTGGACGGCCTCGCGGCTGACCAGGATGTAGAAGGCGCCGGGGTCGAGGATGATGCGGCGGTCGCGGGCGGTGACGGGTTCCCAGAAGTCGGCCGGGTCGTAGTGGGCGATGCGGTCGAGGTCGATCAGGCCGGTGTGCGGCTTTGCACGCCAGCCCACGGGGCCGTCGAGCGCGAGGTCGACGGAAAAGGCGAGGCCGTCGGAGATGTGGGCCGGGCCGTCCACGAGGGGCTCGCGCGCGTGAAGGCGGCGGAGGTCGGCGTCGGAGAGTGTGGTCGAGCCCTGACGGAAGCGGATCTGGTTGAGGCGCATGCCGGGACGCACGAGGACCGAGAAGGAGCGCGGCGAGATTTCGGCGTAGAGCGGGCCGCGGTAGCCGGGCTCGATGCGGTCGAACTCGGTGCCGCGGTCGGTGATCAGCCGGGTGAAGAGGTCGAGGCGGCCGGTCGAGCTCTTGGCGTTGGCGACGGCGGAGAGGCCCTCGGGGAGCGCCAGCCCCTCGACCAGCGGGACGACGTAGACGCAGCCCTTCTCCAGCACCGCGCCGCCGGCGAGATCGATCTCGTGCATGGCGAAGTCGCCGAGGCGCTCGGCGAGCGTCGCCGCGCCCGGCAGGAAGGAGGCGCGCACGCGGAAGGCGATGTCGCCGAGCCTGAGGTCGAGGCTCGCCGGCTGCACCTGGCCGGCGGCGAACGGCAGGCCCGCGGTGATCGCGCCGGCGGCGTTCAGGCGCGATATGCCCTGTGCCGCGACAACGCCGGCCGCCCCGAGGGCGGCGGCGGCGGAATCTGGGGAAATGGTCGGGCTAGCGAGATTCGAACTCACGACCTTTCGACCCCCAGTCGAACGCGCTACCAGACTGCGCTATAGCCCGACAGGAGGCGCTTTATCGTCGGCTCCCGCGGAGGGCAAGGGGGGAAAGCCCGCGCGAGGGGTCCGGCTCCAACCGAAAACCCGGCGCCGGTCGAGGACGGGAACGGGCGGGGCGCCCCTGCAGGACCTCTTGGTTCCGCGGCGAGCGCCAGCATCGGAGCGCCTTTGCGCTCCGGAGTCGTCGTCCCACGCGCGCGGAGCGGGCGCGGCGCCCTTGCGCGCGCCCACCCCACTCCCCCTTGCCCCAAGCATGGGGCGAGGGGGAACCTGCCCGCCAGGGTGGTGGGGAAAGGAAGGAGAGAGAACGGGATGGGGCCCCGGGGTCGGGGCCGCCGGGTCAGCCCTTGGTCTTGCCAGTCATGACCGCGCGCAGCGCCTCGAGCTCGGCGAGCAGCGCCTTCAGCGCCTCCTTGTCGAGCTGCTTCGAGCCCGATTCCGCGGCGACAACCGCCGGCCGCTCCAAGGGCGCGGCAATCGTCGCGACGGTGGCGCCACCCTCTCCGGCCGGGAAGAGGTCGCCCTGCGGCACGTGGGCCCCGGTACCATTGGTGGCCGGCACCGGCGCCTTGGCGGGTGCTACCTTCGGAGCGCGCGGCTTCGGCATCGGCGCGGTAACCGCGGCAGGCAGGTGCGCCGGGGCCTCGCCCTCGCCCGCAGCGCCCAGGCCGATCACGTGGCGGATCCCCCGCTCGCGCAGGATCTTCTGCACGCCCTTGATCGTCATGCCGTCATCGTAGAGCAGACCGCGGATCCCCCGCAGCAGCCGGACGTCCTCGGGGCGGTAGTAGCGGCGACCGCCGCCGCGCTTCACAGGTTTCACCTGCACGAAGCGGGTCTCCCAGAAGCGCAGGACGTGGGGCGGGACATCGAGCGCGTCGGCGACCTCGCTGATGGTGCGGAAGGCTTCGGGAGACTTGTCCATCGGGGCCGGGACCACGGCTTGGCTACTTGTTTCCAACGTCCACCCGCTCTTTCATGATGTGGGACGGACGGAAGGTGAGGACGCGGCGCGGCTCGATCGGAACCTCCTCGCCGGTCTTGGGGTTGCGCCCGACCCGCGCGGACTTGGAGCGCACGCTGAAGGTGCCGAAGGAGGAGATCTTCACCGTCTCGCCGCGCACCAGCGCATCGGACATGTGGTTGAGCACGGTCTCGACCAGCTCGGCCGATTCGTTGCGCGAGAGGCCGACCGTGCGGAAAACGGCCTCGCTGAGCTCCATCCGGGTCAGGGTCTTCTCACTCACGGCACCCCCCTCGTGTTGCTCACTGTTTCGTCAACCCTATTGGGGAATCCGAAAGCGAGTCAATAACAACGGCTTGGGTGCGGGAGCGAAGACGCGCCTACCAGCGGACTACGGCCGCTCCCCAGGCAAGGCCGCCGCCGATTGCCTCCATCAGCAGCACATCGCCGGGCAGGATGCGGCCCGCCGCATGTGCCACCGAGAGCGCCAGGGGAATCGATGCGGCCGAGGTGTTGCCGTGATCCTGCACTGTCACGATCACGCGCTCCATCGGAACGCCAAGCTTGTGAGCGGTCATCGCCATGATCCGCAGGTTGGCCTGATGCGGGACGAGCCAGTCGATGTCGGCGGTGGTGAGCCCGGCGCGGTCCAGCGCCGCGGCCCCCGTTTCGGCCAGCTTGACCACCGCGTGCTTGAAGATTTCCTGCCCGGACATGTGCAGCACGCCCGAGGTGCGCGTGGCCGAGGGGCCGCCGTCGACGTAGAGCAGGTCGCGGTAGCGGCCGTCGGAGTGCAGGTCGGTGGCGAGAATACCCCGCTCGGACGGGCTGCCGGTGCCTTCCGCCGCTTCCAAGATCAGAGCGCCGGCGCCGTCGCCGAACAGCACGCAGGTGCTGCGGTCGGTGAAGTCGAGGATGCGCGAGAAGGTCTCGGCGCCGATCACCATCACCCGCCGCGAGGTGCCCGACTGGATCAGCGCGTTGGCCTGCGCCAGCGCGAAGACGAAGCCGGCGCAGACCGCCTGCAAGTCGAAGGCGAAGCCGCCGCGCATCCCGATCGCGGTCTGGACCTTCACGGCGGTGGCCGGGAAGGTCAGGTCCGGGGTCGCGGTCGCGACGATCAGCGTGTCGATGTCGGCCCCGGTCAGACCGGTGTCGGCCAGCGCGGCGCGGGCGGCGGCGGCCGCGAGGTCCGACGTCAGCTCGCCTTCGGCGGCGAAGTGCCGGCGCTCGATGCCGGTGCGCGTCCGGATCCACTCGTCGGACGTGTCGAGGGTGGCGGCGAACTCGGCGTTCTCGACCACCCGGGCCGGCAGGTAGTGGCCGCAGCCGACCGGCACCGCGCGCAGCATGGTCATGACAGGCCTCCGCGTACGGTGTCGGGCGCGTGCTCCGAGGGACGCAGGGCGATCCGCGCGGCGAGGCGCTGGGTGAAGCCGTGCTCGGCAAGGGTGAACGCGAGCTTGATCGCGGCCGAAACACCGGTGGCGTCGGCGGCGCCATGCGACTTGATGACGGTGCCGTTGAGCCCGAGGAAGACACCGCCGTTCGCCCGCCGAGGGTCGATCCGCTTCTGCAGCCGCTTGAGTGAGGTCAGCGCGAAGAGGGCGCCGATGCGGCTCAGCGTCGAATAGGCGAAGGCCTCCTTGAGCAGGCCCTGGATCATCTTGGCGGTGCCCTCGCCGGTCTTCAGCGCCACGTTGCCGGTGAAGCCGTCGGTAACGACGACGTCGACGCGGTCGGAGGGCATGTCGACGCCCTCGACATAGCCGACGTACTCGAAGTCGCCGTCCGGGGCGGCCGCGGCGATCAGGTCGGCCGCCTCGTGCAACTCGGCGCGGCCCTTGTGCTCCTCGGTGCCGACGTTGAGGAGACCGACGCGGGGCCGGGTGAGGCCGAAGGCATTGCGGGCGTAGGAGGCGCCCATGACCGCGTACTTCAGGAGGTCGTCGGCGTCGGCGCGGATGTCGGCGCCCGCGTCGAGCAGGATGTTGTAGCCCTGCGGGTTCAGGGACGGCCAGTTGACCGCGATGGCCGGACGGTTGACGCCCGGCGCCTTGCGCAGGGCGAGCATCGACAAGGCCATGAGGGCGCCGGTGTTGCCGCCGGAGATCACCACCGGCGACTCGCCGGCCTTCACCGTCTCGAGCGCGCTCCACATGCTGGTGCCCTGGGCGCTGCGCAGAACCCGGGACGGCTTGTCGTCCATCGCGACGACGCCGGCGGCGTGACGGATGTCGGTGCGGCCGGCGAGTGCGGGGTGAGCCTGGATGGTGCGCGAGATCTCCTCGCCGTCGCCGTGCACGATGAAGCGCAGGCGCGGGTTCTTCTCGAAGGACATCTCCATGCCGCGGACGACCTCGGACACGCCCCGGTCGCCGCCCATGGCGTCGATGGATATGACGATGTCGCCCGCCGGACGGGCCTCGCCGTCGCCCAGGTCATTGCGCGGGGCCTCGCCGCTCATCCCGGGCTAACCTCTTTCGGGTACGCGTCAGGCGGCTTCGTCGTCGAGATCGACTTCTTCGGCCTTGGGCAGAACCTCGCGTCCGTCATAGTGGCCGCAGGCGCCGCAGACGTGGTGGGGGCGGCGCAGCTCGCCGCAGTTGGGGCATTCGTTGGGGTTGCCGGCGACCAGCGCGTCATGCGAACGGCGCATGCCGCGCTTGGCGCGGGTGACCTTGCTCTTGGGGACAGCCATCTTTCGTCCTCGATCCTCGCCGGGACGCCGCCCGGCCGTTCCTTCCGTCGGCCCGGGCCGTAGCAGATCGGGCGCACCGAGTCACGCCCACCACCGCCGGACCGGACAGGAAAATGAACCGCGGAACATAGCGATCGACGGCCGCGGCGCAAGCCCCATTGCGGCCTTCGTCACGTTCCCGTGCCGGCCTTTCCGCGCAGCGCCGCCAGCGCGGCGAAAGGCTTCGGCGCGTCGTCCTCGCCGAAGGCCGACTCGAGCTCGGCGCCGGGCCTGCGCGGGTAGGCCGGCAGCGCCAGCGCCAGCGCCTCGACCGCGACCCGACCGAAGTCGATGCGGTCCCCGAGCGGCTCGACCTCGTCGTCCTCGTCGGGATCGATCAGAAGCTCGGCGGACCGCGGCGCGCTGTCGGGAAGCCAGAGGCGGCGGACCGGCTGGTCGATGCGGGTGGTGACGGGATCGAGGGTGACGACGCAACTCTGCACCACCGTCGCGCCGAGCCCGGCCTCGAGCTCCCAGCCGGCGCCGCGCCGGACGAGCTCGCCCGCGAGCCGCAGCTTGCGCACCGATCGGGCGCCGAGCAGGCGGGCGACGGCGGCCGCCTCGGCCTCGGTCGGCGCGATGTCGAGCTCGAACCGGTCGGCGTCGCGCAGCTGCCTCAACTCGAGGACACGGGCGAACTCGGGGTTGTCGGCGGCGTGGGGAATGAGGTCGGGCATCGCTGCTCCCGGTGGCCGGTCGTCGGGGCGACCGGCCCAAGTTCCTTGAACTTAGACCATGCGCACGGTAGGTGAGCAAGGGTAATTCGATGCCGGCCCGAGGGAGAGGATGCGCCCGAAACCGCTGCGACAGACCGGGTTTGCGGCGCTCCTCTGCGGTCTGCTGACGGCCGGCTGCGCGCCAACCGTGCAGGTGCACGGCTACGTGCCGCCGCAGGCGGACGTCGCGCGCATTCGGCCGGGCGTCGACACCACGGAGACGGTGCAGAAGCAGCTCGGCCTGCCGTCCTCCGCCGGCATCCTGCGAGATTCGGCCTGGTACTACGTCCAGAGTACGGTCGAGAACTATACCTACCACGCGCCGAAGGTGGTCGACCGCAAGGTACTGGCGGTGAAGTTCGACAGCCGCGGCGTGGTGCGGGACGTCAAGAACTACGGCCTCGCCGACGGTCGTATCGTCAACCTCGAGACCCGCACCACCGAAACCGGCGGCCGCGAGCTCGGCGTGCTTGAACAGCTGTTCGGCAACATCCTGAACCTCGACGCCGAAGCCCTGAACAACGCCGGGGGCGGCGGCGGGTAGCGGCCGGGGGCGGCTGCTCAGCGAGGCGCTTGGCGACCTGTTCATCGCTGGCCACGTTCGGGTCGTGTCCGCGCGGATGCGGCCCGGAGGACGGCGAGAGGGCCCTCGGCGCTTTGGCGCCGTCGCCCGCATGCGCGGGCCTCTGGGCCGAAGGCCGGGGGCTCGTCTCCCTTGCTCCCGGAGGACCGGAGGGATCTCGCGGCGGCCCGAGGGGGGGGGGGCGCCGCCCCCCCCCGCCCCCCCCCGCCTTTTGGTCCTGAGGATGGCGTCGAGGATGGTGAGGAGGTGGCGGAGGCAGGCGATGATCGCGACCTTCTTCGGCCGTCCGGCCTCGACGAGGCGGGCGTAGTGGGCGCGGATGACCGGGTTCAGCGAATGGCCGAGAGGGTGGCCATGAAGAGGGTGTTGCGCACGTCGGTGCGTCCTCCGGCGATCGTCCTGTGGCCGCGCCAGCGGCCGGGTCGCGGTTGAAGGGCCACGCCGACGGTGGCGGCGATCCGCCGCCGGCCGATCTGCCCGAGCTCGGGCAGATCGGCGATCAGGGTGCGGGAGGTGACGTCGCCGATCCCCGGCACCGAGGTGAGCAGGTCGTCGGCCTCCCGCCAGGCCGGAGACCCGCGCACCGCGCCGTCGATGTCCTGGTCGAGCCTGGCGAGCTCGGCCTCGAGCACCCGCAGGGTGGCCCTGAGACTCCGCTGCACGCGCCGGGCGCGGGCCTGCCGGGAGCGGTTCCGCTCCTGGCCGATCATCTCGACCAGCTGGCGGCGCCGGGCCACCAGCTCCTGAGCGCCTGCGCGTCCTCGCCCGCGACCGGGCGCGGCGCGGGGCGGATGCGTTCGGCGAAGAGGGCGATCGCTCCGCGTCGAGCGCGTCGGTCTTCGCGAACCGCCCGGTGGCGCGGGCGAAGGCGCGCACCTGGCGCGGGTTGACCACCGCGAGCGGCAGGCCGGCGCCGGCCAGCGCCGCCGCCACCGTCACTTCGAAGCCGCCGGTGGCCTCCAGCACCACGAGCGCGACGTCGAGCCGGCGGAGGGCGGCGACCAGGGTTTCGAGGCCTTCGCCGTCGCGCGACGGCAGGCCTCGCCGGAGGACGCAGATGCACATCGAGACGATCCTTCGAGATGTCGACGCCGACGAAGCTCGGCGCTGCGAGGCTGCTGTTCCTCGACCCGTCCTTGCAAATCCGGGCTCGCGCGGCGGCCCAAGCGACTGTTCGGGTTCCGATCGGAACCGGCGGACGGGGCCCCGTGCTCGGGCACGGGCTCGATCGCCCAAGGGGGGCACGGGCTCCCGTCCGCCGCCAGCCTCGCCGGCATCGCACCGGGTCGGCAACTGCAAGATACAAGGGGGGCGCTCGCCGCCCCCCCTCGACCCCCCAGGCACTACCCGATAGGTTGAAGGGGGAGGCTTGGCTCGCGGCCGGCGGGGAGGGCGGTGGACGGGCCGCGGCCCGGGGGGACCAGCCGGCATCGTGCGGATAGCGGTTACGGGCGTGCGGTTCGCGTCGGCCCGTCTGCCATGTCAGGGGGCACGGCCCTTGTCGGCACCCGTCGGTCTCAGAAGTCGCGCTCGAAGAAGAGGCCGATCGTGGTGTTGCCGTCGGACGCGACCGATCCCCGGGCCGTCAGGTTGTCGTTGACCGTGAGGTTGACCTCGGCGGTGCTGATGCCCTGGGTGTCGGTCTGCACGTCGACGTAGACGTTCTTGCTCACGTACTTGCCGGCGCGGACGGCGGTCGAGCCGTCCTCCTGGGTGATGATGTCGAGGTCGTCGAGGCCGGTGGCGCCGCGCAGCTCGCCGAGGAAGCCCGGGCCGCCGCCCCCGCCGGCAAGCTCGGCCGCGGCGGCGGCGAGCTGGGCCAGCTGGAAGGGCGAGAGGTTCTGCGTCGCGCGGTTGAACAGGACCCGCGCCAGCACCTCGTCCTGCGGCAGGGCCGGCTCGGACGAGAAGGTGATCTGCGGCGCCGAAGCCCGCCCCTGCACGGTCACGTAGGCGGTCACGTCGCCAGACTTCGTCTGCGCCACGAAATAGAGCTGCGGATCGAGGTTGCCGACCAGCTGCAGGTTGCCCTGGTCGAACTCGATGCGCTGCCCGAGGATGATCAGCCGCCCGCGGCGCAGGTCGAACTGCCCGACCGGCTGGATGTCGCTGGTCGTCCCCTGGACCCTGAGCTCGCCGCCGAGCTCGACGTCGAGGCCTCGCCCGCGCACGAAGATTTGTGCCGGTGCGCGGATGCGCACGTCGAGGCCGATCCCGGGGCCGGTGGGGCCGGACGGTTGCCTGGCCTCGACGCCGACGCGGGCGCGGTCGAGCGTCTGCTGCACCGGCGCGGACGGTCGGTAATGGCTGATCTGGTCGACGACCTGGCTGCTGGCGCCGAGGCCCTCGGCGATGGAGATCTCGGTGCGGCCGAGGTCGACGGTGCCCGAAAGCTTGCCGCCGCCGCCGACCAGCGGCCCGTTGAGCGCGAGGTTGCCGGAGACCTGGGTGCTGACGAAATTGCCGTCGGTGTAGCGGACGTTGTTCATGCGCATGGTCAGGTCGGCCGGGAAGCCCCGCCCGAGCCCTACACGCCCCTGGGCGGTGATGTTGCCGCCGGTGGCCACGTCGGTGCGGAAGCTCTCGAGGACGACCGCGTTGCCGGTCAGCGAGGCTTCGAGCGTCATTCCCTGCAGCCGGAGGTTTGTCTGCGGGTCGACGAGGGCGCCGCCCGACAGCGACACGCGGCCGGAAAGATCGGGTGCCGTCAGCGACCCGCGGGCGGCGGCGTTGATGCGGAGCTGGCCGGCCGTCGCCTCGGCGGTGCGCTCGGCCAGGAGCGGGTTGACGATCGAGAGCGGCGCGGTGCCGGAGACGGTGGCGTCGAGGCCCGGACCCGCGAAGGGGATGGTGCCGGATCCGGTCATATCGAGACCACCGGCGCCGGTGACGCGGGCGGACTCGAGACGCAGCGCCTTGCCCCGATACTGGCCGGCGGCGGTCAGGTTGAGCGGCGGGAACCCGTTGGTATCGAGGACGGTCGCGTCGATGCCGTCGCCGCGCAGGTTGAAGGTGACGGCAGGGTCGGCGAGCGGCCCGGTGGCGTGTCCGGTGCCAGTCACGGTGCCGCGCAGGCCGCGGTTGCCGGCGAGCCGGTCGACCAGCGCCAGCGGGAAGGCCTTCAGGTTGATCGCGACGTCCATGTTGCCGGCGCCTAGTGGGACCGAGCCCTTGGCCGAGGCCGCGAGACCGTTCTGCGAGCTGACCGAGGCATCGAGGTCGAGCCGTCTGTCGGCGGTCTGGCCGGTGGCCTTGAGCGCGACCGGCGGCAGCCCGGCGCCGCGGGTGATCGCCGACTCGATGCCGGCGCCCGCGACGTCGAAGCGGACGTCGGGCGCGGCGCGCGGGCCGGTGACGCGGGCGGTGCCGTTGACGGTGCCGGCAAGTCCGAGGGCCGGCTGGATGGCGTTGGCGAGCGCCAGCGGCAGGTCGCGGATGGCGACATCGACGTCGAAGCTATCGTCGAGCTTGCCCTGTGCGGTCAGATTGCCCTGGCCAAAGCCGAGGTCGAGCGGGGTGAGCTCGATGACGCTGCCGCGGATCGTCACGGTCGAGGGCGCGGCGAGGCTGGCGGTGACGCCGTTCTGGCGCAGGTGGAGCGAGTCGAGGGTAGCGGCGAAGCCGTCATCGAGGCGGGCGAGCTCGCCCGAGAGGTCGGCGAGCGTGCCCATGGCGAGCCGCGCGTCGGCGGCGAACTTCATCCGCTTCGAATCCACCTGGTCGGCGGTGGCGTTGACCGCGTCGACTTCGATGCCGCCGACGAAGAGGTCGCTGCCGGCGAGCTTGCCGTTGATGATCGGCAGGCCGAGCGCATCGGCGATAGTGGCGTCGACGTCGAGCTGGGCGATGCGCGTGCCCGCGACGGCCAGGTCGCGGGCGCTGGCCTTGACTGTGACGCCCTGGCCGGTCTCGCCCCGGTCGAGCGTCAGGTCGGC